>JBMFSS010000005.1:0-117529 GCA_049967415.1 Candidatus Limnocylindrales bacterium
GACGTTCTATTCGCATTACGCTACCGTGAACGGCCTGATCCAGGTGGGGGTGGCGAGCCTTCCGTAGCCTCGCTGCGAGCACAGCCTTGAGGGAGAGACATGCCGATTCACTGGAATGCCCAGACCCGCGAGCTGCACCTGCACAACAGCCGGATCAGCTACATCATCGGGATCCTGGAAAACGGGGCGCTGGGGCAGCTGTATGCCGGGGCGGGCCTGGCGCCCGGCCGCTCCTATCGACATCTCGGTGGCCCGTCGTTCCACGGCTTCTCGAACCGCCTCGGTGAACCGGTCGCGCTGGAATGCCCGACTCCGGGCCGGGGGGACTACCGCGTCCCCGCCATCGTCATCGAACAGCCCGACGGCTCAACGGTGCTCGACCTGTCCTACGTCGACCACCGGGTCCAGCCGGGCAAGCCAGGGCTGGCCGGGCTGCCGTCCACCTACGCCGAGCGGGAGAGCGAGGCGGATACGGTCGAGATCCGGCTGCGGGACGCAACCGCGGGCGTCGAGGTGCTCCTCCTGTACACGCTGTTCACCGACCTCCCGGTCATTGCGAGGAGCGCCCGGATCGTCAACACGGGAACTCGCGCGGTCCGAGTCCGGACGGCGATGAGCGCCTCGCTGGACCTGCCGGACGCGGACTGGGATCTGCTGCACCTGAGCGGCGCCTGGGCCCGGGAGCGCCACGTGCAGACCCGCCGGCTGGCGCCCGGCAGCCAGTCGATTGGCAGCCGCAGGGGTGCCTCGAGCCATGAACAGAACCCGCTGCTGGTGCTCCGCCGGCCCTGTACGACAGAGGAGTCGGGCGAAGCGATCGGGTTGAGCCTGGTCTACTCGGGGAACTTCCTGGCCGAGGCGGAAGTGGACGCCTTCCGAACCACCCGCGTTCGCCTGGGGATCGACCCGCAGGACTTCTGCTGGACCCTCGAGCCAGGAGGCGAGTTCGTCACCCCGGAGGCGATCCTGGCCTTCTCGGACGCGGGTCTCGGCGACCTGAGCGACACCTTTCACCGCCTCTACCGCGAGCGCCTGGCCCGTGGCCCATGGCGTGATCGAGCGCGACCGGTGCTGATCAACAGCTGGGAGGGGACCTACTTCGACTTCGACGAAGAGCGCCTCCTGGCGATCGCCTCGGCCGCGCACGACATGGGCATCGAGCTCTTCGTACTGGATGACGGCTGGTTTGGCCAGCGGGACGCGGACACGAGCTCACTCGGCGACTGGTTCGTGAACCGGCGCAAGCTTCCCAACGGGATCGACGGGCTGGCGCGCCGGATCGAGGCGCTCGGGATGCGCTTCGGTCTCTGGATCGAGCCCGAGATGGTGAGCCGGCAGAGCGAGCTCTTCGCCGCGCACCCGGACTGGGCGATCGGCGTGCCGGGGCGCGAGCGGACCGAGGGGCGCCAACAGTACGTGCTGGACCTGTCGCGGCCGGAGATCGTGGACCACCTGTTCGGGACGTTCTCGACAGTGTTCCGCAGCGCACCCATCGCCTACGTCAAGTGGGACATGAACCGGACCATCACCGAGCCGTACAGCCTGGCGCTGTCGCCGGATCGACAGGGGGAGTTCTTTCACCGCTACATGCTGGGCGTCTACGAGCTGCATGAGCGCCTCACGGCAGCCTTTCCGGAAATCCTCTTCGAGTCCTGCGCCGGAGGCGGCGGGCGCTTCGACCCGGGTCTGCTCGCGTATGCGCCCCAGGCCTGGACCAGCGACGACACCGACGCGATCGAGCGCCTGCGGATCCAGTGGGGCACCTCCCTGACCTACCCCCTGAGCGCCATGGCCGCCCACGTGTCGGCCGTACCCAACCACCAGACCGGCCGCGTGACCCCGCTCGCGACCCGGGCCGCCGTCGCGTTCTTCGGGGTCTTCGGCTACGAGCTGGACCCGACACGCCTCTCGGCCGAGGAGCGGCGCGAGGTGGCCGGCCAGGTCTCCTTCTACCTGCGCCACCGCGAGCTCTTCCAGCGGGGGCGATTCGTCCGGTTGCGCAGCCCCTTCGAGGGGGACGGGAACGAGACCGCCTGGATGGTGCTCTCGCAGGACCAGCGGACCGCGATCGTGGGCCACTACACCGTCCTGGCCACGCCCAACCCGGAGCCGGCACGCCTTCGCCTGCGCGGGCTTCACGGATCTTCTGCCTACCGGGTGACCGCCTGGCCGGCGACCGACGATCGCGTGGCGCGGGCGAACGCCGGGATCCGGGGCGGCGACGAGCTGATGCGGGCGGGGCTGCTCATCGGCGCGGACCGCTGGGAGGTGGCCGCGCGCGGGGACTTCCAGGCGCACCTCTTCGTGCTCGAGGCGGTGCCGGGCGCCTGACGCCGCCGCCAATGGGGCCTGAGGCAGCCGCCGATCAGGCTGCGGTGTGTTGTTCCCCGAGCGCCCGCAATGCGCACGCCAGCGCAGCGCCGGCGGCCTCCCGATCTCGGTCCCTGACGTCTCGGCCCTCGGCTGTCGCGAGGTCGGCCGGGTCCAGGAACGTGGCCGGCGGCGGCGCCTGCCGGTAGCGCGCGGCGTCTGCGGCCCATCGAGTGCGCCATTCGCGGGGCGTCTCGGCTGGCACTTCGCGGTGCGCCTGGGCCAGCCAGACCAGCGCCCAGGCGCGAGGGACCACCCGGTACACGTCGTAGCCGCCGCCCCCGGTCGCGAGCCAGCGTCCCTGCGCGTAGTGATGGGCAAGCCGGTCCAGCAGCTGCGCGGCGGCGGACATGGCGCGCGTGGTCAGGGCGAGATGGGCGATCGGATCCAGCAGGTGCGTGTCGCTGCCGTGCTGGCTGACCAACAGGGTCGGACGAAACGCGGCGGCAAGTGCGGGCACCACCAGCTCCACGGCTGCAAGCCACGAGGCGTCCGACGTCCCCGGCTCCAGGGGCACGTTGACGGCGCTCCCGCGGGCGCCCCCTCCCCCGCAGTCGTCCACGAAGCCGGTGCCGGGGAAGAGCTGCCGGCCGGTCTCGTGAAACGACACCGTGAGCACCCGCGGATCGTCCCAGAACGCGGCCTCCACGCCATCCCCGTGGTGGACGTCCAGGTCCACGTAGAGGACCCGGTGTCCCGCGTCCCGGGCCCGCGCCACCGCCAGCGCGACGTCGTTGTAGATGCAGAACCCGCTGGCCCGGTTGCGCATGGCATGATGCAATCCGCCTCCCGGATGGAAGGCATGGATCGCTTCGCCGGCCAGGATGCGGTCCATCGCGGCCAGGGTGCCGCCGGCAACGGTCGCCGCGGCTTCGTGCATCCCCCGAAACGGTGGGTCGTCGCCCAGCGGCGCGAAGCCCAGCATGGGAGTGGCGCCGGGAAACTCGGAGAGCATGCGGACCGCGGCCACGTACTCGGGATCATGGATGCGCTGGAGTGCCGCGTCGCTGGCCACGCCGGGGGCCAGGAACCGCTCGGCGCCCAGCCGCTGCAACAGGTCGATGCCCACCGCGAAGCGTCGGGGCGAAAGCGGATGCTGGGGCCCGAAGTCGTAGAGGTGCGAGGAGGGACCGTACACCACCAGGGGCTGGTCGGATACGGGGGACGCGGGCTGCACGGTACCTGGCTGCGCTCCCTGTGCGCCCGGCCTTCCCGGGCAGCTGCCGGCACCTCCGGCGCACCACCCGCCGACTGAAGCTGCCGCGCGGACGCGTGCGGCCAGAACCGGTGTAGTTCACTATACCGAGTTCATCCTCGCGTGCCCTATCCTGCGCGCAGGCGCCCGGCCCGCCGCCGGACGCCCGGCCTGCGGGCCCATGGCGGCACGCTCGGCCCAGACGGCAGGGAGCAGGAGCTATGAGCACCGTCCCACCCCGGAAACGAGCCCGAGACGCCGTGCTGCGCGACGGCTCGTCGGTGCGCCTTCGGCCCGCGCGAGCCGATGACGAAGCCGGCTTGACCGCGTTCCTGGCGGGGCTGGCATTCGAGTCACGCCGGCTCCGGTTTGGCGGCGTGGTCACCGACTTCCGGGGCCTGGCACATCGCTGGGCTGTCCCGGACCATCCGGACGACTGTTCGCTGGTGGCCCAGGCAGGGATGGACGGCCGGATCGTCGCCCACGCCAGTTACTCCCGCCTGAACCCCGAGACGGCCGAGGTCGCGTTCGTCGTCGCGGACGACTACCGGGGCCGCGGAACGGCAACCCTGCTCCTCGAAGACCTCGCCGAGCGGGCGCATGCGGACGGGATCACCACGTTCGTGGCCGAAGTACTGCCCGAGAACGCCCGCATGCTGGAGGTCTTCCGCGAGAGCGGCTTCCCCACCCGGCTGCGGGTCGAGCCCGGCGCCATCGTGGTGGAGTTTCCCACCGAGCTGACCGGGGCGGCGCGCGAACGTTTCGAACACCGCGAGCAGATCGCCGCGGCGGCCGCCGTGCGCGCCCTCCTGCACCCGGCCTCGGTGGCCGTGATCGGCGCCTCGCGCCGCAGGGGCACCGTGGGCGGAGAGCTCTTCCACAACCTGCTGGAAGGCAACTTCGCCGGGCCCGTCTACCCGGTCAATCCCAACGCCGACGTGGTCCAGTCGGTGGCCGCCTACCGCTCGGTACTGGACGTTCCCGGCCCGGTGGACCTGGCGGTCATCGCGGTGCCCGCCGTGGCCGCGGTGGAGACCGCCCGGCAGTGCGCCGAAAAAGGCGTGAAGTCGCTGGTGGTGCTCTCGCCCGGGTTCGCCGAGATCGGCGAGGTGGGCGCACGTCGGCAGCGCGAGTTGCTGGCCGTGTGTCGCCGGGCAGGGATGCGGCTGGTGGGCCCGAACTGCATGGGCGTCATCGACCTGGAGCCGGAGGTCCGCCTGAACGCGACCTTCGCACCCACCGCCCCCAAGCCGGGCAACATCGGCTTTTTCTCCCAGAGCGGCGCCCTGGGGCTCGCCATCATCGAGCACGCCAACCGGCTCGGCCTGGGGCTGTCCAGCTTCATCTCGGTCGGGAACAAGGCGGATCTCTCGGGCAACGACTTCCTCCAGTACTGGGAAGATGATCCGGCCACCGTGCTGGTGGCGCTGTACCTGGAGTCGGTGGGAAATCCCCGGAAGTTCGCGCGGATTGCGCGCCGGGTGGGGCGCAGCAAGCCGATCATCGTGGTCAAGAGCGGCCGCTCCGCCGCCGGCGCGAGGGGGACCTCCTCGCACACCGGGGCCCTCCTGGGCGCCTCTGACGTCACCGTCGACGCGCTCTTCCACCAGGCGGGTGTGGTCCGCACGGACACCCTGGGGGAGTTCTTCGACGTGGCCGCCCTCCTCGCCAACCAGCCGCTGCCGACCGGGCGGCGCGTGGCGATCCTCTCCAACGGGGGCGGCCCCGGGATCCTGGCCGCCGACGCCTGCGAGGGCGATGGCCTCAGCGTGCCCCCGCTGCCCGAGTCCGTACGAACGCAGCTGTCCGAGTTTCTCCCGCCGGAGGCTGCGCTCACCAACCCCGTGGACATGATCGCTGCGTCGCCGGACGCGTTCCGACGCGCCATCGGGGTGCTCGCCGCCTGCGAGGAGATCGACGCGTTGATCGTCCTCTTCGTGCCGCCCCTGGAGGCGCGGAGCGAGGATGTCGCCGCCGCGATCCGGGACGCGGTGATGGAGCTTCCTCGCCGGATCCCGGTGCTCAGCGTCTTCCTCGCCGCCGAGGGCGGACCTTCCACACTGCGCAGCGCGCCGATCCGCGTCCCGGCCTACAGCTTCCCGGAGGATGCCGCGCGCGCCCTGGCCCACGCGGCGCGTCACGCCGAATGGCGAGCTGCGCCCCCCGGGAACGTGCCCGTCTTCAACGACCTGCGCGAGGACCAGGCAGCCGCGGCCGTGGCCGCCGCCCTGGCCGAGCTCGACCAGCAGGGGGCCGCCCCGGGGGCCACGCTCGCGGGTTCGTGGCTGGCTCCGTGCGCGCCCGAAGCGCGCGCACGCTGGCTCCGCTCAGACGAGGTGGCCTGCCTCCTTGAGTGCTACGGGATCCCGACCGTGGCCTGGCGCCTGGCGGAGACTCCGGAAGCCGCGGCCCGGGCCGCCAGCGAGATGGGCGGGCCGGTCACGCTCAAGGCGATTGCCCCGGGCGTGGTCCACCGGCAGGAGGCTCGTGCGGTTGTCCCCTCACTGGAGGATGGCCCGGCCGTGGAGCGGGCGGCGCGCGAGATGGCAGCTGCGCTGGGGGCCGACGGGCACCCGGTGGAGCGCTTTTTCGTGCAGCGGCTGGTGCCCGACGGCGTGGAGATGCCGGTGGGCATGGTCCACGATCAGCTCTTCGGGCCAGTAGTCGCGTGTGCCGCCGGAGGGACCGCCGCGGAGCTGCTGCGGGACGTGGCGGTCCGGATCACGCCCCTGACCGACCGCGATGCCGCCGAGATGGTCCGCTCTCTGGCCGCTTTCCCGATGCTGGACGGCCATCGGGGCGCGCCCCGAGCCAACGTGGCCGCCCTGGAGCAGATCCTGCTGCGAGTGAGCGCGATGGTGGAGGCCCACCCTGAGCTGGCAGAGATCGACTGCAACCCGCTCCTGGTGCAGGAACGTGGCGCCGTGGTGGTGGATGCACGCATCCGGATCGCGCTGCCGGAGCCTCACTGAGACGGCCCGCCGAGGCTATCCTCTGCCGTGCCGCCTGGAACGGCAGAGGATGGGCTGGGCCGGCGCCGGACCGATCCGAGGCCGGAAGCGTGGCGGGCGCTCATGGGCACCCTGGCGAACGCCGGCCGGACGTCCCGGCAGACAGCGCTGATCAACGAGGCTGAGCCGATGCGACGCGCCGCCCCCCTGGGCTCGCTCCTTCTTGCCGCGGCACTGGTGGTCCCGGCGCCCGGACCCCTGGCGCTCCTCCACGGGAGCGGCCCGGTCGCGGGTCCAGCGGTCGCAACGGCCACGGGACTGGGCACGCCGAGCGAGGCATACCTGGAGTCCGTGGAGCATGCGCGCGACCACCTGTCGCTGGCGGCCCCGCGACCGGTCACGGTCGCGCTTCGGGCACGCACCTCGGAGCGCTTCGTCATCGATGGGCGCCGCGCGGGGGCGTCACCCGTGCCTGCGCCGGCCACCGCGTCAGGGGGTGCGCGCCGGCCCGCGCAGGAGGCGACCTCACCCTCGCCGACGCTCCTCGGGGCTCCCACTCCCTCGTCCGGGCAGGGCGGCAGCCCCGGGATGGCCGGCACCCCCGGGGCAGGCGGCAGCCCCGCGCCTTCCACCGGCGGCCCCGGGCGCGAGATCTACGGATTCCTCCCCTACTGGGAGCTCGGCGATCCCACCATGACCCTGGACTACTCGGTCCTCTCGACGATCGCGTACTTCGGCCTCACGGCCACCGCCAGCGGGACCCTGCAGCAGGCCGGCTCCGACGGCACGCCGGAGGCCGGCTGGACGGGCTGGCAGAGCGGAAACCTCACCTCGATCGTTGACGCCGCGCACGCCCAGGGCACGCGTGTGGCCCTCACCGTGGAGCGCTTCGCCTGGGATACCAGCGGAACCGCGGCCACGGTCTCGTTGCTGAGCAGTCCGGCCGCGCAGGCCACGTTGATTGGCCAGACCGTGGGCCAGGTGCTATCGCGCGGGGTGGACGGCGTGAACCTGGACTTCGAGCCGGTACCGGCGGGTCAGTCGGCGAACTTCGTCGCGTTCGTGCGGGCGCTGCGAGCCGCCCTGGACGTTGCCCGACCGGGGCTCGAGCTGGTGGTGGACGTGACCTCCGACCTCGGCAACTACGACGTCCCGTCCCTCACCGCTCCCGGCGCGGCCGATGCGCTCTTCGTCATGGGCTACGACTACCGGGGGGCCGGCGCTGCCAGCGCAGGCTCAATCGACCCGCTGGTCTCGCAGACCTACTACACCGACCTGACCCGGGCGCTCGGCCGCTACCTGGCCCTGACCACCCCGGGGCACCTGCTCCTGGGCCTGCCCTACTACGGCCGTGCCTGGTCCACGGCCTCCAACACGCCCAACGCGCTCACGCTCCCGCAGAACGCCCAGAACGGCTACTCGGTGTCGGCGCCGTACGACGTGGCGGCGGGACTCGCGGAGGCCAACGGGCGCCAGTGGGACCCGACCGAATCCTCGGCCTGGACGGCCTACCAGAAGCAGAACTGCGACACGTGCCCCAGCGTCTGGCGGGAGCTCTACTACGACGACGCCCAGTCGCTCGCCGCCCGGTACCAGCTGGTGCTGGCCGACAACCTGCGCGGCGCCGGCATCTGGGCGCTCGGCTACGACGGCACGCGGCCCGAACTCACCGCCCTGCTGCACCAGGTCTTCGGCACGGCGGCGCCGCTGCCTCCCACGGGCGCCCTCACTGTGACGACCGGGGCCCCGCCGGGCAACCCGCCCAACGCCTTCTCGCCCAACGGAGACGGCGTGGCTGACACGGCCAGCCTCTCCTGGTGGGTCTCCGAGCCGATGACGGGAACACTGGCCGTCCGGTCGGGAACGAAGACTGTCTGGAGTACGCCGGTGACGGCCTCGTCGGGAAGCGTGGCCTGGAATGGGACAGGAGCGAACGGGACCCCGGTGGCCGACGGCACCTACACGGTGGCGCTGTCGGTGCAGGACACGCACGGCAACACCGTCACCCAGAGCGCGAGCGTGATCGTCAACCGGGTGCTGGGCTTTCTCGCCGCGAGCCCCAATCGCTTCCATCCGCAGGACGCCCACGGCCACGCGCGCACCACCACGATCTCCTACCGAGTCACGAGCGCCGCCAGCACCACGCTCCGCATCCTGGACTCTTCGGGGGCCGTGGTGAAGACGGCCTGGTATGCGCGCCGAACGCCGGCGGGCCGGTACGCGTGGATCTGGGACGGGCGGGACGCGGCGGGTTCCATGGTGCCGCAGGGCGACTACACCATCCAGGTGGTGGCTTCCGGAACGGCCGGCCGAGCCTTCCTGGTGCGCCCGCTCACGGTGGCCGCGTACATGGTGCGAACCGCCGTCACCAGCGGACCGGCGGGCGCCACCCTGGTGGTGAACGCCTGGGCATCCGAACCGATGCGGGGCGCGCCGTCGATCACGCTGAGCGTTGCCGGGCAGCGCCTGGCAGGCCTGGTCACGGTCGCGGGCACGGGCCACTACATGGCCACCTTCAGCGGTCCCGACCTGGTGGGCCCCGGCACGGTCACGATCTCGGGCGTCGACGCGGGCGGGCGGGGGAACCGGTACAGCGTCGCGGTCTCGTTCCCCGGCTCGCTGCCGCCTCCGGTCGCACCGGGCGTCCCGCCCACCCCATCGGCGCCCATCGGCCCAACCCCGTCCGCCGCTCCAACCCCGCCGCCGTCGCCGTCGCCGTCGCCGTCGCCATCGGCCGGAGCGTCGACCGGCGGATACCCGTTCACCATCACGGCCATGTGCCCTTCGATCCGGCTGCGCACGGGCCCCGACACCACCGCCCCCGTCGCGATCACCCTCGACACGGGCGCAGTCGCCACGGCCGGAGCGGCGGTGACCGGGAGCACGTACACCTCCGCCTGCTTCCAGCTGGGCACCTACCAGTCGTGGTACCTGGTCACGGCGGTCAATGGGCAGCCACTGGCCTCGCCCCTCTACGCGGCCACGGCGTTCTGGAGCCGGCCCTGAGGCCCGCGCGGCAGGCGCGCCGCAGGCCAGGGCGTGGCTCGGCGCAGCGCTCCGCTCAGGGAGCGTCGCGGAAGCGGTCAGTGGCGCTCACCAGGCGATCGATGGTCGGCACCTCCATGGCCGAGTGCCCGGCTTCGGGAACCACCTGGAAGTCGGCCTCGGGCCAGCGTCGGTGGAGGTCCCAGGCCGTCGTGATCGGGCAGACCACGTCGTAGCGGCCCTGCACGATCACCGCCGGAATGGCCCGGATCCGATCAACGCCATCGAGCAGCTCGCCGGGGGCGCGGAAGAAGCCGTCGTTCACGAAGTAGTGGCACTCGATCCGGGCGAAGGCGTCGGCCGTTTCCTCTCCCGTGAAGCGCTCGATCAGCTGGGGATCCGGGCGCAGCTTGCTGGTGCTCGCCTCCCAGCGGCTCCAGGCGCGCGCCGCCTCCGCACGGGCCACGGGGTCGTCACCGGTGAGCCGCCGGTGATAGGCATGCACCAGGTCTCCGCGTTCCCCGGGCGGGATCGGGGCAAGAAAGTCGTCCCAGGCGTCCGGAAACAGGTAACTCGCGCCCTCCTGGTAGAACCAGTGGATCTCGTGGGGCCGCAGCAGGAAGATCCCCCGCAGGACGAGTGCCCGGACCGCGCGGGGATGGGTCTCCGCGTAGGCGAGCGCGAGGGTGCTGCCCCAGGAGCCGCCGAACACCACCCACCGCTCGATCCGGAGCGCGGCGCGGAGCCGTTCCATATCCGCCACGAGGTCCCAGGTGGTGTTCTCCTCCAGGCTGGCGCGGGGCGTGCTCCGGCCGGAACCGCGCTGGTCGAACAGCACGATCCGGTAGGCGGCTGGATCGAAAAAGCGGCGATCGTCCGGGCCGGTGCCTCCCCCGGGGCCGCCGTGCACGAACACGACCGGGGTGCCCTCCGGGTTGCCGCTCTCCTCCCAGTAAACCTCGTGCAGGGCCGAAACGCGAAGTCGGCCGGTCCGAAACGGCTCGATGGCTGGATACAGTTCGCGCACGCGACCTCCCGCCGCAAGGCACCCGACAGGGCCGAGCACGGCTGAACGCGCGCGCTCCAGGGACGATGGTAGACGGTCGGGCGACCATCGGCGGAGCGGTTGGCGCAGCCGCAGGCACGAGCGGAGACGCGTCAACCGGCGATCCCGGGAGAGCGAGCAGCAAGACCGGCTGCAAGGCGCCCGGAGGCCCAACCGAGGCATCATATAGGGCATCGGGGCGCTTGCGGGGCGGGCCGGGAGCAGTGGAGGCGCGACGGGAAATGGCGGGGGTGGGCGTGAGCGAATCGCCGTCGACGCCCAGCGCGGCTGCTGCCCGGCCCCCCGCGGTGGTGCCGGTGGAACGTGCCGGAGGCGGGCTCCCGGCTGCCCCACGCGCGCCCTCGCGTGACGCCCGACTGCCGGGTCTGGACGGGCTGCGCGCCATCGCGGTACTGGCCGTGATTGCCTACCACGCCGATCTGGGCTGGGTCCCCGGGGGCTTCCTGGGCGTTGACGTCTTCTTCGTGATCAGCGGCTTCCTGATCACCACGCTCCTCCTGGCCGAGCGCGAGCGCCTGGGTCACATTGACCTGCGAGGCTTCTGGCTGCGCCGGGCCAGGCGCCTGCTCCCGGCCCTCTTCCTGCTGCTTGCGACGACGCTCACGCTCTGCGTCCTCCTGGCGCCGGACGAGCTCGCGCAGGTGCGCGGCGACACGCTGGCCGCCCTCGTGTACGTCACCAACTGGTACCTGGTCTTCCGGCAGCAGTCGTATTTCGAGCTCATGGGGCGTCCCTCGCCCTTGCTGCACCTGTGGTCGCTGGCGGTGGAGGAGCAGTTCTACCTGGTCTGGCCCCTGGTGCTGACCGCCGGGCTCGTGCTCCTGCGCCGGCGGGGAATGCTGGTCCTGAGCGTGGCAGGCGCCATCGGATCCGCGATCTGGATGGCGTACCTCTACCTTCCCGGCGCCGATCCCTCGCGCGTCTACTACGGCACCGACACCCATGCCACGGGGCTGCTGCTCGGGGCGGCGCTCGCCCTGGCGTGGACGCCACGGGCGACGCAGCGGGCCGAGGCAGGGCCGGCGGGAAATTCGCTGCTGGGCGGACTGGCGCCGTGGCCCGTGGACCCGGCCTGGCCTCCCGCCCGCGCTCGCACCACCGGCGACCGGACCGGCAACCCGCGCGCGTTCTGGACGCGGCAGCCGTTCCGGGCCCGGGGATGGCACCGGTCCGGCCTGGGGCGCTGGGAAGTGCTGGGGGCGGCAGCCCTGGTCGCGATCGGCGCCTGCCTGCTGCAGTTCGACGAGGGCGAGCCGTTCCTGTACCGGGGCGGCTTCGTGGTGCTGGACCTCGCCGTCCTGGCCGTGATCGTGGCCGCGGTGCACCCGGGCAGCCGTCTTGGCACCCAGCTGCTCGATCGGCAGCCGCTGCGCTGGATCGGCGAGCGCTCGTACGGGATCTACCTCTGGCACTGGCCGATCTTCACGCTCACCCGGCCGGGACTGGACCTGCCGCTGGCGGCGCTGCCGGATCTCGCGCTGCGCCTGGTACTCACCTTCGGAGCGGCCGAGGTCTCGTACCGCTTCGTCGAGACCCCCATCCGGCACGGGGCTCTGGGGCGCGCCTGGGCCGCCTGGCGCGCGGCGCCCCGCACGGCGCGCCTGTCCACGTTCCGGTTACCGATCGCCACGGGCGGAGCGCTCCTGGTGGTGGGCCTGCTGGTCGGCGCCCGCGTCGCGGGTGCGACGCCGCCCCCGGTGCCGCCCTACCTGGCCCAGGCAGCCGTGGACGTTGGCGGACCGAGCGTCGCGGGCGCGTCGCCCGGTTTCCCCGGCTCGCCCGTAGCCAGCCCGCCCGCGACGGCGGCTGTCGGCCCGGCACAGAGTGCCGGCGCGGCCTCGCCGAGCCCCGAGGGGACCACGTCCCAACTTCCGGGGCCGGGCGCCAGCAGCGTCCCGAGCCCCACGGGCCCAGGGGCAAGCCCCGCAGCGCCTGCCAGGACCCCGGCCCCCACGGCCCGCCCGAAGCTGCCGACTGTCCTGGCCGTCGGCGACTCGGTCATGCTGGGCGCGGTCTCCCAGCTGCGCCAGGCGATCCACGGGATCGAGGTGGATGCTGCAGTCGGGCGCCCCTTCCAGGCGGGGATCCAGCTGATCACGGCACGACGCGCCCAGGGCCTCCTGCCGGCCACGGTGGTGGTGGCCCTGGGGGACAACGGGTGGATCACCCCGCAGCAGATGGACCAGCTCGTGCAGGCGCTGGGCCCGCGGACATCGCTGCTCCTGGTGAACCTGAAGGAGCCGCGGAGCTGGGAGGGGCATGACAACGCGGTGCTGGCCGACGCGGCGCGCCGGTATCCCAACGTCAGCATCGTCGACTGGCACGATGCCAGCGAGACGCATCCCGAGTACTTCTGGGACGACGGGATCCATCTGCGCCCGCTCGGCGCCACAGCGTACGCGCACCTGCTCGCCTCGGCGGTCGCCCGTGCGACGGCCCCGGCGCCCAGCCCGTCACCCATGCCGTCCGGAACGAGCCAGGCAGCACCGCTGGCCGTGCCTGCGGCGTCCGCTGCCGCGAGCGGTCGACCCGCGGCAACCGGGCCGCTGGCCGTCGCGTCGTCCAGCGCGACGGCCAGCCCCTGAGCACGCTCAGGAACCCCGCAGCGCGGTCTCCAGCCGATCGATGAAGACCACCTGGGCCGCCTTGAGCCGGACGCGAGCGTCGTCGAGGGCGAACCATTCCACTCGGTCCACCTCCGGGAAAGCCTGCGTCTGACCGGAGCCGGGCGGCCATTCGAGGTCGAACGTGTTGCTGTGCGCCGCGGCCGTGGCAAGGTCTCCCTCGGCCGCCCAGGCGCTCACGACCTTGCCGCCCTTCTGCCGCGTCGAGCCGAGCGGGATCAACGGGGCACTCGGAGCGGGCGCGCCGGTCTCCTCCTCGAACTCGCGTCGCGCGGCGGCCTCGGGCACCTCCCCCTCGGACGGCTCGCCCTTCGGGATCGACCAGTTCCCGAGATCCCTGCGGGCATGGAACGGCCCCCCGGGGTGCGCCAGCAGCACCTCGAGCGCCCCCGCGCGCCGCCGGAACAGAAGGATCCCCGAGCTCGTCCTCTCGCTCACCGGTCCAGCGTACCGCGCGGGGACCTCGCCCGGGCTCGACCTTTCGCCCGAGCCGAACCTGGCCCTGCGGTGGCACCATTCGGCCATGGCCCAGCACCTGCCTCGCGATCGACGGCGGCCCGAGCTGGTCCTGTTCGACAACGACGGGGTCCTGGTGGACAGCGAGGGGGTTTCCAGCCGGACCCTGGCCGCGGTGCTGGGCGCGTTCGGCGTCCCCACCACGGCCGAGGCCTGCCATCGAGACTTCACGGGCGGCACCGTGGCGCTGGTCCGGGCCGTCGTCGAGGGACGCACCGGCAGGCCGCTCCCCGCCACCTTCGAGACGATCTACGCAGAGCGCCTGGCGGCGGCATTTGCGCGCGAGCTGCGGGCCAGCCCCGGCGTCCCGGCACTGCTGGATCGCCTCGAGGCGCTGGGGGTCCCGTACTGCGTCGCGTCCAACGGCTCGCGGGCCCGGATCGAGACCTCCCTCCGGGCAACCCAGCTGCTCGATCGGTTCGCGGGCCGAATCTTCAGTGCGGAGCAGGTGGCGCATCCGAAGCCCGCCCCGGACCTCTTTCTCCACGCCGCGCAGGTGCTGGGCGCGGCGCCCGGGCGCTCCCTGGTGGTGGAGGACACGCCGCCCGGGATCGCCGCCGGGCACGCGGCCGGCATGCGAGTCTGGGCTCCCGCCACCACCTATCCGGCCGACGCGCTGCGCGAGGCGGATCGCGTTTCGCCTTCCATGCGGGACCTCGCCCGGGATCTCAGCGCCGAGCTGACGGCCGGCAGAGGGTTACCATGACCCACATGGAGCCATCGCAGTCGATGATCGAGTTGATTCGCGCATCCGTGATCGGGGATGACGAGGCCGTCGCCGGGCCCTTCGGGCTGCGCCGCGTGGTCTACGCCGACTACACCGCGTCGGGACGGTCGCTGTCGTTCATCGAGGACTACATCCGCGACGCGGTCCTCCCGCTGTATGCCAACACCCACTCCGAGTCGTCGGGGACCGGGCTGCAGACCACCCGGTTCCGGGAGGAAGCGCGACGGCTGATCCGCGACGCGGTGGGCGGCAGCGACGAGCACGCGGTGGTCTTCTGCGGCTCGGGGTCCACCGGCGCGATCAACCATCTGGTCGACGTGCTCAACCTGCGGCTGCCGGCCGACCTGGACGATCGATATCACCTGCGCGACCGGATTCCCCCCGAGGAGCGGCCGGTGGTCCTGATCGGCCCCTACGAACACCACTCCAACGACCTACCCTGGCGGGAGTCGATCGTGGAGCTGGTGACGGTCCCCGAGGATCACAACGGACAGGTCGACCTGGCCGAGTTGGAGCGCGCGCTGCAGGCCCATGCGGGCCGCCCCCTGGTGATCGGCAGTTTCTCGGCCGCCTCCAACGTGACCGGGATCGTCTCCGATGCGCGCGCGATCGCGATCCTGCTGCACCGCTACGGGGCCCTCTCGTTCTGGGACTATGCGGCCGCCGCGCCGTACGTCGAGATTCGGATGGGGGGTGACGACGGCCCGGACGGGCAGCTCGCCTACAAGGACGCCATCTTCATCTCCGCCCACAAGTTCATCGGCGGACCCGGGACGCCCGGAATCCTGGTCGCGCGCCGGGAACTCTTTCGCAACCGCGTTCCAGTCATCCCCGGCGGCGGCACCGTGGAGTTCGTCAACCAGGAAGAGCAGCGCTACCTGCCCGACATCGAGCGGCGCGAGGAGGGCGGGACTCCGGCCATCGTGGAGTCAATCCGGGCCGGCCTGGTCTTCGGGGTCAAGGAAGCCGTGGGGACGGAGGTGATCCGGGAGCGGGAGACCTCGTTCATCCAGCGCGCGATCGCGCGCTGGGAGCGCAACCCCGCAATCCAGATCCTGGGGAGCCGCGACGCCGAACGACTCTCCATCGTCTCCTTCGTGGTCCGCCACGAGGACCGGCACCTGCACCACAACTTCGTGGTGGCGCTCCTCAATGACCTCTTCGGGATCCAGGCACGCGGCGGGTGCTCCTGTGCCGGGCCCTACGGGCACCGGCTGCTGGGGATCGACCTCGAGCGCTCCCGGGAGTTCGAGCGCGAGGTGGCCCGCAGCGGCGAGGGGATCAAGCCCGGCTGGGCGCGGGTGAACTTCAACTACTTCCTCAGCGAGACGGTCTTCCAGTACATCCTCGATGCGGTGGACCTGGTGGCAAGCGAGGGGTGGCGGCTCCTGCCGCTCTACGACTTCGAGCCCGCCAGCGGGCTCTGGCGCCACGTGGACGGCCTGGCCGAGCCGCCCGTGAGCCTCCACGACATCCGCTACGAGGACGGCCGCTTCACCTACCGCGCGCACCGCCATCGCGAGCCGGAGTCCCGGCTGACCGACTACCTGGAAGCGGCGCGCGCCATCCTGGCCGATCCGCCGGTCCCCTCGCGGCCGGCCCGCTGGATCGAGCAGGGTTCGGAGTTCGAGGCGCTGCGCTGGTTCCCGCTGCCGAACGAGGTCACGGCCCAGACGGCCGGCTGACGGCCGGGCTCCCGACCCACCGAGCCGCTGGCCGGGCCGCCCTCTGGCCGCGCGGCGTCCCTCAATCCGCTGACCGCGCCGATCGCTCGTGCACCAGGTCCACCAGGCGACGCAGATCGTCCGGATCGGTCGACGGGAGCACGCCGTGCCCGAGGTTGAACACGTGTCCCGGCCGGCCCCCGGCACGCTCCAGGATCCAGCAAGCCGCCGCAGCGGTGCCCTCGAACGGCCCCAGCAGGAGCGTCGGATCGAGGTTCCCCTGTACCGCCAGCCCGGGCAATCGGGCCCAGGCCTCGCCAAGGTCCACCCGCCAATCCAGGCCGATCGCGCTCGCGCCGAGCCCCGCCTGTAACCCGAGCAGGCCCGCCGTGCCCGTCCCGAAGAGGACGGTGGGCACGTCGAGGTCGGCGAGCCCGGCCAGGAGCCGCCGCAGGTGGGGCAGCACGTGCCGCTGGTAGTCGAACGGCCCCAGGACCCCCACCCAGCTGTCGAAGAGCTGCACGGCCTGGGCACCGGCCTCCACCTGCGCCCGCAGGTACGCGAGCGTGGCCTCGGTGAGGCGCTCCAGCAGAAGCTGGAACGTCCCGGGATCGGCCCGCAGCAGAGCCACTAGCCGGCCCGCATCGCGGGAAGAGCGGCCCTCCACGAGGTAGCTCGCGAGGGTGAACGGGGCGCCCGCAAAGCCGAGAACCGGGACCGGGCTCGCCCGGCGGACCAGACGGATCGCCTCGAGCAGCGGCCCCACCGCCTGGCTCGGGTCGAACGGGCGGAGCGCCCGGACGTCGGCCGCCGCCCGGATCGGGCGATCGATGACCGGGCCGACCCCCTCGACGAAGCGAACCTCCACCCCCATTCCCGGGAGCGGCGTGGTGATATCGGCGAAGATGATCGCCCCGTCCACGCCGAGTCGCCGCACGGGCTGCAGGGTGACCTCCGCGCAGAGCGCTGCGTCCCGGATGATCTCGTCCAGGGTGGCCCGTTCCCGCACCGCGCGATACTCGGGAAGCGCCCGGCCTGCCTGGCGCATGAACCAGACCGGGGTGGCGTCCACCGGTGCACGACGGTAGGCGCGCAAGAGCCGGTCGTTCACGCCTGGAACGCGGCCCGCGCCGCCTCCACCGTGCGAGCCACGTCCGCGTCGCTGTGTGCGGCCGACAGGAACCAGGCTTCCTCGGGCGCCGGCGGCAGCAGAACCCCGGCCTGGCGCATGGCCCGGTGGAAGCGCGCGAACGCGTGGCCGTCCGCCTCCCGGACCTGGTCGAAGTTGCGCGGTGCGGCCGCACGGAAGAAGACCGTCAGCATCGACCCGACCCGGCCCACCGAGACCGCTCGGCCCGCCTCGGCGCCCGCCTCCAGGAGCCCGGCCTCCAGTGACGCGCCCAGGTGCTCCAGTTGCCCGTAGAGGTCCGGGTCCAGCAGGCGGAGCGTGGCAAGCCCCGCTGCCATCGCCACCGGGTGGCCGGAGAGCGTCCCCGCCTGGTAGACCGGGCCTGCCGGCGCCACCAGGTCGAGGAGATCCGCGCGCCCACCGTACGCCCCCACCGGCATCCCGCCCCCGATGATCTTGCCCAGGACCGTGAGGTCCGGGGTGACGCCGTAGCGCTCCTGCGCGCCACCGCGCGCGACCCGGAAACCGGTAATGACCTCGTCGAAGACCAGCAGCGCGCCGTCCTGCGCCGTGAGCGCCCGGAGCGCCTGGAGAAACCCAGCCGCGGGTGGCACCACGCCCATGTTGGCGGCCACCGGCTCGACGATCACGGCCGCGATCTGGCCCGGGTGGCGTGCCAGAAGCCGCTCCACGCTCGCCACGTCGTTATAACGAGCCAGCAACGTCTGCGCAGCCGCCGCAGCCGGCACGCCTGCGCTGGCCGGGAGCGACAGCGTCGCGAGCCCGGAGCCGGCCTGTGCCAGGAGCCCGTCCGAATGGCCGTGATACCCGCCCTCGAACTTCACCACCAGGTCCCGCCCGGTCGCCGCGCGGGCCACCCGCAACGCGCTCATGACCGCCTCGGTCCCCGAGCTGACGAAACGGAGCCGCTCCATGGACGGCATCGCATCGCGGATCGCCTCGCCCAGCTCCACTTCGACCGGTGACGTGGCACCGAACGGACCGCCGGCCTCCAGCTCGCGCCGGGCCGCCTCCACCACAGCCGGGTGCGCATGTCCGAGGATCAGCGGCCCGAACGCGCCCACGTAGTCCAGGTAGGTCCGGCCATCCACGTCGCGGACGGTCGCGCCCCCGCCCGCAGCGACGATGGGGGGCTCCCCGCCCACGGCCCGGTAGGCCCGCACCGGGCTGTTGACACCGCCGGGGAAAAGGGCACCTGCACGGCCCCGGTAGGCGGCCGAGCTGGCGCGCCGCGCGCCCCGCGGCGCCGTGACCCGGGACGCGCTCACCGCTCGCCGTCCTCGGCCAGCCACGCCGCGGCGTCGGCAGCCAGGTAGGTCAGGATCACGTCGGCGCCGGCCCGGGCAATGGCGGTGAGAAGCTCCAATGCCGCCCGCCGCCGGTCGATCCAGCCCCGCTCGGCGGCCGCCTCCAGCATCGCGAGCTCGCCACTCACCTGGTAGGCGGCAAGTGGCAGGTCGAACCGCCCGCGGGCTCGCGCCAGCACGTCCAGCGACGTGATTGCCGGCTTGACCATCAGCATGTCCGCGCCCTCCGCCGCGTCCAGGGACATCTCCCGGAGCGCCTCGCGCCCGTTGGCCGGGTCCATCTGGTAGCTCCGGCGATCACCGAACGCGGGTGTGGAGTCAGCGGCCTCCCGGAATGGGCCGTACAGCGCGGACGCGTGCTTCGACGCATAGGCCAGGATCGCCGTCTCGGTCGCGCCCGCGGCGTCGAGTCCCGCCCGGATGGCCGCGACCTGTCCGTCCATCATCCCGCTGGGCGCCACGACATCCGCCCCGGCGGCCGCATACGCCACCGCCGCCTCCGCCAACTGCGGCAGTGTCTCGTCGTTGTCGATCCGGTTGCCGACGACGATCCCGCAGTGGCCGTGGGTGGTGTACTCGCAGAGGCAGACATCGGTCATCAGCACCAGCGGCAGGTCCGCCTCCCGAAGCGCGCGCAGGGCCGCCGGCACGGGCCCCTCCGGGTCGGCGGCCGCGTCGCCACGGGGGTCCTTCTCGCCCGGGATCCCGAACAGCATCACGCCGCCCACCCCCAGCCCGGCAAGCCGCGCCGCGTGTTCCACCACCAAGTCGGGGCTCAGCCGCTCCTGTCCCGGCATGGCACCGATCGGTTCGCGGTGTCCATGTCCGGGCACCACGAAGATCGGCAGGACCAGCTGTCCAGGCGAGAGCCGTGTCTCCCGGACCAGTGCGCGTCGTGCCGGCGTGGCGCGCAGCCGCCGCGTTCGCTCGAAGGTGACCGTCGCGGGACGACCGGCCGGCATGGAGTCCGGGTTGGGCCGGACCGGGTCGACACCGGCTGGAACGCCTCGAACGATTCCGATCATGCGTGCACCTCCGTGCCGTGTGAGCCGGGGGATTCGCCCCTGGCCAGGTCTCCTCCGCCCTCGACCAGCGCCAGGGTGGCGGCAGCCAGCGCCTCCACCGTGGGAGTCGCGGCCTCGGCAGCCAGCCACAGGCCAAGACGCTGGACCTCGCGCGAGGTCGCGGGCCCAATGGAGACGAACGGCAGCCCGCGGACCGTCTCGACGCTCTCTGCCGGCAGGTCGGGCGCCGCCGCGAGCCGGAGCAGGCCGCGCACGGCAGAGCCGGAGGCCACGACCACCGCCGCCAGGTCCGGATCCGCCAGCGCGGCAGCAAGCAGGCCGCGCGACGTCGCCGGCGCCTCCACCGTCCGGTAGGCGATCACCTCGTGGACCTCGGCACCGGATGCCCGCAGGGCACGCGGCAGCTCAGGGGTAGCGGCGCTGGCGCGCGGGAGCAGCACCCGGCGGCCGGCCAGCTCGCCGGCCGCCCGGAGGGCTCGCGCCAGGCCTGCGCCGGTGGCGTCCGGCGCCTGCAGCGCCACGATTGCACCCTGCGCGACCAGGGCGCGTGCCGTGGCCGGACCCACTGCCGCGTACGCCGGCCGCGGCCCGCCCGTGCCGATCGCTCCTCGCGCGCTGTCGGCCCCGCCCGCCGTGCCGGCGCCCGCCCCGGGCGCGGTCCCGGACCGTCCTGCTGCCGCCCGCCGGGCCGCCGCGGCCAGCGCGGCCACCGCCTGCACGCTGGTGAGGACCACCCAGTCGTACGAGGCAAGCTCCCCGGCCGCCGCGTCCAGCGCGCCGCCAGGCGCCACCTCCTCGGTCACCACCGTGGGCACCCCATGCGCTCGCAGCCCGCCCCTGGCCAGCAACGCCACCAGTGGGTCCTGCTCGCCGGTGGGCCGGGTGACCAGTATCGCCGGTCCCGGCCCCACCCTGCCCGTGGCCCACCGGTCGGGGCGCGCCGAACCCCGGGTCACGCGAGCTCTCCCCGGAACCCGGCCCCGCGCAGGGCTCCGGCCAGCGCGCGCGCGAGGTCTGTGGACCGGTCCGCGGGAGCCGAACCGCGCACGACCAGCGGGCCGGTCCCGGGGAGCACGACGGCCGCGAGCAGCTCCACCCGGCCTGCATGCTCGGTTGCGAGCGCGCCCAGCGGCGCCCGGCAGCCGCCGCCGGTGCCACCCAGCACCTCGCGCTCCGCCTCCACGCAGCGGCGCGTGGGGGCGTGGTCGAGCGCGGTCAGCGTCGCGATGAGTGCCTCGTCCTCGGCGCGGCACTGCACGGCAAGCGCGCCCTGGCCGGGCGCCGGTGGCAGCAGCCACGGATCCAGCGGGGAGCCGGCGCGGTCCGCGTGGCCAAGGCGCACCAGCCCCGCCACGGCCAGGACCAGCGCATCCACCTCGCCGGCGTCCAGGCGCCGCAGGCGGGTGTCCACGTTGCCGTGCAGCGGCACGATCTGCAGGTCCGGCCGGGCCGCGCGGAGGAACGCCGCCCGCCGCGGGCTGTCGGTACCGACGCGTGCCCCACCGGGCAGCGCCTGGAGCCCGCCGGCCGACACGCCCACCGGGGGCACGGCTGGGCCATCGGGAGCATCGGGAGCATCGGGAACATCGGCGAGATGATCGGGTCCGCCGGCCGGCACCGACGGGCGAACACCGCGCCCGTCGCGTGTCACCAGGGCGTCCCGGGGATCCTGGCGCGACGTGTAGGCCGCGATCGTCAGTCGCCCCTCCAGGCTGGCCTCCAGCGGCACGTCCTTCGCGCTGTGCACCGCGAGGTCCACCTCACGCGCCAGCAAGGCGGCCTCGAGCGCCCCCACGAACGCGCCCTCCCCCCAGGCCGTGTCGGGAGGACGCAGATCGCCTGCAGTCGCCACCACGACCAGCTTCACCGGGTGCCCGGCCTTGCGCAGCGCCCCGGCCACGAGCTCCGACTGGCCCCGCGCCAGGCTGGAGCCGCGCGTCCCCAGCCGAAGGGCCCCACCCCCGGTCACAGGTCGAAGAGCATGCGCGCTGCCCTGGCAGCGGTGCCGTCCACATCGTCGTGCAGCCTGGCCAGCGGCCGATGCAGCAGCCGCGCGACCAGCTGTTCCGAGAACGTCGAGATGGCCCGGCGCTCCCGCTCGTCGAGCGCCGGCAGCCGGCGAAAGAGCCGCTCGAGATCGCGGGTCCGCTGGTCCTCCGCCGCCAGCCGCAAAGCCCGGAGCGTCTCCACCGACGTGCGCGCGGCCGCCCAGCTGGCATACGCATCGCAGGCGGCGTCCACCAGCCGCTCGGCGTGTTCGCGGTAGGCGCGCCGCAGCGCGTCGGCCTCGCCGGCCGCGTCCGGGCGGACGAAGAGCTGGTCGATGCCGATGAACCGCCCGTCCAGGCTGGCTCGCACCGACTCGGGCACCGCGGCCGGCGACGAGAGATCCACCACCAAGGGGAGCGCGGCCGGCCACCCCGGCGTGACGCCGCCGGTTCGCGGCCAGGCATCCGACAACGACGACCACGGCCCGCTCAGCGCGACCAGCAGCGCGTCTGCCTCCCGCACGGCGTCCACGCTCTCCTCGAGTCCCTCCCATGCCCCGCCGACCGCAAGGGCAACGTCACGCGCGCGCTCGGGGTTGCGGCTGACCACCGTCACCAGCGCTCCCCGCCGCACGGCGCCGGCCGCCAGCGCCCGGCCCATGGCGCCAGCCCCCGCGACCACGACCCGCGAGCCGCGCATCTCCCGCCCATGCGTCACGATCCAGTCGAACGCCCGATCGGCAAGGCTGCGGTCCACCGGCCTTGGCCGCTCCGCCCGTGCCCGCCGGCCGACGCCCACAGCGACCTCGAGGGCGCGAACGAGTCCGGGCTCCGGCGGGATCGCGCCCCGCACCCGCTCGAGGAGCTCCCGGACCTGGTGGAGCACCTCGTCCTCGCCGGTGACCGCGCTCTCGAGGCCGGCGGCCAGGCGCAGGAGATGCCGCAGCGCGGCGCGATCTCGATACGTGCCCAGCCTCGCCAGCCCGCGCTCACCGGCGGCCGCCTCCAGCTCCTCCAGCTCGGCGTCGTCGCCGGTGCCGTAGAGCTCGACGCGGTGACACGTCACCAGCAGGGCGGCGGCGCGCGCCCGATCCACCCGCTCGCGCACGAGCTGCGCGAACTCGGCGCGCTCCTCGGCGCCGTGCGCCACCGGATGCGCGGCAAGCACCCAGAGCGGCACCGCGAGATCGGTCATGCGCGCATCCGGGCGCCCGCTCCGGCGGGCCCGGGGCCGAGTGCCGCCGCGGGCTCCACAACCCGCGAGCCCTCGGGCTCCGTGTCGAGCGCCGATCCCGCCAGCGTGTCCGCGCCAGCATGCCCTTCCACGGTCGCGATCAGCAGGCGGTCCAGAGCGCGATCCACGCGGGCCAGGAGCGCCGTCGCGTCCCGCACGCCCAGCCCCCGGGAGGCGGCCAGCCGCCGCAACTCCTCCAGGAACGGCTCCCGGAAGCGGAGGAACGCCTCCACGGCCTCGACCGTCGTCCTGCCCAGCTGGGCCATGTGCCGGCCGTGTGCCGAGGCGGCCGCCACCGCCCGCTCCAGGTGCACCTCGTCCCCTGGAGCCGCCTCCAGGTACTGCAGCAGCACCTCCACCAGCACCCGCCCCTCGTGCCGGAATGCCTCCCGGTCGCCGTCCGCCAGGTGGTTCACCCACCCGACATCCATGGTGGCCGGCCGCCGGCGGCGAGCCACGCCCTGGTCCGTGCCGCGGTACACGCGCGCGATGCGCTCGACCGAGGCGCCCAGCCGCGCCGGCAGGTGCCGGTCACGGTGGCCGGTCGGCAGCAGGGCGGCCAGGGCACGGCGCGAATAGCGGCGATGCCCTCCCGGCGTGGTGAACACCGGGACCTGGCCCGCGTCGGACCATCGCCGAAGCGTGGCGGCGCTCACCCCAAGCAGCGTGCTCGCGTCGCCCAGCGCCATCCAGTCAGCGGGACGTCCCCGCGCGCCGGACTCGCCTCGCTCCGTTCCCCCTCCCGGCTGCTGCCCGCCGCGGCCGGTGGCACGGGTCCTCTCGCCTGGCATGAACGGAACCTTACCAAATCTGCCAGAAACTGCGAAAAGCGCCACCTGCGAATGGCGCCGCCGCGACCGGCAATGGGAAGCCGATGTCGAAGTTCGTCCGCCGGCGCGCCCGACCGGCTCAGATACCGCCCGCCGGCCGCGCGTCGGCTACCCCGCCGCGCGCCGCCTCCGGACTGGTGTCCGTGCGCGGGATGCTCCTGGCCGCGATCAGGCCGGCGGCCAGACATGCCGCAACCCCGAACCAGACCGCAACCTCGATCGACCGCGACGCCAGCCACCCCGCGATCGCGGACCCCACCGGGAACCCGGCGAAGTTGAAGTTCATGGAGACAGCAAAGGCGCGGCCCATCCATGCCGGGTCCGTCCGACGCTGCCGGAGCGTGAACAGCCCGATGTCCATCGGCCCGTTCAGGAGTCCCACCAGGGTCATCGCCACGATGACCAGCGGAAGCTGGCCGGGAAGCAGCAGAAGCAGCACCGCGGCACTGGCGAACATCGGCACGGCCAGCATGCGGCGCTCGCGTCCTGCGCTGTTCATCCGCCCGAAGACCAGCGCAGCAACCGCGCCGCCCACGCCCATGACCGCGAAAACGGCCCCCACCGTCGCCGGTCCCTGGTGGAGCCGGTCAAGGACCAGCAACGGGATCACAATCGTGGTGACGCCGCCGCTCAGGTTGATCGCCGAAATCGAGAACCCCAGGGCGCGCAGCGTGGGGTTCCGCCACGTGTAGACCAGACCCTGCCAGGCATCGAGCAGCAGCCGTCCGGTGGACGCCACGTCCGTGCGAGGGTCGGGGATCCCAACCAGGACCAGAGCGGCAGCCCCGTAGGCCAGCGCGATCGCCAGCAGCGCGGCCGGGCCGCCCCAGAGGCCCACCATGACCCCGGCCAGCGGCGGTCCGACGATGGTGGCCACCACGTAGCCCATGGAGTCAACCGCGTTGATGCGCTCCCAGAGCGGGACCGGGACCAGCAGCGGGAAGAGACTGCGGAGCCCGGTGCTGCTCAGCGGCGCCGTCAGGGACGAGATCCCCGCGATCACGAGCAGGAGCCAGACGGGCAGCGCATCCGCCAGCGCAAGGGCGCCGATCAGGGCCAGCGAGAAACCCGCGACCGCGTAGTCCACCAGCACCAGGCGGGCCCGGCCGTGGCGATCCAGCAGCGCGCCAGCCACGGGGCTGACCAGCATCCCCGGCACGATCCCGACGAACGTCACCAAGCCCGCGAGTTCGGCCGAGCGATAGGCCGTGAGCGTGAACAGGACGATCGCCACGCTCACCATGGACTGGCCGATCCGCGCGATCTGCATCCCTGCCACGATGCGCGCCAGCGACGGCACGCGGAACAGGGCGCGATAGGACTGGTCGGTGGTCCCGGACGGCACGGTGCCCCATCCTAGCGGCCGCACCGGCAAGGCGCAGACCGCCGCCCGGCCGAGCCTGGCCGCGGCGTTCCGGCCGGGCCCGGCGGTCAGGACGACCGGGTCAGGGCCGCTCGGACGGCTGGACCGCTGTCCTCAGCTCGCAGCCGGTTCGCCAGCCGTGGCAGCCGGGGCGGTCTCGCGGCCCAGCGTGATCAGGTAAAGCGGCGTGTGGTCCGGCGGGAGCTCCAGCACGTCGCGGACCGCCAGGTCGTCCAGTGCCCCGACCGGAGAGGCGCAGAGGTGGAACGCCGTGGCCGCGAGCAGGATGTTCTGGCCCACGTGGCCGGCCTCCACCAGCTCGTAGCGGCGCGACCGCGCACCATAGCGCCGGTCCATGCGCCCCTCCACGGCGACCAGTACCACGGTGGCCCCGGCCAGGCCGACCGCGTCCTGCGACTCCGCCGCCGTGCACAGCTCGGGGCGACGGTCACCCCGCAGTACCCGGGCGAACCGGTCCGTCTCCGCCTCGTAGTGGAGCACGCCGGTGGGCGTGACCACGTAGAGCTCCAGCGGGTGGATCCCCCCTGCCGACGGCGCGGTCCGCAAGCCGCCCGGACCGGTGATCCCCTGGCCCGCCCAGCACAGCGCACGCAGCTCTTCTTCGCTGAGCGGCTTCCGGCACAGATCGCGCCGCGAGCGCCTCCCCCGCAGGCACGCCCCAAGCGACACCAGGTCCAGTCCGGCTATCGAGGCTGCCTCGACCGACGGCATACAGCGCACCTCCGTGGGTGCAGTTTCGGCGCCCGCGCCGGCGACCCGACAGTGCCATCCGGACGTGCTCTCCGACCGCCGCCCGACCGGAACTGCGCCGCCCGGGGCGCGGTGCGCCACGCGAGCGCCCTATGCCACGGCCGCCCCGGGTTCTGCTGACGCAAGCTGCACTCCGGCAGCCCGGCAGTCCTCGGCAAAGCGCGCCTGGCCTTCTTCCGTGGGCGCCCAGCGGGTTGGGAAGGCGACCAGCCGGGCGAGGCCGGCCTCCGCGTACCGGCCCACCAGGTCCACGCGTGCCTGCCCCGGCTGCCGCATCTCCTCGTCCCGGGCATAGACCGACAGTCGCAGTGTCGCCGGATCGCGGCCGATCTCCTCGCACCGCGAACGGATGACCGGGATTGCCTCGACGACCTGCTCAGGCGACACGAAGACCAGGTTCAGCTCGTCGGCGAAACGGGCTGCCAGCCGCCAGGTGACCTCCCGGCCGTTCCCGCCCACGATGATGGGCGGCCGCGGGTGCTGGATCCCCTTGGGGACGTTGACCGCGCCTCTGACGCTCGCATGGCGCCCCTCGTAGGTGGCCCGTCCGGGAGCAAGCATCCGGGTGATCACCTCGAGCGCGTCCCGCAGACCAGCCAGTCGTTCGCCGGTGGAGGGGAAGCCATACCCGTAGGCCACCCACTCGTCCTCCTTCCAGCCGCCGCCGATCCCGAGCTCGAAGCGGCCGGCGCTGGCGACGTCGAGCGTGGAGGCAAGCTTGGCAACCAAGGCAGGGTTGCGGTACCCGGCGCAGATCACCATGTGACCAAGCCGCACGCGCGCGGTGTGCAGGGCGATCGCGGTGAGCGTGGTGAACGACTCGAAGGTGATCTCGTCGGTGGTGTCCGGGGTGGTGTGAAAATGGTCGAAGACCCATTCGGACTCGAAGCCGAGCGCTTCGGCGTTCCGGGCGAGCGCCATGCTCCTGGCCCAGGCCTGCGCCGCGTCCCAGCCGTCGTACTCGTGTTTCCATCCCTGCGGCACCAGCAGTCCTACCTGCATCACGTCCTCCATTCCGTCTCGCGGGCGCCGATCCCCGCCGGGTGTCTCGTGCGCGGTCTGGACCGCCGCCACCGCGCGCCCGCTGGAGCGCCGCCGGCGTCCACCCTCACGTACTCCGTGGCGCACCCACCTCGTGGTGCCGCAGGCAACGGGCCTCGTAGGTCTCGACGGCCGTCCGCTCGAACCCACCCACCACGATCAGCGGGTCGTCGCTCGCAGCCGGTTGCCCATTCACGAGCCGCTGGGTCCGGGTTGCGGTGTCGCCGCAGACCATGCAGATCGCGGTCAGCGTCGTCACCTCGTCGGCGAGCGCCATCAGCACCGGCATCGAGTTGAACGGCCGGCCGGCGAAGTCCAGGTTGAGCCCGGTCGCGATCACGTGCCGGCCCGTGGACCGCAAGGTCTGCACCACATCCACGATCCCGGGCTCGAAGAACTCCGACTCCTCGATCCCCACCAGGTCCGCATCGCGTTCCCGGGCCAGCGTGAGGATGAGGCCCGGCTGGTCGCGCGGCACCAGGGTGGACGGGAAACGGGCATGGCTCCGACTCTCGGCAAACTCTGCCGGCGTCCGGACGTCGATATCGGGGCGCACCAACAGCACGCGACGCCGGGCGATCTCCGCACGCCGGAGGAGGCGGAGCAGCTCGTCGGTCTTGCCCGACGACATGCACCCGGTGATCACGTGCAGCCAGGGATCGGAACGGTAGAACACGGGTCCCTCCGAGCGCCAATCGTACCGCCCGGATGCCGGGGCGCGCGCCGCGGCGCCGGGGATTGCCGCGTGACGATCAGCGCTCGGCGGCCCCGTCCAGCAGCTCCACCGACTCCACCACCGGCAGTCCACGCTCCCGGAGGGCGGCGACGATGGTGGCCGCCGGCACGACTTCTTCGACCGGATACGCCCCGGGGGCGATTGCACCGGAAGCGATCAGGTGGGCGACGATCGCCGCGTGCCAGCCGGTGGTGCGCTCCATGCCCGTGAAACCGAGCGAATCGTCGCGCAGCGCGCGCAGGTCCACAACGGCACGCGCCGGTCTGCCGTCCCGGCGGCCAGTGGCGATGACATGGGCGATCACGATGTCCTCGAACTGCTCCGGGGCGCGGATCTGGGGCTCGATCAAGGCGTGGTAGACGTGGCGGGGGATGACCGGGACACCGTCCACCATGATCGGCTCCTCGGAGAAGAACCCGGCGTCCTGAAATGCCCTGAACTGGGCCACATGCCCCGGGTAGCGAAGCACCTTGTTCCGGATTGAGGCGACTCGACGCCCCAGCGTCCAGGGCACCGTGGAGCTGCCACCAGCCGAGAAGGCCTCCAGCTCGCCCACCGGGTCTCCCAGGTCCACCAGCTCATACTCGGCCGGGTCGAAGGTCTCGACGTGCACGACCCGACCGTCGCGGACCCAGTCAGCGCCCCCCGCGTACTCGTTGGTCAGGCCGTCCATGGCGAAGGTGACGCGGTATCTCCACGGCGGCTCCGGGTGCAGGGGCAGCCCGCCGTCGAGCAGGAGCAGATCGTCCGTCTCGTCGAGGAGCGTGGTCGCGTAGTCCATCAGGTTGTTGGCCAGCCCGGGGGCCTCGCCGCAGTCGGGCACGATCGCGATCCCCCGGGCACGGGCCCGCTCTGCCAGAGCCACCTGGGCCAGGGCGGTGGCGGTATGGCCGCCCAGGTCGCACATGCTGGTGCCGGCCTCCAGGGCGGCCTCCGCGATCTGCAGGTTGAGCTTGTAGGAGACCGCGGCGATGAACGCGTCGAGCGGCTGCAGGAATACCGCCAGCGCGGCGCGATCCGTGACATCCAGGCGTGCCGCCCGGGCACAATCGCGGCCCGTCAGCCGGTTCACCCGCTCAGCCGCGCGGCGCGCGCTGGACTCGTCGATGTCGGCGAGCGTCACCGAGGCCGCCTCGCCACGCACGACGAGGTCGTAGGCTGCGGCAGTCCCCTGCCGTCCTGCCCCCAGGATCCCGTATCGATAGCTGCTCATGGACTGGCAGTGTAGGCAGCCGCCGGCCGTCGCGCGAACCGATCCGGATGGCGCGGTGTGGAGCAGCGCCAGTAGGCAGCGCCAGCAGGCAGCGCCAGCAGGCAGCGCCAGCAGGCAGCGCCCCACACCCACGAAAGTCCGCGGCTGAGCCGCGCACTGGGACTTGACCGCGGCGCGGTCGGCGCGGCTTGCGCCACGTCTGGGGGTTGCCGCGCGCGAACCAGTCTGCCCAACCCAGCGATCGCGTGCTCGGCGCCAGCACGGCCTGGCGTCCGGCACGGCCTGGCGTCCGGCGCGGCCTGCCGTCCGGCATGGCCTGGCGCAGTGTGGAGCGTCCGCGACTGGATCGCCCTGCCAACGGGGATCGCCCGGCCCATGGGCACCACACGACCCACGCCCCCGGGCACCGCTGCCCCTGGAATGTGCGTCCTGCGTGCACTGCCGCTTCACCGATCCAGCGGGATGCGGTACTGCCGCTTTTATGCACCACGCGTGCGATAGCGGCATTGACGCCGCGAATGGTCGCTATCGCCCACCGTGAGTGCGTTACCGGTACCGCGGCTCAGCTTTGCGCTATCGCCCACCGTGGGAGCCATACGGGGACAGGACACGGCGCAGCAGGTGCCCAGATCCCGGTTGCGGCCTGCGATCGATGCGCATCGGCCGGATTCGTGCGGGCGTGGGCTCCGGAGAACACAACCGCCGGGTGTCAGCACGGCTGACGCCTGCCGTGTCGCGCTCCCCCCGCCACGTACGGCTCACCGGGTGTGCAATAGCGGCATCGCGGCCAGTGGGACCGGATGGCGGCCCGGCGGCATCGCGGCCCGGCAGTACCGCGGCCAGTGAGACCGGATCGCGGCCCGGCGCCATCGCGGCCTGGCGCCATCGCGGCCAGTGGGACCGGATGGCGGCCCGGCGCCATCGCGGCCAGTGGGACCATGACGCGACGGCGACAGGACGCCGGGCGGGGCTCGATACGCCGGGCACAACCGGGCAGCTTTGCCAGGCAGCGAACGGGCACGTCCCGACCGATGGGCGGGGCCTCGTGCCGCGGCAGGCAAGCAATGCGCCGTCAGCGCCCGTTGCGTGCGGCGCGAGCTGGCGTGGCGGGGGCGACACGGCCGGGCCGGATGCCCGAACGAGCGTCCCCACATGCTCGATGCGTTCTGCCAATGAAACGCAGGGAAACGACGGCGCACGCCTGGTTCGTCCCGGCCGCGGGCTGCCAAAGCCGCGCGGCCCTCGGCTAACGGGCGCAGGGGGCGGGCCGCGGCCAAGCGCACATCGGCATCTCGGCGCCGGGGCGCGGCCCAGCGGGCATCGGCGGCCCGGCGCCGCGGCTGCGCGCCTCGGGGGATGGGCACTCGGGGGCGCACCTCGGCGCCAGAGCCGCGCGGCCCTCGGCTAACGGGCACTCGGGGCGCACATCAGCGGCTCGATACCAGAGCTCGGGGGCAAGCCTCAATCTCCGCGTTGGGCATCCAGTAGGATGTCGAGATGCCCGATTCCGCGATCCTGGAGACCGACGAGCTGTTCGTGGGGCTGCTGGTCGCGATGGCCGTGGTTGCGATCGTCACCCAGCGCGTGCGGCTCCCGTACACCGTCGCGCTGGTCGTTTTCGGCGCGCTGGTCTCATTCCTGGCGCCACCCATCCATCTGCGGGTCAGCTCGGACCTGGTCCTGCTGGCACTGCTCCCGGGGCTCGTCTTCGAGGCCGCCTACTCCTTGGACGAGCGCGAGCTGGTCCAGGCCCTGGCCGGGGTCCTGGTCCTCGCGCTCCCCGGCGTACTGGTGGTGGCCGCGTTCGTGGGGGTGGTCCTGCACCTGGCCACCGGGCTGGCCATGGGGCCCGCGTTCGTGGTCGGAGCGATGGTGTCGGCCACCGACCCAGTCGCCGTCACCTCCAGCATCCGGCGCCTCAAGGCTCCTGCCCGACTCGCAACCCTGGTGGAGGCGGAGAGTCTGCTCAACGATGGAACCGGGATCGTCGCGTTCACCATCGCCATCGCGGCCACCCGCGGCAGCCTGGATCCGCTTCAGGCGGCGGCGCAGTTCGTGGGAGTGACAGCCGGCAGCGTGGTGGTGGGCGCCGTCCTGGGCGTGGCGATCTCACGGGCGGCGGCCGCAACGGACGACCACCTGGTCGAACTGACGCTCACCCTCCTGGCGGCCTATGGCACCTACCTTGTCGCCGATCGCCTGGGGCTCTCCGGGATCATCGCCACGGTCGTGGCGGGAGTAGTGCTGGGAACCTACGGCCGCCGCGTGGGCCTGAGTCCCCGCGTGCAGGACGCCATCGATGTGGTCTGGGAGTTCCTGGCATTCCTGCTCACAGCCCTCGTTTTCCTGCTGGTCGGTATCGCAATCCCGATCGGCAGGCTGTGGGACGGGCTCGGACCGATTGCCTGGGGCGTCGCCGCGATCCTGGTGGGGCGCGGAGCGGTCGTCTATCTCCTCTTCGGCGGCGCCTCGGCGCTCGAACGTCACGTCACGGGCCGTGAACAGCTGCCGACGCGGTGGCTGCACGTGCTCTTCTGGGCGGGGCTCCGGGGCGCGGTCGCGGTTGCCCTTGCGCTGTCGCTCCCGGCTGATTTCCCGGACCGCGAGCTACTCCAGGAGATCACCTTCGGGGTGGTGCTGTTCACGCTGCTCGTGCAGGGCACCTCCGCCGAGCGCGTCGTTCGGTGGGCCGAATCGCGAGGAGCGCCCGTCGGCACGTGAACCCACGGCCCCGGAGGCCGCCGCGATCCCCGCCAGCACCAGGAGCCCGCCGAGCAGTTGATCCGGCTGCAGCCACTCGCCCAGCACCACGGGCGAGAGGAGCGCCGCCGAGACCGGGTTCAACAACAGGTAGGCGGACGAGCGGCGGGCGTCGAGCCGACGGACAGCGGCCACGAGCAGGACCGGGGCGATCGCGCCGGGAGCCACCCCGAGCCAGACCAGCGCCGCTGCCGCGTCGGGCCGGATCACCGGCGGCACCAGCGCGGCCGGGTCGGAGAGCACCAGCCAGGCCGCGATGGGGACCCCGGTTCCCAGTGCCATCGCGAGTGTGATCAGCGACCCGGGCAGGGCCCAGGGGACCGACCAGCGTCGCGAAAGGACCAGGAAGAGCGCGTACGAGAGCGCCGCCAGCAGCCCCGTCCCGATCCCCTCGACCGCGGAGCCGGAGAGCCGCAACTGCGCCAGGAGAGCCGTGCCCGCCAGGGCCAGGACGAAGCCCGCCGCGGCCGTACGGGAAAGCCGCTCGCGCAACACCAGGGGCGCCAGTGCAGCGGCCAGCACCGCGTACAGCCCGGCCACGAAGGACGTGATGGTCGCGCCGGCATGATCGACGGCCACGTTCATGGCCACGATGAAGACCGGCCCGCCGACCAGCGCCAGCACCGCGAGGCGAGCCACTTGCCCCAGCGTCGGCCTCGCCGGTCGGGGACCCAGCGCGCCGGTCGCCAGCGCGGCCGCCACGGCCAGGCTGGCCAGGAGGCCACGCCAGCCCGCCGTGGCCAGTGGCGTGAAGGAACGGAGGGCCACCGCGGTGGCCACGTACGACGAGCCGAAAAGGACCGCCGTGGCGGCCGCGGCCGCGGCACCGAGCCGCTCCTCGCGGCGCCCGGCCTGGATCTGCCAGGCAGGCGCTGTCCGCGCGTCCCCCGACGCTTGAGCTGCCGCCGCCATGGTCTCCTCGGCGTGACCGGCCGCCGGCATGGTCTCCTCGGCGGAGATCGCGGGGATCCCCGCCGCCGGTCGCTCAACCGCCATCGGGGCGCCTCCCCTCGGACGCGCGCTGACCGGGCGTTACCGCCCGGTCAGCGCCGTGACACTCCCGCCGGACGTGCGCGAGCTGCACGATCCCGGGGCCGGCCACCGCGCGGCGACCGGCCGGTGGAGGTGCGGTGCTCCTACTTGTCGCGTTCTCCGGCCAGCACGGCCTGGGCCGCCGCCAGACGTGCCACAGGCACGCGGAACGGGGAGCAGGAGACGTAGTTGAGCCCGATCTCGTGGCAGAAGGCGATGGAGTCGGGATCGCCGCCGTGCTCGCCGCAGATCCCGAGCTTGATGTCCGGCCGGGTGGCCCGGCCCTTCTCGACGGCAATCCGCATGAGCTGCCCCACGCCATCCCGGTCGAGTGTCTGGAACGGGTTGAACGGCAGGATCTTCCGCTCGACGTAGGCGAGCAGGAAGCCGCCCTCAGCATCGTCACGGCTGTAGCCAAACGTCATCTGCGTCAGGTCGTTGGTGCCAAAGCTGAAGAACTGGGCGTATTTGGCGATCTCATCGGCGGTCAGCGCGCCGCGTGGGACCTCGATCATGGTGCCGAACTTGTAGTCAACCGTGGTCCCGGCGGCCTCCATGACCTTCTTCGCCTCGGCCTCGAGGAGCGTCTGGCTCGCCGCGAGCTCGTTCACGTGGCCCACCAGCGGGATCATGATCTCCACGTGCGGGTCGCCGCCCCGGCGTCGCACCGCGATCGCCGCGTTGAGGATCGCGCGGGTCTGCATCTTGGTGATGTCCGGGATCATCAGGCCCAGGCGGATCCCCCGCAGGCCCAGCATCGGGTTCTGCTCGCGCAGGGCCTCCACGGCCGCCAGCATCGTGCGGGCCTTGGCGTAGGCCGGATCATCTTCCGGCGTGTGGCGCTCGCGGAGCTGCGTGACCTCCACGATCAGGTCATCGTGCTTGGGGAGGAACTCGTGGAGGGGCGGGTCGATGAGCCGGATCACCACCGGCAGCCCGCTCATGGCGGCGAGGATCCCTTCGAAATCGCCCTGCTGGAGCTTCTCGAGCTTGGCGATCGCCGCATCGAAGCGCTCGACGGCGGCCCGGTCGGTCTCGCTGAGCGTCTCGCCGGCGTCCTGGCGCTCCTTGGCACGGGTGGCCTGGAACGCGACCAGGATCGCGTCGCGAATGATCTCGAGGCGCTCGCCCTCCCGGAACATGTGCTCGGTCCGGCAGAGGCCGATCCCCTGCGCGCCGTAACTGCGGGCCTGGGCGGCCTCCTCGGGCTTGTCCGCGTTGGTCCAGACCTGCAGGCGGCGGAGCTTGTCGGCCCAACCCAGGATCGTCTGCAGTTCCGGCTGCTCCTCGAACCGGGCAGCCACGGTGGGCAGCGCCCCCAGGAAGACCTCCCCCGTGGAGCCGTCCACACTGATCGGATCGCCCTCGCGGAAGGTCGCCCCCTCCGCGCTGGCGGACCTGTCCCGGTAGTCCACCAGCAGCTCGGCGCACCCCGCCACGCAGGGCTTGCCAATCTGCCGGGCCACCACCGCGGCATGCGAGGTGGCGCCACCCCGGGCGGTCAGGATCCCCTCCGCCACGGCCATCCCGTGGAAATCGTCCGGCGAGGTCTCGATCCGCACCAGCACCACTCGCTCACCGCGGGCCGCCCACTCGACCGCCGTGTCGGCGTCGAAGACAGCCCGGCCAACCGCGGCGCCAGGCGACGCGTTCAGGCCCTTTGCGATGCGCTTGGCCGCCTGCCGCGCCCGCACGTCGAACTGGGCCCGCAGCAGCTGGTCCACCTGGGCCGGCTCGATGCGCTCGACCGCTTCTGCCTCGGTGATGATCCCCTCGGCCACCATGTCCACCGCGATCTTCACCGCCGCGGCCGCGGTGCGCTTGGCGGTCCGCGTCTGGAGCATGAAGAGCCGCCCGCGCTCGATGGTGAACTCCATGTCCTGCACGTCACGGTAGTGGCGCTCGAGCCGCGCCGCGATCTCCTGGAACTCGCGGTACGCCTGGGGCAGGTCCTGGGCGAGGTGGGCGATCTTCTGGGGGGTCCGGATGCCGGCCACCACGTCCTCGCCCTGCGCGTTGGTCAGGTACTCGCCGTAGAGCACCTTCTCACCAGTGTTGGGGTCGCGCGTGAAGGCCACGCCGGTCCCCGAGTCGTCACCCATGTTCCCGAAGACCATGGTGACCACGTTGACGGCGGTTCCCAGATCATGGGGGATCTTGTTGTAGTTTCGGTAGTCCACCGCACGCTTGCCGAACCACGACCCGAAGACAGCCTTGATGGCAAGATCCAGCTGCTCATCCGGGACGGTGGGGAAGTCCCGGCCGGTGGCCTCCTTCACGATCGCCTTGTACTCGGCCGCCAGCGCCCGCAGCGCGGCAGCGTCGAGGTCCGTGTCCGCCTTCGCGCCCTGCCGCGCCTTGGCCGCGTCAAGCGCCTCGTCGAAGCGCACGCCCGGGACATCCATCACGATGCGGCCGAACATCTGGATGAAGCGCCGATAGGCGTCCCACCCGAACCGCTCGTTGTGGGTCAAGGCGATCAACCCCTGCAGGGTCTCCTCGTTGAGTCCCAGGTTGAGCACCGTGTCCATCATGCCCGGCATGGAGAACTTCGAGCCCGACCGGACGCTCACCAGCAGCGGGTTCTCTCGTCCACCGAAGCGCTTGCCGGTCTCCCGCTCGACCTCGCGCATGGCGTCCTGCACATCGTCCCAGAGCCCGTCGGGAAGACGTTCGCCGGCTGCAAAGTAGTCGTTGCAGGCCTCGGTCGTGATGGTGAACCCGGGCGGTACCGGCAGGCCGGCGCGCGTCATCTCGGCCAGGCCGGCGCCCTTCCCGCCGAGGAGGCCCTTCATCTCGCCGTTGCCGTCGGCACCACCGCCACCGAAGGCGTAGATGTAGCGCTTGGCCGCGTGGTGGGTGCGCTCGGTGACAGTGTCGGTGCTGGTCATGGATCGCTGGCTCCTTGTACAGGACGCTGGTCGATGAGGCGTTCGATCCGTGGGACGTCGGAACGTGGCTCCGCGCGTGGTCGGACAGGGACGCGAAAGCGTGGTCATTGTACCGCCCGGACGCCGCCGGGCCGGCAAGGCCCCGGCAAGGCCCCGGCAAGGAGCCGCGCGTGCCATCATGCGGTGCATGAGCCTGCCATTCGACCTCGACCGCTTCCTCGGACTTCCGCGTCTCTCCGATCTCCGCTGCTCGCCGGACGGCCGCCGCCTGGTGGTCACCGTGGCCCGGCCCACGGCTGACGGAACCGCGCTGCGTTCGGCGCTCTGGGAGCTGGATACGGCCGGGCGCCGCCCACCCCGCCAGTTGACCCGCTCTGCGCAGGGCGAGGGCACGCCGGCGTTTCTCCCGGATGGCTCCCTGCTGTTCGTGTCCTCCCGTCCCCGCGCCGAGGCAGGAGCCGACGCGGGCTCCGGCTCGCCGGCCGCACTCTGGCTCCTCCCCGTCGCCGGTGGCGAAGCGCGGGAAGTGCTCACCGCCGCGGGCGGAATCGAAGCGCTCCGTCCAGCCAGGGGGGCGCGCACGATCGCGCTGGTTTCCAGCCGGTTCCCGGGCAGCAGCACCGCGCAGGCCGACACCGAGCGCGCCGCGGCCAGGAAGCAGGCTGGCGTCTCGGCCGTCCTCTTCGAGCGCTACCCGATCCGCCACTGGGATCACTACCTGGGACCTCGGGAACGGCACCTGCTGGCCCTTGCCCTTCCCGAGGGCGAGGAGGAACCGATGCCCGAGCCGCGCGACCTCCTTCCGGACGCGGGTGCCTCCTTCGACGCGCTCGAGCACGTCGGCTTCGATCTGACGCCGGACGGGACGACGGTGGTGGCCACCGTGGCCTCGCTGGCCGACATCACCCACCCTGCGGTCGACCTGGTGGCCTTCGACGTGGCTGCCGGGACCTCCCGCCGCCTGACGCCGTCGGATGCCCGCTACGAAGACCCGGCCTGCTCGCCCGACGGACGGTGGGTGGCCGCGGTCCGGGAAACGCTCGGCGATCCCGCCCATGCCTCGGCCCGGCGTCTCTGGCTGCTGAACCTGGGGACGGGCGAGGGGCGCGACCTGGCGCCCGCCGCCGACCTCTGGCCGGCCGCGCCGACGTGGACCCCCGATGGGTCGGCGGTCTTCTTTCTCTCCGAGTACGAGGGCTCCGGGGCCGTCTTCCGGGTGGAGGTCGCCACCGGCGTCGTCACCGGCCTCTCACGCACGGGGACCCTCTCCGATCTCTGCCCGTCGCCCGACGGATCCACGCTCTTCGCCCTCGGGTCCACGTTTCGGGTGCCGCCCCGACCTGTCCGGCTGGATGCGCGGGCACCCGACCAGGCCCCCGCGGCGCTTCCGTCGCCCGCCGCCGACGAGGAGACCGCAGGGACACCGGGCCGGGTCGAGCGGCTCGTCGCGCAGGCGGATGACGGGCTGCCCATCGGCGCCTGGTTGGTGCTCCCGCCGGAGGCCTCCGCGGCGCACCCGGCACCCCTGGTGGTCTTCGTCCACGGGGGGCCACTCGGCTCGTGGACGGACGGATGGCACTGGCGCTGGAACCCGCAGGTCCTGGTGGCACGCGGGTACGCGGTCCTGCTGCCAGACCCGGCGTTCTCCACCGGGTACGGCCAGGCGCTCATCGATCGGGGCTGGGGCGGCTGGAACGAGCGACCGTACACCGACCTCCTGGCAGCCATCGACGCGACCGAGCGGCGGCCCGACATCGACCGGAGCCGGACGGCGCTGATGGGCGGATCGTTCGGCGGCTACATGGCGAACTGGGTGGCGGGACACACGGACCGCTTCCGGTGCATTGTCACGCACGCCAGCCTGTGGGACCTGCGCGGGTTTCACGGCACCACCGACGACGGCAACGCCTGGGAACTGGAGTTCGGGGACCCCTATCGCGATCCCCGCCGGTACCTGGAACAGAGCCCATCGGCCGCCATCGCGTCCATCCGGACGCCCATGCTGGTGATCCACGGCGAGCTTGACGCCCGGGTGCCGATCAGCGAGGCCCTGCGCCTCTGGACGGACCTCCAGCGGCATGGGGTGGAGTCGAAATTCCTGTACTTCCCGGACGAGAACCACTGGGTGCTGAAGCCGCAGAACGCACGGCTCTGGTACCAGACCGTGCTCGCGTTCCTGGACCACCACGTGCAGGGCAGGCCGTGGGAGCGACCGGCGCTGCTGTAGCCGGGGGAGGCTGGCCGGGCGGCGACCTCCTGCCGCGTCACGACCTCCGGTCGCCGGACGGGCGTGCGCTGCACCTCTGCGGCAAGCTGCGCGGGCGCCTTCCCGAACCGGCTCCAAGACCGCGCCGCCACGCGCTACCGCGCGATGTCCGGGCCGCCCGGAGGTCCCGTTTCCCTGTCAGGCCGCCGTCCTCGACAACGGCCTCCCGGCGCTGGTCGCAGATCCGTGCGTTCGATCGCCTTCCTCGCCCGGTCACGGCGCGCACGGACGCCCCGCACGCGTTCCGCGCCCGCCGGCACGGCCTGCGGCGCCTGGCCGACCTCACCGCGGACGAGCGGCAGGACCCGGCCACCGCCCTGCGCCAGGTGGTCGTACGCTACCGCGGTGCATGCGGACACGACCTGCCCTGCCGGATGGCGATCCTCGAAGCACCCGAGGGAGAGGAGGACTGGCACCTCGCCGTGGAGTTCCATCCCCCGCATCGATCCCGCGACCTGACCAGGATCCGAGCCTCGGTGGAGACGGGCACCGGGCTGTTTCCCAGCGGCACGCCGCCGGAGCCGCAGGCCGGGCTGCTGCGCCGGCTGCCCGGTCCCGGCATGCGCGAGCGCCCGCCGCGGCAGGTCACCCGGGTGGGCGCATGAGCGCCACGCTCCGCGAAGCACTGGCGCAGATCGAGCCGGCCGCCCGCCGGAACCCGGGTGCCGTGCGCGTGGTCCGCGCCCCGGGCCGCGTCAACCTGATCGGCGAGCACACCGACTACAACGATGGCTTCGTGCTGCCGGCGGCCATCGACCTCGAACTCCGGATTGCCCTGGTCCCCACCGACGACCAACGGGTGGAGCTGGTGCTGGCCGAGACGGGCGAACGGCGCGGGTTCGACCTGAACGAGATCGGCCCCCGAACCGGTGCCTGGATCGACTACGTGGCAGGCACCGCCTGGGCCCTCGGCCAGGCCGGCGTTGCCACGCGCGGCTTCCGCGGCTTGCTCGCCAGCACCATCCCGACCTCGGCCGGTCTCTCGTCCTCGGCGGCCATCGAGCTTGCGTCGGCCTGGGCGCTGACCGAGCCGCCCGGCGGTGCGCTCGACGGGATGGCCCTGGCGCGCATCTGCCAGCGGGCGGAGAACGCCTACGTGGGCGTCAACTGTGGCCTGATGGACCAGGCGGCCGAGGCGCTCGGGCAGGACGGGAGCGCGATCCTGCTCGACTGCCGCTCCCTCGATTGGCGGGCCGTGCCGCTCCCGCTGGATCGCTGCCGGCTGGTGGTCTGCGACACTGGCTCGCCCAGGCGCCTCAGCGTCTCCCAGTACAACGCGCGGCGTGCCCAGTGCGAGTCAGCCGTGCGCGTGCTGGCCCGCACGGACCCGTCCATCCACGCGCTCCGTGATGTCTCGCCCGGGATGCTCGGCTCGCTTCGACGCCTCCTCGACGAGGAAACGTACCGGCGCTGCGAACACGTCGTACGCGAGAACGAGCGCGTCCTGGAGACCGTTGCGGCGCTGGAGTCCGGCGATTTCCCCACGGTGGGCCGCTGCTTCGCCGAGAGCCATGATTCCCTGCGCGATCTCTACGAGGTCAGCTCCCCCGAGCTGGAGGCCATGGTCGCCATCGCGCGGGCCACACCCGGCGTGCTGGCCACGCGGATGACCGGCGCGGGGTTCGGCGGCTGCACCATCTCGCTGGTGGATCCCGGCGCCGAAGCGCGCCTGGAGGCAGCGGTGCTGGACCAGTATCCGGGCCGCACCGGGCTGTTGCCCCGGGTCTTCGCGGTGCGCCCTGTGGCGGGCGCCGGGATCGCGCACGAGTCCTGAGCGGAGCGGGGACTGGACGCCGAACACGCCCCGCGCGCCCCGCGACGTACACTTTGCGATAGCCACGAGAGGGCCGCCAACGTGCTCCGGTCCCTGGGAGGTGCGACGCCGCGATGATCCCGACCGAGGACACTCGCGTCATTCATGACGAATCCGCGCAATACAATGCGGAGCTGGTCCGCCGGGCAGACGAGACCGACGACCTGGCGTACTTCCTGGTCCGCTTCCGGGGTGCGCCGGTTCCATTCGAGCCGGGCCAGTACATGACGATCGGCGTCTTCGCAGACGGGAAGCTCGTGCAGCGGCCCTACTCCATCGCTTCCTCGCCCCGGACCAGCGCGGAGGGGTACGAGTTCTACATCCGCCTGGTGCCGATCCTTCGCTTCACCTCCCTGCTGTGGCGACTGCCATTGGGCCACCCGATGCGGATGACCGGGCCCAAGGGCCGTTTCCAGCTGGAACCGGGCGACGACCGCACCCACCTGTTCATCGCCACGGGGACCGGGATCGCCCCGTTCGTCTCGATGATCCGGACCGACCTGTACGACGGGACGCCGCGCCGGACGGTCGTCGCGCACGGCGTCTCCTACGCGCGCGAACTCGGCTATCGACAGCAGTTCGAGCGGTGGCAGCAGGAGGGCCTCCCCATCACCTACGTGCCCAGCGTCTCGCGCCCCGGGGACCCGGCGAACGCCGGCTGGACGGGCCGGACCGGGCGGGTCGAGACCATCCTGGACGACCTCTGTCGGGAGCAGGGCCTGACCCCCGAGCGGACGGTGGCCTACATCTGCGGCAACCCGGAGATGATTCTGAAGGCCGAGGCGGCGCTGCGGAGCCACGGGCTGCCCGAGCCGCATGTCAAGAAGGAACTCTACTGGCCCAAGGGCAAGGATCCCGGAATCCCGGCCCTGAGCGGCGCCGGCGAGACGGCCCGCCTTCCGCTCGCCGAGCTGGCTGCGCGGGGCTGACGGGTCGTGGACCAGCCGGCACTGCTGCCAGCCCGCATGGCGGCAGCGGTCGATACCCGTTCGGGCCGTCGGGTGCCTCGTGACCTTTGGCCCACGCCTAGGTGTACTCTGGTGGGTCGCCGAAGAACCCTTCGTACCTCACTATAGGTTTAGCGGAACCGCAGCACAGGAACATCCATGCACCAGATCCTCGAGAAGCGGCAGCTCTCGCCCAACGTCACCCAGTTCCGGGTCAGCGCCCCACGGATCGCCGAGATCCGCCGACCAGGTCAGTTCGTGATCGTGCGCCTGGGCCCCGGGGCAGAACGAATCCCGCTCACGATCGCCGACGCGGACGCCGCGGCAGGCACCATCACCCTGGTCATCCAGGCGGTCGGGAAGAGCACTGCCGACCTGGATGACCTCGAGGTCGGAGGGGTCATTCAGGACGTCGCCGGGCCGCTGGGCAGCCCCACCGAGCTGATCGAATCCGGCCACGCGGTCTGCGTTGGCGGAGGCGTCGGCACGGCGGTGATCCTCCCCATCGCCCAGGAGCTCCACCGGCGCGGTCTTCCGGTGACCAGCATCATCGGCGGCCGCTCCCGCGAGTGGGTGATCATGGAGGATGACCTCCGCCGCTACGGCGAGGTGATCACCTGCACGGACGATGGCAGCTACGGCCGGCCGGGGTTCGTGACGGAGGCTCTCAAGGATCTGCTGGACGCCGGCGGCGTGGACGCCGTCTATGCGGTGGGACCGGTGCCCATGATGGCGGCTGTGTCCGAGATGACCCGGCCCTACGAAGTCCCCACCACCGTCTCGCTGAACTCGATCATGATCGACGGAACCGGGATGTGCGGAGGGTGCCGGGTCAGCGTGGGCGGCCAGACCAAGTACGCCTGCGTCGACGGGCCCGAGTTCGACGGGCACCTGGTCGATTTCCGCCAGCTGGCAGACCGCCTGACCACCTACCGCACCTTCGAGCAGGAAGCCCTGGCCCATCGCGAGGCCTGCAAGCTGGGAGCCCACCGATGACCGACCAGCCGATCCCTGACGAGCTTCCCGTGCTCAGCAAGAAAGAGCGGATGAAGATCGACCGCCAGGTCATGCCTGAGCAGGAAGCGATCCTCCGCAGCACCAACTTCCGCGAGGTCAACCTGGGTTTCACCGAGCAGCTGGCCTTCATCGAGGCGGAGCGATGTCTGCAGTGCCCCAAGCCCTATTGCGTCGAGGGCTGCCCGGTCAACGTGAACATCCCCCGCTTCATCCTGCGGCTGACCCAGCACGATCTGAAGGGAGCCGCCGAGTCGCTCCTGGACGATAACGCCCTCCCCTGCGTGACCGGCCGGGTCTGCCCCCAGGAAACCCAGTGTGAGGGCGTCTGTCTGCGGGGCAAGACCGGCAAACCGGTCGCCATCGGATACCTGGAGCGGTTCGTGGCCGACTGGGCCAGCCAGCACCCGGACCAGCTCTCGCGCCCGATCCCGCGGGCCACCACCAAGCGCGTGGCAGTCGTCGGCTCGGGGCCGGCCGGGCTCACCGCGGCCGGCGAGCTCGTGAAGCGCGGACACCACGTGACCATCTTCGAAGCCTTCCATGCGGCGGGCGGCGTCCTGATCTACGGAATCCCGGAATTCCGACTCCCCAAGGACATCGTGCAGGCGGAAGTGGACCGGCTGGTGGCCCAGGGCGTTGAGATCGAGCCGGATACGATCATCGGCAAGACCTACACGCTCCCCGAGATCCGCGCGATGTTCGATGCGGTCTTCATCGCGGTGGGCGCCGGGTTGCCGGTCTTCATGAACGTGCCTGGCGAGAACCTCAAGGGCGTCTACTCCGCCAACGAGTACCTCACGCGGGTCAACCTGATGGGTGCCTGGAACCCGGACTCTGACACGCCGATCCTCAAGGGGCGCCGGGTGGTGGTGGTCGGCGGTGGCAACGTGGCGATGGACTCCGTCCGCACCGCCAAGCGACTGGGAGCCGACGAGGCGGTCTGCGTCTATCGCCGCAGTCGCGAGGAGATGCCGGCACGCCGCGAGGAGGTCCACCACGCCGAGCAGGAGGGGATCCGTTTCGATTTCCTGGTCGCGCCGGTCGAGGTGGTCGGCGACGACAAGGGCTGGGTAACCGGCCTGCGCTGCATCCGGATGGAGCTGGGCGAGCCGGACGCGTCCGGGCGCCGTCGCCCCGTCCCCATCCCCGGCTCGGAGTTCACCATCGACTGCGAAGAGGTGGTGGTGGCGATCGGGACCCGCAGCAATCCGCTGCTGACCCGCACCGCTCCCGACCTGCAGGTCAACCAGTGGGGCTATATCGTCACCGACCAGTTCGGGATGACCAGCATGCCCGGTGTCTTCGCCGGAGGAGACATCGTGCGAGGCGCCGCCACCGTGATCCTGGCCATGGGCGACGGCAAGCGGGCCGCCCACGCCATCGATGCCTACCTGGCGGGGCACTACCCGCCCCCGCCCGAGCCGGGCCAGGAAGAGGCCGAAGCTGACGCCAGGGCCAAGGCAGCCCGGGCCGAGGCAAGGGCTGCCCATCCCCACCCGCACAACGCGGCGCAGCCGGCCGAAGCCGGGGCCGCCGAGCCTGCACCCGTGGAGGCAGGAACGGCAGCCGGCGCGTCGTCCTAGCGGCGGGGCGCCCTCCGGTCAGGAACGCGCGGCGGCCAGCCGGTCCAGCAGGTACTGCCGGACGCCCTCGAGCGGCACTCGCTCCTGGACCATGCTGTCGCGGTCACGCACCGTGACGGCCCGGTCCTCGAGCGAGTCCATGTCCACCGTGACGCAGTACGGCGTCCCGATCTCGTCCTGCCGGCGGTAGAGCCTGCCGATGGAGGCCGTGTCGTCGTAGACCGCCATCAGGTCGCGCTTCAGATCGTCGCGGATCCGGTGGCAGAGCTCCACGATCTCGGGCCGCTTCTTGAAGAGCGGCAGCACGGCCACCTTGTAGGGCGCGAGCTCCGGGTGGAGGGAGAGCACCACGCGCGCTTCGCCGCGCACGTCCTCCTCGCGGTACGCGTCGATGAGGAACGTGAAGGCGGCCCGGTCGGCGCCCGCCGATGTCTCGACGATCCAGGGGACATAGTGCTCGCCGGTGGCCTGGTCGAAATACTCGAGGTTCTCGCCGGTGGCCGCCTGGTGACGGCCCAGGTCCCAGTCGCCACGGTTGTGGATCCCCTCGAGCTCCTTCCACCCGAAGGGGAAGCGATATTCGACGTCCACCGCCTTCTTGGCGTAGTGCGCCAGTTCGTCGGGAGCGTGCTGCCGGAACCGGAGCCGAGCCGGGTTGACGCCGTATCGCTCGTACCAGGCGAGCCGCCGAGGCATCCACGCCTCGAACTGCGCGCCCGCCGTGTCGGGCCGCACGAAGTACTGCATCTCCATCTGCTCGAACTCGCGCATCCGGAAGACGAAGTTGCCAGGGCTGATCTCGTTCCGGAACGCCTTCCCGATCTGGGCAATGCCGAAGGGCAGCTTCTTGCGACTGGTTTCCCGGACATTCCGGAAGTTCACGTAGATCCCCTGCGCCGTCTCGGGGCGCAGGTAGACCAGCGCCGCCTCATCCTCTACCGGCCCCATGTGGGTCTTGAACATCAGGTTGAAGCGGCGGGGCTCACTCAGCTTGCCGCCGTCGACGGGGCAGCGCAGGCCCAGGCGCTCGACGATGCCGGGGTCGCGCAGTTCGGTCTGGGTGAGCTCTTCGGCCCCGGGCAGCTCATCCAGGCGAAAACGCCGGTGGCAGGTCTCGCACTCCACCAGCGGGTCGGAGAACGAGGCCACGTGGCCGGATGTCACCCAGACCTGCGGCGCCATCAGGATCCCCGCGTCCAGCCCCACGATGTCGTCGCGCTCCTGGACCATGGCGCGCCACCATGCCCGCTTGACATTGTTCTTGAGCTCGACGCCCAGCGGTCCGTAATCCCAGACGGCGTTGATGCCGCCGTAGATCTCCGAGCTGGGGAAGATGAACCCGCGCCGCTTCGAGAGCGAGACAATCGTCTCCAGGGCGGAGACGGCTGGGCCGGGATCGGGCGCTGGCACGGTGGGGCTGGTCGGGTCGGGCATGTCGGTCACGGCTGGGCGTGGCTCCTGTGCAGGGGGTCGGCAGGCGCGGGACAGATCGCTGCGCCAGTGCCGCCTATTCTCGCATGCCGGCGAACGGGCCCACCGGACCGGGCCCGGCACGATCCCGCCTCATCGCTCTTGGCGCGGATGGGCCTCACGTTGTCGCCCGCACCTCGTCGAGGAAGGCCAGAGAGCGGGCCTCGCGCTCGAGGACGTGCCGCACAAAGAGCCGCATGGCCTGCTCCACCTCCACCTCCACGGCCGCAGGCAGGCGAAGCCCGGCAATCTGTTCCAAGGGCAGGTGCCGGTACGCCTTGAGCAACCGGAGCCCGTCGGCCGACAGGCTTGCCCGCTCGGTCATGGGAAGCGGGTGGTCGGCGCACAGCAGTCCACCCAGCGCGGGTACCCAGCGGAACGCCTCGCCCGCTTCCAGCCGCCGATCGCACTCCACGCACCGATCAACCTCCGGCCGCAGCCCGAGCTCGTCCGTCAGCCCGAACTCGAACCAGCGGGCCACCCGGCCCGGGGGAAGTCCCGCGTCCAGATACTGGAAGCCGCGCGCGAGCAGCTCGTACAGGCGCGGGGCCGGGGCGCGTTCCTCGGCGGAACGCTCCACCAGCTCGGAGAAATACCAGGCCGTCGCGGTCGACTCCAGGCGGTCGCGCAGTGCCAGCCAGGCGTGCTGCACCGTGGCCTGGGTGATCACGTCGAAGGTCCTGCCACGCGCGAGCACCAGGTCCAGCTCGGCCAGGGGCTCCACGCTGCCACCCAGCCGGCTCTTCGGCCTGCGGACCCCCTTGGCAATCGCCTTCAACTTGCCGTCTCGGGGCGTCAGCAGCGTCACCACCCGATCCGCCTCGCCGAGATCGAAATGCGTCAGGACGATGGCGGCGGTCCGGTAGACGCGCGGCGCTGACATGCCGCAAGCGTAGCGCCTGTATCATCGGGCACGTGCTGACCCAGGCCGGCCTGCAGGCCATGATCGCCGACACGGAAGCGGAGATCCGCGCGGTTGTCGATGCGGCGGACGCTCCCGCCACCCACGCGCTGTATGACATGCTGCGCTACCACCTTGGGCTCGACGGCGAATCGGGCGTCAGCGGCAAGCGACTGCGGCCGTTGCTGGGCCTGCTGGCCTATGCCTCCATCACCGGGGATCACCGGGGGGCGCTGCCGGGTGCCGCGGCCGTGGAGCTGGGCCACAACTTCAGCCTGGTACACGACGACATCGAGGACCGCGACGTCGAGCGCCGCCATCGCGCCGCGCTCTGGACCGTCTATGGCGTGGGGCAGGCGATCAACGCGGGAGACACCCTCTTCGTGCTCTCCCGGCTGGCCCTGCACCGGCTGACGGACCTCGGGTACAGCGAACGGAAGGTGCTGCGCCTGATGCGGCTGTACGACGACACGTGTCTGGCTCTGTGCGAGGGGCAGTTCCTGGACATCTCCTCCTCCGACCGGGCGGGTCAGCTGTCGGTGGACGGCTATTTCGACATGATCGGCCGGAAGACGGCGGCGCTGATTGCGGCCTCGGTGGAGGCCGGGGCCACGCTGGCCACGGACGACCAGTCCGTGGTCGACGCGTACCGGCGCTTCGGGTGGGCCTTGGGCCTGGCGTTCCAGCTGAACGACGACCTGCTCGGGATCTGGGGCCAGGAGCAGGCGACGGGCAAGGAACCTTCGGACCTGGCCAAGCACAAGCGCACGCTGCCGGTCCTCTACGCCCTCGAGCACGCCACCCCGGACGACCGCGACCGCTTGCTTCGCCTGTATGGGCAGGATGAGCCCACCCAGGAAGCGGTTGCCGCCGCCCGCGACATCCTGGAGCGGACGGGGGCCCGCGACTACACGCGACGCGAGGCGCAGCGCCTCCGGGATGAGGCCCTCGCGGCGCTGGAGGCGACCGGCGTGGTCCAGGGCACGGCGCGCGACCGGCTCCGGGAGATCATCGTCTCGGCGATCAGCGCCTGAACCGGGCTAGCCGCCCTCAGCCCCCGGCGCCACCTCCTCGGGCGCATGCCGGACCGCGAGCACCTTTCCCACGCGACGACCGTCGGTGGACTCGACGGTCAGCAAGACGCTGCCGACCTCGATCTGGTCGCCCACCCGGGGCACGCCCCCCACCCGGTGGTAGACCAGCCCGCCCACCGTGTCGTACTCCTCGCGGTCTTCATCCTCGAGGTCCAGGCCAAAGGCCTCCACGAAGTCGTCAATGTTGGCGCGGCCATCGAAACGGACCTGGTCGTCCGAGATCCGTTCGACCATCGGCTCCTCGGTGTCGTATTCGTCCTGGATCTCCCCCACGATCTCCTCGAGCAGGTCCTCGATGGTCACGATCCCTGCCGTGCCGCCGTACTCGTCCAGCACGATGGCCATGTGGACCTTGCGCCGCTGCAGCTCATGCAGGAGATCGTCCACGCTCATCGACTCCGGCACGAACAGGGGCGTGCGCAGCAGGCGGCGCAACTCGGGCGTGGTGGACGGGTCCTTGAGGTAGGGCAACAGATCCTTTGCGTACAGGATCCCCACCACGTTGTCGATGCTCTCCTCGTACACCGGGATGCGGGAGTGGCCCTCGCGCAGGATGGTATCGACCGCCTCGCCGAGCGGCGTGTCGACGGGGATGGCGGTGACGTCAGTGCGGGGCACCATGACCTGGTGCACGCGACCCTCCCCGAGCTCGATAACCGCGGAGAGCATCTGCTCCTCCTCGGCCTCCAGCACGCCCTGCTCGCCGCCCCGCTCCACCAGGATCTTCAGTTCGTCCATGGAGATCCGGTACGGATCGCTCGGTTCACCACCCAGCGGGCGCGCGATGGCGTTGGTGATCGCCTCCAGCAGGCGCACCAGCGGGCCCAGCAGTCGCTCCAGCAGCTCGAAAGGCCCGGCCACGGCCAGCGCGAACCGTTCCGCGTGCGCCAGCGCCACGGCCTTGGGGACAAGCTCACCGAAGACGATGGTGACCAGGGCCAGCAGCGCGGTGACGATCACCAGGGCCAGGGCGGCGGCGAGGGGGGCGAGCGCCGGCACCGCCGCGAAGGCGTTCCGCAGCCCCTCAGTCAGGCTGACCGCGGCGAACGCCGAGGCCAGGAAGCCGATGAAAGTGATCCCCAGCTGCGTCACGGCCAGGAAGCGCCCCGGCCGCTGGAGGAGCCGGTCGAGCCGCCGGGCCGAAGGGTGACCGTCCTCCACCAGCTGGTCCACCCGACTCCGGCGGATGGTGACCAGTGCGATCTCGGCCGCCACGAAGATCGCATTGCAGGCGACCAGGACGGCGACGACCACCAGTTCCAGAAGGGGGTTCATGAAACGGATTCGGGATCCCCGGTGGGTGCCGCCCCGGCGGTGGGTCCCGCCGGGCCAGGGACGGGATCAACGGCCGGGGCACGTGGCCGGCGAAGCCGGGCCGGGACGCCCACCGCCAGCATCCCATCCGGCACGTCGTGCGTGACCACCGACCCGGCCCCGGTTCGCGCGCCGATCCCCACGCTCACAGGCGCCACCAGCATGGTGTCCGAACCGATGAACGCACCGTCGCCGATGGCGGTGCGATGCTTGGCCTGGCCGTCGTAATTGCAGGTGATGGTGCCCGCGCCGATGTTGACGCCCGCGCCGACAGTGGCATCCCCGAGATAACTGAAGTGGTGCTGCTTGGAGCCGGCGCCCAGGCGGCTCGACTTGATCTCGGCGAAGTTACCGACCTCTGCGCCGTCTCCCACCGACGCGCCGGGCCGCAGGTGCGCCCAGGGACCGATGTGGACGTCGTCCCCCACCTCGCTCGATTCGATCACGCTCGACCAGATCCGACAGCGACGGCCCACCACGCTGTCCACGATCCGGCTTCCGGTGCCGACCAGGGTGTCCGCGCCGATCTGCGTGCGGCCCTGCAGCACCACGCCAGGCTCGACCACCACGTCCGGCTCGATCTGGACGGCCGCATCGATCAGGACGCTGCCGGGATCCAGCACGGTCACGCCGGCCAGCATGTGCCGCTCGACGATCCGCCGGCGCAACTCAGCCTCGGCGGCGGCCAGCTGGACCCGGTCGTTGATGCCGGCCAGCTCGCGATGGTCCTCGACTTCCAGCGCGACCACCGCGCCTCCCTCGGCCTGCGCGATGGCGACCAGGTCGGGGAGGTAGTACTCGCCCGTGGCCGGCGACGGTGCAACCTGGCCGATCCGAGAGCGGACCCAGGCGGCATCGAACGCGTAGAGCGCGCCGTTGACCTCGCCGATCGCGCGCGTCCGCGCGTCGGCATCCTTCTCCTCGACGATGCGCGTCACGCGGCCGTCGCCGTCGCGAACAACACGGCCGTAGCCCCGCGCGTCCGGCGGGTGCGTGACGGCCAGCGCGATGGTGGCGTCTTCCTGCCGACGGAGCTCGATCAGCCGTTCGACCGTGGCTGGATGCAGCAGCGGGACGTCGCCACTCAGCACCACGATCTCCCCGGCCCCTGGCGGCGTGGCCGCCAGCGCCGCCCGCAGCGCATCGGCCGTACCCGCAGGTTCGGCCTGGATCGCGAACTGCGTGTCCGTGCCACGGAACGCCTCGCGAACCGCCTCGGTGGCCGGGGAAATCACCACCAGCGGGGGGCGCCCGCTGACCCCCCGCGACACATCCAGGACATACGCCAGCATCGCGCGGCCACAGACCGGGTGCAGCACCTTGGGCCGGCGGGACCGCATGCGGGTTCCGAGGCCCGCCGCCAGCACGATCACGAGCGGTCCGCCGGGTGCTTCGGTCACGCTGTCGGCGGACGGGGGGCGTTCTGGAGGGTTGGTGGTCACGTCCCTGCGATTCTCGGGCGGTGCGGAGCGGGTGTCAACGGCCCCCGCTCCCCATGTGGAAGGCCCCGCGCTGCCCAACGCCCTCCGGCCCGCGCCGTCAGCCTAGAGCAGCTGGCGGCTCCAGCAGCCGAAACTCGGCGCCGGCCAACCACCGCCGGCGCCGACGGCGAGACGATCGCCACGGTGTCGCCGACCTGGATTGCCGATGGGACCCGCAGGTCATGCAGGTCGTGGTGCGCCTCCATCATCCCACTCCGGGTCACCCGAGCATCGCGATCGCGGTCCCGAAGACGTCACCGGGCCGGATCCGGCGCCAGCGCCATCGCCTCGACCTCCACCCGTCCACCGCGTGGGAGCGCCGCGACGGCGAAGGTGGACCGCGCCGGGAAAGGCTCCTGGAAGTGCCGGGCGTAGATTGCATTCACCGCCGCGAAGTCAGCCATGTCGGCAAGGAAGATGGTGGTCTTGACGACATCCCCCAGGCCGACCCCGGCGGCCTCCAGCACGGCCTGCAGGTTGGTCAGCGCGAGCTCCGCCTGCGCCTCCACTCCGTCGGCAAACGCGCCCGTCGCGGGGTCCAGGCCGAGCTGCCCCGAACAGAAGACCAGGCCGCCCGCGCGGATTCCCTGGCTGTACGGGCCGATTGCCGCCGGGGCGGCTTCCGTCGCGATGCGAGCCTTCATGTCGCTCCTCCTGTCGTCCGGGTGGCGATCACGCCCAGTGCGCCGCCCGGCGACTCCAACGAGCCCTGCGCCGCTGCCGCCCGAACGGTGGCAGCCGCCCGCCGTGCCCTGTCCGGTGAAGCATAGAGCACCGCCAGGGTGGGCCCGGAGCCGGAAAGATGCACCGGGCGATCCAGCAGATCGGCCAGCGCTCGGCGCAGCGGCTCGAGGCCCGGCAGGAGGGCTGCCGCGACCGGGAGGAGATCGTTGGCGGGTGCGGCGTCTGCCACCTGCGCCGCCGTGGCGCCACGGCGGAGGCGCCGGGCGAGTTCGGCCGCCGCACCGGGCCGCACCCCGGGAGCCTCGGGGGCGCCATCCGGTACGCGCGCCGGCCGGTCCCGGCGCCCCTCGTCCAGCGCGGCGAAGACGTCACGGGTTGGGAGCCGCGCGGCGGGCACCACCAGCAGCACGCCCAGGGGCCCGCCCGAGGGCGGCGGCAGCCGCCGCAGCCGCTCGCCACGGCCGCCCACCAGGGCCCAGGAGCGCAGGGCAAAGAACGGCACGTCGGAACCGAGAGCGGCCGCCAGGGCCAGGCGCCGGCCGGCCCCCAGCCGCAGCCCCCAGGCGGCCGCGGCGAGCTCCAGCGCCGCGAGCGCGTCGCTGCTTCCGCCCCCCAGCCCGGCCGCGACCGGGATCCGCTTCCGCAGCCGAAACTCCAGGGGTGCGAGTGACCGGCCCGTCTCGGCCCGCAGCAGCGCCGCGGCCCGCAGCACCAGGTTGTCGGACGTCGCGAGCGCGGGGACGCCGAGCACGGAGAGCCGGTCGCGCGGGTCACCCGGGGGCGCCCCGGCGCCGACCACGGCTGACAGCTCGTCGGCCAGCCCGAGGGGAGCGAAGACCGAGGCCAGCTCGTGGAACCCGTCCGGCCGGCGCCCGAGGACTTCCAGGACCAGGTTGAGCTTGGCAGGGGCGCGCACCGCGAGGGCCGGGGTACGCGCACTCGCGCGCGCACGAGAGAACCCGCTCACGCAGGACCCGGGGCCATGCGCCAGCCGGCCCCGACCAGGCCCAGTGCCTCGGCCAGTCCCAGCCATTCCTCGACCGTGAGCGTCTGGGGGCGGCGCTCCGGAGCGATCCCCAACGCGTCAAGGCCCTCCACGATGCGCTCGCGGCCGAGCGCCGGAAGTTGCCGAGGCAGCACGTTCCGGAGCATCTTCCGCCGCTCCCGGAACCCGGCCTGTACCAGCCGCCAGAGGGAGTCCTCCTCGTCCATCGACAGACGCCGGGGGCGGGTCGAGCCCACCAGCACGGCCGAGTCCACCTCGGGGGTGGGCTCGAATGACGCTGCCCGGACGATCCTCGCCACCTCCACTGAGGCGTGGTACTGGACGAACACCGAGAGGTAGCTCAGCGCTCCCGGCGCAGCGGCAATCCGCTCGGCGACCTCGCGCTGCAGCATGAGGACGAAGCGCTCCGGCCGCGCCTCCCCGCCCAGGACGTGGTGCAGCACGGGACTGGTAATGTGGTACGGCAGGTTCGCGACCAAGTCGTAGGGTGGTGTGATCAGGTCTGCCACGGGGAGATCGAGGACATCTCCCTCCAGCAGCCGAAGGCCGCCGGCCGCCGGCGCGGCCCCGCCGTCGGAGCCGGACAACGCTCCGGCCTCGAGGGCGCCCGTGAACCGCTCGCGCAGATCGGCGGCCAGGCGTCGGTCCACCTCGACCGCGGTGACCGCGGCCCCCGCGCGCAGCAGAGCCCCGGTCAGGATCCCGATCCCCGGCCCGATCTCGAGCACGGCGCGGCCGGGCGACACCGCCGCGAGCGCAACAATCGCCTCCAGCGTGGCGCCGTCGGCCAGGAAGTTCTGGCTCAGCGCCCGGCGGGGGGCCAGGCCCTGGCGCCGGAGGTAGCGACGGATCGCCTCCGCGCCGAGGTGGGTCGCATCGAACGGATCGGCCTCGGCCGCGTTCACGACACGAGCGGCTGCGAAGGCCGCGCGTCCAGGTCCAGCGAGGCACGGGTCCCGGCACGGAACCGGAAGAACCCCGCCGCCCCGATCATGGCGGCGTTGTCGGTGCAGAGCGCAGGCCGCGGCACGACCAGCGGGATCCCCAGCGCGCGGGCGCGATCGGCGACCCGCTCGCGCAGCACCGCATTGGCCGCGACTCCACCCCCCAGCACGATGGTCCGGGCACCACTGCGCTCTGCCGCCAGCGCGGTCTTGGTGGCGAGCACGTCCACGACCGACTCCTGGAACCCGTACGCCAGCTCGGCCACCGCCGACGCGTCGAGCGCCCCGCTCCCGCCCCGCGCCTCGATCGCACGCCGGGCGGCCGTCTTCAGGCCGCTGAAGCTGAAATCGTACGAGTCGCGCATCCAGGCCCGCGGGAACTCGACATCCCGGTCCCGGGCACCTGCTGCCGCCCGCATGATCGCCGGCCCTCCCGGATAGGGCAGCCCCAGCAGCCGACCCACCTTGTCGAAGGCCTCGCCGGCTGCATCGTCAACCGTCTGGCCCAGGAAGCGATAGTGCAGGTGATCCTCCATCTCGACCAGGAAGGTGTGCCCGCCACTCACCACCAGCGCGACCAGCGGGAAGGCCGGGCTCGGCCGGTCCGGATCGTCCGCGTCGAGCAGCCAGGCCGCGTAGATATGCCCCTCGAGGTGGTTCACCGGCACCAGGGGAAGCGCGTGGACGTAGGCGAGCGTCTTGGCAAAGTTGATCCCGACCAGCAGCGACCCGGCCAGTCCCGGACCGTACGTGACCGCGAGGGCCTCGATGCGCGACCAGTCGTCGACCCCGGCCGCCGAGCGAGCCTCCTCGAAGACCGGGACGATCCAGCGCAGGTGCGCCCGGGCGGCCACCTCCGGCACGATCCCGCCGGTGGCCGCGTGCATCGCGACTTGGCTCGCGACAACGCTTGATCGGATGCGCCGACCCGCTTCCACCACCGCCACGGCCGTCTCATCGCAGGAAGTCTCCACGGCCAGGATCAGCCCGGTTCCCCGCTCCCTGATCATGCGCGGTCCCGCCCTTCTCCGGCGCTGGCCGTGTGCCCCGCGCTCGTGGACCCCGTGCCGCTCGCAGCGTCCGGCCCCTGGACTCCCCTGGCCTCCAGATCCGCGGCGAGCCGGCGCAACCGCTCGCGCATCTCACGTGAGCGGAGTTCCGGAGTGGTCATGATCAGCGCATCCTCGTTGTTATCGGTGTAGTAGCGCGGCCGGACACCCACCGGCCGAAACCCGTACTTCTCGTACAGGCGCCGGGCGGGCAGGTTCGACACGCGCACCTCCAGGGTGGCCACGGATGCCCCCACCGACTCGGCGATGCCCAGCAGCTCGGTGAGCAGCGCCTCCCCAACGCCCTGCCGCCGGCAGTCCGGCGCGACCGCGAACGTGGTCACGTGCGCCTCGTCCACCATCTGCCAGAGTCCGGCATAGCCCACGATCCGGTCATTCGCCCAGGCGACCACATACCGCGCAAGCCGGTTGGCCTCGAGCTCCTGCCGGAAGGCGTGGGCGGGCCAGGGCGCGGTGAAACTGGCGCGCTCGATCTCGTGCACGGCCGGGATGTCGTCCACCCGCATCCGTTCAACGGTCACCTTCACCGGAGGTCGCGCGACCACTCGATGGCCCCCGTCTGCTCTGCAATGCCTCGCGGCAAGGTCACGTATCCGGGCACCAGACTGGCCACGTCGGTCGCCTCGTCCGCCTCCAGCGCGGCACGCCCCAGCGCCAGCAGCGCAGCACCCAGCCCCTCCTGTGCTCGGAGGCCGCGTTCCACGGCCGCCACCGGCACGTCGGGCCCGGCGGCCAGGTCCACGGCAACCAGCCAGGCACCGGCCACACGCTCGGCCAGCGGGTCGCTGCCCGGCACCAGCTCCGGACCCTGCAGCGGCGCCGGCCCCCCGACCTGCCGAGACCCGCCTTCCAACGGCTCCCGCGCACCGCCCTTGCGGCGGCTCGGCCCGGCGGGTGCCGGCAGGGCGGCCCCTCCGAGCCGATACCGGGCCAGGTATCGGTCATGCGGGCCGGCGGGCAGCAGCACGACCATCTCGCGCGCGCCATCTCCGGTGCCCGGGGCGGCCACCGCCAGCGCCGCGGTCGTGGCGATGCCCAGGATGGGGATATGCAGCCCGTACGCGAGTCCTTTGGCGGTCGCGAGTCCCACGCGCAGACCGGTGAACGCTCCGGGACCGGTCCCCACCGCCACGCCCGACAGATCGGCCAGCGCCACGCCGGCCTGGTGGAGCAGCTCGTCCAGTACCGTCAGCAGCTCCTCGCCGTGCCGGTACCCGGCCAGCCACGTGCGCGTGGCACCGGGCGCGCCCTGGCCATCCCCGATCGCAACGCTGGCCCGTCGCGTCGCCGTGTCGATCGCCAGCAGGAGGCCCGTCATACCGGCACCCCTCCCCTCGGCTCATCTCCGCGCGCGACCGCCAGGTACCGCTCGCCAGCGGCATCGCGGGCCCGCAGCTCGAGCTCGCGGACCTCTTCGCCCGAGCCCGCGATCCGCACCTCCAGGTCCGCGGTGCCCACGGCTCCCCGGAGCCGATCGGCCCACTCGATCAGTGTCACCCCTGCCTGCTGGCGCTCGTCAAGCAGGCCGCCCGCCAGCGCCTCTTCGGTACCGCGCAACCGGTAGAGGTCGAGGTGAAAGAGCGGAAGACGTCCGGCATATTCCGCCATCAGCGTGAAGCTCGGACTGTTGACCACCGCCCGAACACCCAGTCCCTGCGCAAACCCCTTTGCGAACTGCGTCTTGCCGGCACCGAGCTCGCCCTCCAGCGCGATCACGTCGCCCGCCCGCGCGGCGCCCGCGAGACGAGCGGCAAGGCTGCGGGTTTCGGCAGCGGAGCGGCTCGTGACGCGCACGGGCGTCCGCACGGCCCCGGGACCTTCCGCCCTCTCCAGGTCGATCTCAGCCATTTCGCTCCAGGTCCGCCAGCGCGACATCGACGAGCTCCAGGGACCCGGGCAGCGACACCGGGTCGAGGGCCACCCGCGCGCATTCCTGGTACAGGCCGCCCGGCTGTCGTCGCGTGCCGATGAGCCGCACCAGCCGCCCGGTACGGCCAAGAGCGGGGCCGGCCGTCAGGCGCACCCGGTCCGGCTCCGCGACCGGCATCCCCGAGCCAGGCTCGAACAGCACCAGCGCCGGCGTGATCGACAGGCCCACCTCCCGGCCCTCGGCCGCCCGCAACATCTCCCAGGCCGGCCAGGGGATCGGCCGCTTGCCCAGGCCGTCGAGTACCAGCAGGGCAAATGCGGGACTGGCGTGGATCGCGGCCTCCTGGCGTTCGATCGAGGCACGGAAGGCAAGCAGATCTCCCCCCGCCACGCCGCCCACGATGACACCCCGGGCCCCCATGGCGCGTGCCCTGGTGAGCCCCTCCACGTCCACCCGGGAGCCCGCGACCAGCACAGAGCCGGCGTGGCGCACGTCGATCCGATTGGCACGCAGCTCGCCGTCCGGGCTCTCCACCCCGAGCGCCAGTGGCCCGTGCGATGGATCCCCCACGGCCAGGGCCGCCCGGACCGCCGGACCTTCGGTCCGGATGTCGAGCGAGCAGCGGTCGAGCGACTCCACGCGCCCGGACGCGGGCGAGACGAGGATCGCCTGATGCCGGGAGACCACGGCGCGCACCCGGCCGGACGGAGTGGTGCAGAGGACCTCTCCCGACCCTTCGAAGCGGAGGGAACGGCCGCCTTTCCCCGCCAGCGGAATGCCGTCCTCGAACCGCGTCCCGGGTGCCGGCGCGGTGCGCCCGTGCAGCGGCTGTTCGACGACCTGCGCGTGGCGGGGACGGCGCACGATCGGCGTGCCCGGGGAGACGCCATCGCCGACCCCCACCAGCGGATCGTCTCCCGGGAGGATCGCCACTCGGACCAGCGGCGTCACGAGGGGCGCCCACGGGCTCCGGCTCAGGCTTAGCGCCGTGGCCCCGCTCACGCGTCCACCCCGGGCCAGAGGGGCCGTTGCCACGCGTCCAGGTAGTCGCGGCGCCGGTCCGGCCGCTCCGGCAGCCGCAAAGGGATGTCTCGCGTGTCCACCAGGAGCCCCCCGAGGCCGCCCGTCACTTCGAAGGCGACTCGTCGGGCACGAGCCCCCACGTACAGATCGTCCGGCGAGTCAACCTGGACGCTCGCCGCGAGTCCGGGGGGCAGGTCGACCACCTGGACGGCGCCCGGAGCCAGCGTCAAGGTGGTGGTCGCACCCTCGGCGGTCACCCGCAACTCCCCCTTGTGCCCCGGCCGCAGGCCCGGCACCAGGATCGCGCTGCCCAGCGGCACCAGCAGATCCTCCAGGAGATCGGCCAGCATCCGGCGCCGGTCCCGCTCGGAATCCAGCACGCCCAGAGGCCCCAGAACGCGGGCATGGTCGTAGGCGAGGGCGAGCGCGCCTGGCCGACGCAGGGTGTCCACCAGCGCAAGTGCCACGGCCGGCGCGGGGGCACAGGCGAACGCGCCGCCCCCGGCCACCAGCAGGTCCGGTGCCGTGAGCGGCACCGGGTCGGACATGCTGGCGCCCGTCGCGGGGCCGCCGGCGCCATCCCGCGCGATCTCCTGCCAGGTCACCTCGAGCCGCTCCAGCGCGGCCCGCGCGGCCGCCAACCGCAGCCGCGCGCCGTCCCCGGCCGCGTCGCGCCAGGGCGCGACGCGGAGGTTGCGCAGCCGATCGGCGACCGAGAAGGGATCATCGGCCAGAGGAGACCAGAGGGCGATGCTGTCCAGCATTGCCTGGTCGTCGAGGGCCTCCGGGGGGAGCAGCGCTGCATCCGCCCGCACCACCCGTCGCATCACGCCGTCCGGCGTGGCCATCACCCGTGCCCCGGCGTCCAGGCCGATCTCCACGCCTTCGACCCGCAGGTCAAGGAGCGCCGCCAGAGAGGCGATGGATCGCAGAAAGCCCTCCCGGCCGTCGGCAGGCCGCGGCACCAGCTCGTCCGCCGCCACCGACGCGTCGCCCACCCCGTGTGCTCGCCGCACGCGTCCCGGCGGCAGCTGCGGGCGCCCACCAGCCGCCGGTCCTGCAACCAGCACCGGGACGTCGTCCCGCAGTTCCGCCGCGGCGGCCACGAAAGCCAGAAGGTCGAGCAGGGCGGATCGGTCGGCGCCGGAGAGCCCCTCCGGCGCGGCGATCGCGACAAGCTGCAGGTCCGGATCGCGCAGCGCGGCCGCCGCTTCCAGCATGCTCGCCCGGTCGGACGTCACCCGGGCAACCACCCGCCAGCCGTCCATCAGCAGCACGCGACTCAGCGCTGCCGTGGAACGCTCCGAGGGACCTGCCACCACAGCGCGCCGCGGCGGCAGCGTCCGGCTCTCCACGCGCGTCCACCCGCGCCAGCCGTCCCCATCCGGCACCAGGTCCGGCTCAACCGCGGAGACCTCGCGCACGAGCCCCGCCAGGAGCGACTCCGGCTCCTCGTCCGCAGGTGCCGCCCGCGCCGCCAGCAGCCGCCAGCGCCCCTCCACGAACGCGACAAGGGCGGCCCCAAGGGTCGCCGCGCCCCGGTCCAGGGTAAAAAACGCTCGGGGAGTGGTGGTCACGCCTGAAATCGTACCCGGCCAGGGGCGGTTGCGCCGCGCTGCCGCCCTGGGCCCCAGTTCAGGCGTCCCAGTGGGACGCTTCGTCCAGCTCCTCGAGGCGCTCGATGAGCCGCTCGATGCCGCTCTCGTCGGCCAGGACGCGGTCCACGCCGGCGATGCCGCCGGTCAGGATCCCGCGCAGGGCCGGGTCGAAGAAGAGCATCGCCTGGCCGCCGAGCGGGCGGTATGGACGGCTGGCCTCCAGGAACAGCACCATGGGGGTGGCGAGCCCGCGCATCTGCACCTCCCGGGCGATGGAGTCCACCAGCTCGTCCTGGATCGCGCCGGGAGCGTCGATCGGCGGCTCAGTCACGATCGACCCGCCGTTCCACGCCCGGTTCCGGACGCCGTCCCGCCGCGCCCGCGCCAGCCTCCCGAGCCATGACGCCGATCGGACCCCTTTCCGCACCAGGGACGACCGGGACGGCGCGCAGCGGCCGCGATCGATCGCCGCCCGGCTGCCGTGGCGGCCTGGCTGGCGCGCCGGGGTCGGGGCGCGCCGCCACTGGTCCGGCCACGCCAGACAAGTCCTCCCTTGGCCCGGCCTGGACCGGGTGGGCCTCCAGGGTCTCCTCCGGCTGCCACGCCGCGCGGAAGACCTCGTAGGTGCGCGGGCTCCGCAGCGCCACCACGACCTCGTGCAGCCCACCGCATGCAGGCAGGGTCTCACGGATCGCCCGCAGCTCGGTGGCCGCGGCAACCGGGAGCGGCACCCCGCCCAGCGGGGATCCGAGCGCAGGCAGAGCGATGGACCGCAGGCCCAACCGGGAGGCGAGCCGGAGCGATTCGCGGGTCGCTTCGTCGATCGCGGCCACCGACGTTCGACGGTCCGGGCCCAGCGTGACCGCGTGCATGACATACCTGCAGGACAGGCTTCCCGCGCCCGTCGCAACGACCGAGCCGATGGGCCGTGGGCCGCGCGTCACCGCTTCGAACTCGATCGCATGCCCCCCACGCTGCTTGATGGCCGCACCCGGCCCGGACGTCATCCACAGCGCGGTCGTGGCCGGGATCACGATCGCATCGACCTCCAAGTCGCAGATATCGCCGTTCCAGAGCCGGATCGCGCTCATCCTGCCCCCGCGTCCCGCCGGCGCACCTCGCCGGCCAGCGTCCGCACGCTCCGTACCGCGCCGGCAGCATGGTACACGCGGGGGAGGCGCACTGCCATCGCGGTGACGATCTCCCAGGGAATGGTGCTGCGACGGCGCGCCAGCTCCGCGCTCCCGATGCGCTCCGACCCCTGCTCCCCGAGGAGCACGAACTCGTCCCCCAGGCCCACCCCCGGTACCTCGGTGACGTCGGCCGCGATCGCATCCATGGCCACGCTCCCCACCAACGGCACGCTCCGCCCCCGCACGAGGGCCCGCGTCCCGCCCGCCGACCCGTACGCCCACCCGTCGCCATAGCCGACCGGGAGGGTGGCAACGCGCGAGGGGCGGGCGGCGCGCCAGCGAGACCCGTAACCCACGCCTTCGCCCGCAGCGACGTCGGCGACCCGGATCGGGCGAGCGTGGAGCGACATGACCGGGCGCAGCGCGCCTGCCGCCTCCCGTGCCGCAGGCGCCACCGGGAAATCCAGGGGCAGCAACCCGTAGAGCGCGAGCCCGAGCCGCACCATGTCGTACTGCGGCGCCGTGCCACCCAGCAGTCCGCCGCTGGCGGCCACATGTCGCAAGACAGGCGGCAGGTCCAGTCGGCCCAGCACCGCACAGGCTTCCTCGAACCGCGCCACCTGCGCCCCGGACGCTGTAGCCGCATCCGAACTGGCCAGGTGGCTCCAGGCGCCCACCAGCTCCACGCCGCGCATGGCAGAGAGACGCGCCGCGGCGGAGCCTGCGAGCGCCGGCGCGATGCCCGCGCGGCCGAGCCCGGTGTCGATCTCCAGGTGCACCCGCAGCGGGCGCCCGGCCTCCCGCGCCGCGGCTGCCACGTCCGTTTCGAGCGTCTCGAGCGCGCCCGGCTCGGCGACGGTGACCTGTATCCCGGCGTGCAGCGCGGCCGCGAACCCGTCGCGAGGCGGCTGGTAGAGGAGCAGCACCGGCACGCCCGGCGAGGCGCCCGCCACGGCCAGCCCCTCGTCCAGCGTGGCAACACAGAGGTAATCCGCGCCGGCGCCGGCCCCGGCGCGCGCCATCGGCAGGAGTCCGTGCCCATAGGCGTCAGCCTTGATGACCGCCGCCAGGCGGACCCCGGGCTCCAGCAGCGCGCGCAGGGTGGCGAGGTTCGCGCGCAGGGCGTCCAGGTCGATCTCGAGCCACGCGGTCCGGGGGAGCGGGGGCAGGCCAGCCGCGCGCAGCCGTGCCTCGATCGTCGTGAGCTCGCTCACGCGATCTCATCCGGCATGCTGAACCCCACCCGGCGCGTGCCGCCGGTCCGGCGATCGCGAAGGCTTGCCAGCCGGCGCCGGACCAGGGCGATCTCGCCCGGGAGGTCGGATGCAAGCAGGCCGCTGTCGCCGAGCCGCTCCCGGATGGCGTCGCCGGCGGCCCCGTGCAGGTAGACGCCGAGGCGCGCCGCCGCGTACGGGTCCAGACCCTGGCCGAGGAGAGCGCCGATGGTGCCTGCCAGGACGTCTCCGGTGCCACCGCTCCCCAGCGCGGGGTTCTCGAACGGCGCGCGTGCGGCCTCGCCGCCCGGGTCTGCCACGACCGTGCGGGCCCCTTTGAGGACCACCACCTGGCCCCACGCCCGCGCGGCCGACCGGGCCAGGCGCGCGCGCAGGTCGTCGTCGGCCGAGAGGTCACCCTCCGCCTCCGGCTGCAGGCGCCGGAATTCCCCGGGGTGCGGCGTCAGCACACAGGGGCAGTGCACGGTCCGGGGCCACCCCGGGCTGCGAGACAGAACGTTCAACGCCTCGGCATCCACCACGGTCGGTGCGCCGCCCTCCCCCAGGAGCAACCGGACCAGGGCGTCGGTCGCCTCGCAGTGACGCAGCCCCGGTCCCACCACCAGGGCGTCATGCGGCAGGCTGCGGATCAGCGCGGCAGCAGCTGCGGGATCCACCTCGAACGGCGCCGTCTCCGGCAACCCGACCGTGATCACCTCCACGTACCGCCCGGCCACCACGGGCTGCAGCGACCGCGGCACGGCCAGCGTCACCAGCCCCGCCCCGGCCCGGCCGGCAGCATGGCTGGACAGCAACCCTGCGCCCGCGTAGTCGAGCGAACCGGCCACCACCAGCACGCGGCCGTTGTCGCCCTTGTGGGCCCGCGAGTCGCGGCGCGGCACCAGTTCCGCCACCAGCGCGTCGTCGAGCGGTTGCATCGGAGCCTCCAGGTCCTTCGCCGCGGGGTTCACGCCAATGGTGCTCCTTCCCCTTCCTGCCGCACCTCGGCGGCCAGCGAGTGGATGCGCTCCAGGCGCTGCAGCAGCCGACGTTCCCGGTCGTCGAGGCGCTCCTCGATGTCCGGCGGGAAGACGAACGCGCCACCCCGCGTGCGCACGCCCGACGCAACGGCCACCGCGTATTCGCGCTCGTGGGTGATCGAGACCGCGATGGCCCCCATGCCCAGCTGCCCGGCCCGGGCCCTCGCCCGGCCGGAGAGGCGGACGGCGGGCTGCCCGGTGGGGAGCCGCACCACTTCGATCTCCCGCCAGCCCACCCCCCGCACGCCGAGGCCCAGCACCTTGCTCACGGCCTCTTTGGCCGCCCAGCGGCCGGCGAAGCGCTCGGCGTTCGTGGCAACGTAGCGGCCCTCGGCCGGGGTCAGAACGCGGCCCGAGAACCGTTCCCCGTGTCGCTGCAGCGCGGCCCGGATGCGCGACACGCGAATGATATCGACCCCGAGCTCGGTCGTGCCGGCCTCCGCCGGGCGCGGCTTGTCAACGCCTGGGCGCATCTCGCCCCCCCCTACTCCACGGTCACCGACTTGGCCAGGTTGCGCGGCTGGTCCACGTCGGTCCCACGGGCCACCGCCATGTGATACGCGAAGAGCTGAAGGGGAATCACGGCCAGGATCGGGCTGAGCGCCTCGAGCGTGTCCGGCACCGCGAAGACGTCGTCGGCATAGCGCCCGATCTCCTCGTCGCCCTCGCTGGCCACGGCGATGACGCGAGCGTCCCGGGCGCGTCCCTCCATCACGTTGCTGAGCAGCTTCTCGTGCACGCTCGAGCGCGTGGCAACCGCCACCAGGGGCACCTCGGCGTCGAGCAGGGAGATGGGGCCGTGCTTGAGCTCACCGGCCGCGTATCCCTCCGCATGCGTGTAGCTGACCTCCTTGAGCTTGAGCGCCCCCTCCAGGGCGGCGGGGTAACTGACGCCACGGCCCACGAACATGAAGCCCCGGCTGTTGACGTAGCGCCCGGCGGCCTCGCGCACCTGTGCATCGAGCTCCAGGGCTCGCCGCGCCTGGTCTGGGAGCGCCCGCAACGCGGTCGCCAGCTGCCGTTCCGTCGCATCGTCAAGCCGGCCGCGCTCACGGGCAAGTGTCGCGGCCAGCATCACCAGCACCGTGACCTGCGCCACGAACGTCTTTGTCGCGGCAACCGCGATCTCCGGCCCCGCCTGCAGGAAGCAGACCGCGTCGGCCTCCCGCGTCAGCGCCGATCCCACGGTGTTGGTCACCGCCACCACGGGGCAACCGCGCTCCCGCGCCAGCCGGGTCGCCGCCAGCGTGTCAGCCGTCTCGCCGGACTGGCTGACGGCCACCACCAGCGTGGCAGGGCCCAGCGGGGGCGGCGCGTAGCGAAACTCGGACGCCACCGTGACCCTGGCCGGGATGCCGGCCCAGGCCTCCACCAGGTGCGCTCCCACCATGCTCGCGTAGGCCGCCGTTCCACAGGCCACGAATTCCACCCGCTCCGCGCGTTCGAGCGCCGACCGGACGGGGCCCAGTTCCTCCAATACGATGCGTCCGCCCGCCGTGCGTCCGGTGACGGCCGTCCGGATCGCGTCGGGCTGCTCGTGCATCTCCTTGAGCATGAAATGGGGATAGCCGCCCTTCTCGGCAGCCTCGATGCCCCAGTCGACGAGGTGCGCCTCCCGGGCTCGTGGCTCCCCGTCGAGCCCGGTGATCCGGACGGCGTCGCGATTCAGGTCCACCACGTCGCCCTCTTCGAGAAAGACGACCCGGTTCGTGTAGGCCAGCACGGCGGCCACGTCCGAGGCGATGAAGTTTTCGCCATCGCCCAGCCCCACGATCAGCGGCACGTGCATCCGCGCTCCGATCAACCGGCCGGGCTCGCTCCGGTGCAGCGCCACCAGCGCGTAGGCACCCGACACGAGCGAGAGCGCCTGACGCACCGCGGCGCCGATGTCCCCGGCGTACGCCTCCTCCACCAGGTGCGCGAGCGCCTCGGTGTCGGTCTCGGACGCGAAGTGGTGGCCGCGCGCCTCGAGACCGTCCCGGAGCTCGCGGAAGTTCTCGATGATCCCGTTGTGGATCACCACGATGTCGCCGGTGCAGTCGAGGTGCGGATGCGCGTTCAGGTCGCTCGGGCGGCCGTGGGTGGCCCAGCGCGTGTGGGCAAGGCCGAACCCCGAGGAGGGAGCACCATCGCCCAGCGCCGTGCGCAGGTGCTCGAGCTTCCCCGCCCGTTTCTCGATGAACATGGAGCCATCCGTCCGGACCAGGGCGATCCCCGCCGAGTCGTAGCCCCGGTACTCCATGCGCGCCAGCCCTTCGAGCAGGACCGGCGCGGCCTCGCGCGGCCCGGTGTACCCGACGATCCCACACATCGTGCTGCCCTCCTGTGCCCGGCGTCAGGCGGGCTGGTTGAGGCGGTCGGCCGCGAGGACCGCCAGCTGGTCGGCAAGAGAAGCGACGTGCTCCTCGCGCCGCCCCTCGACCATGATCCGCAGGACCGGTTCGGTACCGGAAGGCCGCACCAGCACGCGGCCCCCGTCCGCCAGCTCGGCTTCGGCGGCGAGGATCGCCGCCACCAGGCCGGCATCTGCCTCCCACTGGTCCTTGTGGCGGACCCGGACGCTGCGCTGCTGCTGCGGGTAGAGCGCGATCTCGCCGGCGAGCTCGGAGAGCGGCCGCCCACGGCGCGCGAGGATCCCGAGGACTTCCAGGGCGGTGACCAGGCCATCGCCGGCGTTGGCGTGTTCGGCAACGATCACGTGGCCGCTCTTCTCCCCGCCCAGCCCAGCCCCGGAGACCAGCATCGCGTCCAGGATGTACTTGTCTCCCACGGGGGTGCGAAGCACCTTCCCGCCGGCCTGCTCGATGGCCGTCGCCAGACCGCCGTTGGAGAGGACGCTGACCACAACCGTGCTGCCGGCCAGGGCGTCGCGCTGCAGCCGGTCGAGCGCGATGAGCCCGATCAGCCGGTCGCCGTCCACGACCCGTCCGCGCTCGTCCACCGCCACACATCGATCGGCGTCGCCGTCGAGGGCAAAACCCACGTCGAAGCCACCCCCCGCGACCTCGGCCGCGACCGACTCCGGATGCGTGGCTCCGCAGCCCAGGTTGATGTTCACGCCGTCGGGCGCGTCGTGCATGGTGGCGACGCGGGCGCCACTCGCCGACAGGATCCGCTCCGCGACCGCCCAGCCCGAACCGTTGGCACAGTCGACCATCACCCGGAGATCGTTGGCGTTCCGACGGGCCAGGTCGATCCGGTGCGCCACGTACTGCTCCACCAGGGCCCGCGCGTCCACCTCCCGCCCGATCCCCGCGTTGGTGGGGCCGGGCAGCTCCTCCGCGCGCCAGATCAGCGTGTCCAGCTCGTCTTCCAGTGCGTCGTCAAGCTTGACGCCGCGGCCGTCGAGCACTTTGAGCCCGTTGTCGTCCGCGGGGTTGTGTGAGGCGGAGACCATGATCCCGGCCGCGAATTCCCCCGTTCCGGCCAGGTGCGCAAGTGCGGGAGTGGGCAGCACCCCAGCGCGATATGCGTCCACGCCCATGGAGGTCGCACCGGCCACGATCGCGGCCACCAGCATGTCACCTGAACGGCGGGTGTCCTGCCCGAGCACGATCGGGCCGCGGCCACTGGCGAGGAGGTACGCGGTCGCCCGGCCGAGTGCATAGGCCAGAGTGGGCTTGAGATCGACGTTCGCCACGCCCCGGATCCCGTCGGTACCAAAGAGTCGTGTCATCCTCAGGCCCCTGGGCTGCTGGCTGGAGACGGACTGGGGCTGGCAGAGGGCGCACTGATCGTCACCTGGACCGAGCCCGGGCTGATGGCCACCACGGATGTCCCGGCGGGGGCCGAGAAGCGGGCGGGCAGCGTGAACGTGCCCGAATCCAGCCCCGCCACGCTGACCGACGCGTAAAGAGACGCCGGGTCCACCAGATCGAGCGCCGTGCTCTGGCCGCCCAGGGTGACCAGGACGTCCGGGGCGCCCAGGCTGTAGACGCGATCGGGCCGCGCGCCGACCAGGACCACGCCGGCTCCGAAGCTGCGCGTCCCCGTCTCCACCGCCACCCGCACGCGCACCTGTACCTTGCCGGGTCCCAGGATGCTCACGCCGCCGGGCGGCTGGAGAGCCACCGAGACGGTCTGATTCGTGCTCTTCCCCGTCATGCTGATGGGCGCAGTCGGGATGCCGATCAGCTGGTTCACGGTACTCCCCGGGCCGCTCACGGTCGCGGTGAGTGGCGTGACGAGCACGTCCTGGATCGCGTAGCCGGTGGCGAGCTGGCCGGTCACGCTGGGCAGGATGGGGAGCGTCCGGTTGACCTCCTGCTCACTGACGGCAATCGAGACATGCACGGCGGGTGGCGAGATGTCCACCGGACCCACGACCGAGCCCCGGCCATTCACGGCCACCAGGTCGATGTTCGCGTCCACGTTTGCGCCAGTGGGGTCGATCGCCACCCGTGCCTCGGCCGCCGCCACCTGGGTGACGAGCGAGCTCGCCCCCCGCACAGTCACGGTAGCGGGACTGACCGTGGCCGGTCCGGCGCTGAGCCCGGCTGGCACGCTGCCGCGCTGTACCTGCACGGGGACCTGCTCGCTGATCACCGGGTCGAGCCGGGCCACCACGGTGGCAGGCTCCCAGCCCACGATCTGGATCCGCTGGTCGCGCGCCACCACGCTCACCGGCACGTTGACCGGGGCACCGCCGGCCTGCGGGGTCACGCCGGCCAGGTTGGCGGTGGCCACGAATGACGAGCTGCTCACCTGGGCCGCCACGTCGAGCGGCGCGATGTACTGGACAGAGGTGACGCTCCCCAGGCTGGAGAGCAGGTAGGTGCCGGCCGGCTGGTTGACCGGGTCGATGGGCACCGCCCCGGACCAGGTCCGCGCATTCTGCGAGATCACCAGCCCCAGGTAGAGCACTACCGCCAGGGCGATCGCACCCAGGCGCAGGGGCCAGTTGCGGGACAGAACGCGGAGAATGCGACGGGCCGTCACGGGCGGTCGGCCCGGCCTGCGGCCGCGGTCCCCGCGGCGTCCGGGTTGGGCCCATGTCGACCGATCCGGCGACCGACGCTGCCCGGTGCGCGAGGCGGCCGCCGGGACAGCCGCGGCCAGTGTTCGTAGATCGGCTCCTCGGCACCCGCCCGCAGCGACGCATCCAGCCGCAGCAGGGTGATGAGCGCCACGCGCAGCTGTTCCTCGTCGAGGTTGCGGACGATGCGCCCTCGCTCCACCAGGCTGATCGCGCCCGTCTCCTCGCTGACCACCACCACCAGAGCGTCGGTCTCCTCGGTGACGCCGAATGCCGCCCGATGCCGCGTGCCGAAGCGTTCCGCGCCCGGGGCGACCTCAGCCAGCGGCAGCACGACGCCGGCGGCCAGGATCCGACCGCCACGGATGATCACCGCGCCATCGTGCAGCGGCGAACGCGGCATGAAGATGGTACGCAGCAGTTCGGCAGAGAGATCCGCGTGCACCATCACGCCACTCTCGGCAAAGTCCTCGAGACCGGTCTCCCGTTCGAGGACGATCAGCGCACCGTGACGGTCGGCCGAGAAGCCGGCTGCGGCCCGTGCGATCTCGTTCGCCACGTGCTCGATGGCGCCCTGTTGGCCGGGAGCGAGCATCCACCCCAGCGACCCCACGTGACCGAGCCGTTCCAGTGCCCGCCGCAGCTCCGGCTGAAAGACCACCACCAGCGCAAACAGACCCACCACCGCGCTCGCCTGGAGGATCTGTGACAGGAGCTGCAGCCCCAGGAGCTGCGCCACCACGTAGACGCCGTAGAGCACCGTGACGCCGATCACCAGCCGCACCGCGCGGGTGTCACGGATCAGGCTGAACAGCCAGTAGATGAGCAGCGCCGTCAGACCGATGTCGATGAAGGTGGTCGGCTTCGGCTGAACCCCCGAGAGCAGGTCGAGGAGTGAAGGCATCGGACGCTAAGTGTAGCAGCGGGCCTTCCTGCCCCTGCCGGGCCACCCCTGCCGGGCCTCAGGACCGCGGCAGCTCCGGTCGACCCGGCGCGCCGGTCGCGCGATTCCGCAGGGCCACAACCGCCTCGAGACCCGACTGGTCATGGTCGAGCTCCAGGAAGCGTTCCAGCAGCTCGAGCGTGGCCCGGGCGCGGTCCGGGTGGCCGGTTGCCACGTGGATCCGCGCCAGCGCAAGGTAGACGGCCGTGTCGCCCGGCGCCTCCATCAGTGCCTGAAGGCACTCGTCCAGGGCGGTGGCCGAGGCACCCCGTGCCAGGCAGGCATCTGCGGCGCGGACGTGGAGACGCGCGGCGCCACGTGGATCGCCGGCCGCCGCCAGTCGCTCCGCCCCGGCGGCAAGAACCTCTCCATCCGCGCTGGCCGCCACATCCAGTGCGGGCTCGGCGCGGGGAGCCGGCGCCGGGGGGTGGACCGGCGGTATCGCCGCCGGGACCGATGCCACCGGGGGCGGAGCTGGGGCCCGCGCGGCAGGCGGCGTCCCGGGCTCGGGCGCGCTGGCGCTCCCCGCCGCCGCGGCCGAGGCATCCGGCAGCGGCCGCACCCCCGAGGCTGACTCGCGGGCCGCCTCCAGTTCCTGGGCCCGCATCCGACGTCGTTCGGTTGGTTGGAGGTCGCGCGCGCGCACCGCAGCCGCGCACCCTGCCTCGAAGTTCTCCGCCCTGGACAGCACCTCGACAAGCCGGTCCAGGATGACGGCCGCCTCTCCGGGTTCCCCGGCATGCTCCCGGACCCTGGCCGCGATCTCCAGCGCAGTTGGATCGTCGGGGCCCAGCCGAAGCGCCTCGCCGCTCTCGACGAGCGCCTCTTCGGTCCGGCCCAGCAGCAGAAGGACCTCGGCCATGCTCGAGTGGGGCACCGTGCGGTCCGGGCCGATGGCCGCGGCTGCGCGGTACTGGGCCAGCGCCTCATCGGGCCGACCTCGCAGGGCGGCGACGTGGCCCGCCCTGAGGGCTTCCTTGTACCGCTCGAAGATCGGATCCGCCATGCACCCAGCGTGGCACAACCAGGCGCCGCATGCACGTCGCCTGCTCCCTCAGCCGGTCACGGGGCCCGGCGAGAGCACCACCCCCTCCGTCAGCCTCTCGTGCGCCGAGAGAGGGGTGGCAGGTGGGTCGTGCCGGGCGGGCGGAGCGCGAGGCTCAGCCGACCCCCTGGCAGGACCCCCGCTCTCCTAGCGCTTGGTGTACTGCGGCGCCTTGCGGGCCCGCTTCAGCCCGTACTTCTTGCGCTCCTTCATCCGCGGGTCGCGAGTGAGGAGTCCAGCCTGCCGAAGCGGAACGCGGGTCGCCTCCGGGTCCGACTGCAACAGCGCGCGGGCGATTCCATGCCGGATCGCGCCGGCCTGGCCCTGGTACCCGCCGCCCTCGACCTTCACCATCGCGTTGTACTGGCCCTCGGTGCCGGTCACGCGGAACGGCATCAGGATCTCGGACTGGTTGATGGCGTTGCCGAAATGCTCGTCCAGCGTGCGCCCGTTGACCACCACTTCACCCTCCCCGGGGATGAGCCGGACTCGGGCGACGCTGGTCTTCCGGCGACCAGTCCCATAGTAGAAGGCGGCGTTGTTGGTCATGCTGTCCTGGTCTCCGTTCAGGCGAGCGGCTCGGGCCGCTGTGCCTGGTGGGGGTGTTCGGCGCCTGCGTACACCTTCAGCTTGCGCAGCTGCTGCGCACCCAGGCGGTTGCGCGGCAGCATACCCTTCACGGCGCGCCGGATGACCTCCTCGGGCCGCCGCTCCAGCAGCTCGCCGAGCGTCTCCTGGCGCAGGCCGTTCGGGTAACCACTGTGACGCGTGTAGACCTTGCTCTCACGCTTGTCACCGGTCACGGCCACCCGCGAAGCGTTCACCACGATCACGTGGTCCCCGCTGTCGATGTGCGTGGCGAACGTTGGCTTGTGCTTGCCCTCGAGGCCGCGCGCCACGCGCGACGCCAGGCGGCCGAGCGTCTGGTCGGTCGCGTCGACCACGAACCAGTGGCGCTCGATCTCCTTCTCGCTAGGCGTATACGTCTTCGTCGTCATCCTTCTCCGTCCGTCGAGCCGGCCCGTCGTACACGACGCGCCGAAGGCACAGGCCCTGTGGCGGCGCCACTGCCCCGTGGAAGGCTCGGCCACCGGACTCCAAGGCCCCGGCGATCTCGCTCCCGGCGATCTCCCCGCGACCCACGCGGAGGAGCGCCGCCACGACGCTTCGCACCATCTGGCGTAGGAACGCGTCCGCGGCGACGTCGATCGTCACCCGGTGCCCGATCCTGCGGATCCGGATCCAGTGTACGTTCCGGATCGGTTGTCGTTCCGCCGCCCCGAAGGCCGAGAAATCGTGCCGGCCCACCAGGGCCGACGCCGCCTCTGCCATCGCCGCGACGTCCAGCGGGGCCCGCACGCCAAGCGCGAAGCGCTCTCTGAGCGGGCTGCGCGGCCCGTTCCAGACGGTGTAGCGGTACTCCCGATACCGCGCCGCATAGCGAGGGTGGAAGCCCGGGGCCGCCCGACGCAGGCCGTGCACCCCGATGTCTTCCGGAAGGATGGCCGCGAGGGCCCGCTCGAGCTCCCTGATGGAGAGCCGCCCGGGATAGGCGAACGCGATCACCTGTCCCGACGCGTGCACACCGGCATCGGTCCGGCCGGCAGCCACCACCCGTACCCGGCTTCCGTCACCGAGTCGGGCGAGGGCTGCTTCCAGTTCCCCCTGGACGGTTCGCCGGCCAGGCTGAACCTGGAACCCGGAGAAATCCGTCCCGTCGTATTCAACCCGTGCACGGTAGCGCACGGGGCCGTTCTCTCGAACGGGCCTGGGACCGACCTCGCGGCCGGTCGGCTGCATCGACGCTTCAGATGAGCTCGATCTGGACGATGGGCGCGGCATCGCCGGCGCGCTGGCCGAGCCGGACGATGCGCGTGAAACCCGAGGTCCGATCGACGTACTTCGGCGCGATCTCGTTGAAGAGCTTGTCGATCACCAAGGGCTCGTCCGGCAGCTGCGCGACCACGCGCCGCCGGGCATCCAGCGAGCCGTTGCGGGCCAGCGAGATGACGCGGTCCACCTGCCCCTGGATCTCCTTGGCCTTGGCCTCAGTGGTACGAACCTGTTCGTAGCGCAGGATCGACACGATGAGATTGCGGTACAGCGCCAGGCGCGGCCCCTGCTTCCGTCCGAGCTTCCGGCCGTCAATGCGGTGTGCCAACGGTCAGGCCTCCGTCTCTGACGGCGCAGGGTCCTCGCCGTCCTCGTCCTCGGGCTCGTCGAGCAGCTCCTCGTCCTCGAGCACCTCGTCGTCCGAGTCGTCTCCCCGACCCGAGTCGCCTTCGCCGTCCCCGGGGAGCGTGAAACCGCGCATCCGGAGGCGCTCCTTCATCTCGTCGAGCGATTTGCGCCCGAAGTTGCGCATGCGCAGCAGATCCTCATCCGAGAGCTGGAGCAGCTGCCCCACCTTGACGATGTTGTTGCGCTTCAAGGAGTTGTACGCCCGCATGGGCAGGTCAAGCTCCTCGATCGGCATCTCGAGCATGTTGGCGGGCAGCAACGGAGCCGACGCGCCGCTGCCGCTCCCGGCGCTCAGCTGCTTCCCGGAGGCGGTGAAGAGGCTGAAATGCCTGACCAGGATATCGGCCGCCCGGGAGAGCGCCTCCTGCGGCGCAATGGACCCGTCGGTCTCGATCTCCAGGGTCAGCTTGTCGTAGTTGGTCATCTGGCCCACTCGGACCGGATCGACCGTGTAGTCCACCTTCCGTACCGGCGAGAAGATGGCGTCCACCGGGATGACGCCGATGGGCAACGGTTCCACCCGCTCCACGCCCAGATAGCCGATCCCTGCCTCCACGGTCAGGTCCATCTCGACGGTGACGTCGCCCGAGTCGAGCGTCATCAGGTGCAGATCGGGATTGATGACCTCCACCCCAGCCGAGGCCGTGATGTCCGCCGCGGTGACCTCGCCGGCACCGGTCTTGACCAGCTTCAGCTGCACCGGGTGGTCCTGGGCGTACGACTTGAGGCGGAGCTTCTTGACGTTGAGGACGATCTGGGTGACGTCCTCCTTCACGCCCGGGATCGTGCTGAACTCGTGGTAGACGTCGCGGATCTGGATCGCCGTGACGGCGGCGCCCTCCAGCGACGAGAGCAGCACCCGGCGCAGGGCATTGCCCAGCGTGACGCCGTAGCCCGCCGGGAGCGGACCGGCCTCGAACTTGGCGTAGGACGAACCCAGCTGTTCGATCGACTCGATCTGGGGGGTCTCCAGTTGGATCATGGATGGCGACCTACCTCGAGTAGTACTCGACCACGAGCTGCTCGTTCAGTTCGAGCGGCATCTGGTCGCGGCGCGGCAGGGCGGCAATTGTGCCGCTCAGGCGCTCAGGCTCCACGGTCACCCACTCCGGGCGCGGGGCGGCCCCCATCTGGGCGCGGGCGTTCTTGAACGGATCGAGCGAACGGCTCCCCTCTCGTACCTCGACCCGGTCACCGGGGCGCAGCTGGTATGAGGGGATATCGGTCGCCACGCCGTTCACGGCGAAGTGACCGTGGTTGACGAGCTGGCGAGCCATGGCGCGACTGTTCGCGAACCCCATCCGGTAGACCACGTTGTCCATTCGGAGCTCGAGCAGCCGCAGCAGGTTCTCTCCGGTCACGCCGGGACGCGAGCGCGCCACCACGAAGTATTCCTTGAACTGCCGCTCCATCACCGAGTAGACGCGGCGAAACTTCTGCTTCTCGCGCAGGTGCGTTCCGAAGTCCGACATCTTGCGGCGCCGGACGCCATGCTGTCCGGGGGGGCTGGGCCGGCGCTCCACGGCGCACTTCTTGGTGTAGCAGCGAGTGCCCTTCAGGAAGAGCTTGGCGCCCTCGCGGCGGCACAGCCGGCAGACGGGATCGTGATAACGGGCCATCCGGTCGCGCTCCTGCTCAGACGCGGCGCCGCTTGGGCGGGCGGCATCCGTTATGCGGGATCGGTGTCACGTCCGTGATGGCCGTGACCTCCAGGCCAGCTGCCTGGAGCGAGCGGATCGCCTGTTCGCGACCGGCCCCGGGTCCCTTGACAAAGACCTCGACCTGGCGCATGCCGTGTTCCATCGCGCGGCGCGCCGCGCCATCGGCGCTGAGCGCCGCGGCGTACGGGGTGCTCTTCCGGGAGCCCTTGAACCCGGCCAGGCCAGCGCTGCCCCACGCCACCGTCGCGCCCGATGGGTCGGTGATGGTGACGATGGTGTTGTTGAAGGAGGCCTGGACGTGGGCGTGCCCGACCGGAACGTTCTTGCGTTCGCGCCGCCGGGTCTTCGTGGCGCGCTTTCGATCCGCCATGCGTTCGCTCTACCTGCTCCTGCTATTTCTTGCGGCGCACGCCGACGGTCCGCTTGGGACCACGGCGCTGCCGGGCATTGGTCTTGGTGCGCTGCCCGCGAACCGGGAGATTACGGCGGTGCCGCAGCCCCCGGTAGGAGCCGATCTCCTGCAGCCGCTTGATGTTGAGCGCGACCTCGCGACGAAGATCGCCCTCCACCTTGTAGCGCCGGTCGATGATGTCGCGGAGCCGGTTGACCTGCTCTTCGGTCAGGTCCCGCACCCGCGTGTCGGGGTTCACGTTGGCCTGGACCAGGATGGCCTGGCTGGTGGGCAGACCGATTCCGTAGATGTAGGTCAGAGCCACCTCGACGCGCTTTTCACGCGGGAGATCGACGCCGGAGATGCGTGCCATGCTGCTCCTAACCCTGGCGCTGCTTGTGCTTGGGGTTGCTGCACAGGACCATCACCGTGCCGTGGCGGCGAATGATCTTGCATCGCTCGCAGCGCGTCTTGACGGACGCTCGGACCTTCACCGTTCTCTTCCCTGCCTACTTCAATCGGTACGTGATGCGGCCGCGCGAGAGATCGTACGGCGACAGCTCGACACGGACCCGGTCACCGGGGAGAATGCGGATGAAGTTCATCCGCAGCTTGCCGCTGATGTGGGCAAGGACGCGGTGCCCGTTTTCGAGCTCAACCGCGAACATCGTGTTGGGCAACGGCTCAATGACCGTACCCTCCACCTCGATGGCGTCCTTCTTAACCACAAGCGACCGTCATTCCCCTTATCAGTCTGATCGGCGGGCACCGCATCACGAGGACGCGGCACACGAACGCTGAGTGTATCAGACACCCGCCTCCCCCGCCAGTCGCCCCCCGCGATCGTTCGTCGTCAGGATCTCGGTCCCCTCGGGCAGGATGGCAATGGTGTGCTCCCAGTGTGCCGCCACGCTGCCGTCGACGGTTGACACGGTCCACCCGTCATCGCGCACGCGCACTTCGGGACCGCCGAGCGTGAACATCGGCTCGATGGCCAGGCACAGGCCGGGTTCCAGTCGCCGGCCGCGCCCGGCGCCCCGGTAGTTCGGCACAAAGGGCTCCTCGTGCATCTCGGTCCCGATCCCGTGCCCGCCGTACTCGCGGAGCACGCCGTACCCGTGTTCCAGCGCGACAGCCTCGACGGCCGACCCGATGTCTCCGATGGCGTTGCCGGGTCTGGCCGCCGCGATCCCCGCATGGAGCGCTCGCCGCGTCTCGTCCACCAGCAGGCGGACGGCTGCCGGCGCGTCGCCGACGATGTAGGTGCGGGCGGCGTCCCCGTGCCAGCCGTCGACGATCGCCCCGGTGTCCACGGAGACCACCTGGCCCGCCTCGATGCGGCGTCGGCCCGGGATGCCGTGCACCACCTCATCATCGATGGAGACGCAGATGGAGTGGCGGTAGGGCCCTCCCGGCCCACGGACGCCGATGAACGAGGGGATGCCTCCGCTGCGCCTGATCAGCTCCTCGGCCATCCGGTCGAGGTCCCCGGTGGTGATCCCCGGCGCCAGCGCATCGCCCACCAGGTCGAGCACGTCGGCCACCAGCCGGCCTGCCCGGCGCATCCGCTCCACCTGGCTCCGTGACTTCAGGGTCACCCGACGTTCGCCCAGACTCATGCAGCCTCGCTCCCCTCCGGTCGCGTGGGCCCAGGCCCGGAGATCGCCCGAAGGAGTGCCTCGGTCACGGCCTCGATGGACTGGGCCCCGTCTACCGCCACCAGGACCCCCGAGGTGGTGTAGTAGTCGATGACCTCGTACATGGGCGGCAGCTGCTGATCCAGCCGGGCGCGCACCGTTTCGGGCCGATCGTCATCGCGCTGGTACAACTCCGAGCCGTCGATGTCGCAGACGCCCGGGACGGCCGGCGGGTGGCTCACCGCGTTGTACACGTGGCCGGCAGCCCGGCACACCCAGCGGCTGGAAAGGCGCCGCACCAGCTCGTCCTCTGGCACCCCCACGTACAGTGCCGCGTCCACCCGCGCCCGCCGGGCCTGCAGCGCCGCGTCCAGCGCCTCCGCCTGCGCCCGGGTCCGCGGAAAGCCGTCGAGGACGACGCCGGCCGCCGCGTCCGGCTGCTCGATCCGTTCCTCGATCATGCCGATCACGATCGGGTCCGGCACCAGCGCGCCGCGGTCCATGTACCGCTTCGCGTCGCGGCCGAGCTGGGTACCGTCCCGCACCGCGTCGCGGAACAGGTCACCCGAGGCGACGTGCAGGAGGCCGAGCCGCTCGGCCAGGATGTCGGCCTGAGTTCCCTTTCCCGCTCCCGGGGCACCGATCATGATGTAGACCTTCACCGGATGAAGCCCTCGTAGTTCCGCATCATCAGCTGCGCTTCGATCTGCTTCAGGGTCTCCACCACCACGGAGACCACGATCAGCAGTGCGGTGCCACCCAGGGCGATCCCCCCCAGGCTCGGGAATGCCTGGGAGAGCACGAACGGCATGACGGCCACGATGCCCAGGAACAAGGCGCCCGCGATCGTGATGCGGAACACCACGGCCTGCAGGTAGTCCCGGGTGGGGTTGCCGGGCCGGATGCCGGGGATGAAGCCACCGTTCTTGCGGAGCTGGTCCGCGGTTTCATCCGGTTTGAACGTGAACGCCGTGTAGAAGTAGGTGAAGCCCACCGTGAGGACGAAGTAGAGCGCCGCGTACAACGGGCTGTGGGTGCCCAGCAGGCTCTGGATCCCCTGGGCGATGTCGGCCACCACCTTCACCTGCGAGGACTGGAAGTAGGCCGCGATCTGGACCGGGAAGAGGATGATGCTGACGGCGAAGATGATCGGGATCACGCCGGCCTGGTTGACGCGCAGCGGGAGGAAGGTGGAACCGCCCTGGTAGAGACGGCGACCCCGGACCCGGCTGGCGTACTGGACCGGGATCCGGCGCTGGCCCTCCTGGATGTACACGATCGCCGCGATGGTGACGATGCCCACCACGGCAAGCGCGAAACCGGCAGCCCAGTCGGGGGCCTCCAGGAACGCGCCCACGGCCAGAGGTACGCGGCCCACGATCCCCGCGAAGATGATGAAGCTGATGCCGTTCCCGATCCCCTTCTCGGTGATCAGCTCGCCCAGCCACATCAGGAGGACGGTGCCGGCAGTCAGCGAGACGATCTGCGTCACCGTGATCAAGCTGGCCAGATCGAAGCTGGTGAGCACGCCCTGGCTGTTGAGGATGGCCAGGAAGCCGTAGCCTTGGATCAAGGCCAGTGGAACGGTCAGATACCGCGTGTACTGGTTGATCCGCTGGCGCCCGTATTCGCCCTCGCGCGAAAGCGCCTGCAGGCTGGGGATCACGCCCTGCATCAGGGTCATGATGATCGACGCGTTGATGTACGGGTTGACGCCCATCCCGATGATCGAGAACGACGACAGTCCGCCGCCCGAGAAGATGTCCAGCAGCCCCAGCAGCTGGTTGTTCTGGAACAGCGTGTTCAGCGCCTGATGGTTGACGCCAGGAACCGGCACGTGCGCCAGCGCCCGCACGATGATCAGCATCCCCAGGACGAAGAGGATCCGCCGCCGGATGTCCGGGGCGCGGAACGCGTTGATCAGGGCGTCGAACACCGTCTACTCCGCTTCCGGGGACGCTGATCCCTGCTCCGGAGAGGCCTGGACCTTGCTTTCCGTCCCGGCGGCCGCAGCCGCTTCGACCGGCTCGATCCCCAGCGCGGCCAGCGGTTCGGCAGGGATCTCGATCACCTGCGCGGTGCCGCCCGCCGCTTCGATCTTGGACGAGGCGCTCTTGCTGAAGGCATCGGCGACCACGAAGAGGGCGCGGTCCACCTCGCCATGGCCCAGCACCTTGACCGGTTGCCGAAGCGAGCCGAGGAGGCCCGCGGCCAGCAGGAGCTCCGGATTCACCGCGATGGGCGCATCTCCAGGCGCCACGCCGAACCCGCCCAGCGCAGCGATCTCGTTGATCCGTCCAACGTTGACCGGCGCGTATTCGATGCGGAACCGGCGCTTGAACCCGCGCAGCTTGGGGACGCGCTGCGGCGCAGGCGTCTGACCGCCCTCGAACCAGGCCGGGATGCTCGCGCCTGTCCGCGCCTTCTGCCCCTTGGTGCCGCGGCCCGCGGTCTTGCCTTTGCCGGCCGCGATCCCACGGCCGACGCGGGTGCGGGCCGTGTGCGCGCCCCCGGCCGGGTGCAAGTCGTGGAGCTTCATTCCCGTTCCTCCTGCGCCGGTGCGGGGGCCGGTTCCGCCGGCGCGTCAGCGCCCGAAGTTCCAGCCGCCGGCGCCTCGTCGGTCGGACCCTTCCCGGCCCGGGCGTGCCCTTCGTGTCCCGCAGCGCGTCCGGGGCGTGCCGGCTTCGGCGCCTCGGCCACGGTCTCCACTTCGACCAGGAACCGGACGGCGCGCACCATACCGCGGGTGGCCGGGTTGTCAGGCACCTCGACCGTTTCGCGGATGCGATGGAGGCCGAGCGCACGGACGGTGCCGTGGGCCTTGGCCGTGTAACTGATCGGGCTCTTGCGCAGACGGACGCGCAGCTTACCGGCCATCGGCGGCCACCTCCCCCGTGGGCTGGCCGCTGATCACGCTTCGCAGCGGCACCCCGCGCTGCGCCGAGAGTTCGGCCGCGCTGTGGAGGCTGCGGAGCGCTTCGAGCGTCGCCCGGGTCACGTTCACCGGGTTGGTCGAGCCCAGCGACTTGGACAGGATATCCCGGACCCCCGCCGACTCCACGACCGCCCGCACGGAGCCCCCGGCGATCACGCCGGTCCCCTGGGAGGCCGGTCGGAGCATGACGTTGCTTGCCCCGTAGCGGACGTTCACCTCGTGGGGGATGGTGGTACCGACCAGGGGCACCAGGATGAGATGCTTCTTGGCGTCCTCGACGCCCTTGCGGATTGCCTCGGGAACCTCGCCGGCCTTGCCAAGCCCGACGCCCACGTGGCCGGCGCCGTCGCCCACGACGACGACCGCGCTGAAGCTGAACCGCCGGCCGCCCTTGACGACCTTGGCGACGCGGTTGATCTGGACGACGCGCTCTTCGAGCGTCAGCCGGGCTGGGTCGATCCTCGCCAACGGGGGCTCCTTTCCGATCCTAGAACTCGAGGCCCGCTTCGCGGGCCGCGTCGGCGAGCGACTTCACGCGCCCGTGATAGCGAAACCCGGCCCGGTCGAAGACGACCTGGCCGATCCCCGCCGCCCTGGCACGCTCGGCGACGAGTCGTCCCACGGTCCGGGCCCGCTCGGTCTTGGTGACCTCAAGGGCGCGGATCTCGCGCTCAAGCGAGGACGCGGCAGCCAGCGTGTGGCCCCGCGTGTCATCAATAACCTGGGCGTAGATCTGGTCGGTGCTCCGGAAGACGGCAAGACGCGGCCGCGCCGCCGTGCCCTGAAGGGTCAGGCGGATCCGCTCGTGGCGCTTCTGGCGCCCGGCGCTTCGGGAAGGTGCCTGGGCCATGTCGGTCGTCGTACTCCTACGGATGTCGCGGACCCCGGAGGGGCCCAGCGGTGCTCACTTCTTGCCACCGATCTTGCCGGCCTTGCCCGCCTTGCGACGGATCTGCTCCCCGGCGTAGCGCACGCCCTTGCCCTTGTAGGGCTCCGGCTTGCGCGCGGCCCGGATCCGGGCGGCGGTCAGGCCGACCAGCTCCTTGTCAATCCCCACCACGGCGAGCCGGGTGGGGTTCTCGACCTCGAAGCTGATCCCCGCCGGCGGTTCGATCTCCACCGGGTGGCTGTATCCGAGGCTGAGCTGCAGCTTCTCGCCCACCTTCTGCGCACGGTACCCGACCCCCGTGATCTCCAGTGGCTTGCGGTACCCGGCTGTCACGCCCGTGAGCATGTTCGCCACCAGGGTGCGGGTGAGCCCATGGAGCTCCCGCGAGCGCTTGTCGTCGCGCGGCCGCTCAACCCGCAGGGTGCCGTCCTCGCGCACGACCGTGAGCTCCGGGACCAGATCGCGGTGCAGCTCGCCGCGGGGCCCCTTGACGGTGATCGAAGTGCCCTCGAGCATCACGTCGACGCCCGGCGGGATAGGGATGGGAAGACGTCCGATGCGTGACATGGCGGCCTACCAGACGTAGGCCAGGACTTCGCCGCCGAGCTGGGCCTTGCGAGCCTGCGCGCCGGTCATGATGCCCTGGCTGGTACTGACGATGACGATGCCCAGGCCGCCGAGCACCCGCGGGATGTCGGTCTTGCCCGCGTACACGCGGAGGCCAGGCTTGCTGATCCGCTTCAGCCCCGAAACCACGGGGGCCTTGCCCCCCACGTAGCGGAGGGTGATCCGGAGCATGGCCCGCGGGCCCTCCCGCGTTTCGACCACGTCGGCAATGAAGCCCTCTTCCTTCAGGATCCGGGCAATCTCCCGCTTCGTCCTGGACGCGGGCACGAGCACCTCCGGGTGGCGCACACGGCTGGCGTTTCGGATGCGCGTGAGCATGTCGGCGATGGGGTCGGAGATGTTCATCGGTTCACCAGCTCGACTTCGTCACGCCGGGGAGCATCCCCTGGAGGGCTCGCTCGCGGAAGCAGATGCGGCACAACCCGAAACGGCGCATGTAGCCTCGCGGTCGGCCACACACCGAGCACCGATGGTGCTCGCGGACCTTGAACCGGTTGGGGCGATTCGCCTTCGCGATCATGGACTTCTTGGCCATTGGTGATCCCTCCCGCGCCGCTAGCCGGCGAAGGGCATGCCGAGGAGCTCGAGCAGCCGCTTCGATTCCTCGTCGGTCTTCGCCGTCGTCACGATGCTCACCTCGAGCCCGCGCAGACGGTCCACTTTGTCGTAGTCGATCTCCGGGAACGCAAGCTGTTCGCGGAGCCCCAGCGAGTAGTTCCCGCGGCCGTCGAACGAGCGGGACGGGACGCCGTGGAAGTCGCGGATACGGGGCAGCGCCAGCTGGGTGACCCGCTCCATGAAATCCCACATCCGCTCGCCGCGCAGGGTGACCTTGGCCCCGATGGCGTTGCCGGTTCGCAGGCGGAACTGCGCGATGGACCGCTTGGCGCGGGTCACAATCGGCTTCTGCCCGGTGATCGCGGTCAGGTCCGCCACGGCCGCATCGAGCGCCTTGGCGTTCTGGAGCGCCTCGCCCAGGCCGATGTTCACCACGACCTTCTCGAGCCGCGGGACCTGCATCGGGTTCGCGTAGGAGAACTCCTTCTGCAACGCCGGGACCACTTCCTCCCGGTAGCGCCGATGGATCTCGCTCATTGCTTCACCTCGCGCGCCAGCGGCTCGCCGCACCGGGCGCACACGCGCACGCTGCTTCCCGTGGCCAGGGCAGCGTGACGAATCCGGGTTGGCTGTCCGCAGGACGGGCAGACCACCATGACGTTGCTGATGGCAAGCGGCATGGTCTTGTCGAGGATGCCGCCCTGCTGGATCTGCGGCGCCGATTCGGTGCGGCCCTGGATGGTGCGGGGCTTGGTATGGCGCTTCGAAACATTGACCCCGAGCACGATCACGCGGTCGGGTCGGACAACGCGGTCAACGGTGCCACGCTTGCCGGCGTCCTTGCCGGTCAGCACCACGACCTGGTCACCCTTGCGGATCTCCGGCACCTTGGTGGCGTGCCTGGCAACTGCTCCCGGCATGGCTAGAGCACCTCCGGGGCAAGCGACACGATCTTCATGTAGTTGCGATCACGCAGCTCGCGCGCAACCGGGCCGAAGATCCGGGTACCGCGCGGGTTGCCCTGATTGTTGATCAGGACCGCCGCGTTCTCGTCGAACCGGATGTAGCTCCCGTCCGGCCGTCCGTACTCCTTGGCCGTCCGGACCACCACGGCCCGCACCACGTCGCCCTTCTTGACGGCCGCGTTGGGGATCGCCTGCTTGACGCTGGCGATGATGACGTCACCCACACCCGCGTTCGTCTTGCGCGAGCGGCCCATGATCCGGATGCACTGGATCGTTCGGGCGCCGGTGTTGTCGGCGACCCGAAGCCGGCTGTACGGCTGGATCATGCGGTAGCCCCCTCCGAGGGACCGTCCTCATGCCGGCCCGGATGCGCGGCCGAGTGGATCGCCTCGGCAGTGCTCGACTCTTCAGCCACCAGCGCGTCGGAGGCGCCCTCCGAGGCCCGCTGCACGATCTCCGCCAGCCGCCAGCGCTTGGTGGCGCTCAACGGCCGCGACTCCACGATTCGCACCGTGTCCCCGATGCGCGCCTCGTTGCGCTCATCGTGTGCCTTGAACTTGGTGGTGAGCCGAACCACGCGCTTGTACAGCGGATGGCGGGACAGCCGTTCCACGGAGACCACGATCGTCTTGTCCATCTTGTCCGAGACCACCCGCCCCACCTTGTCCTTGCGCTGCCCTTCCAACTTCACCCCGCTCATCGTCCGACCTCCGCGCTCGCTCGGCCCAGGCGTCGCTCGGTCTGGACGGTCAGGATCCGCGCGATTCGCTTCCGTGTCGCCCGAATCTGGTTGTAGTCCCCCAGCTGGCGGGTGGCCAGCTGGAACCGCAGGTCGTACAGGTTGCGGCGCGCCGCAGCGAGCTCGCTCACGAGCTCGCCATCGGAGAGCGCGCGGACCTCATCGATGTCCATCGGCCACGCCCTCCTTCACCACGAACTTGACGTTGACGGGCAGCTTGTGGCCCGCCAGGCGCATCGCCTCCGCGGCCTCCTCGACCGGCACGCCGGCAAGCTCGAAGAGGATCCGGCCGGGCTTGACCACCGCGACCCAGTGGTCGGGCGCGCCCTTCCCGGAGCCCATGCGGGTCTCGGCTGGCTTCTTGGTGACGGGCTTGTCCGGGAAGATGCGGATCCAGACCTTGCCACCGCGGTTCACCGACCGGGTCATGGCGCGACGGGCCGCTTCAATCTGGCGGCTGCTGATCCACGCCGGCTCCTCGGTCATCAGGCCGTACTCGCCGAACGCGATGGTGCTGCCCCCTTTGGCCATGCCGCTCATCCGGCCGCGCATGACGCGGCGATGCTTGACTCGCTTCGGTAGCAGCATCGCTCAGGCCCCCATCGCGGCGGCTTCATGGGGCGCCTGGCGCTCCGGGATGATGTCGCCCCGGTAGATCCAGACCTTGACCCCGATCCGGCCGTATGTGGTATGGGCATGGACCTGCCCATAGCCGATGTCCGCGCGCAGGGTGCCCAGGGGGATGCGCCCTTCGCGCTCCCACTCCCGGCGGGCCATCTCGGCGCCACCGAGCCGCCCCGCGACGGCGATCCGCACGCCCTTGGCGCCGGCTTTCATGGTGCGTTGCACCGACTGCTTCATCGCCTTCTTGAAGGCAATGCGCCGGGAAAGCTGCTGCGCGATGTTGGCCGCCACCAGCTGGGCGTCGAGCTCGGGCTGACGGATCTCCTTGATCTCCAGCTTGACCTTGCGGCTGGAAAGCCGCCCGATCTGCTGCCGGAGGGCCTCCACGTTCGCGCCGCCCTTCCCGATCACGATCCCGGGCTTGGCGGTGTGGATGGTGACGGTCACATGGTTGATGCCGCGCTCGATCTCCACGTGGCTGACACTGGCGTTCGCCAGCCTCCGGTCGATCAGGTCGCGGATGGCGAAGTCCTCCTTGAGGAGATCCGCGTAGCCCTTGTCGGCGTACCAGTTCGCCGTCCAGCCGCGCGAGACGCCGATCCGGAAGCCGTAGGGATGGACCTTGTGTCCCACGCCTAGGCCTCCTTGCTCTCGACGACCACGGTGATGTGCGTCATCGGCTTATGAATGGGGAAGGCGCGCCCCTGGGCGCGCGGTTGCCAGCGCTTGATGGTGGGTCCCTCATCGGCTCGCGCCTCCGCGACGACCAGGTCGTCGGGGGCGAGGTGATGGTTGTTCTCCGCGTTCGCGGCGGCGCTTTTCAGCACCCGTGCCACGTCCCGGGCCGCGCCCTGGGGCATGAACTGCAGGATGGCGGCCGCCTCGTCCACCGGGCGACCCACGATCGCCTGGGTGACGAGACGCGTCTTGCGCGTTGAGCGACGGATGTACTTGGCAGTGGCGGCAACTCGCACGGCGGGCTCCTACTTCAGCGCCGTCGAGCGCTCGGTGTGCTTGCCGTGCCCGCGGAACGTCCGCGTCGGCGCAAACTCGCCCAGCCGGTGTCCGACCATGTTCTCGGTCACATAGACCGGGATGTGCTTGCGGCCGTTATAGACGGCCACGGTGTGTCCCACGAAATCGGGGAAGATGACGCTGGCCCTGGACCAGGTCTTGAGCACCCGCTTCTCGTTGCGCTTGTTCATCTCCTGGACACGGCCGAGGAGACGCGCCTCTACAAACGGCCCCTTCCTGACTGACCGCGACATCAGCGACCTCCTTTCGGCCTAGCTCTTGCGGTGCCGCGAGCGCACGATGAGGCGCCCGGTCAGCTTGTTTCGCCGGGTGCGAAGCCCCATGGCGGGCTTGCCCCACGGCGTCTTGGGCGGCATGCCGGTGGGCGATTTGCCCTCGCCGCCGCCGTGCGGATGATCGCGCGGATTCATCACCACGCCGCGGACCTCAGGCCGCTGCCCCATGTGCCGGGCACGACCGGCCTTGCCGAGGTTCTGGTTCTCGTGGTCGAGGTTCCCCACTTGGCCGATGGTCGCGATGCAGTTGAGCGGGACGCGCCGCATCTCACCGGAGGGGAGCCGGACCGTGCCCCACTCGCCCTCTTTGGCCAGCAGCTGGGCCGACGCACCGGCCGAGCGAACGATCTGGCCACCCTTGCCCGGCACCAGCTCAATGTTGTGAATCGTGGTGCCGAGCGGGATATCGGCCAGCGGCAGGGCGTTGCCCAGGCGTGCTTCCACCCCCGGGCCGCTTACCACCACGTCGCCCACGCGGAGCCCGTTGGGCACCAGGATGTAGCGCTTCTCGCCGTCCCGGTAGTGCAGGAGCCCGATCCGCGCCGACCGGTTCGGGTCGTACTCGATGGTGGCCAGCCGGCCGGGGATGCCGTACTTGTCGCGCTTGAAGTCGATCCGGCGATAGTGCTGTTTTTCGCCGCCGCCGCGATGACGGACCGACAGGTGACCCTGGTTGTTGCGCCCGCTTCCCCGCTTCTGCGGCTCCAGGAGCGGCTTGTAGGGCTCGTCGGTCGTGATCTCGGCGAACGTCGACCGGGTCATGGACCGCCGGCCGGCGGAGGTGGGCTTGTAGCTTCGCAGCGGCATCGCCTATACCCCCTCGAAGAACTCGATCTTGTCGCCGGCAGAGACCGTGACCACGGCCTTGCGCCAAGGGCTGGTGGAGCCCGAGACCCGCCCGCGCTTGGTGCCGCGCTGCTTCTCCTTGGCCTTGGTGGTCGACACGTTGACCGCCAGGACGGTGACCTTGAAGAGGTCCTGCACAGCCTGCTTGATCTGCAGCTTGTTGGCGTCCTCATGGACCCGGAACGTGTACTTGTTCCGCTGCGTCAGGTCCATCGACTTTTCGCTGATCACCGGCCGGAGGATCACCTGGGCGCTCTGCAGCGTCATGCGTACACCTCCGAGAGCGTCCCAATCGCGGGCTGTTCAATCAGCAGGACGTCCGCTTTCAGCACGTCCACGACGTTGAGGGAGTCCGCCAGGATCACCTCCACCTCGGGGATGTTGCGGGCTGAGAGCGTGAGCCGCTGATCGCGACCCGGGGCCACCACGAGCACCCGCCCAGCGGCGCCAAGCGCCCCCAGGTAGCCCACCAGCTCGCGGGTCCGGATCGCCTCCATGGCCAGGTCCTCCACCACGCGAACGGCGCCGTCGCCGAACTTGGCGGTCAGCGCGCCTCGCAACGCAAGGCGCTTCATCTTGCGGGGGAGCCGCTGTTCGTAGCTGCGCGGGTGTGGACCGAACACCACGCCGCCCCCGGCAAACTGCGGTGCCCGACGCGACCCCTGGCGGGCGCGCCCGGTGCCCTTCTGCCGGTACGGCTTCTTGCCCCCGCCCGCGACCTTGCCGCGGGTCCTGGTGGCGTGCGTGCCAAGCCGGCGGCCTGCCAGCTGCGCCACGACTGCCTGGTGCAGGACCGCGGCGTTCACGGGCGCCGCGAAGAGCGCGTCCGGCAGATCGACCGTCCCGGCCTCCTCGCCGGTCTTACGGAACAGGGTGGTCTGGGGCATCGCGTTACGCCTTCCTGACCATGACGAGCGCGTTGGGAGCGCCCGGCACGGAGCCCTTGACAAGCAGCAGGTTCCGTTCCGGATCGGTGCGCACCACGGTCAGCTTCTTCACGGTCACCCGTTCGTCGCCCATGTGACCGGCCATGCCGAGACCGCGGTAGACGCGCCCCGGCGTGGTGCCGGCGCCGATCGAGCCGGGCTGCCGATGCGAGTCAGACCCGTGCGTCTCCGGGCCGCGGTGGAAATGATGTCGCTTCACGGTGCCAGAGAAGCCCTTGCCCTTGCTCACTCCGGTGACGTTGACCGTATCCCCGGCCGCGAAGAGCTCCTCTACGCGAAGCTCCTGGCCGAGACGGTAATCATCCAGGCTCGCCACCCGGAACTCGCGGACGTGCCGCACCCGCGGCAGGTTCTGCAGCTGGCCCAGGCGCGGCCTGGTGAGCCGTCGCGCGGTTCCGGTGCCCAGCTGGACGGCGCTGTACCCATCACGCTCCGGCGTGCGGACCAACGTCACCGTATTCGGCTCAACCACCAGCACCGACACCGGCACCATGGTGCCGTCGGCGGCGAAGATCTGTGTCATGCCGGCCTTGCGGCCGAGTAGTCCGATGCTCATCTACATCTTGATCTCGATGTCGACTCCCGCGGCGAGCGAGAGACGCATCAGGGCATCCACGGTCTTCGACGACGGGTCCAAGATGTCGATCAGCCGCTTGTGGGTGCGGATCTCGAACTGTTCCCGGCTGTCCTTGTCGATGAACGGGGAACGCAGGACGGTGAACTTCTCGATGCGGGTCGGGAGCGGGACCGGCCCGACGACGTCGGCACCCGTCCGCTGCGCGGTCTCCACGATCTGGAGCGCCGACTGATCGAGCAGCCGATGGTCGTAGGCCTTGAGGCGGATCCTGATCCGCTGCTTCGCCATGCCCTACTCCGTGATGCTGGTGATCGCGCCGGCGCCCACGGTGTGGCCGCCCTCGCGGATGGCGAAGCGCTGCCCGGTCTCGAGCGCGATGGGGGTGATGAGCTCGACCCGCATGTCGACGTTGTCGCCGGGCATCACCATCTCCATCCCCTCCGGGAGGGTGATGGCGCCGGTCACGTCGGTGGTGCGCAGGTAGAACTGGGGACGGTAGCCGTTGTAGAAGGGGGTGTGGCGGCCGCCCTCCTCGCGCGTGAGCACGTAGACCCGGGCCACGAACTTGGTGTGGGGCTTGATCGAGCCGGGCTTGGCGAGGACCTGCCCGCGCTCGATGTCATCGCGCTCGATGCCCCGCAGGAGGGTCCCGATGTTGTCCCCCGCGCGGCCCTCGTCGAGCAGCTTCTTGAACATCTCGACCCCGGTCACCACCACCTTGCGGGTGGGCCGGATCCCCACGATCTCGACCTCCTCGCCCACCTTGATCAGGCCCCGCTCGACCCGCCCGGTGGCCACGGTGCCCCGGCCCTTGATGCCGAAGACGTCCTCCACCGGCATCAGGAAGGGCTTGTCGACGGCCCGCTCGGGGGTCGGGATGTAGGAGTCGACCGCGTCGAGGAGCTCCTGGATGCAGGCGTAGGCGGGATCGGCGGGATCGGCGGGGGCCTCCAGGGCCTTCAGGGCGGAGCCCCGGATCACCGGGATCTCGTCGCCCGGGAACTGGTACTTGCTGAGCAGCTCGCGCACCTCGAGCTCCACGAGCTCGAGCAGCTCGGGATCGTCGACCGCGTCGACCTTGTTGAGGAAGACGATGATGTAGGGGACCTCCACCTGGCGGGCCAGCAGGATGTGCTCGCGGGTCTGGGGCATGGGCCCGTCGGTGGCCGCCACCACCAGGATCGCGCCGTCCATCTGGGCCGCGCCGGTGATCATGTTCTTGATGTAGTCGGCGTGCCCGGGGCAGTCCACGTGGGCGTAGTGGCGGTGGGCGGTCTCGTACTCCACGTGGGCGATCGCGATGGTGATCCCCCGCTCGCGCTCCTCGGGGGCGTTGTCGATCGAGTCGAAGGCGCGGTACTCCGCCCCGCCCCTCAGCGAGAGGTACTTCGTGATGGCCGCGGTCAGCGTGGTCTTGCCGTGGTCGATGTGACCGATGGTGCCGACGTTGACGTGGGGCTTGGTGCGCTCGAACTTCTTCTTGGCCATCTGGCGTAGCTCCTCGGTGTCCCCTCAGACCTTCGACTTCTGGACGAGTTCCTGGGCAACCTGCGCCGGGACCTCGGCGTAATGCGCGAACTCCATCGAATAACTCGCGCGTCCCTGGGTCATGCTCCGCAGGTCGGTCGCGTAACCGAACATGTTGGCCAGCGGGACGAGGGCGCGCACGACCTGCGTCGAGCCACGCGACTCCATCCCCTCGATGTGCCCACGGCGGCTGTTGAGGTCGCCGATGACGTCCCCCATGAACTCCTCCGGCATGGTCGCCTCGACCCGCATGATGGGCTCGAGGATGACCGGGTCCGCCCGCTCAAAGGCATCCTTCACCGCCAGCGAGCCGGCGATGCGGAACGCCATCTCGCTCGAGTCGACCTCGTGGTACGACCCGTCGTACAGAGTGGCCTTGACGTCCACCACGGGATACCCGGCGTAGATGCCCGTGCCAAGCGCCTCGCGGATGCCTGCATCCACAGCCTTGATGTACTCGCGCGGGATCGCGCCGCCCACGATCTGATCCAGGAACTCGTACCCCGCGCCTTTTGCGTTGGGCTCGAGCCGGATCACGGCATGCCCGTACTGGCCGTGGCCCCCGGTCTGCCGGACGAAACGTCCCACGCCCTCGGCGGGTCGTCGGACCGTCTCGCGGTACGACACCTGGGGCTTGCCCACGTTGGCGGCCACCTTGAACTCGCGGGTCATGCGATCCACGAGCACATCGAGGTGCAGTTCGCCCATGCCTGCGATGAGGGTCTGCCCGGACTCCTCGTCGGTCTTGACGCGGAAGGTGGGATCCTCGTCGGCGAGCCGCTGCAGCGCAAGAGCCAGCTTGTCCTGGTCTGCCTTGGTCTTTGGCTCCACCGCAACCTCGATGACCGGCTCCGGGAACCGGATCGACTCCAGGACGATGGGGTGGGCCGCGTCGCAGAGCGTGTCGCCGGTGTACGACTCCTTGAGGCCCACGATGGCGGCGATGTCGCCGGCGTAGACCTCCTCGATCTCCTCCCGGTGGTTCGCGTGCATCTGGAGGATCCGCCCGATTCGCTCGCGCTTTCCCTTGGAAGCGTTGAGCACGTAGGAGCCGGAGTGCAGGGTCCCCGAGTAGACGCGGAAGTAGGCCAGCTTGCCCACGAACGGGTCGGCAGCGATCTTGAAGACCAGGGCGGAGAACGGATCGTTGTCGTCCGCAGTGCGAAGCAACTCGGCGTGCGTCTCGGGATCCTCACCGATCGTGGGGGGCACGTCCAGCGGCGACGGCAGGTAATCGAGCACGGCGTCCAGCACCGGCTGTACACCCTTGTTCCGCAGCGCCGACCCGCACAGGACGGGGATGATCTTCATCTGCAGGGTGCCGAGGCGGATCCCGTGGCGGATCTCGTCCTCGCTGAGTGGCTCGCCCTGCAGGTACTTGTGAGTCAGGCCCTCGTCCATCTCGGCGGCCGCGCCGATCAGCTCCTCGCGGCGGCGCTCGGCTTCCTCGCGCAGCTCCGCCGGGATCTCCACCACGTCGTATGTGCTGCCGAGGTCGGAGGTGCCACCGAGCCGATCCGTCTCCCAGACCAGGGCCTTCATCGTCACCAGGTCAACCACCCCGATGAAGCGGTCCTCGATGCCGATGGGAATCTGGATGGGCACCGCGTTGGCGCCCAGCCGGTCGCGGATGGAGTTCAGCCCGTACCAGAAATCCGCGCCGGTCCGGTCCAGCTTGTTGATGAAGCAGATGCGAGGCACGCCATAGCGGTCGGCCTGACGCCAGACCGACTCGGACTGGGGCTCCACTCCCGCGACGCCATCGAAGACCACTACTGCGCCGTCCAGCACGCGCAGGCTCCGCTCCACCTCGACGGTGAAGTCCACGTGCCCGGGCGTATCGATCAGATTGATCCGCTGGTCCTTCCAAAACGCAGTCGTGGCCGCCGCGGTGATGGTGATGCCCCGTTCCTGTTCCTGGGGCATCCAGTCCATCGTCGCGGCACCCTCGTGGACCTCGCCGATCTTGTAGATCTTCTTCGTATAGAAGAGGATCCGCTCGGAGACCGTCGTCTTCCCGGCGTCGATGTGCGCGATGATGCCGATGTTCCGCGTCTTCTGGAGCGGAACCTGCCGTGCCACGATGCTGATCTACTTCCCTGCTGCCTGGCCTACCACTTGAAGTGGCTGAAGGCCTTGTTGGCTTCGGCCATCTTGTGGGTATCTTCGCGGCGCTTCACCGCCGCCCCCAGGCCGTTCATGGCGTCGACGAGCTCGCCCGAGAGCTTCTCGCTCATCGACTTTCCGCCGCGCTTGCGGGCCGACTGGACGAGCCAGCGGACCCCCAGCGACATGCGCCGGTCCCCCCGGATCTCGACCGGCACCTGGTACGTGGCGCCACCCACCCGGCGCGGCTTGACCTCGATGATGGGGGTCGCGTTGCGCAGCGCCGCCTCGAGGACCTCCAGGCCCGGCCGCCGTGCCGACGCCTCGGCACGAGCGAGGGCCTGGCGCAGGATGCGCTCGGCGAGGCCCTTCTTGCCGTCCACCATCAGCTTCACCACGAAGCGGTCCGTGGTACGCGTGAGCGGCGGCGCGTACTTTGCCTTGCGGGGGGTCTGAACGCGGCGCGGCATCTTACCTGACCTTCTGGTTCTGGGGCGCCTTGGCGCCGTACTTGGAACGCCCCTGCTTGCGGTCGCGGACGCCGGCCGAATCGAGGGTGCCGCGGATGATGTGGTACTTCACCGAAGGCAGGTCCTTCACCCGGCCCCCGCGGACCAGGACCACCGAGTGCTCCTGGAGGTTGTGCCCGATCCCCGGGATGTACGCCGTAACCTCCATCATGTTGGAGAGACGGACGCGCGCGATCTTCCGGAGCGCGGAGTTCGGCTTCTTGGGAGTCATCGTGCGGACCTGCAGGCACACCCCGCGCTTCTGGGGCGCGCCCGGGATCGAGACCGGCCGCTGCCGGAGGCTGTTCCAGTTCCTGCGCATGGCAGGGGCCTTGATCTTCTCGATCTTCCTGGCCCGTCCCTTGCGGACGAGCTGGCTGATGGTCGGCACGGAGACGCGGACTCCTTCCTCGGACGGTGTCATTCTGGCAGCCGGTCCGCTGCACCATCATCGGGCGATCCGGGAGGATCTCCCACGGTGGCCGCGCCGGCCCTCGGCACCCGCCCTGTCCAGCGACAGGCGGCGCTCCTTCGGCGCCCATGTCGGTGACCGATAGCCACCAGGGGCACCGCCGACGTTCGCCGCAGATGAGCGGCTCTACGCCGGTCGCGAGAGGTCACGCGGCTGGTCCGGACTCTGGTCCGTCAAGCTCGTGCTTCCCGCAGTGGCCGTCTGCCGACCGGTTCCCGATGCACGGAAAACCTGGACGGCTCGCGGCCGCGAAGGGGGAGTATACCGACCCTCCAGGGGGGTGTCAACGAACGGGGCGGTGGCTGGCCTGAGCGTCGTCGCGAGCCGCGCGCTCTTCCCCGAAAGAACGCCTCCGGAGAGGACGAGAGCCCCCAGCAGCCGATCCAGGAACCGTCCGTGCGGCCGGCGCGGTTCCCCGCCCCGGCCGCACGGATTTCCCGGCGCCGAGATCAAGCCCCCTCGCGCTCCTCGCTGCCGGCCTTTTCCTCGAGGAAGGGGTTCGGAAGCTCGTCCTCCCCATCGCCCGGCGACTCTCGATCCCAGACGGCCAGGCTGAGCGGCTCCTCTTCACGCGCCGGCGCCTCCTCCAGGAAGGGGTTGTACTCCTCCTGGCCGAAGCCCTCCGGCAGTTCGCCGCCGGCCAGCGCCTCTGCCGCGGCCCGTCGCTCGGCCTCGCGGCGAGCCGCGATGTTGGCCGGCGCGCCGGTCCCGGCCGGGATCAGCTTGCCGATGATCACGTTCTCCTTGAGTCCCAGCAGCCGGTCCTTGGAGCCGTTGATCGCCGCCTCGGTGAGCACCCGCGTGGTCTCCTGGAAGGAAGCCGCCGCGAGGAACGAGCTGGTGTTCAGGGACGCCTTGGTGACGCCCAGCAGGACCGTCTCCGCGGTCGCCGGTTCGCCGCCCTCGGCCAGCACCTGGTTGTTCAGATCCTCGAACTCGAAGCGGTCGATCAGCTCGAAGGGCAGCTGCTCGCTGTCCCCCGGCTGGTCGATCCGGACCTTGCGGAGCATCTGCCGGACGATGATCTCGATGTGCTTGTCGTTGATGGTGACGCCCTGGCTGCGGTAGACCTTCTGGACTTCCTTGACCAGGTAGCGCTGGACGGCTTCGCGGCCCCGGGTTTCCAGGTACTCCTGCGGGTTGATGGGGCCGTCGGTGATGGGATCGCCGGCCCGGATCTCCTGGCCGTTCTCCACCAGCAGTTTGGCGCTGTGCGGGATCACGTACTCCCGCTCCACGACATCCTCGGAGCGGACGAGCAACTGCCCGTCGCCGTGCACCACGAACCCCTTGACCGGGCTCGAGACTTCGTCCGGCTGAGCGTCCGATCGTTCTCCCCGGGCAAGTACCTGGCCGGCCTCGACCGAGTCGCCGTCGGCCACCAGGATCTCCTGTCCGCGGCCAAGCTTCAGTGGGGTGTCGAAGGCTTCCCGGCTGGTGACCTTGACCTTGCGGCCACCGGTCTCCAGGTTGATGACCTCCACGATCCCGTCGATGTGGCTGATCTCGGCCTTGCCCTTCGGGATGCGGGCCTCGAAGAGTTCCTCGACCCGGGGGAGTCCGGCCGTGATGTCGGCCTGTGCCACGCCACCGGTGTGGAAGGTCCGCATCGTCAGCTGGGTACCCGGCTCGCCGATAGACTGCGCGGCGATGATGCCCACGGCCTCGCCCACGCCCACCAGCCGGCTGGTGGCCAGGTTGCGCCCGTAGCACGCGCGGCAGACGCCGTACCGGGACTGGCAGGTGAGCGCCGAGCGAACCTCCACCGCCTCGATCCCGGCATCCTGGATCTGGTGCGCGATCTCCTCCGTGATCTCCTGGTTCCGCTCCACCAGCGTGACCGGTTCCGGTCCCCGCTCATCCACCACTGCCGCCGCGGCGAGCCGGCCGACCAGGCGGCGGACAAAGGCGTCGGGCTCCTCGCCCGCGATCTCCCGCGTCTCCTCGCGGCTGATCCAGGTGCCCTCAGACGTACCGCAGTCGTCGTCACGGGTGATGACGTCCTGCGCCACGTCCACCAGGCGCCGGGTCAGATAGCCCGAGTCGGCGGTCCGCAGCGCGGTGTCGGCCAGCCCCTTGCGGGCCCCGTGTGTCGAGATGAAGTATTCGAGGACGGTCATGCCCTCGCGGAAGTTGCTCCGCACGGGCACGTCGATGATGCGCCCCGACGGGTCGGCCATGAGGCCACGCATCCCGCCCAGTTGCGCGATCTGTCCCTTGTTGCCCCGGGCGCCCGAAAACGACATCATCTTCACTGCGCCGAACGGGTCGAGCCCATCCATCATGGCGTTCGAGATGGTCTGCGTGGTGTCCTGCCAGACGGCCACCACCTGATCGTAGCGCTCGTCTTCGGTGATCAGGCCGCGCTGGAAGTCCCGGTCGATCTTGGCCACCCTGGCGTCTGCCTCGGCAAGCAGTTTCTGCTTGTCGGGGGGGACCAGGATGTCGCTGACCGCGATGGTCAGGCCGCCGCGGGTCGCGAGCTCAAAGCCGATTGCCTTGATCCCGTCCGCCAGGCGAGCGGTTTCGGCCGGGCCAAGCACCTGGTAGCAACGGCCCACCAGCTTGCGCAGCTCCTGCCGGTTCATGGTGTCGTTGAGGAAGCGGAGCCGGTCGGGAAGCACCTGGTTGAAGATCACCCGCCCGATGGTCGTGCGGATCCGTTCGTCGACCAGTGCGCCGGCGTCCTCGTTCCAGGTCCGGACCGTGACCTCCACAACGTCGTGGAGCGCCGGCGCATGGTCCAGGACCGGGAGCGGCGCACCGTCCGGGCCAAAGCCTCGGAACGGCCGGTAGTCCGGGTGAATACGCCCGAACTCGTAGGCCTCGATGGCCTCGCCCTCCTCGCTGAACTGGTAGGCGGGCGCAACCGTGCTCAGGTCAGATCGTTCGGCGATGGTCAGGTGGTAGCAGCCCAGGACCATGTCCTGGGTGGGCGCCACGATCGGACTGCCGTCGGAGGGCGAAAGCAGGTTCGCAGTGGACAGCATCATCCGCCGCGCCTCGTCCTGCGCGGCGGCGCTCAGGGGCACGTGCACGGCCATCTGGTCGCCGTCGAAGTCGGCGTTGAACGCGGTGCAGACCATGGGGTGGATCTGGATCGCAGAACCTTCGACCAGAACGGGCATGAAGGCCTGGATGCCCAGCCGATGCAGGGTCGGGGCGCGGTTGAGGAGAACCGGGTGATCCTTGATCACGTCCTCCAGGACCTCCCAGACCTCCGGCCGCACGCGTTCCACGATCCGCTTCGCGCTCTTGATGTTGTGGGCAAAGCCTTTCTCGACCAGCTGGCGCATCACGAACGGCTTGAACAGCTCGAGCGCCATCTTCTTGGGCAGCCCGCACTGGTGGAGCTTGAGGTCCGGCCCCACCACGATCACCGATCGCCCGCTGTAGTCGACCCGCTTGCCGAGCAGGTTCTGGCGGAATCGCCCCTGTTTGCCCTTCAGCAGGTCCGAGAGGCTCTTCAGGCGATGATTGCCGGTCCCCGCGATGGCACGGCCCCGGCGACCGTTGTCGATCAGCGCGTCACACGCCTCCTGCAACATCCGCTTCTCGTTGCGAATGATGATCTCGGGCGCCCCCAGTTCGAGCAGCCGCTTGAGGCGGTTGTTCCGGTTGATCACGCGTCGGTAGAGGTCGTTGAGATCCGACGTCGCGAAACGTCCGCCATCGAGCTGCACCATGGGGCGGAGGTCGGGCGGGATCACCGGAAGGACCGAGAGGATCATCCACTCCGGCCGGGTCCCGCTCCGCCGGAAGGCCTCGATCAGGCGGAGCCGCTTGATCGCCTTCTTGCGCCGCTGCCCGGAGGTGGTGCGCACCTCGCTGTGCAGGTTCCGGGACAGCTCTTCGAGGTCCATCCGCTGGATGATCTCGCGCACCGCCTCGGCGCCCATGCCGGCGCCGAAGATGCGCGTGCCGCCCCGCACGCCGCTCCCGTACTTGCGGTCCAGGTCACGGAAGTTGAACCCGTCAAGCGAGATCTCGGGAAGCAGCTGCAGAGGCTGCAGCCGCTCGATCTCCTCGCGTGCCCGGCGGATCTCCTCCTTGAGCCCCTCGGCCTCGGCCCGAAGCCGTTCGCGCTCCGCCTCCAGGCGCGCCTCGACCTCCAGGCGGGCATCCTCGACGCGCTGGCGGGTGGCCGACTCTTCACGGGCCTCGCGATCCTGCAGCTCGGCATTCCCGCGCTCGATTTCGTCGGCTGCGACCTTCTTGAGGCGAGCCTGCGCCTCCCTGCCGCCAGCCGCCCCCTCGGGCACGAGCACCTCACCGGTGGGTGCGAACACGATCGGCGCCGGGGCCGTTCCGTTGCCGAGGGCCGCGATCGCGGCCTCCGTCTCCTGGCTGGCGACCACCAGGTCCTGGGTCCGCTGCGTCCGCTCGGCCTCCAGGCTCGAGCGAATCTCGCCCAAGGCCACGTTCAGCCCGTCTGTGGTCCGGTTCAGCTCCGCACGCAGCTGGTCCTCGAGATCGCTGAGGGCCTTCCCGCTCTTGCCGCCGCGCCCCTCCGCTTCCTCGTCAAGCTGGCGCAGCGCGCGCTGTCGCGCCTCCTCATCCACCCAGGTGACAATGTACAGGGCAAAGTAGAGGACCCGCTCCAGGTTACGGGGACTGACGTCCAGCAGAATGCCGAGCCGGCTGGGGGTGCCCTTGAAATACCAGATATGGCTGACCGGGCTCGCCAGCTGGATGTGGCCCATGCGCTCGCGGCGCACCTTGGCGCGAGTGACCTCCACCCCGCACTTGTCGCAGATGATGCCCTTGTAGCGGATCCGCTTGTACTTGCCGCAGTAGCACTCCCAGTCCTTGGTGGGACCGAAGATGCGCTCGTCGAAGAGACCGTCCTTCTCCGGCTTCAGGGTGCGGTAGTTGATCGTCTCCGGCTTGGTGACTTCGCCCCTCGACCAGTCACGGATCTGGTCAGGCGACGCGAGCGAGATGCGGATCGCGTTGAAGTTGTTGACCTCGAGCATCATTCTCCTCCGCGCCTCGGAGACCCCTCCGAGGCGCGATCCGGGACCGTCGGCGGACGGCGCCGCCCCCGGCCGCAAGGCCGGCGCCGCGGGGTGTATGGGTACTCAGTCCTCGAACCCGGCGAGGTTGATCCCTCCGAGATCGGGCAGCGGGTATGCCGAGACGTCCTCGGCGAAGTGAATCTCCTCTTCGTTCTCGTTGAGGATCTCCACGTTCAGGCCAAGACCCTGGAGCTCCTTGATGAGCACCTTGAACGACTCCGGTACGCCCGGGGCCTGGATGTCCTCGCCCTTGACGATCGCCTCGTAGGTCTGCACGCGACCCATGACGTCGTCCGACTTGACCGTCAGCAGCTCCTGCAGGATGTTGGCGGCGCCATAGGCTTCCAGCGCCCACACCTCCATCTCGCCAAACCGCTGGCCTCCGAACTGCGCCTTGCCGCCCAGCGGCTGCTGGGTGATCAGCGAGTACGGGCCCGTGGAGCGCGCATGGATCTTGTCCTCCACCAAGTGGTGGAGCTTGAGCATGTAGATGTAGCCAACGGTGATCTCGCGGTCGAACGGCTCACCCGTGCGACCGTCCCGCAGGACCGTCTTCCCGTTCAGGGGCAGCCCGGCCGCGGCGAGTTCGTCGCGGATCTGGGACTCGGAAGCCCCGTCGAAGACGGCCGTGGCGGCCGTCTGTCCCTGTTCGTGGAGCGCCCATCCCAGGTGCGTCTCCAGGATCTGCCCGATGTTCATCCGGCTCGGCACGCCGAGCGGATTGAGGATGATGTCCACGGGGGTTCCGTCGGGCAGGAAGGGCATGTCCTCCTGGGGCACGATCCGGGCAATCACGCCCTTGTTCCCATGGCGGCCCGCCATCTTGTCGCCCACGCTGACCTTGCGCTTCTGGGCCACGCTCACGCGGATGAGACGGTTGACGCCGGGCAGCAGTTCGTCTCCGTTGTCACGGCTGAACTCGCGAACGTCCACGACCTTGCCGCGCTCGCCGTGCGGCAGGCGCAGACTGGAGTCCTTCACCTCGCGGGCCTTCTCGCCGAAAATCGCGCGCAGGAGGCGCTCCTCCGCGGTCAGCTCGGTCTCGCCCTTGGGCGTGATCTTGCCCACCAGGATGTCGCCCGGCTGGACCTCCGCACCGATGTAGACGATCCCGTCCTCGTCAAGGTCCTTCAGGGATTCCTCGCCCACGTTGGGGATGTCGCGCGTGATCTCCTCGGGCCCGAGCTTGGTGTCCCGGGCCTCCACCTCGTGCTTCTCGATGTGGATGCTGGAAAAGACGTCCTCGCGCACCAGTCGGTCGCTGATGATGACGGCGTCCTCGTAGTTGCTCCCCTCCCAGCTCATGAAGGCGACCAGGACGTTCCGACCGAGAGCCAGCTCACCCCGGTCGGTGGAGCTGCTGTCGGCCAGGACCTGCCCGGCTTCGACCCGCATCCCGACGTCCACCATGGGCCGTTGGTTCATACAGGTGCCCTGGTTGGAGCGCACGAACTTGTCCAGGCGGTACTCGTCCAGCGACACGCCGTCACCGTCCGGCTCGACCTTGATCAGGTCGGCGGTGACGCTCAGCACGGTCCCCGGCCGCCGAGCCACCACGACCTGCCCGGAATCGTGGGCGGCCCGCGCCTCCATGCCGGTCCCGACGATCGGCGCCTCCGGCTCCAGGAGGGGCACCGCCTGGCGCTGCATGTTCGAGCCCATCAACGCGCGGTTCGCATCGTCGTGCTCGAGAAAGGGGATCAGCGCCGTCGCCACGGAGACGACCTGCTTGGGGCTGACGTCCATGTACTGGACCTGCTCGGGCCGCGCCTCGGGGAACTGGTCCCGGTAGCGGCAGGGCACCCGAGCGTCCAGGAAGTGGCCCTCGTCGTCCAGGCGCGCGTTGGCCTGCGCGACGTAGTACTCCTCCTCTTCGTCGGCCGGCAGATAGACGATCTCCCCGGTGACGATCGGTCGGATCGGGAAGGCCTGGGCCTTCTGTCGCTTGAGTTCGGCCACCGCCTCGCGCGTGAACCGCTCGCCGGCCTTCAGGATCAGCTCGCCGCCCTTGCCAACCAGGTCCGCTCCAGCCTCGCAGGCTTCCAGGCCCGGCTCGTCCCACGCCACGGACCGCCGGACCCGCCGGTACGGGGTCTCGATGAAACCGTACTGGTTGATGCGGCCGTACGTAGCCAGCGAGCCGATCAGCCCGATGTTCGGGCCCTCCGGCGTCTCGATCGGGCAGATCCGGCCGTAATGGCTGTGGTGGACGTCGCGGACGTCGAAGCCAGCGCGCTCGCGGGACAACCCGCCAGGGCCGAGCGCGGAGAGCCGCCGCTTGCTGGTGAGCTCGGCCAGCGGATTGGTCTGGTCCATGAACTGCGAGAGCTGGCTGCCGCCGAAGAATTCCTTCATGGCGGCCACCACCGGCCGGATGTTGACCAGCGCGTTGGGGGTTGCCTTGTCGAGTTCCTGGATGGTCATGCGCTCCCTGACCACCCGCTCCATCCGCAGCAGCCCGATGCGGAACGCGTTCTGGATCAGCTCGCCGTTCGCGCGGATCCGTCGGTTGCCCAGGTGATCGATGTCGTCCGGGCCGCCAAGGCCGTTGTTGAGCTCGATCAGCCGGCCCACGATGGCCGCGATGTCCTCGCGGGTGATGGTGCGGCTCTCGTTCAGCTGAAGGCCCATCCGGTCGGCCACGTCGCGGAGCTTTTTGTTGAACTTGTAGCGGCCCACCCGGCCCAGGTCATACCGGCGGAAGTTGAAGAAGAGGCTGTCGACCAGCTTCTCCGCGTTGTCTCCGGTGGGCGGGTCGCCCGGGCGCAGCTTCTTGTAGACCTCGATCAGGGCCTCCATGCGAGTGGAGGTGTTGTCCTTCTCCAGGGTCGAGGCGATGTACTGCGCGTCCGTGTCGACCGTCTGGAACAGGCCCACGATCCGTTCGTTGGTCTCCCAGTCATCACGCCGGCCGAGGTCCGGGTCGCGACCAACCGCCCGCAGCAGCTTGGTCGCCTCGAGCTTGCGCTTGCGATCGACCTTGACGTAGAGCTGCTGCCGAGGGCCGGTCTCGAACTCGAGCCAGGCCCCCCGGTTGGGGATGACCTTCGCCGCGTACAGGTCCCGGCCCGTGGTGGGGTCTTCGGTCCGGGTGTAGTACACGCCCGGCGAGCGGACCAGCTGGCTGACCACCACGCGCTCCGCGCCGTTGATGATGAACGTTCCCTGGTCCGTCATGAACGGGAAATCGCCGAAGTAGACCTGCTGGCGCAGCGTCTCCCCGACGTGCTCGGGGTCCTTCAGCACGAGCTCCACGTCCACGTACAGCGGCTTGGAGAAGGTCCGGTCCTGCTGCCGGCACTCCAGCTCGCTGTATTTGGGGTCCCCAAAGCGATACTCGAGGAAGTGGAGCTCCATCACCTTGCCGGTGAAATCGCTGATGGGGCTGATCTCATCGAAGAGTTCGCGGAGTCCCTGGTCCACGAACCAGCGGAACGAATCGAGCTGCAGCTCGATGAGGTTCGGGATGGGAAGGACCTCGGGAATGCGGGCGTAGCGCTTGCGGATGGGGGCGTACGACGCGCGCCGAGTGGACTCAGCGACAGACAGCATGAACCGCTCCTTGACGGAGGAGGAAGGGGGGAAGGGGGGCCGCGCTCACAGACCGATCAGCATACCACGCGATAGGGATCTGTCAAACGACCCCAGCCCCGGCGCAAGGGGAGCGGGTGCCCGAGTGGGGCGCCCGCTCCGCGCCACCGCCCGCGGCAGGCCGCCGTGGGCGGACCACACACCTACTTGATGTCGACCGTTGCGCCCTGCTCGGAAAGGGCGGCCTTGATCTTCGCGGCCTCTTCCTTCGACACGGCCTCCTTGACCGGCCTCGGAGCGCCGTCGACCAGGTCCTTGGCCTCCTTGAGACCAAGCCCGGTCAGCTCGCGGACAACCTTGATCACCGGGATCTTGTTGGGGCCGACCGCGCTCAGGATCGCGGTGAACTCGGTCTGCTCCTCCTCCGGGGCAGCAACGGCAACGGCAGCGGCAGGTGCCGCTGCAACCGCGACGGGTGCCGCGGCCGAGACGCCGTAGCGCTCCTCGAACTTCTTGATGAACTCCGAGAGCTCGAGCACGGTCATCCCGTCGATCGCCTCGAGAATCTGTTCCTGGGTCAGTGCCATGGTTGGATCTTCTCCGTTCGGTTCCTGTGGGTCTGGGTGATGACGCGTGCCAGATGCGCTTCAGGCCGGCCGGGGCAACCCGGGGCCCGAAGAAGGCCGGCGCGACTACGCCCCCGGTTGGACGCCATCGGCACGCTGCTCCTGCAGCCGCGCCAGCGCGTATCCGAGATTCCGGAGTGGCGCCGCAAGCAGTCCGGCCATGGTCGAGAGCGGCGAGCCCACGGCACCGGCCAACTGGGCGAGCAGCTGCTCCCGGCCCGGCAGCGCGGCGAGGCGTGCCACGTCGTCTCCCTCAATGCGCCGCTGGCGCAACACCGCACCGCGCACCTTCAGGTTGCGGTACGGCCGGATCGCATCGAGCAGCGCACGGGCCACCGCGGCCTCGTCTCCCTGGCCCAACGCGAGCGCCGTCGGGCCATCCAGGAGCGATCCGAGCTCGGGGCTCCCGGCCTGGTCCGCGGCGATCTTCGCCAGCCGGTTCTTGACCACGCGGTAGGTGACGCCCGACGCTCGAAGCGAGCGACGGATGGCAGCCAGGTCGGCAACGCTGAGGCCACGGTAGTCGGTGACGATCGAGGCCGACGCCGACGAGAATTCCTCGGTCAGCGCCGCCACGGTTGCCCGCTTGGCCTCGGTGGGCATGGGCCCTCCTTTCGTGTCGGACGCCTGGTACCAGGCGCCCCCTGCGTCGTTCCGCGAGGGGGCGCACGTGCCCGGGCAGGAAACCCGAACCATGAGCTCGCCTCGGCGTGCCCGCGGGCCCCCGGGAGATCCGGGCCACTCGCGATTTGAGCCGCCCTTCTCGGGGCGGACGCCCGCTGTCTCTGGCGGAACGGTTGTTCTATTGCTCGCGATGCCCGGCACGGCCGGCATCGCCCGTCTGATCAGCCGCCGGCATCCGGCCAGCGGCGTTGCAGGAGCCTGCGCTCAGCCGTCCGCGGCTGAGGTGCACCCGCGCACGGGGCATCGGCTCCCAGGCGTGAACCGCTAGGCGTGAACCGCGGCGGCCAGGAGCGCCGGCACGTCAACGCGGATGCCGGGGCCCATGGTCGACGCGACCGTCAGCCCACGGAAGTACTGGCCCTTGGCCGCCGCGGGCTTGGCCCGGTTGATGGCGTCCACCAGCGTAGCCAGATTCTCCACCAGCTGGCCGTCCTCGAAGGAGGCCTTGCCGAAGCGGGCGTGGATGATGCCTCCCTTGTCGACCTTGAACTCGACACGCCCTGCCTTCACCTCGCGGATGGCGCGCGACAGGTCGAAGGTGATGGTCCCGGACTTCGGGTTGGGCATCAGCCCGCGCCGCCCCAGGATCTTCCCGAGCCGTCCCACCATCCCCATCATGTCGGGAGTGGCGAGGGCGACATCGAACTCAAGCCACCCGGACTCGATCTTCTTGACCAGGTCCTCCGCGCCCACGATGTCGGCTCCCGCATCCATCGCCTCGCGGGCCTTCTCGCCCTGGGCGAAAACCAGCACTCGGACGTGACGCCCCGTGCCATGCGGCAGCACCACGGTGCCCCGGACCATCTGGTCGGCGTGCCGGGGATCCACGCCAAGCCGGATGTGCACCTCGGCGGTCGCGTCGAACGCCACCGCTGAGGTCTGCTTCAGCAGTGCGGCGGCCTCGGCAGGCGGATAGAGGCGCTCGCGCTCGACGAGTTTGGCCGCCTCGAGATATTTCTTGCCGTGTTGTGCCATGTCGCTCCCTTCTCGGCCGCGAACTCGCAGCCTCCCCTCTCAACGCGGGGTGCACGGGCCGGAAACGGAGATCCCGCGGGCCCCGGCCAGGGCTCGGCGGGCGTGCGGTCGGCCCGGCCGACCATCCTGCGAACTAGCCGACCACCTCGATACCCATCGAGCGGGCCGTCCCCTCGATCATTCGAGCGGCCGCCTCGAGATCGGTCGCGTTCAGGTCCGCCAGCTTGGTCTGCGCGATCTCGCGAACCTGGGCGCGCGTCACGCTTCCCACGGGACCGCGGCCGGCGGTGGCCGAACCGTGCTCGACGCCCGCGGCCTTGCGCAGCAGATCCGCCGCGGGCGGGGTCTTCAGGACAAACGTGAATGAGCGGTCTTCGTAGACCGTGATCTGCGCGGGGATCACCTGCCCGGCCTGCGCGGCCGTCTTCTCGTTGTAGGACTTGCAGAACTCGACCACGTTGATGTGCGGGCCGAGCGCGGTCCCGACCGGCGGCGCTGGGGTCGCCTTGCCGGCGGGCAGCTGCAGGGTCAGCACCACTCGGATTTTCTTCGCCACGAACTCGCTTCCTCCCGGCTAGAGCTTCTCGACTTGCAGGAAGTCGAGCTCGACGGGCGTCTCTCGGCCAAAGATGCTGACCAGCACCTTGACCTTGTTCCGCTCGGGGTTGACCTCGTCGACCGTGCCGATGAACTCGGCGAAGGGCCCGTCCGTGACCCGGACGCTCTGGCCCTTGGAGAAGGCGACGCGGAACTTGGGCGCCTCCACACCCATCTGTCGGAGGATCTGCTTGACCTCGTGTTCCTCGAGCGGCAGCGGCTCGCTGCGGGTGCCCGGGATGTTGCCGCCGCCCACGAAGCTGGTCACGCCCGGGGTGTTCCGCACCACGAACCACGACTCCGGGTCCAGGATCATCTCGACGAGCACGTAGCCCGGGTACACCTTCTTCTGGACCGTATGACGCTGGCCCTGCCGGATCTCGATCTCGTCCTCCATGGGCACCAGGACCTGGAAGATCCGGTCCTCCATGCCCATCGACTCGATGCGATGCTCGAGGTTGGCCTTTACCTTGTTTTCGTAGCCCGAGTACGTGTGAATCACGTACCAGTGCTTCTCGGGCCGCGCAGTGGCTACGTCGGGGGCGGACATGATCACGCGGTCAGGACCTGGACGACCTGGGCGAAGATGACGTCGAACACCGTGATGTAGATGCCGATGGCCGCGCTGACCACGATCACCAGCACGGTCAGGTTCCACGTCTGTTCCCGGGTGGGCCAGGTAACCTTCTTCAGTTCGGACCACGCCTCGTTGATGAAGCGGCGGATGCGGTCCACGGGTGGAAGCGTCCCTCTCGATCTGTCAGGGGAAGGTGGCAGGCGCGGCCGGACTCGAACCGACAACCACTGGTTTTGGAGACCAGAGCTCTACCAATTGAGCTACGCGCCTAGGCCGGCTCCCCCTATTTCGCCTCGCGGTGCAGGGTGTGGCGCCGGCATCGCGGGCAGTACTTGCGCAGCTCTATGCGCCCCGGATCGTTCTTCTTGTTCTTCTCGGTAGTGTAGGTGCGCTCCTTGCACTCGGTGCAGGCGAGCTGGATGACCGGACGACTCTCGACCTTCGCCATGCCCTACTCCGTGATGCTGGTGATCGCGCCGGCGCCCACGGTGTGGCCGCCCTCGCGGATGGCGAAGCGCTGCCCGGTCTCGAGCGCGATGGGGGTGATGAGCTCGACCCGCATGTCGACGTTGTCGCCGGGCATCACCATCTCCATCCCCTCCGGGAGGGTGATGGCGCCGGTCACGTCGGTGGTGCGCAGGTAGAACTGGGGACGGTAGCCGTTGTAGAAGGGGGTGTGGCGGCCGCCCTCCTCGCGCGTGAGCACGTAGACCCGGGCCACGAACTTGGTGTGGGGCTTGATCGAGCCGGGCTTGGCGAGGACCTGCCCGCGCTCGATGTCATCGCGCTCGATGCCCCGCAGGAGGGTCCCGATGTTGTCCCCCGCGCGGCCCTCGTCGAGCAGCTTCTTGAACATCTCGACCCCGGTCACCACCACCTTGCGGGTGGGCCGGATCCCCACGATCTCGACCTCCTCGCCCACCTTGATCAGGCCCCGCTCGACCCGCCCGGTGGCCACGGTGCCCCGGCCCTTGATGCCGAAGACGTCCTCCACCGGCATCAGGAAGGGCTTGTCGACGGCCCGCTCGGGGGTCGGGATGTAGGAGTCGACCGCGTCGAGGAGCTCCTGGATGCAGGCGTAGGCGGGATCGGCGGGATCGGCGGGGGCCTCCAGGGCCTTCAGGGCGGAGCCCCGGATCACCGGGATCTCGTCGCCCGGGAACTGGTACTTGCTGAGCAGCTCGCGCACCTCGAGCTCCACGAGCTCGAGCAGCTCGGGATCGTCGACCGCGTCGACCTTGTTGAGGAAGACGATGATGTAGGGGACCTCCACCTGGCGGGCCAGCAGGATGTGCTCGCGGGTCTGGGGCATGGGCCCGTCGGTGGCCGCCACCACCAGGATCGCGCCGTCCATCTGGGCCGCGCCGGTGATCATGTTCTTGATGTAGTCGGCGTGCCCGGGGCAGTCCACGTGGGCGTAGTGGCGGTGGGCGGTCTCGTACTCCACGTGGGCGATCGCGATGGTGATCCCCCGCTCGCGCTCCTCGGGGGCGTTGTCGATCGAGTCGAAGGCGCGGTACTCCGCCCCGCCCCTCAGCGAGAGGTACTTCGTGATGGCCGCGGTCAGCGTGGTCTTGCCGTGGTCGATGTGACCGATGGTGCCGACGTTGACGTGGGGCTTGGTGCGCTCGAACTTCTTCTTGGCCATCGCGTGAGCTGTTGACTCCTCAGGTGGCGGACCGATCCGCCTGGACGGGGGCTGGAGCCCACAATCGGATTCGAACCGATGACCTCTTCCTTACCAAGGAAGTGCTCTGCCGGCTGAGCTATGTGGGCCCGCAGCGGGAATGACTGGTGGGCAGGAGAGGAATCGAACCTCTACAGCCGAAGGCGGCTGATTTACAGTCAGCTGAGCTCACCACCTGCTCAACCTACCCACGATCGACTGCGTCCCCGGGATCACTCCCGGCGTGGTGAAGAGGCGTCGAACGCAGTTTCCTCTTCGGATGGAGCCGACGACGGGACTCGAACCCGGAACCGGCGGTTTACAAAACCGCTGCTCTACCAATTGAGCTACGTCGGCACGCGAGACAGGAATCTACAACAGGGAGGCCCCGCCCGCAATTCGCATGGTACCGGCGCAGCCCGGGAAGGGCAAGTTGGCAGCCCGCACAGCCCCGGCGCAGCCCGCGCGGCTGTTCCGCCCTCGACGGAAGAGCACCATTCGCGCGGCCTCAGCCCTCGGGAAGCAGGTCCGCACCGGTCTGTTCGTCCGCACCGGTCTGTTCGTCCGCGGCCGGACCCGCGCCGTTCGGTTTCGATTCCCGCCCCGCTCCCGCATCAGCTCCCGCATCCGGGGCCGTTTCCGGGGCCGTTTCGGCAGTTCCGATCGTGCCGGGTCCCGCGACCGGAACCATGCTGGGGCCCCTCGCTCGCCCTCCCTCGTCAGACAGCCGAGGCGTCGACCGCTGCGCCGCAGCCTCGAAAAGAAGAACTGAGCCGGCAACCGCGGCGTTGAGGGAACCGACGTGGCCGTGCATCGGAATTCGCACCAGCAGTTCGAGCCGACGCCGGACGGGCCCGCTCATCCCCTTGCCCTCGCTGCCGACCACCAGGGCAAGCGGTCCTCGAAGGTCCGCGTCCCGGTAGGAGAGCGGCGCCTCGGCGTCGGTCCCTACCAGCCGAAGGCCGCGCGTGCGGAGGTCCACGAGCGCGGCGGGCAGATCCTCCACTGGAACCAGCAGCAGATGCTCGACGGCGCCGGCGGAAACCTTCTCCGCAGCCGGCGTCAGCGGGGCAGCATTGCGGGTCGGGAAGACCACCCCGTGCACCCCGCTGGCATCTGCGCTGCGCATCAGGGTGCCAAGGTTCTGCGGGTCCTCCAGTGAATCGAGCACGAGCAGGAACGGCGGCTCGCCACGAGTCACCGCCAGCGCGAGCACGTCGTCCAGCGAGGCCCAGCGGCGCGGCGCCACCACCAGAGCCACTCCCTGGTGGCCGTCGAAGCCGGCAAGGGCGGTCAGCGATCCCCCCTCAACCTCCACCACCGGGATGCGCCGCCGTGCGGCATGCACCACGAGGGCGTCGAGCGCCTCCCGCCGCTGCGGCACCACCAGCAGGCGGTGCGCCGGGCGGCCCGCGGCAAACGCTTCCTCGACCGGACGCCGGCCGGCAACCAGTTCCTCACCGGCGCCCAGAAGCGCGCTGGGCCCAGGGAGCGCCGGCGACGGCGCCGGGGGCGCGGGTCGGCTGGCTGACGGTCCGGCTGGCGGCCGGGCGATGGGTTGCTCGCCAACCGCTGGCTGCACAGGCGGGCGCCGGCCCGCAGGCGGGCGAGGGCTGGGCGATGGGCCTGCGGTTGGCTGAACGACATGCTCCCAGCGCCTGACGGGTGGCCCCGGTGGCGCCCCACCGGGAGGCGTACCTCCGGGGCCCGACCACCTCGCTGGCCCGTTCGGGGCAGCCCATGGAGGCCCAGCCTGCGGTCGCCCCCGCGGCACGGCGGCGGGGCCGCGGTAGTCCCTGGGGCCGTGGTAGTCCCCGGGGCCGCGATAGTCCCCAGGGCCGGCACCGGCAGGGTGCCATGCTCGCGGCGGGCGCCCCGTTGGCCGCTGGCTTTCCCCCGCCCCAACGGGCCGGGGTCCGGCGCGGAACTCGTGCTCTGGCGCGCCACTGGCCGGCCCCGGCCGTCCGCGCTGCGTTCGGTCCGAGCCCCACTGCCGGCCGTCGCGCTTGCCGCCAGCCTGGCCCTGGGCCCACGGCGTTTCGCCGCCCCGCTCGCGAGCGGGGCGACCACGTTCCCGCCCCTCGTGAAACTCGGGACCGCGAGCGCCAGGCTCGCGGTCCCGAAAGGCACCTTCCCGGCGCCCCTGGACCCGGCCGCCCTCCCCCGGCATGGGTCGCTCGCCGTCCGCGAATCCCCAGTCGCGCGGTTCAGGGCCACGATCGCCACCAGCGACCCATCCCGGGCCGTTCCGGTGGCCACCGCGTGCATCGCGCGGGATCCAGCCCTGCCCGCGCTGGCCCCGGTCGCGCGACCGGTCCTCCGGCGGGGGACCGGCATGCGGGCGACCCTCGCGCGGGCCGCCCCCTTTCGGCCGGCCCCCGCGGCCCCCAAAGGCACCCTCCATGCGTCGGCGCCCGCGCTCAGCCACGAGACGCCTCGGCGGCTCGCCGCCAGCGCTGTCCGTCGCGCGTGTCCTCAACCAGCACGCCCCGGCGGGCCAGGTCTTCCCGCAGCCGGTCCGAGGTCGCCCAGTCGCGCCGGGCACGAGCGGCAGCCCGCTCCTCGAGCAGGGAGGCCAGCTCCGGGTCCAGGACCTCTTCCTCCTCTTCCATCACGGCCAGCACCCGGTCCAGGTCGCGCAGGAACGCCGCGGCGGCGGACGCCTCTGCGGTGGTGAGCGTGCGCGCGTCGATCCTCCGGTTGAGCTCGCGCACCAGGTCGAACACGGCCGCCAGCGCCGGCGAGACGTTCAGATCGTCGTCGAGCGCCTCCGTGAACCGGGCCCTGGACTGGTCCAGGAGCGCCTGCAGCGATCCGTCACCGGCCGCACCGCCGCGGTACGCGTCGAGGGCGGCCAGGACCGTGGCCAGCCGTTCCACCGCAGATGCCGCAGCGCGCAGCGACTCGTCGCTGAACTCGAGCGGCACGCGGTACTGGGCAGCGATCAGGGCGTAGCGCAGGGCCCGCGGTGAGTAGCCCCGGGCGTAGATGTCGGCCGGCCGCTCGATGTTCCCGGTGCGCTTGGCCATCTTCTCGCCCCCCATCTGGAGATGGGCGCAGTGCAGCCACGTGCGCACGAACTGCACGCCGGTGGCGGCCTCCGACTGGGCGATCTCGTCCTCGTGGTGCGGGAAGATCAAGTCCACGCCCCCGGTGTGGATGTCGAAGCTCGGGCCCAGATAGCGCATGCTCATGGCAGAGCACTCGATGTGCCAGCCGGGCCGGCCCGGGCCGATCCGCGTCTCCCAGGCCGGCTCCCCGGCGCGCGGACCCTTCCACATCGCGAAGTCGCGGATGTCATCCTTGCCATATTCGTCCGCCTCCACCCGTTCCCCCACCCGTTGCTGCGCGGGATCCAGGCGCGCCAGCCGGCCATACGGCGGCCAGCTCGCGATGCGGAAGAAGATGGATCCGTCCTCGGTGCGATATGCGTGCCCTTTGTCCAGCAGCGTCTGGATCAGCGCGGTCATCTCCGGGATGTGCTCGGTCGCGCGGGGCATCACGTCGGGCACCGACATGCGCAGCCGCCGGGCATCCTCCAGAAAGAGCGCCGTGTACCGTGCGGTCAACTCGCCGATCGCGACGCCCTCGTCCCGTGCGTCGCGGATGATCTTGTCATCGATGTCGGTGATGTTCATCACCCACGTCACCCGCAGCCCCTGCCACTCGAGATAGCGTCGCAGCAGGTCGGCGAAGAGGAAACTCCGGAAATTGCCCACATGGGCGGGCCCATAGACCGTGGGCCCGCAGCTGTACATGCCAACGCGACCCGGGTGCAGGGGCTCGAACGGCTCGGCGCGCCCCGTCAAGGTGTTGGTCAGCCGCAGGGTCATGCCACGCACCAGGTCATCGGGCCCACCACCTCATCCTCGCCGCACCATCGCGATCGCCGTCGCAGCGATCCCGCGCCCGGCGCCCTCATACCCGATCAGGTTGCCGCTCGACGCCTTCACCGCCACCGTCCCCGGTGGGAGGTCCGCCAGCGAGGCGATGGCGTCGCGCATCGCGTCGAGCCGCATGCCACCCAGCCTGGGCCGCGCACCACGGATCGTGACATCCAGCGCAACCGGCCGCCACCCGGCCGCCAGTACGCGGCGCAGCACTTCCCGAAGCAGCTCACCGCTTGCAACATCGCGGGTGGCGGGATCGGCCGCCGGGAAGATCCGCCCGAGATCTCCCAGTCCAGCGGCACCGAGCAGAGCGTCGGCCACCGCGTGCAGCACCGCGTCGCCGTCGGAGTGTCCGCGCAACCGCGGCGCGCCCTCGATCCGGATGCCACCCAGCGCCAGTCCCTCGCCGGCGCCAAACGGGTGCTCATCGGCGCCGTACCCCAGGCGCGTGCCACCGGCCCGCGCCGACAGCAGCGACTCCGCCAGGGCCAGGTCCCCCGGTACCGTCACCTTCAGGTTCGCCGGCTCCCCCGGCACCGCAGCCACCGGGATCCCGGCCGCGTCCAGGAGCGCCGCCTCGTCGGTGAACTCGCGCGGGCCCCGCGGCGCAAACTGCCGCCACGCGCGTTCCAGCAGCTCCCGGCGCGCCCCCTGCGGCGTCTGGGCAGTTGCCAGCCCCGTCCGCTCGACGGTCTCGCCGACACGCCCGCCCGCGACCCGCTTGAGCGTCTCGGCCACACGCACCACGGGGATGGCGGCACCGTCGCGCGCCGCAGTGCGGGCAACCGTCTCCACCAGGTCCGGGCTCACCAGGGGGCGTGCCCCGTCGTGGACGAGGACCACCGGGCCATCGGTGGCGGCAACCCCGGCGGCCGCCGACTCCTGGCGCCGGGCGCCCCCGGGCACCACGCGGGCGCCCGCAGTCTGCAGCCAGGGCTGGGCTGCCAGCTCGCGCACGCGTTCGGGCGCCGTCACCACCACCAGCTCCCGCACACACGGTGCGGCCCGCACGGCGTCCAGGGTCCAGGCCAGGAGCGGCTGACCCAGCAGGGGCACGGTCAGCTTGTCGAGGCCCCCCATGCGGCTGCTGGACCCGGCCGCCACGACCACCATGTCCACCGCGCTCGCGTCCACGCTACTCATCCACGCTACTCATCCGCCGGCTGGCCGAAGACCATCCGCCCGGCAACTGTCTGCAGGACCCGGGTGACCGTCACGTTCAGGTCGCGATCCAGGCGGCGCGCGCCGCCCTCGACCACCACCATGGTGCCGTCATCGAGGAACGCCACGCCCTGGCCGGGCTCTTTCCCCTCCTGGATGACGTGCACCTGGATCCGATCGCCGGGTAGAAAGGCCGGCTTGACGGCGTTGGCCAGCGCGTTGACGTTCAGCACCCGGAGCCCCTCGAGTTCGGCCACCTTGTTGAGGTTCAGGTCGTTGGTCAGGATCGCGGCCCCGCGAGCCTTCGCGACCGCCACCAGCTTGGCATCCACCTCCGGAATCCCCGACGGATCCTCTTCGGTGATCTCCACCCGAATGCGATCGCTGCGTCGCAGCTCGTTGAGGATGTCCAGCCCGCGCCGGCCGCGGGCCCGTTTGCGGATCTCGGACTGGTCCGCGATGTACTGCAGCTCGGCGAGAACGAAGCGCGGCACCACGAGCGTGCCAAAGAGAAAGCCACTCCCCACCACGTCCGCGATTCGGCCATCGATGATGGCGCTGGTATCAACCACGATGAACGGCGACCCGTCCGGGCGTGCCGGCTCCCGCCGGGAGGGGATCAGCCCCATCGCCTCGATCGCCTCGGCCAGGTCGTGCCGCTTGGCAACCGTGAGCCCCAGCATGCCGAGCCCCAGCACGAGGGAGACGCCGATCGGCAGGTACCGGCCGTAGGGGTCCGGGAACCGGGCGAGCGGAAGCCCCAGGAGCAGGCCCATCAGCAGCCCGATCAGCAGCCCTGCGATGGCCGTGACGAACTCGCCGGTGGAGAGGGCCCGCACTTCGCGGATCAGCCATCCGGCCGGCTCGATGGTGAGATAGGGCAGGATCAGGAAACCGATCACCAGCCATGCGAGCACCCAGACGGCAAGCAGGAAGTTGCCGCTCGGCGTCTCGCCGAAAAGCGTCCCTCCACCCACGCCCAGCGACGCAAGCTGGACGCCGACCAGCATGCCGAAGATCGCGCCCAGGACCCGTACAAATCTGGACATCCGGCAGGCGAGGGTACCACACGACCCCATCCGCCCGGACGCTCGCGGCCTCGGGCCCCTCCTCCGGCCCCTCGCGGATCCGGTCGCGGGCCGCGCCCCCGGGCGACCCCCCTATACGTCGCCTGGACCGACCGCCCCCCGCGCCAAGGCCAGGTCCACCGCCTCTCGCAGGGCCCCGACCCGCACCACCTGCAGCCGGCCGATCCGATCAGGCAGGCGCTCCGCCAGCCGCCCGCGCTCCGGGGGCACGATCGCCCGGGCGAACCCGAGACGTTCCGCCTCTCGGAGCCGCTGGCCCAGTCCCGAAACGGGCCGGACCTCCCCGAGCAGGCCGATCTCACCGGCAGCGACCGTGCCCGCTGGCAGGGGCCGGTCTCGCAGTGACGAGGCCAGTGCCAGTGCCAGTGGCAGATCGAGCGCCGGCTCCTCGATGGTGAGCCCCCCGGCGACGCTCGCATAGACGTCGTGGCTGCCCAGGCCGATGCCCGCCCGCCTGCCGAGCACCGCCAGGAGCAACGCAAGCCGGTTCTGGTCGATGCCACTGGCGGTGCGACGCGGCGTGCCGTACGCCACGGGCGCGACGAGCGCCTGCACCTCGACCAGCAGCGGTCGGCTTCCTTCCAGGGTGGCCGCGATCGCCGATCCGGGAGCCGCGGCCCCGTCCTCCGAGAGAAACGCGCGGGCCGGGTCCGTCACCTCGTGCAGTCCATCCTCGCCCATCGCGAAGACCCCCACCTCCTCAGTGGACCCGAACCGGTTCTTGGTCGCCCGCAACACGCGCATCCCGCTGCTTCGTTCACCCTCGAGCGTGAGCACCGCGTCCACCAGGTGCTCGAGCGTCTTGGGGCCGGCCAGGCTGCCGTCCTTGGTCACATGCCCGACGAGCACGACCGGCACGCCCTCGGCCTTCGCGTACTGCAGCAGGCGCAACGCGCACTCGCGCACCTGCCCCACCGATCCGGGCGGACCATCCAACTCGTCGAGCTCCATCGTCTGGATCGAGTCCACCACGAGGACCGCCGGCCGCAGAGCCACGGCCCGTTCCAGCACGCGCTGGACATCGGTTTCCGCCAGCACCAGGATCGCGCGGCCCGCGGGGGCGTCGATCAGCCCCAGGCGTCTCGCACGCAGCCGCAGTTGCCCGGCAGACTCCTCCCCGCTCGCGTACAGGATGGTCCCGCCCGTCCCGGGCGATTGCTCCGGCGCGGCGCTGCGATTGACTGGCGCAAGCCGGTCGACCGCAGCGGACGGGGCAACCGCCGCGCCGCCGCCGCCCGACGCGAGCCCAGCCGCCGCCGCGAGGATCAACGTGGACTTGCCAACCCCCGGCTCGCCCCCGAGCAGTACCAGACTCCCGGGGACCAGCCCTCCCCCCAGCACACGGTCGAGCTCGCCTATCCGGGTCGAACGACGGACCAGATCCGGCTCCCGCAGATCACTCAGCGGCTGCGGGGCCGCGCCGTCCATGGCCGTTGCGGAGGCGCCACGTGCGCGACGGGGCCCGGCTTCGCGCACGAGCGTCTCGACCAGCGTGTTCCACGCACCGCACGCGTGGCACTGGCCCTCCCAGCGAACGAACGACGCCCCGCAGGCCTGGCAAACGTAGCGGCTCGTGGGCCGCGTCATCTCAGGTACCGGCCGTGGCAGGTGTCTTCTCGACGAGCGCCTCGATGGTCAGGCCGGCATCCGCCGACTTGTCGACGAGGATCGTCTGGCCGGCCTCGAAACGCCCCACCAGCAGTGCCTCGGCAAGCGGGTCCTCGATCATGTTCTGGATGACCCGGCGGAGCGGTCGAGCGCCGTAATCCGAGTCATAACCGAGCTTGATGAGGTGATCCTTGGCGGCCTGGGCAACCTCCAGGGTCATCTGCTGGGCGGCGAGCTGCTCCCGGACGCGCTTCAACATGAGGTCCACGATCTCGCGGATCTCGTCCACGGTCAGAGAGCGGAACACCACCACCGAATCGACGCGGTTCAGGAACTCGGGCCGGAACTGGGTCCTGAGCTGGTCCAGCACCTTGCCCTTCATCCGCTCGTACTGCTGCTCGGCGCGTTCGACATCCGTGACCCGCACCGGCTGGAAGCCCAGGCTCGTGTCCTTCAGCAGCGAGGTCGCTCCGACGTTGCTGGTCATGATGATCACGGTGTTGCGGAAGTCCACACGCCGGCCCTTGGCGTCGGTCAGCTGGCCGTCCTCAAGGATCTGCAGCAGGATGTTGAAGACCTCCGGATGCGCCTTCTCGATCTCGTCGAGGAGCACCACCGCGTAGCTCTTGCGCCGCACGGCCTCCGTGAGCTGGCCGCCTTCCTCGAACCCGACATAGCCGGGCGGGGCGCCCACCAAGCGGCTCACGTTGTGCCGCTCCATGAACTCGCTCATGTCGATCTTGATCAGCGCGTCCTCGGAGCCGAACATGAACTCGGCCAGGCTCTTCGCCAGCTCCGTCTTCCCGACCCCGGTGGGACCCAGGAAGATGAACGAGCCGATCGGCCGCTTCGGGTCCTTGAGCCCTGCACGGGCCCGGCGAACCGCTTTCGAAATCGTCGCGATGGCCTCTTGCTGCCCGATCACCCGGGCATGCAGGGCGTCTTCCATGTGGAGCAGCCGCTCGGACTCCTCCTGCGCGATCCGCGTGACCGGGATGCCGGTCCACATGGCGACGACCTGGGCGATCTCGTCACCGCCCACGTCGGGGACCTCGGCGTCCTGGCGGGCTCGCCACTCGGCACGGAGCCGGTCCAGGTCCTCGCGCGCTACCGCCTCGGCGTCGCGCAGGCTGGCGGCGACCTCATAGTCCTGGCGGTTGATCGCCTCGTCCTTCTCCTTGGTCACCTGCTCCAGCCGTTTGCCGGCCTCCTTCAGCTCCGGCGGCGACGAACTGTGCCGCAGTCGCACGCGACTGGCCGCCTCGTCGATGAGGTCGATGGCCTTGTCGGGAAGATGCCGGTCGGTGATGTAACGCGTCGACAGATCCGCCGCCGCGCGCACCGCGTCATCCGTGATGCGCACCTTGTGGTGCTGCTCATAGCGCTCGCGAACGCCGAACAGGATGTCCACCGTCTGTTCCAGCGTGGGTTCGTCAACCATCACCGGCTGGAAGCGGCGCTCGAGACCCGCATCGCGCTCGATGTACTTGCGGTACTCGTCCAGGGTGGTTGCGCCGATGCACTGGAGCTCGCCGCGTGCCAGCGGCGGCTTCAGGATGTTGGCCGCGTCAATCGCTCCCTCGGCCGCGCCTGCTCCGACCAGCGTGTGCAGCTCGTCGATGAAGAGCACCACGTCGTTGGCGTTGCGCAGTTCCTCGACGATCTTCTTGAGCCGCTCCTCGAACTCGCCGCGGTACTTGGTCCCGGCCACCAGCGAGCCGATGTCCAAGGTCAGGACGCGCTTGTTGGCGAGCGTCTCGGGAACGTCACCCGACACGATGCGATGTGCCAGCCCCTCGGCAATAGCCGTCTTGCCAACCCCGGGCTCGCCGATCAGGGCCGGGTTGTTCTTGGTCCGGCGCGACAGGATCTGGATGACGCGCTCGATCTCCTTGTCCCGGCCAATCACGGGGTCGAGCTTTCCGGCCCGGGCAGCCTCCGTCAGGTTCACACCCAGCTGGTCGACGGTGGGGGTCTTGCTCGCCCGCTTGGTCTCTGCCGCCGGCCCCACCGAGCTCGACTGGGAAAGGACGCGGATCACCTCGTGGCGGACCTTCTCGAGGTTGACCCCGAGCGACTCGAGGACGCCCGCCGCGATCCCCTCGCCCTCGCGAACCAGGCCCAGCAGCAGGTGCTCGGTGCCGATGTAGTTGTGGCCCAGGCGCCGAGCCTCGTCGATGGCCAGCTCGATGACGCGCTTGGCGCGGGGGGTCAGGCTCACCTCCCCCACGACCGGGCGGTCACCGCGCCCGATGATGAACTCCACCGCCGTGCGCACCTTGGGCAGCTCCACGCCCATGTTCTCGAGCACGCGGGCGGCCACGCCGTCGCCCTCCCGCACCAGCCCGAGCAGCAGGTGCTCGGTGCCGATGTAGTTGTGGTTGAAGCGCTGGGCCTCATCCTGCGCCAGGGTAAGGACCTTGCGTGCGCGGTCGGTGAACTTGTCGAAGCGATCAACCATGGGATCGAGGGTGCCCCTCCAGCGGGTGGTGTCAGAGTCTCCGCCCGTGCTCCGCAATCGTAGCACGGGGCCCCCGGGTCGCCGTTCGCGGGCGGTCGGGCTGACCTGATCTTCGTTCGGGGGCCGATCGCGGATGCCCCGGCCTCGATCGGGAGCCCACCGGGAGACGCCCCACCGGGAGACGGCAGCAGCACAGGAGACAAACAGCCCACCGGAGAAACCCCCGGTGGGCTGCGATGCGACAGGGATCAGGCCGGCCGCGCGCGAGCGGGGCGCAGGAGCTCGATCAGGTGGAGGCGCCCCCGTTCAGGGCTGATCGGCCTCATCGAGGTCGGACGATCCAGGTTCCGCGGCCTCGGCCGCCACCACCTGCTGCCGGACCTGCGCGAAGGCGGCCGCCAGCGTGTTGTCGATCCCCCCCTCGGGCTCCTGGACGGCCTGCGACTGGTCGTAGCCCCGCTCCTGGCGCGGCCTACGCTCCCGGGGTTCGGGCGCCGGGCGAGCCGGCGGCTCCTCAGCCTGTTTGAGGCTCAGGCCCAGACGATGCCGTTCGGAGTCCAGCGAGATGATCTTGAGCTTCAGGGTCTGCCCTTCGTGCACCACGTCGCTCGGGTGCGCGACACGCTGGTGGGAAAGCTCGCTGATGTGGATCAGCCCCTCGAGACCGTCACGCACCCGCACAAACGCACCGAAATTCACGATCTTGGTGACGGTGCCATCGATGATGTCACCAACCTTGAAGTCGGCGACCGTGGAATGCCAAGGGTCGGGTTGCAGCCGGCGGATCGACAGGCTGATGCGGCCGCGCTCGTGGTTGATGTCGATGACCTCGGCATCCACCTGGTCACCCACCCGATAGCCTGCCTCGGGATTGTTCACCTTGTTCCATGAGAGCTCGCTCTTGTGGACGAGCCCGTCGATGCCCCCAAGGTCGATGAAGACCCCGAACGGCGCGATGGAGCGGACCGATCCGGTGACCTTCTGCCCGACCTGGAGACTGCTGAACAGCTCGTCACGCTTCTCGCGGCGCTCCTCATACAGGGCAACCTTCTCGGAGAGGATCAGGCGATTGGCCTTGCGGTTTACCTCGAGGATCTTGAGGCGGAGGCGGCGACCCACGTAGGGCTGGAGCTTCTCGGCGATCTCCTGCGCCGCGTCCCGCGGCTGCTCGTTCTGGGGCCGGCGCGGGAAGTCCACGATCTGGCTGATCGGGACGAAACCACGGATCCCGCAGTCCACGATGAGCCCGCCCTTGTTGTGATCTATGACGGGCGCCTCGATGATCACGCCGGCGTCGAGCTGCTCCTGCATGGCGCGCCACTTGCGCTCCAGCCCGGCGCGCCGAAGCGACAGGACGGCGTGCCCCTCATTGGACTCCGGCTGCAGGACGTAGACCAGTACCTGGTCACCCACAGCAGGTTGCGGCTGGCTTTCCGCATGGCGCCCAAAGAGCTCCCGGTTGCTGACCACGCCCTCGCTCTTGGCACCGATATCGACCAGGATCTCATCACGATCCACCCGGACCACGGTGCCTTCGACGACGTCCCCGTGCTTGAACGACCGGATGTCACCTTCCTGCTGCTGGAGCAGCTCGGCCATCGTGGTGGGCTCGGGCAGGCTCTCTCGCGGCATGGGCGCCGCAACCGCCGCCGGCGCCGCGGCGCGTTCCTCCTCCGAGACGACCGGCGGCGCAGGTTCCACCTGTTCCACCTGCAGTTCTTCCGCCGCGTCCTGAGCCGCCGGGGCCTCCGCCGGCGTCTCCGCAGCAGCCCAATCAGGGGAGCCGGGGGTCGGAGCTGCCACTTCGGGCTCGCTCAGCTCCGTCGCGGTCGCTTCTGCCGGCTGCGAGACCGCCTCGAGCGGCGCGCTCGGCTCTGCGGCAGACACGGTCTCTGCGACCCCAACGCCAGGCAGCGCCTCTGCCGCATGCACCGGCTCGCCGGCACTGTCCGGCACAGCCGGCGCGCCTGTCTCGTTGATGTCCGACGGGCGGCCGACATCCGGGGCCTGTTCCGGGGCGCCAACGAACGCCACGGGGGCCGCCTCGGACTCCGCGGCAGCTGCCTGGTCCGGTTCCTCGACGCGCGTTGCGGTGCTGCTTTCCCCGGCGGGCTCACCGGCGGCACTCGTGCCGGCGCGCTCCTCGATCACGGCAGCGGTCGGCGGTGTCGCCTCGGCCTCCATGGTCGTCCCGCCCGTCTCTTCCTGGCTCAATGTCGTCTCCTCGTCAACGCCTGCTCCGGCGTGAAACAACAAAGCCTGAGCCGGCGCTCAGGCGATCGGGATACGCAGGTCCTTCGTCCGTGTCCTCAAAGACTCCGTCCGTCCTCCGTGGCCCAGCCGCGCCGCTCTCTTCTGCTGTCCCCTCGCAGGGCCACGGCATCGTACCACACGAGCAACGGAACCGACCCTCCCCGGAAGACGATTCGCGAGGCTGGGTTACGAACCCGCCGCGTCCAATACCGCATCCCTTCGATCCCGCTCAGGGAATGCGGAGCACCTGTCCGGCCTGGAGAAGCCGAGGGTCCTTGATCCCATTCAGACGCTGCAGGTCGGTGACGCTCACGCCGAAACGAGCCGCTATCCCACTCAGCGTATCTCCGGATTTCACGCGATAGGTGGCAGCGGTCGGAAGAGAAGGCGGAGCGGTCGCCAGGGCGGTGGCCACGGCACGCGGCGAGGTGGATGGCCTGGCGGAGGGAGGCGCCGCGGGGGCGCTCTCCAGCACGGCCGGCTCGGAAGGCGCGGGGACCGACGCCGTTGCGCCCGGCGCCAGTGCAGCCACCGGCGCGCTCGCCGCCGGGACCGGCCCCGAGCCGCCTCCGGGGAGCAGCGCGATCACCACGGCGGCGGCGGCGAGAAGCACCAGCACCGCCGTGGCGGCGCCCACAAGCCGGCGCCAGGGGCGAGCCTCCACGCCACCCACCGCCCTCGCTCCGCCAGTCGCGGGCCCTCGACGGATCCCGGCGCCCGCAGCCACCCCCGCCGAAGGCGCCAGCCCCCGGCCGGTCCCCGAGGGCGCCATCGTGCCGAACCGCCGCGATCCGCCGCCATCCAGGACGATGGGCGTCGTACGCCCCAGCGGCCTGAGACGCCGACTGTCGAAGGCACCCGCCGCGACCCCAGCATCGGCCAGGGAGGCCGTGCGCCGCTCCTGGGCCGCCAGGTATGCCGGGCACGTCACGTGTGCCTCGGTCAGGCACAGACGCCGCTGCTTCTCCGACGAGACGACCTCGACGGGACGAGCTGCCAAACATCGATGCTCGCGCTCGGCGCGCGCGAAACGTACCCCCGCAACCGGTGCCGCCAGGTACGGACACACGAAACGATCCGGCGCCGCCCCCGATGCGCGGCGCGGCGCACTCCCGCCTGCGGGATCAATCTCCGGGCCGATTTTGGGCGTGGTGGCTTCGAGGACGACGCCGCGCTTCCCCTCTTCGGTCATGCCCTCCACCAGGCAATCTTACCCAGCGGCACCAATCCCCGGCCGCTGCGGGCGCAAACGCCCGGACCCGGACGCAGCCGTCACGCGCCGGGTCCAGCTCGCCAGGCCCGGCCAACGCGCCGCCTGACACTCCAGCGCGGACTGCCAGAAACGCAAGAATCCTGGCGACGACCTATTTTCCCGAAAGGCTGCCCTCTCAGTATCTTCGGCGCTGGAGAGCTTAACTGCCGTGTTCGGGATGGGAACGGGTGTGGCCTCTCCGCTACTGTCACCAGGATCCTGCGAAGCGATGACGTGATCAGCAGCACACTCCGGCCGAACGCCAGCCGAGGTGCCGAACAGCTTCGATCCGGCCGCGCCGGTGCGCGGCCGTGACAAGACAACGACCCCTGATACAGGCGCAGCTGCCGTTAGGTCAGCTGCTGAAAGAGGTCAAGCCCTCGACCATTAGTACGGCTCAGCTTCATCGGTTGCCCGACTTCCACGTGCCGCCTATCAAACAGGTAGTCTCCCTGCGGTCTTACCCGGTTAACCCGGTGGGGAACCTCATCTTGAGGCGAGCTTCGCACTTAGATGCTTTCAGCGCTTATCCCGACCGAACATAGCTACCCAGCGATGCCCCTGGCAGGACAACTGGCACACCAGCGGTTCGTCCACTCCGGTCCTCTCGTACTAGGAGCAGCTCCTCGCAAGTTCCCTACGCCCACTGTGGATAGAGACCGAACTGTCTCACGACGTTCTGAACCCAGCTCACGTACCGCTTTAATTGGC
>JBMFSS010000006.1:0-103557 GCA_049967415.1 Candidatus Limnocylindrales bacterium
CGTCCGGCCCGGCAGCGCCTACCCGCCCACGCTCGTGACCACGGGCGATCACGACGACCGGGTGGTCCCGGGGCACTCGTTCAAGTTCGCGGCCGCCCTCCAGGCCGCCCAGTCCGGTGACGCGCCGGTCCTCATCCGGGTGGACACCGACGCCGGCCACGGCCTGGGCAAGCCCGTCCACAAACTGATCGACGAGCGCGCCGACGTGCTCGCCTTCCTGGAGCTGGCGCTGGGCCGTGCCTGAGGGGAGCGCCCGGGTTTGGTCGACGGCCGGCGCAACTGCGGCCGGGGGCCGGTCGCCATCGTCCCGACACGGCAGCTCCCCGCGCCCGGCCGGTGTGCGCGGGGGCCGGGCACCACCCATCCGACCGCGCGACTGGGGCGAATGGTGGTGTGGAGCGTCCCCCCTGGAGCCCACCACACGAGGACCCGAGCATGACCGTCACCGCCGGAGCGATCTCCGATCGATCGCTCCCCATCTCCGCCGACCGGGCGGCAGGCCTGTTCCGCTGGAACGCCGTGCTGGCGGCCCTCCACGGCCTGCAGTTCGCGCTGATCCTGGCCCTGTCGTTCGCCCGGAACCCCATCGTCACGGCGCCCGTCGTCAGCAGCTACCTGACCTTCGACGCGGCCACCCGCACGCTCGTCCCGGCGCAGCGCGCCGTGTTCGACCTGCCGATCGGACCGGCGGTCGCCCTCTTCTTCCTGGCCAGCGCGCTCGCCCACGCCACCCTTGCCTTCCCGGCACGGCGCTGGTACGAGCGGCACCTCGCCCGGGGCCAGAACCCCGCCCGGTGGATCGAGTACGCCGTCTCGTCGAGCGTGATGATCGTCGTCATCGCGACGCTGAGCGGCATCCAGGAGATCGGCACGCTGCTCGCGATCTTCGGCGCCAACGCGGCGATGAACCTGTTCGGCTGGAGCATGGAGGCCGCCAACGAGGGCCGCGAGCGTCCCCAGTGGCTGCACTACGTGTTCGGCTGCATTGCCGGCGCCGTGCCCTGGATCGTCATCGCCGTGGCGCTCCTGACTGCCGCGACTGCGTCCGGTGCGGCCCCCATCCCGGGCTTCGTGATCGCGATCTTCGTGTCGCTCTTCGTCTCGTTCAACGTCTTCGCGATCAACATGGTCCTGCAGTACCGCCGGGTGGGGGCATGGCGCGACTACCTCCACGGCGAGCGGGTCTACATGCTCCTGAGCCTGGTCGCGAAGACGCTCCTCGCGTGGCAGGTGTTCGCGGGCACGCTGCGGCCGTAGGAGCTCGTTCTCCGCTCCGGATGTCGTCCAGCGCCGCCGATCGACTCGCCCCGCCCGCCCTGGACAGCACGGTCAGCGCCCACTGCAGCCCGTCCGTGAACCGAGGCGGCCGGCGCGCGGTTCACGCACCCTGGACGACCCGGGGGAGGGGAGCCCTGCCCAGCCGGGCCGATGGCTCCGAATCACTCGCGAGCGGCCTTGACAACGGACGCCCATCAGATACCATCTGGCATACCGTGACAATCCAGATTCGATCCGCACCGGTCCACCAGCTCGATGCCCCTCGGGCCGCGGTGGTCGCGACCCGGCTGGCCGAGATCATGGGTATCTTTGATCGTCCGGTTGGCCGGCGGGTCGACCGGGCTCTGGTCGGGTCGGTGATCGAGGCAGCGGCCGACGCGGGACTGGCAGAGCAGGTGGCGGCTCGCGCGGATGCGGCGGCTCCGGGCGACGCGACGATCCACGCGCTGCTCGACGCGCTGATCGCCTCGCCGCTGCCGGCGTCCGAGATCGGCCGGCTCGCCGCGATCTTCGGCTATCCCGAACTCGAACGCCTGACCGGGACGTCGGAGCCGTCGCTGCGCCGGTATGCGGGCGTGGCGCGCCAAACCCCCGACCCGGTCGCGCGTCGGATCCACTTTCTGGCGACGCTCGTGGCGATCCTGCGGGGCAGCTTCAACGAGTTCGGCATCCGGCGCTGGCTCGACCGGCCCCACCCCGCCCTCGGCGGGCGGGCGCCAGTCGAGCTGCTCACCGCCGCGGCAGAGCCTGACGACGAGCGGGGGGAGGCCATCATGGACGCCGCTCTCGAGCTCCTGGCGTGATCGTCTTTCGCACCACTGACGTCGACGTCCCGTTCTTCTGGGAGAGCGATCGACAGCCGGCCGGGCGCTGGCACGGCGCCGGCGAGGGTCCCGCCCAGTACACGTGCTCGACCCCGTCGGCGGCCTGGGCCGAGTTCCTCCGCCACCAGCGCGTCAGCGACGTCGCTGATCTCGCGGGCATCAGGCGGGCGATGTGGGTGCTCGAGATCCCAGACAACGAGCCGACCGGTCGGCCGGCCCTACCCGACCCCGTCCTCGTCGGGGACGAGACCTCGTACCCGGCCTGCCAGTCGGAGGCCCGGCGGCTGCGCGCCGCGGGCGCCACGCGGATCGTCGCGCCCTCGGCGGCGGTCCTGCCCGGAACGCCGTCTGGCTGGACGTCCGAGGGTGAGTTGCTCCCGGGGCCGCCCCGCGACGAGGCGACGATCGTCCTCTACGGCGCCAGGCCGGCGGTCGTCGGGTGGTACGCCGCGACACCTGGCTTTCCGGAGCCTGAGCTTCTCGACCGCACGCGGCCGCTTGCGAGGTGATCGGCGCGACGGACGTTATTCACAGCGGGTCGAATGTGACATAACTTATCTTATCGGAAGTAGAGGCCCGGGCGAACCGAAGGAGGTTTGTGAAGTCTCATAAAAGTGTCCTCGGAAGTCACACGATCTGTCACGGCGCCGAAGACCCCGCCCGCCCTGGCGGTCCTGGACCGCTCGACGCGGCGAGAACCCGGGTCGGAAGGCAAGCGTGGTTGATCGAAGGCGGCCAGCACGTGCGTCGGTGGGGCGCTGTGCGCGAGTGAGCGGCTTGCGCAAGGACTCGGAGGCGACGGGCAGAGGTCGTCCGAGTGGCTCACTGGGTCCGCGCCGGACGCGGGGTGGCGTCGCTGGGCCCGAGCGATCCCGATGCGAAGCGCGTGCAACAGGCCCCGAAAGAGAACAGACGTACGATAGGACACCAGCCAGCGCGTGGGTGGGCTCCCGGCGCTCCCCTCCCCCGGTCGCGTGCGCGTGCGGGCAGGCTCCAGCGCGGCAGGTCGCCCGCGCTAGACTCCCGACCGGCATGGACGGATCGACCGGGCGCGAGCCCAAGGCTGCCTGGCCGACGGAGGCCAGCGACGACATTCGGCGTCTTCGGCTGAACTATCCCGCGACCTGCGCAGGCTGCGGCAGTGCCCTCGAACCGGGAACCGAGGCCTGGTATCGGCGCGCCACCCACGAGGTCTGGTGTCTCGGCTGCGGCCCCGGGGAGCCCGGACCGGAGCCCCCGGTCCGGCCCGATCCGCCGGCGCCCGATCCCGGCGTGGCCGGGGCCTCGGCCCAGCGCGAGTACGAGCACCGGCATGCGACGCGCGAAGCCCGGGTAAAGGCGCGCTGGGGCGAGCGGCTGGGCGGCCTCGTGCTGGCCCTCACCGACGATCCCGGGTCCACCCGGGCCTGGGCCCGGGGAGCCCAGGGGGAGGTGACCCTCGGGGCCGTGCTGACGCAGGTGCCCGGGATCCGGGTGCTGCATGACCGCCGGGTGCCGGGCACGCGCGGCAACCTCGATCACCTGGTGATCGGTCCCGCGGGGGTCTTCGTGATCGACGCCAAGCACTACCGGGGGCAAGTGCACAGCCGCGATCGGGGTGGCTGGTTCCGGAGTGAGCCGCGCCTCTACGTGGGCCATCGCGACTGCTCGGCGCTCGCGGACGGGATGGGCTGGCAGCAGACGGCGGTCAGCGCGGCCCTGCAGGCCGCCGGCGTCGCGCCCCTCCCACCGATCCTCCCGGTGCTCTGCTTCGTGGGCGCGGACTGGCCCCTGCTGCGCCCACCGGAGCGCTTCCAGGGCGTGTACCTCGCGGGGACACGCTCGATCCAGCGGCGGGTGAGCGCAGGCGCGGCGCTGGACGCGGCCACGATCGAGCGGCTGGCCGGGATCCTGGGCCGCGCCTTCCCGCCGAAGTGAGGGCGCCGCTGAGAAGTGACGTCGCGCTCGCGTCACGCGTGGGGCAGGCCCTCGAAGACGGAGCGGATGACCGTGGCCATGAGGCGGCGGCGCTCTGCAAGGAAGTCGCGGTACGGCAGGGTCTCCCAACCCGCGGGCAAGGCCTGCCAGCGGTACTGGCTGGCGATATCCACCTCCGTAGCCCCCGACCGACGGAACTCATCGAGCAGGTCTGGCCAGTACATGTGCGGTCCCTGGTCGGCGATACGACCGTTGAGGTCCCAGGCGACGATCGCCAGGTTGGCTACCTGGTTGACGTCCACCGCATTGGAGACCCCAAGCCGCTCGAGATAGGCCTTCGGAAACAGGTGGTGTCGTTCGAGCGGCGCGCGCTTGCCAACGACATCGGGACTCACGAGTTCGGCAACCGACTGCTTGGACAGGAACGACGGAGCGTTCCCGATGACGAGGGCCGCTTGGTAGGCGAGCAGGTAGGGGCTGCGTGTCCCGGCCGTCTGCAGCTCGTTGGGCAGGGTGATGGCCCAGTAATCCTCCGTCAGCCGAGCCGCGATCTGTTCTTCGAGGTGGCCCACGAAGGCGTCGCCGTTCGTGACATCTCGGAACGCCGCGAGATCCTGATCCATCACCGTTTCCGACGAGCCGCTGTATCGACCGGTCAGCGCGGACATGAAGAGCCAGCGAGCTGCAAGGGCCCGGGCGCGCCACCAGTCCAGGCCGAGGTCGTGCCCGATCAGGAACAGCGCGTAGGTGTAGGCCAGCGCCGTCTCCGAGCTGATGCCACCGCGATCGCGGATCCCCGCCGCCTTCACGGCCTTCCAGAACTCGTGCCAGGCAGTGAGGTCGAGTGTGCGTAACTGTGCCCCGGCCAGCACGGCGAACTGCTGCTCGCGCCGCACGTCGCTGTACTGGCCGGTCTCGAGGTCCTTTCCGCGCAGGATGGAGTACACGTGCTCCAGGCGAGCGCGCCGGAATCCCACGGCGACCGAGGTCCTGAGGAGCTGGTCGGGGTCGGGATGCCACAGCGGGTTGTAGGGCGAAGGCGACCCATCCGTGCTCGGGGTCCTGCTTCGACGCGCGAACGTTTCCAGCTCCTTGCGCCCCTCGTCCCAGAACACCGACATGAGCGTCAGGATGAAGTCCGACTGCCGCAGCTTCGCTCCGGCGCTGTTGATGCGCACGAAGATGTCGGCCACCTGGTCCTCGTCAACCGAGGCGGCGACCTCCAGGGCGGTGAACGGGTAGTTCTTCAGTTCGAAGAGTCGCCCAAGGCTGGCCGCGATGGCATCCTCCTCCTCGGGCGGCACATCGCGCCTTGCCCTCAGCCGGTCCACGAATCCGCCGATGGTCTTGAAGGCATTCCCGTTGCGCCACACCTCGGAGATGCTGGCGATGTACTCCGGGTCGCGACGAATGGCGGCGTCGGCCACCTGGAACACGCCGTCGCGGGGCCGGAACGCGATCTCGAGCTTGACCTGCCGGTACTCGGAGTCGACGATCGGCTTGCCCTTCAGGACCGCATAGAGCGAGGTCAATCGCTGCTGGCCATCCACGATCAGGCGGTTAGGCGCATGCCCCTTTGCGTCGGTCCCGATTGTCTTGGCACCGCCATTCGCGTTCTCCCAGAAGAGCAGATAGCCCACCGGAAAGCCGCGGAACATCGAGTCGAAGAGGTCACGAACCTTGGTCGCGGGCCATACGAACGGCCGCTGGATGTCAGGAAGCCCGATGTCTCCCTGCTCGATGTAGGCAAGAAGGTTCTCGAGCGTGTAGCTGACCTGCTTGAAGACCGTGGTATTGCCGTTCATTCGAGTCTCACCCGCGCGTATCTGCCTTCCACAATTCGTGCCAACCTCGACTTTCCTCCGGGGACGAGCCTGTGGTGCAAGTCATCCCTACGGGGGCGCACACCGTCCAGGGCCCCACATCACCCGCTCCCCTCCCCCGGTGGATCTGCATCCACGAACGGCAGGATCGCCTCGAGGAACATCGAGGGGCTGCCGGCGTAGCTGAGGTCCAGCTCGTCGCGGGCGCGGCTCATCGCCACGTAGAGCAGCGAGCCCTTCTCGATCATCTCGTCTGGGTCGTCGCGGTCGCAGGGCGGATACCGCGCGTCGAGGCCGGGCAGGTAGAGGCGCGTGAACTCGAGGCCCTTGGCGCGGTGGTAGGTGCCGACCTTCACGCCGGGCACGGGCCGGCCGTGGTAGTCGCCCAGCGGCACGCTGCCGATGCCCGCCACGCTCAGCCGCTCGCGCCACTCGTCGACCAGGCGGTTGGATAGCACGAGGATGCCCGTGCCGTCCAGGTCGGGGTCGTCGGGGTCGAGCCGCGAGAGCACCCAGGCGCACTCGGCTTCGACCGAGGCGAACCGATGGAGCCGGGGCCGCGGGCCCGAGCGGACCGTGGACATCGCGACACCGCGCACGCCGTCCTCGCCGAACTCCTCGGTCGAGACGTACTGCCCCAAGGCGCCGACCGCGCCCATGATCTCGTCGGTGGAGCGGTAGCAGACCGAGAGCGGGAAGCTGCGGCCGCGGATCTCGAGCCCGAGGTCGGCCAGGCGATAGCCGCCCGGGTAGATCCGCTGCCCCGCGTCGCCGATCAGCACGATCCGGCCGCGGTTGCCGTCCTCGAGGAGCTCGAGCAGGAAGCGGATCCCGACCTCGGAGATGTCCTGCGCCTCGTCGACGACGATGGCGCTGTAGCGGGTCGCGGGCGGGTGCGCGCGCACCGCATCGAGGGCCAGCATGAGGACGCGGTCCCAGTCGACCACGGGCTCCTCGCCCTCGTCGCAGGCGCGCCGGTACTCCTCGTAGACCTCCCAGACGAGGCCCCGAATGAGCGCGGGCAGGGGGCGCTTGCGGCCGTGCCGCTGGAGGGCGAGGTAGTCGGCGCGACGGGTCAGGCCGCGTCCCTCGATGACCCGGGTTACCTCATCCCAGAGGTACTCGTTCGACAGGCGCGCGCCGACGTGGAGCTGGCGGTAGCGGTCGGGCTTCGACTCGAGGACGCGCAGGAAGCGCCGGTGGGCGGCGTCGCGGTCGACCCTGGGCTGGTCGGCCCCCAGCGCCTCCATCGCGAGCGCGTGCACACTCGCGAACCGGCAGCGCTCGACGCGATCGGGCGCAAGCCGCTCGAAGAGCCCGGCGAGGACGTCGGGGACGGTGCGGACGAACGAGGTGAGGAGCACCTGCTGGCCGGGCTCGAGCTCCCGCGCGAAGGCTGCGGCCCGGTGGAGCCCGACGACCGACTTGCCGGTCCCCGGACCGCCGGTCACCCGTGCCGGTCCCCCGACGCCGCGGTCCACGGCGCGGCGCTGGATCGGCGAGAGGAAGATCATCCAGTCCTCGATCGTCCCCTCGCACCAGCCCTCGAGGACCCCGCCCACACAGTCGGTCAACAGGTCGGCGACCTCGGGGGAGGCAGCGATCTCGGTGAGGCTGGGCGGCGTCTCGAAGAGCCGCCCGGTGGCGGGGACGGCAGCCGGGCGTTTCTCGCGCGCCAGCATGGCGGGGTCGAGCGCGATGCGCTCCTCGTACTCCCGCAGGGTCGCCTCCTCGCCCCAGCGCTCGGTCTCGTCGTGCCGGCCCGCTTTCAGGAGCCAGACCTGCCTGCCCTCGACCGCCGCGACGATGCGGTACCCCTCGTCGATGTTCATCAGGCGGAACCGTCGGTCCGGGTTGCGCTCGATGGGGCGCGTCTTCAGGCTCGGATAGGTGACCCCGTGGGTCGCGATGAGCCCCACGCTGGCCACGAGGTTGGCGTTCTCGGCGTCCGGCAGCCGGCGCGCGTCGTCGAGGAACCGACGGCTCGCCTTGAGCTCGACCCGCGGCGCCCAGACGTTCACCGCGGCCGGTACCTCCAGCGGACCGAACCCCGTCGCGCACGGGTCGGGCCGGGCTCGAAGAGGCGCTCCAGCCCCGGCGCGCGGTCCTCCCGCAGCGCAACGTAGAGCGCTGCCGTGAGGCTGGCCTCGGGCGTTCTGCCGCTCGTCTGGACGAGGTGACGCTCCATGACCGCCTCGGCCACCTCCCGGCTCGTGAGGGGGCGATCTGCCTGCGCAAGAACGGCGAGCGCGGCTTCCAGGAACTTCATGGCACCTCCACTGTCAGGATGCGAACTCGAGCGTGCCGAGCCCGAACAGGATCTCGTGGTCGCCCGATGGGAAGCGGACGACGAGGCTCGTCGAGTGTCCCGCGGTGCGGACCCACACGATGGTGCCGGCACCCCACGAGCGGTGGCGGACGGCCCGTCCCGGCTCCAGCTCCGCCGGGTCGACAGCGCTCTCCGGGATCCACGCGTTGCCGGCCAGGGCCGACCGGGCCAGCTGGTCGAGCGAGACCTGCGTCGCGGCGCCGACGCCCGGTTCGGCGTCCGGCCACCCGAGCTGGCGGTCGGCCGCACGGGCGCCCGGCAGGCTGGCGTGGGAGCGCCGGGCCGGATACGGCGACCGACCGGGCGACAATGCGTCTGCCTGGCGCGATCGGGCCTGGATCCGCTGAGCGACGGCGGCCGGGCGCTCCTCGGGCTCGATCCAGCGCCCCGGTGGCTCCCCGGGACGCGGCGGGTGGGCGACCGACGGATCGGCGGGAGGCGGATCGAGGATCGTGCGGTACGGTTCCCCGCTGCTGATGGCGTCCGCCATCGCGTCGTAGACCTCCAGGATCAGGCGCTTCGTGCGGTACTCGCCGTACGCCCGCTCGTCGTTCTTCCGCACGATCGGGAAGGTGTCCATGATGTGGTCGACGTCGGCGCGCTCGATCCCGTACAGGTGGAAGAAGGCGGCATCGAGCTCGGCGCGGAGCAGCGCACGCCGCGCGGGGTCCCAGCGGAAGGGCGGACCATCCCAGCCTAGACCTTTGGCGAACGCCGCAAGATCCCAGGCGGTGTAGGTGAGTTCGAGGACACGGGGAGCTGTCCAAGTATCGAGATTCTGCTTCACGCCCCAAATTGGAGAGGTGTCATTGCAATCCGGCAACGGCAGCTGCTTGATCAAGAAGAAGTTGAGATTCAGCCCTCCCACTTTCTGTCGCGCAACGTAGTCGAACACGAATGAGCTGAGGGCTGCATGAAGAGGGGCTTGCTTACCGAGTCCGTTGAGAATCAATGGAAGCGTGTTTCCGACAGCCGAGATAGGAATCGCCGTCGCAATCACCGTCCTCGAGTCCGTGCTCCGCGCCCTGTTTCGGAGCGCGAGGAAACCGTCTCGGACGGAGACACGCTCGAAGACAGTTCGCTCTGACACCCAGTACCGGGGCAGCACGACAAAGTGAGGATCTTGATGCTGAGTGTCCGTAGCAACTTGCGATCCATTCGACTGCACCCGGTGATCGAAATGGTTCAGCATCCAGTCTTCGTACAGCGGCAGGTAGACCTCGTCGCCACGGCGGAAGACGTTGCCCTCCAGGTGCCACCCCGCCTGCTCGAGCTGTTCGCGCGTGCGGAAGAGTCCCGAGTCATTCGCCATGTGGAACATGGCCATGAACGAGACGCCCCACGGGTTGCCGTCATCGCCGCGCTCCTCATTGACCAGCACGGGCACACGGCGGTAGATGGCCTTCGTGATCTTGGCGTCGCGGCGGGTCCGGAAGATCGGGCAGGTCCGGGTGTTCGGGTTGAGCAGCGCGAAGTCGTCCGCGGAGAGGGTGAAGCGGCGCTCCGGGTCGGCAAGATCACCGGTGGCGTGGGCGAAGAAGACGAACTCGGCCTCACGCACGGGGCGCCTCGAGCCGGACAGCGTCAGCAGGCAGAACTTGTAGCTGCTGTGGATCGCCGGGAAGATGCCCTTGTTCTCGAAGTCGAAGAGCCTCGCCAGTGACGCCTGCTCGACGAGGTCTCGGAAGAAGAACTTGGTCGTGTCGTCGGTGGCGATGCCCGAGGGGACGATCACCCCGGTGCGGCCCGTGCCACCGATCAGGTTTCGCATCAGCTCCGCGAAGACGGCGTACGTATTGACGTCGCCGCGACCGCAGAGCGGGTAGCGGCCGCTGTCGCGGATCAGGTGGCTCTCACCATCAGCCTGCCGGAGCGCCGCGAGCCAGGCCCGGTGAAGGGACGGGTCGTCGACCGCCAGGCGATCGATCAACCGCTTGCGGGCGGCGGCGTTGGGCGCCGTCGTGATGTCCGGCCGGTGGGTCGCGAACCACTCCTTCTCCTGGAGCTTGACCCGTTCCCACGGCGGATTGCCAAGCACGACGTCGAAGCCGCCGCTCCAGCCGGCCCCGGGGTTGTCCGGCTGCTCGCCCGCCGACGGAACGCGGAACACGCCGGGGAACGCCAGGTGCGGGTGGAGGAAGCGATACTGCTCGACGAGCCGGGCGACCTCGTCCCGGAGCCTCGGGTCGACGGCCTCGGGATTCGCCGTCAGCTGGCGCAGCACGCCGTGGGTGAGCACCGGCGCACCCGCCCGCTTCTCGATCACGAACGCCGCGCACCAGGCGTCCGCCACGAGCTTCGCCTGTGCCGCCGCCGTGCTCGCCTGGAGGTCGGCCCACGCCGCTTCCTTCTCGTGCAGCTGCGCGGGCGAGTCGGCGGGCAGCGCCTCGAGCGCCTCGAGCGCCGCCGCGATGGGGCGGACGAGATCGGCCACCCGCGGGCCCAGCGCGAGGAGCTGCTGGCCCTCGCGTTCCTGGCGGTTGCGCCGTCGCAGCTCGCCGACGAGCCGCCTGTCGTCTCCTTCCAGCGCCGTAAAGGCATCGTCGGGGATCCCCTCCCCCAGCAGCCGCGGCGTCGTGCCCAGGAGCGAGTTGCCAAGGACGATGTGATGGTCCAGGAACGAGAGCGGTTTCCCCGGGTCCATCGCCTCCATCCAGAGGCTCACCTTGCACAGCTCGACCGCCATCGGGTTGAGATCGACGCCGTAGAGGCAGCGGCCCACCACGTCGCGGAGGGCGGCACGGACCGAGCCGGACGCCGGTTCCTCGTCGCCGGTGCGGACCTGGGCGAGGCGACGGGCGATGCGGTGCGCCGCGGCGACCAGGAAGTGGCCCGAGCCGGCGGCAGGATCGAGCACCTTCAGGTCGAGGATCGCCTGCTCCGGGTCTGGCTTGCGGGCGGCCTCCTCGAGGACCGGGTCGAGCGCCGAGTTCAGCAGCTCGGTGATCAGCGAGGTCGGGGTGTAGTAGGAGCCGGTGGTCTTGCGCTCGTGGCCCGGCGCGGTGCGGAGGGCGAAGGTACCGGCGGCGGCGTCGAGCTCGGGGTGCAACTCCAGCAGCGATTCGTAGATCGAGCCCAGCTCCTCGGAGCCCAGGTTGCGGTAGTCGACAGGGCGGCGGACGCCCTTCTCCTCGAGCGTGGCGAGGCGGCGGATCGCGTCGAGCAGGTCGGCGTTGGCGAGCTGTGCGGCGTCGAGATGGGGGCACGCCGCAGGGCCGAAGAGGAACCCGCCCAGCGGCGGCAGGCCGATGACGGGCGCGCCCTCGTCGGACCCGAGGGCGCGGATCACGACGCGCAGCCCGGCGTAGAGGTCGGCGTGCCGGGTCCCCGTGCGGCGCTCGGCGAGGTGGCGCAGGCGTGCGCTCGAGTAGTAGCGCACGTAGCGCTCGCGGGCCTGCCTGCTCGTCTCCGGGGCAAGGAGCAGGTCGCGGTCCTCGGCCACGAAGAGCAGGATCAGCCGGTAGACGAGGCGCAGGAGCTCGCGGTAGTAGTCGCCGGTCGAGAGCTCGCCTGCCACCAGCGCCTGGCGCAGCGCGCCGTTCGCGGGATGGCGCAGGAAGCCTGCGCCGAGGGCCTCGATGGCCTCCTGCACCCCGTCGCGGAGCGTGTCCCGCGCCCGGGTCCCGCTCTCGGCGGCCTCCCTGCTCCAGCGCTCGATCCAGGCACCGTCCGCCCGCGCGGCGCTCCCTTCCTCCGCCCCGTCCGGCACGCGCGGCTCGAGGCGGGTCCGGTGGGCGAGGTGCCAGAGCAGCGCGAAGTCGACATACGCCTCGCCCTCGAAGATGGCCTCGAGGTCGAACTCGACGTACGCCTGCCGGGTGAGCGAGGCATTGTCGCGCAGGAGGCGCAGGGTCCGGCCGTTGGTGACGATCCCCCAGAGCCGTGCAGGCGAGCGATTGAGCAGCTCCTGGACGAGGCCGTGGGGGGACTGGCCCGCGGCGCCCGCGACGCCGCGGCTGCGCCGGTCGAGCGGGACGTGTGCCCCGACGAGGTGGAGCGGGACCGCCTCGCCGTAGGCGTGGCTGACGGGGTAGCTCTTGCCGTCGAGCTCGATCGCCCGGACCGGCGCCAGCCGGCCGTAGCCGAGCTCCTCGACGAGCGGCAGCAGGAAGCGCTCGCGGGTGACCGTGGTCGCAGGATCGGAGTCGGGGAGCGCGGCGAGCTCGTCGCGGAAGCTCGCCCAGGCCGACTGGAGGCGCAGCCAGGCCCGCGTGATCGCCTCGCCGAAGCGCTCGGTGCGGCGCAGGCCGTAGGTCGCCCCATCGAGCCCGGGGAGCGTCCGGTCCAGCGCCCGCACCCGCTCCAGCAGGTCGGGTGGCAGGATGCCGCCCTCGGTGCGGACGAAGCCGATGCTGCGCGTGCGGAGCTGCATGGGCTATGCCGGCGCCTGCGGCAGATAGACGTAGATGCCGATGACGTCCACCGGCAGGCGCGGCTCGACCTGCGTGCGCCCGCGCAGCCGGGCGACGGCGCGCACGCGATCGTGGCTGTCGCGCAGCTCCCCGGCGCGGCGGCGCGCGTACGTCTCGAGGTGGTCCCGCAGCGCCGGCAGCCCGTCCACCACCGCGCGCACCGCCTGGCGCTGCTGTTCGGGGACCACGTTGCCCGTGGGCAGGACGCCGAAGAGCGCCGCGGCCGCCTCGTCGGAGAGCCATTCGGGCGCCTCGGGCCGGCCCCGGAAGGCGACCAGGCGCGCCTCCTCGGCGATCCCCTGCCCGCGTGCCGCGGCGCTCGCGAGGTCGTAGCGGATGCGCAGGACGAGCGCCGTCGTGCGGGCCGCCACGCCGGCCGTGCGGACCGCCCCGCAGCGGCTGGCCACGCCCCCTTCGATCGGGTCGAGGGCGGTGTCGATCACCCAGGAGGCGAGCCCTTCCACGATCGGGTGGGTCCGGGTCAGCAGCAGCGTATGCTCGTCGACCGGCTCCTCGAACCGCGCCGTGAACCGGCGCCGCTCGCCGATCGCGGCGGCGATGTTGGTGGCCTCGAGGAACGCGCGGTGCGCGGCCGCGAGGTCCACGTCGATCGCGCCGTTGGCGCGGACCGCGGCGCCCTGGCGCTGGAGGGTCTCGACGGCGAAGCGCCGGATGTCGACCGCCGAGCCGACCGCCTCGCGCGTCGCGTGCATCTCGCGGGCGACCTCCGCGACGTCGATGGTCCGCTGGGCGAAGCGGCTGCGTGACTGCTGCTCCGCCTCCGCCGCCCGGTCCCAGGCGCGGTGCAGCTCATCCGTGCGGGGCTTCACCAGGTCCTCGAAGAAGACGAGCTGCTGCGCCGCCACCTCGTCCTTGGGCTGCTTCAGCAGGATCCCCTCGAGGATCGCCTCGAGGACCGCGTTCGAATCGACGGGCACCGGGACCGAGAAGCCGAGCGCGGTCCGGATCCGCTCGTGCTTGCGCAGCAGGACCTCGAGGACGAGACCGTCGACCGGGTTGTCGCTGCCGTAGAGGGTGGCCACGGCGACGGTCGGCTGCGGCTGCCCGTAGCGGTCCACGCGTCCCTCGCGCTGCTCGTGGCGGGTCGGGTTCCAGGCCAGGTCGTAGTGCACCACGGCGTCGAAGCCGCGCTGCAGGTTGATCCCCTCCGACAGGCAGTCGGTGGCGACCAGCACGCGGCGCGCCTGGGCGGCGAGCTCGTTCACCCGGTCCTCGCGCTCCTCGGCCGGGAGCTTCCCCGTCACGGCCGCCACCGCGACCTCGCCGAGCTCGCGCTTGACCGCAGGACGGGCCAGCTCCTCGCGCAGGGCGTCGGCGACGTACTCGGCGGTCGCGATGTAGCGGCAGAAGACGATCGGGTTGCGCCCGGCGCGGAGGAGGTCCCGCACGAGGGCCATCCCTCGGGCGAGCTTGGGGTCGTTGCCGACCAGCGCCTCGGCCTCGTCGGCCAGCTCACGCAGGCGGCGACGGGTGGAGCTGACGGTGGGCCCGCTGGCCGCCGAGGGGTCCGCCTCGGCGCCGGGCACCACGTCGGCGCCCTCGGCGCTCTCGTCGTCGATCAGGTCGAGCACGCTGCGCCGACCCAGCTCCTCGATCTCGTCGCGCGTCAGTGCGTCGTCGGCGAAGGCGGCGCGGGTCCGCAGCGTCTCGACGGCGGCCCGCGGGCTCGACGACACCGAACGCAGGAGCGCGAGCGCCGCCCACCAGCGGATGCGTTGCCGTTGGATCGCCTCGCCCGGCACGCGCACGGTCTCGCGCGCGTAGGCCAGGACCCGCTCCAGGAGGTGGCGGTAGGCGGGCGTGAGGGTGTAGGTCGCGTCGATGGGGCGATCGCGGGTCGGGAAGGGCGTTTGGGTGTCGAGGTACGCCGTGATGTCGCGGCGCCGGCGCTGCACGAAGTGCCGCGCGAGCGCCGCACGCTGCTGCTCGCCCGCGCCGGCGGCAAAGGCGCGGAAGGCCGGATCGAGGAAGCCGAGCAGCTCGGCGAACGCCTCGTCCTTGCCCGAATGGGGCGTCGCGGTCACCAAGAGCAGGTGCCGTTCCGGGTCGGCGGCGAGGTCCCGGAGCAGGCGGTAGCGCTGGTGGCGCGCCCCGCGCGCGGCCGAGGCGTCGGTACAGGTGTGGGCCTCGTCGACGATCACGAGCTCGGGCGCCTTGTAGACGTACTCGTCGCGCCGGCGGTCGCTCTTGATGAAGTCCATCGAGACCACGGTCGCGTCGAGCCGGTCGAAGACCGACTCGCCCGCGCGGAGCACCAGCTGGCGCTCCAGGCGCGCGGCGGTCCCGGCGCCGATCAGCTCGGCGTCGAGGTGGAACTTCACCCGCATCTCGGCCTGCCACTGCTCGGCGAGGTGCGGCGGGCAGAGCACCGAGATGCGGCGGACCTCGCCCCGGTCGAGGAGCTCGCGCGCCACGAGCAGCGCCTCGACGGTCTTGCCGATCCCCACGTCATCGGCGATCAGCAGGCGGACCGGATCGAGGCGCAGGGCCATGAGCAGCGGCACGAGCTGGTAGGGCCGCGGCTCCACCGCGATCCGCCCGAAGGAGCGGAAGGGTCCGGCGCTCGCGCGCACCGAGAGGCGGAGCGCGTCGTGGAGGAGCCGGCCCGAGCGGGCGTCGCCGAGGTCGCGATCCGGATCGGGCGGCGGGACGGTGGCCGACTCGACCGGCTCGAGCGAGCGCAGGATGCCCGCGATCTCGTCGTCCGAGCCACCCAAGGGCCGCACCACGAGCAGCTCGTCATCGGAGTCGGGCAGCACCACCCATTCGCGGCCGCGGGCACGGACGAGGCTGCCGGGGGTGAAGCTCATGGCCGTCCGTGCGTCCCGCCGCCGGCGGACCCGCGCCTCACGGGGCCCCTTCGCCGGCTCATGCGCGGCCCCCGAACACGCTCGGGTTGGCCTCGAAGATGGCGGGCCAGGTGCGGCGGTCCTCGGGGAAGCGGAGCACGTAGTAGCCGGCGTCCTCGAGGCGTGCCTGGGCCGCGGCATCGCGCTCCTGGACATTGCGATAGCGGTGCGGCGGCCCGTCCACGAAGACCGCCACGTAGGCGTCCTCGTACAGGAAGTCGGGGCGCGCGTTGGCCACCTCGAGGTAGTGTTGGGAGCGCGTGGGGAGCCGATAGCCGCCCCGTTCGAGCGCCTCGAGCCAGGCCCGTTCGAGATCGGACTCGGCGGCACGGCCCAGGCTTGCGAGGTGCTCGGGCCGGGTCGCGTAGGCCGAGGACGCGGCGGTCCGCGCACCGGCGAGCTCGAGCAGCAGGTCGCGGATGCTGAACCGGTCGAGCAGGCCGTGGTCGCGCTGGTTGCTGTAGCTCATGAGGCAGTCGTAGCAGGCGGCTGCGCAGCGGTCGCGCGCGCCCTCGGCTTTCCCCTGGTCCACGCCCGCCTCGTCGAAGTGGCACAGGTGCAGCGCCATGCGCGCGACCCGCGACAGCGCGTCCGGTTCCTCGGCGAGGCGGCGCAGCACGCCCGCCCCGCCCTCGGCCGCCTCGTAGAGGAGCAAGACCCGCCGGTGGTTCGCATCCGGGAGCGGCTCGACGGCGAGCTCGGCGTCCTCGAGGTGGAACTCCGCCTGGATGGCGACCTTGAGGGCGGCACCGAGCGACGCCATCTGCTGCGGCGTCGGGGGCGTGGCCGGATCCACCAGGAGCACGTTTCGGGTGTCCTCCACGTACGGGATGACCGTCTCCTGCGAGGCGCTGAGCGGGTCCTCCGGGTCCTCCTCGTCCGCCTCGTCGCGCTTCCAGTAGCCCCGGTTCGTGTCGAGCACGAACCCGAGCCGGGCGCTGTTGGCGCGGCGGCGCCAGCCGACGTTGATGCGCCAGATGGTGGCCGCCGAGCCGTACGTAAGGGCGAGCAACGGGGTCGCCTCGCGTTCGACCGTCGCCTTCTGCGCCGCGGGGACGCCGCCGTGGCTCGCGAACCGCACGGAGGTCCAGATCTCGAAGCCCTTGCGCTGGCGCTCCTCCTCGTCGGAGGTGATGCGATCCTGGCGGCGGGTGACCACGTTCCGGAGCCGAAAGAGCCGGTCGATGGCGGCCGGCAGGGGCGCCCCGCAGTGCTCGCAGAGGTCCTGGCCCGGGTCGCCGCCATTGATGGGGTGGAGGAACCCGCACGCCTCGCAGCGCTTCGCGCGCTCGAGCAGGAGCCGGTTGCCCTCGGCGCGCTCGGGCGGCAGCAGCACCTGGGTGATCCGATAGCGGGAGCCCTCGTGGTAGACGATGCTGCGCGGGCCGAACTCGCTGATGGCGAGGAACCGCGGGCGCGACAGGTAATCGTCGCGCCCGCTCGCGCCGCGCCGCCCGGGGATCCACGCGGAGAGCGGCAGGCGCGGGAAGCTGTAGCCGGGCAGGAACCCCTCGCTCGCGAAGTAGCGGTAGCTGTAGAAGTCGGACTGGATCGTCGACTCGTCGTTCTCTCCGGTGAGGAGCCCGAGCTGCGCCTCCGCCTGCTCCCGCAGCCGGCTCGCCTCGCGCCGCTCCGACGCCGTCCGGCTGTGGTCGACGATGATCGCGTGCTGCCTGGCCCGCGCGCGCCAGGCCGAGGCGTACAGATCGCGCCACCGTCCGCACGCGTCGTCGAAGGCGATGGGCGCCGCGCGCAGCACCTCGTCGAGCCAGCGCTCGCTGTACCAGGGCGCGGCGGCGAGCCCATCGATCGAGTCCAGGAGCGCCTGCGCCTTGGCCCGCGCGCGGACGCGTGCCGTGTCGCTCTGGATCGCGTCGCGCACCGAGGGCAGCAGCGTGAGCGCCGGCGGGTCCCCGCCCAGCTCGAGCAGGTCGGCGAGCGACGCGCGCAGGTCGAGGTGCGTCTCCGCCAGCCAAACCGCGTGGACGTGGCTCCGCACCAGGTCCTCGTTGGCCAATTCGAGCGTGGGCGGCCGGACCTGGCCGGACACCATCAAGGTGGGGCGTCGGAAGAAGTACTGATCGTGTGGGCTGCCGGTGGCGCAGTAGCTGAAGACGAGCGCCGGCGTGCCGCCGCGTCCCGCGCGGCCCGAGCGCTGCGCGTAGTTGGCCGGTGTGGGGGGCACGTTGCGCAGGCCCACCACGTTGAGCTCGGCGATGTCGACCCCGAGCTCCATCGTGGGCGAGCAGTACAGGATCGGGAGCCGCCCGTCGCGGAAGGCGGCCTCACGCGCCATCCGCTCGTCCTGCGGCACCTGCGCGGTGTGCTCCTTCGCGGCGATACCGGCGATCTGCGCGGCGGTCTCGGCGTAGAAGCGTACGAAGAAGGGGTTGCGCCGATGCCCGCCCGCGGGGGCGCGCGGCGAGCGCACCGGATCGCGGAACGGCGCGGGGTCGACGGGGTCGTGGCCGACCCAGCGCATCCCGGCCGCTTTCAGCCGGTAGCCGCCCACCCCAGCGGCATGGCCCGGGTCCTCGACGAGGGCCACCAGGCCGGCGATCCGCAGGGCCTCGAGCAGGTCGCGGATGATCCGCTCGCGCTCGTCCTTGTCGAGTGCGTGGCGCGGTTCTCGGAAGCGCTCGCCGATGTAGATGCCCAGGCGGGAGCGTCCCGAGAGGAAGACGTTGCCGGCAAAGTCGCGCTCGTCGCGCGAGCGCGGATAGGCGGTGGCCGCCTGTTCCAGGCGCTCCTCCTCGTCGATCGCCCAGGGCGGCGCCAGGTGCTGGCTCGAGCGTTGCGTGAGCTGCTTCTGCCACGTCGGGTCGAGGTACTCGACCTGGATGGCGAGCGCGCGGCGGAGATGGTCGAGCAGGGCCCGGCAGGCCTCGCCACGGACCTCCGGCGTCGCGGTGGCCAGGGCCGGGTGGCGCCCTGCCCACACCTCGTCCGCCGCCGCCAGCTCCTCGAGCGACGCATAGCGGATCTCCAGCAACCCGGTCTGCTCGAGGTTCGGCGCGGTCACCCGCCAGCCCCGTTCGAGGTCCCGGTAGAGCCGGTAGCCGAGGACGTCGCGCAGCGCGCGATCGGTCTCCTGGCGTGCGAGGAACCGCACCGCGGGGTCCTGCGCGTACTGGTCGAGCGGCAGATCGAGCGCCGCCATGACCCGGTCAGTGAGCACGTCGTGGGTGAGCCCGCCGGCGGGCGCCGCCGCCAGCGCCGCCCCGTGGAGCGCCGCGCGCAACACGCCGACCCCCACGAAGTCGTTGAAGTGCCCAGCCTGCAGCGAGGCATCCTGGCGGTTGTCAGTGAAGGCGAGCAGTTTCGCGGGCACCGCCCCGGCCGTGCCGTCCTCGCGCAGCCGGCGGATCGTGGTCAGCGAGAGCAGGCTCGTCGCGCTCGAGCGGCCACCCGACCCCAGCGTCACGAGCTTGCCGGTGTCCGTCGCCTGTCGGGCGCTGTACACGACCCCGCAGGCGAGGCAGAAGCGGAGCGGCGCCGGCACGAACGTGGCGGCCATCCCGCCGCCGGTCGTTCCATCGGCGTCGACCACGAGATCGCGCGGCAGCCGAGCCCGGAACGGGGCTTTCACCCGCCGCAGCCCGTTCGCCGATTCCTCGACCCAATCGTCGGGCAACCTGTCGTAGAGCGGGTCGCCTTCGGACGGCCAGGGGTCCGTCTCGCTGACGTAGAGGAAGCCCTTCTCGACGCCCTCTTCGCGGATCACGTCGCCGAGTTCACGCGGCTCGAACGGCCCGCTGCCGCTCGTATCGCGCTGCACCGTGTAGTACTCCTGCCCGCACTCGCGGCAGAACGCGAGCGGCAGGAGAACGCGCCGGTGGTCGGGGTCGGTGGGGTCCAGCCGCTGGGCCTGCGTCGTGACGAAACGTGCGGAGGGGGGCTGCAGGGACGCGTACACCGCATCGCCCCGGGCGAACCACTGGTGCAGGCGGAAGGCGAACAAGGGGAACCCGGTGTCGGGGTCGCGCAGCCGGTTGCCGATCGCGAGCGTCTGGGCGATGGCCTCGACACACCGGTCGACCGGCTGCCCCGAGTCCGCGGCCAGCTGGACGGCCGCCCCGTCGCTGCCCCGGATCGCCCGCGGGATTGCGCGGACGAGGCGCGATCCGTCGGGCGCCGCGAGGAGGCCGAAGGTCGCCTCCACCCACGCCGCGAGCGGGTCGGCCCGGAAGGCGTGCGGATCGGCAGGGGCGGGTCGTTCGCCGCGGATGCGCGCCGCGAGGCCGGCGCGCCAGGCGGGGTCGTCCGGGCGGGGCGGTTGAGTCGCGCGCCGGAGTGTCTCCCCAACGACGCCCGAAGGCTCCACGGGGGCGCCGAAGATCGTCCTGGCGAGGTGCGCCACCTCCGCTCGCTGCTCGTCGAACGAGCCCCCGACCGCGAGCGTCGCCGACGTACCGACGTACTGGATCCGCGGCGCGCCGGTCGCCTCGCGCAGGCGCCGGACGAGCAGCGCCACGTCGGCGCCCTGGCGCCCGCGGTAGGTGTGCAGCTCGTCGAGGACGAGGAAGCGCAGGCCCGACGCCGCCTGGATGAGGCGCCGCTCGAGTGGCCGGGTCAGGATGAGCTCGAGCATCACGTAGTTCGTGAGCAGCACGTCCGGGGGGTCCGCGATGATCGCCTCGCGCTCATCCCTGGACTCCTGCCCGGTGTACCGGGCGAAGGTGGCCGGCCCTTTGCCGCCCGGGAACCCGAGCCGCAGGAACTTGGCGAGCTCGCCCTCCTGGCTGTTGGCAAGGGCGTTCATGGGGTATACGACGATCGCCTTGATGCCGGGGCCTGGCGCCCGGAGGACCGAGTCCACGATCGGGATGATGTAGGCGAGGCTCTTGCCGGAGCCGGTGCCCGTGGTCAGCACATAGTTCTCGCCGCGCCGCGCCGCCTCGATGGCTTCCACCTGGTGCCGGTGCAACCGCAGCTCGCGCCCGTACGGATCTGCGTCACTCTTGCGCCGGAACGCCGGTGCGCACCCCGGGTGCAGCACGCCCGCCCGGACCAGCTCGTCGATGGTGCCGCCGGGCTCGAAGGCCGGGTTGAGCTGGACGAGTGCCTCGGGCCACAGCAGGCCCCCCGCCAGCTCGTCGTCGACCAGTTGCCGGATGTGCTCGTCGCGCGGCTCGACGAAGCTGCGCGTGTAGTCGGCGTAGTCGGCGACGAGCTGCTCGCGCAGCCCGAAGACGTTCACCCAAGCGCCCTCGGGAAGCGCACACATGGCCAGGCGCGTCGAGCCGCATCGGTACCGCGCCGGGCCGCGCTGCGCCACTCGCGGGCGGCGCGTGGCGGCCGGCCCCAGCAGTCGTGCGAAGACGATCCCGTCTTCGGGTGGTCGAGCGCGTGGATGCCAGACCTCCCATCCGGGCGTGAGCACGGACGCCCCTCAGCCCTCACGTCCCCGGTCACCATTCTATTGACCACCCCAGCGCTTGTTGCGACGCTCCGCCATCCGCACGGGCCGGCCCGCGGCACCCCCTGGCGTTGGTGCAGGCGAACCGGCGGAGCCAGGTCCGGCCCCCAGCGCTCACCGGGACTCAGCCTTCGCCCGCGCAGCGCCTCCCGCCAGCGCCTGCATGTCGGCCACGGTACGCTCGAGCTCACCGAGCAGCTCGGCCGTGGAGTCCGAGCAGGCGAGGACGATGGCCGCCACCCGCTCGCCGAACTGCGCACGGATCCGCTCGAGCGTCGGCAGGCCGCCCTGGTCCTCCACCGTGTCGTGCAGGAGTCCGGCGATCGCCGCGTCCTCGTCGCCACCGGCCTCGAAGGCGAGCGAGGCCACGCCCAGGGGATGCGCGAGGTAGGGCACGCCGGTCCCCTTGCGCAGCTGGCCGTCGTGGAGCTGCGCCGCCAGCGCGACGGCCGCCAGGAAGCGGGCACCCGGTCGGACCGCGCTCACCAGCCGGTCCGCTCCGTTGCTCCGGGCGGCCTGCTCTGGACGGTTGGCCTCGCGTCATGCGAGCGTCCGATCCCGAATCCCTCCCGCATGTCCCCTCGCCGTGCCTGCCGTCCCCCATCATCGCGCAGGCGCAGGGGCAGGATCAAGCGCCGGTGTGCCAGCTTGCCTGGCACACCGGCCGGGGGTCGATGCGGTTGTGGTGCGCCGCGGCACCGGCGCGTGTCGCGCCGGTGGTCCGGAGCCGTGCGTGATGGTGCACACTCGCGCACATGGAGCTGCCGCTCCGCCTGGCGGCTACGAACCGAGATACGCCCGCTGGACTTCAGGATCGTGAAGAAGCTCGGCACCAGTCCCCGTCGCGCTGATGGCTCCCCCGTCGAGGACGTACCCTCGAGAGGCCGCGCCGAGCGCCAGGCGGGCGTTCTGCTCCACGAGCAGGACGGTGGTTCCGTTCGCCTGCAGCTGGCGGATCACGCGGAAGATCTCGGTGATCAGGTTTGGGGCGAGACCCATCGACGGCTCATCGAGGAGCATCAGTCGTGGATCGGCCATCAGGGCCCGGCCGATCGCCAGCATCTGCTGTTCCCCACCAGAGAGCGTACCCGCCAGCTGGTGGCGCCGCTCGGCGAGCCGGGGAAACAGGTCAAACACCTGCTCCAGCGTGCCCTCGGCGCCCTTCGGTCGGCGGCCCGCCGCGGTCGCAATTTGCAGGTTCTCGCTCACGGTAAGGGTTGCGAAGACCATGCGCCCCTCGGGCACCTGAGCGATACCAGCCGCCACGATGCGATGCGGCGCCAGGTGCGTGATGTCACGTCCGTCGTATACGATCCGACCGCCCGATGAACGGACGATCCCGGAGATGGCCCGGAGGATGCTGGTCTTGCCGGCGCAGTTGGCGCCGATGATGGTGACAATCTCGCCGGATTGCACCGCGAAGGAGACGTCGCGCACGGCGCGGATAGGCCCGTACGACACGCTGAGACCCTCGACTGAGAGCAGCGCACTCATGCCAGGACTGGCTCCGGCTCGCCCAGGTAAGCCTTGATCACGCCCCGGTCGGCGCTCACCTCCGCCGGGGTTCCCGATGCGATGATCCGCCCGAAGTCCATCGCGATCACCCGGTCGGAGATCCCCATTATCAAGGGCATGCGGTGCTCGATGATCAGCACCGTGAGGTGCCATTCGCGGTGCACCCAGCGCAGCAGTTCGAGCAGTTCCTGCACTTCGCGAGGGTTCATGCCGGCGGCGGGCTCGTCGAGCAGGAGCAGCCGCGGACGGGTGGCGAGGGAGCGCGCGATCTCCAGGCGCCGCTGGAGGCCATAGGCGAGGGTACCTGCGGCGTCGTCCGCGCGGTCCGCGAGGCCGAACACCTCCAGCAGGTTCCATGCGTCGGCATACGCGGCGCGCTCGGCGCCGCCGAAACGGCCCACATGCAGAACGGCCTCGAGGTCTCCGTACTTGGCTGGCGGGGCGTGGTTGGCGACCACCACGTTGTCCAGCACGCTCATGCGGCGGAAGAGCCGGATGTTCTGGAACGTCCGGGCGAGCCCGAGCGCCACCAGTTCGTGGGACGCCATGCCGCCTACGGGGCGCCCGTCCAGGCGGATCTCGCCCCGGGTAGGCGCATAGACGCCCGAGATCACGTTGAGGAGCGTGGTCTTCCCCGCGCCGTTGGGCCCGATGATCCCGACAATCTCCTCACGCGCCACGGCCAGGTCAACGCCTGCCACGGCGGCCAGCCCCCCGAACCAGCGCTCGACACCCGCGAGCTCGAGGAGCGGACCGGCGGATGGCTCGGACTCTGCCCGCAGGCCGGACGGCTCGGACTCCGCCCCCGAGCCGGACTGGACGCTGGCCGTCGCTGGGGTGGCCTCCACAGCGAGCGCGGAGCCGCTCGGGCGGGGACGCAGCCGCGCGGGCATCCACGCCCGGGGGTCCTGGCCGCCGAGGAGGCCGGCCGGCCGCAGCAGCAGGATCGTCACCAGCACGGCTGGGTTCACCACGGATGCCCAGACGGTGCTCAGGGTAAGGGCAGGCAGCACGTTGCGGAGCACCTCGGCGACGACGTCGATGACGACGGCGCCTGCAATCGATCCCACGATGTTGCCCACCCCGCCGAGGTAGAGCATCACGAGAAGATCGACGGAGCGGAAGATGTCGAACGACGAAGGGTTCGCGTACTGCAGGTAGTGCACGAAGAGTCCGCCGGCCAGGCCGCCCAGGGCGGCTGAGAGCGCAAAGGCATGGATCTTCGGTCGCCGCGTGTCGATGCCGGTCAGGGCGGCCGCGATCTCGTCCTCGCGCACGGCTAGCACCTGCCGGCCCCGGGAGGAGGCCATGAAGTTGCGCACGATCCACACCGCGCCGGCGAGGCTCAGGAAGACCCAGGCGAAGCTGCTCAGCTGCAGGATCGGATAGGCCGGCAGACCCTCGTAGCCCAGGGCCCCGCCCACCGCGTCGATGTTCTGGATGAGATTGACCAAGACGAGATTGAAGGCCGTGGTGACCAGCGCGAAGTAGACCCCGCTGGTGCGCATCGAGGGCAGCGCAAGCAGAAAGCCCAGGGCACCCGCCGTCAGGGCACCCGCCAGCAGGGCGAGCAAGAACAGGAGGTTCTGGCTCAGCGGGTCCATCGTCGGGCTGAGATGGAACACCATCGTGGTCAGCACCACCGAGACGTACCCGCCGACCCCCATGAACCCGGCCTGGCCCAGGTTGAACACCCCGAGATAGCCGTTCACCACGTTGAGGCTGACCACCGCGATCGCGTCGATGCCGATCGCAGTGGCGAGATACAGCAGGTAGTCGGGGACGATCCCCGCCGCATGCAGGGCCTCGACCGCGACCAGCACGGCAAGCGTGGCCAGCGCGTACTGAGGGAACGTGATGTGCCAGCCTGCCGCGACCGTGGAGTCGGGCGCCGGCGCCCCCCCGGGCCCAGCCGCTGACCGGCCGCGCAGCCATCCTGCCACCAACGTCATGCGCCTACACCCGGCTGCCGGCAGCCCGCATGCCCAGGATCCCCCCAGGCCGCAGCATCAGCACTGCGATGAGAATCCCGTAGACCACCACGTCGGTGTAGCTCGACGTAAACAGGTATGGCACGAAGATCTCGACGATGCCCAGCAGGAAGCCTCCGATGTAGGCGCCCTCCATCGACCCGAGCCCGCCGAGCACCACGGCGAAGAATGCCTTCCAGCCCACGAACACACCCATGTCCGGGGTGAGTACGGGGAACATGATCCCGTAGAAGAGCCCGGCCAGCGCCGCCAGGGCTGAGCCGATCATGATCGTGAGGTCGATCACTCGCGGGACGTCGATCCCCATCAGGCTCGCCGCCGTGGGATTCAGTTCGACCGCGCGCAGAAAGCGTCCCTGCTGGGTCCGCTGCACGAACAGTCGCAGCAGCACGAGCACGGCGATGGACACTATGAGGATCCCCAGCGCCGCATTGCTGGTGGTGAGCGGCCCGACCGACACCGGTGTCACGCGGTAGAGTCGATCGGGGTAACGAACGGTGACCGCGCCAAAAGCAGCGGACATGCCGTTCTGCAGTAGCAGGCCCACGCCGAGCGACGCGATCAGGGCAGTCGTCTTCTCTGCGCGCAGCAGCGGCACAAAGATGCCGCGCGACAGGAGCAGCCCCAGCAGGGCACCTGTCGCCATCGAGGCCGCGGCGACGATGAGCAGCAGCAGCGGATCACTGAGCTGCGCGACGCCGGCCAAATTCACCGCCACCACGTAGGCCGCAAAGGCGCCCACCATGAAGACCTGGCCGTGCGCGAAGTTGAGGAGCCCTGCCACGCCGAAGATCAGGTTGAAGCCAAGCGCGATCAGGGCATAGATTGCCCCCAGTTCGAGGGCATTGAGAACTTGTTGTCCGACGGTGGCAAGCTGCATCGGATGCTCGGGCGGAGGGGACGAGACGTCCCCTCCGCCCGATGTCTCGCTACTCGGGGTTCACCGTGGAGACGTACACGAACTTGCCGTTCTGGATCTGAATGATCACGCCGCTCTTGCTGGGCACACCGCTGCCGACTTTGTAGGCGATGTTGCCGCTCACCCCGCTGAAGTTGCGAATGCTGGCCATCGCCGCCTGAACCTTCACCGAATTGGTGGAGTTCGCGGCTGCGACCGCCTGGAACAGCAGGCTGAACGAATCGTACGTGTCGGCCGCAGCGCTGTCCGGGACGCTGCCGTACTTCGTCTGATAGCGCGTGACGAAATCCTTTGTCTTGGGGTCGCTGCGGTACGGCACATAGTCATCATCGAAGTAGTCGCCCTCGCAGGCAGCTCCGCACAGCTGCAAGATCTGGGGAGAGTCCCAGCCGCCGCTGCCGATCACCTTCGCGGTGATGCCCAGCTTCTGCGCCTGGCTCACCTGCAGGGGCACCTCGTTGTAGTAGGCCGGCAGAAAGAGCACGTCCGGGTTGGCCTGCTTGATGGTGGTGAGTTGGGACGTGTAATCGGTCTGGCCCTGGGAGTAGGTCTGGAAGGCGACCACCTTCGCACCAAGTGCTGTGACCTGGTCGCGGAAGCTCTCCGCGATCGTCTTGGGGTAGTCGCTGCTCACGTCGTACAGGACGGCGACGGTCTTGGCGTGCAGCATGTCCACTGCCACATGAGCCATCACCTTGCCCTCGTCGGGGGACGGCAGGTAGACGAGGAAGACGTAGCTGCGCCCTTGCGCAACCTGCGGGTTGGCGGCCCAAGGCGAGATCATCACCGTCTGGCTGCTCTGCGCGATGGGCGCCACGGCGGCCGCGTTGGCGGAGGTCTGCGGGCCGATGATGGCGTTAACGTGGTCCTGGTCGATCAGAGTGTGCGCGACGGCTGCGGCCTGCTTCGGGTCGTTGGCGTCAGCTTGCACGTTGATCTTGACGGTCACCTTCTGACCGTCGGCGAGGGCAATGCCGCCATTGGCGTTGACATCATCCATCGCCATCTGGGCAGCGTCCTTGGTCGAGGTCCCGACGGCGGGGATCGAGCCACTCAACGGAGCGATCACACCGACGTTGAGCACCCCAGACGCCGTCCCGCCCGAGGCGGCAGGGGCGCCCGTCGAGCTGCTAGTGCAGCCGGCCAGCAGCACCCCGGCGATCACCATCCCCGAGACGGCGAGCACAAACGACCGGTGATGCATAGCGACCCTCCTCCTCCAGACCGACAGCTCGGACGTGTCGATCTTCGGACGAGCACCGCCGGTCACCCGGTCTGGTCGTTAGGCGTCGGCGTGGGACGCGGCTCCTCCCTCTCCGGCTGCGAATCTTACCGGTGCGGTCAAGTACTTGCGCAAACAGCCAACGGGGGACCCTCCGCGGTGCGTGGCACGCCGCGTCATTCACAGGTCCCGCCACACGCCAGGTGTGGCGGCATTGCCACCTCGAGGGCGCGGATGTCCTCCACGACGGTCGCTAGGCCACCGGCGCCGCCGGGCGCCACCAGGGGCTCGCCGTCCTCGAACCGGATCTCGTAGTCGAGGGCATGGCCGGCCATCGCCAGCAGCTCGTCGCGCCACGCCCCAGGGGTCGTGCACGGCGCAGCTCCGGCGCCCCGTCAGCCCGCGCTCCGGGACCATCCGCGCGGTCCCCGCCAGGAGCTGCTCGGTGGCGCGGCCGGAAAGCCCATTGTGATCGCGCTCCAGCACCTTCGGGCCGACCCCACCGCCCCGCCTCCACGACCTTGGCACCAACGGCCCGCGTGCCCACCGACGTTTGCGCCCCTCGGTCCTTGGCGTGGCGGTCGGGCGCGGTCTCGGCGGGGAGGTCCGGCAAGACGGTCTGCGGTGATCGAGCGCGGCTGACCGATACTCCGCGCTGGTCGGACATGCAGAAAGCGCCGAGGGTTCCGTTGCGACACGCACCCTCGAGGCGCTGGAGACCAGCGTGGGGAGCGTATCGCGGCTTGATCACGACGTCGAGCGCTACCTGCGGAGGGGCGGCGAGCGGGCGCTCCCGGCCCGCTGTCAGTGCTGTGGCGCTCGCGATGGGCTGGTCTGGTGGGGTCGCTACTGGCGTCGCCTGCGCACGACAACCCGGACCTATCGGCTGCCCATGCGGCGGATCCGCTGTCGCAGTTGCGGGCACGCCCCGGGCCTCCCTCCTGCGTTCATCGTCCCCCGCCGGCTCTATGCCCCGCCGCTGATCGAGACGGCCCGCGCCCTGCGGGCCCGCGGACGCTCGTGGAATGCCGCGGTCAACGGCGGGGTGCTCGTCTACACCTCCTTCTATCCCAACGTCAGCCGCGTGGGTTGGCACCTGTACGGCGGCACCAGCGCCGCGTCGCCGCAGGTCGCCGGACTGATCGCGCTCGCCAACGCGCAGCAGGCCGCAGCGAATGAGCCGCCCATCGGGGACGTCGCCCCGTACCTCTACTCGAGCCACATGGGCACGAGCGACTTCACCGACATCGAGCCAGTGACCCAGGGCACGGCCGCGTCCGGCGCGCTCGTCGACAACACGCTGTGGCAGTTCAACGCCGACGGCTCGGTCTCGCCCGGGCCGGTGCCCGGCCATCCGGTCCGGGCCGGCTGGGACATGGCCACCGGCTTTGGATCACCGATCGGCGTCCCGTTCGTGGCGGATCTCCGGGCCGCCCGCAACGCGTCATGAGCGTGCCGCGACGCGCGTAGAGCACCTTGCGGCAACGCATCCAGCCGGCCCGTCCTCGAAAGGGCGGGCCGGCTGGTGTTCCGGAGCGCACAGCTCCGCCAGTGGACAAACCATGAGGCTCGTCGGACAAACCATGAGATTCGGCGGCGGAATCCTGAGACGGCATCGGGCGCATTTCTGAGACTTCACAGGCGAATGTGAAGTCTCATAACGAGCGCACCGCATTGACCGATCAAGATAACGCCATTATCATGCTCTCATGGCTGAGAGACGGCTCCTGAGGCGGATAGCCGGCCTGGGGTGGCAAGTGGCACCGGCGGGCGTTCGCCCAATGATCGTCCGGGACGACGGCAGCATTCTCGACGGCGGACCGCTCGTCGGGACCGCGGAAGCCGCCGTCGTCGTCGGCGTGCGGCCCCAGAACTTCGTCCGCGACTGGGCGTCCCGCGCCGACTTCCCGCGACCCGTCGCAGCACTCGCGTCGGGCCGGGTGTGGCGCGAATGGGACGTGCGCGCCTACGCGAGTGCTCGCCGTCGCCCCAAGCCCGACGAGGAGCAGCTCGCGGCGATCGCGCGCAAGGTGGCCTGGTGGGATGACCCGGCGCGGACACTGTCGCGCCCGGAGATCTTCGTCGCGCGGGTGATGGGACGCGGGTCCGCCGAGGACATTGCCGCGGTCGAGGCTAAGTTTGGGCGCCGCGTCATGCGTGACGCCCTTCGGCGCGCCCCGGCTAGCATGCTTGGCGATCGCGCCCGGAACTACTGGGAGGTCGTCTTCGGGATGCCCCACGAGCCAGCGCCGCCCGCACGGGAGTTGCGGCGTGAGTAGCGCCTCGCGCCTGGCGCGGTTCGCCGCCCTGCCCGTGCTGGATCCCGCGCTCGAGCTCCTGCCGGAGCCGCAGGCGTCCCTGTGGCCTCGGCTAGGTGGCTGGTGTCTTTCGCGGGGCAGCGGGGAGATCGCCGCTGGCTGGCCCACTGGCCTGACGGTCAGCTGATCCGCTGCGGGAGGGCCCGGCAGCCCGGCTCGCGCGCAGCTACGATCGGCCGAGCGGCGCTCGATCGGATGCGCCGCCGCGATCGCAGCGCGAGGAGCCAGCATGACGCTCGGATCCACACCCCGTCAGGTCGATCTGTTCCGCAGCACGGCCGACTTCTGCGCCCCGCGCGTGCGGCAGGACTCGATCTACGCCCTGCTCCACCGGGAATGCTTCGCGCTCTTTCCCGACGCGCTGTTCGACGATCTGTTCACCGAGGTCGGCCGGCGCAGCATCCCGCCCCTCATCGTGGCGGTGGTCATGGTCCTCCAGCGCCTCGAGGGCCTGTCCGACCGGGAGGCGGTCGATCGCTTCACCTATGACGCGCGCTGGAAGTACGCCGCGGGCGGCCTGCCGTTCGACTACCCGGGGTTCGCCCACACCGTGCTGGTCGACATGCGGGCCCGCCTGGCCCGCTCGGAGCGCCCCCGGCGCATCTTCGAGCGGACGCTCGAGGTGGCCCGAGCAGCCGGCCTTGTGGGGGCCCGCCGGGTGCTCGACTCGACCCCCCCCTATGACGCGGTGGCGACGATGGACACCGTCACGCTCGTCCGCTCGGCGATCCGCGGGGTGCTGGCGGTCGCCGACGAGCGGGAGGCGACGCTGCGCCGCGTGCTCCGGCGCGACGACGACTACCGCAGCGCGGGCAAGCCCACCGCCGACTACGACGATCGGGCCGCTCGCGAGGCGCTCGTCGATGCCCTCGCCCGCGACGGGTATGCGCTCCTCGCGGCGCTCGAAGGCGAGCGCCTGGAGCCCCCACAGAGCGAGGCCGCCGCCCTCCTCGCGACGGTGCTCGGCCAGGACCTCTAAGCGGACGGCGAGGGGATCTTCCGGATCGCCCGGCGAGTGGCCCGCGACCGGATCATCAGCACGGTCGATCCCGAGGCCCGCCACGGCCACAAGACGAGCGCCCACGGCTTCGATGGGTACAAGGGCCACCTCGCGCTCGATCCCGATGCCGAGCTCATCACCGCGACCACGGTCAGCGCCGGCAATGTCGGCGACGCGGCCGCGGCACCCGAGCTGCTCACCACCGAGCTGGCCGGGGACGCGACGGACTCCGACCGGGACGCGGCCCCCGATGGTCCGCCGCCCACCGTCTACGGCGACGCCGCCTACGGCGCGGGTGCGCTGCTCGAGCGCCTCGAGGACGCCGGGGCGGTGAGCCGGGTGAAGGTCCAGCCGCCCTCCGCGCCCGGCGGCCGCTTCACCAAGGCCGACTTCACCGTCGACCTCGGTACCCGCACGGTCACCTGCCCGGCAGGACGGCGCGCGACGCTCCAGCGGCACGGGCGGGTCTCGATCGCGGGCTTCGGCGCGGCCTGCGCGGCATGCCCACTGGCCGCGCGCTGCACGACGTCCAACGAGGGCCGGACGATCAGCGTCGGACCCCACGAGGAGCGGCTCCGCCGCGGCCGAGCGGCCGGGCGCGACCCGGCCTGGCTCGCCGACTACCGGGCCACCCGCCCGAAGGTCGAACGCAAGATCGCCCACCTCATGCGCCGTCGCCACGGCGGCCGGCGGGCCCGCGTCCGGGGCAGGGCCAGGGTCGGCGCCGACTTCGCCCTCCTCGCCGCCGCGGTCAACCTCGCCCGGCTTGCGGTCCTCGGGCTCGTCCGGAGCGGCCCCGCCTGGGCGGTGCGGGCCACCTGAGCGAGGAGGTGACCGGATCGCGATCCCCCAGGCCGAACGGACCCCTCACCGAGGCGCCCGAGCTGCCTTGGCCGAGCTGCCCTGGCCGACCACCAGCTGGGCTGGCGGGGTTGAGGTCCGGACCATCGGATCGGCTGCCTCAGACGACCCGTTTGACACCAGCCTCCTAGGGGACATCCCCGAGCAGTTCGTACTCTACGGCGGAACCGCCCTCGCCCTCCGCCTCGGGCACCGGGAGTCGGCCGACTTCGACTTCTTCGCGGCCGCCGAGTTCTCGACCGCCGATCTCATGCGCGAACTCGAGTGGCTCGGGCGTCTCGAGATCCTTGACGCGGGCAACAACAGCCTGGTTGTCGTGGAGCCCGGTGGCGTGCAGCTCGCGTTCTACGGAGGACTCCGCCTGCAGACGGTCGCCGAGCAGTCAGTCGCCCCCGACAATGGGCTCGTGGTCGCATCCATTTTCGACCTCGCGGGCACCAAAGCGAAGGCGGTCCTCGACCGCTCCGAGTGGAAGGACTACGTCGACATCGCCACGCTGCTGAGCGCAGGCCATACCCTCGCGGACGTGATCGGCTACGCCACGACGGTGTTCGACCGCCTTTTCGCCTTTCCCGCGCCTGTGTTCTTGCGGAACCTGGTCTGGTTCAAGGACGGCACCGCCCCGGACGTGCCCGCGGACGCGCGGCTCGTTCTCGAGCGGGCGGTCGCGGGGCTCGACCTGGCCGACATCCCCCTCGTCGAGGCTTTCCGGGGCACCATCGACCCACGCTGACCAGCCGGCGTCGGAGCGCCGCGTCCGCGAGCGGTACCGCCCGCAGTGCTTGACGGTTTGACAGGCGTTCCTGGCCACGCTTGCGCATCCGGCGACGATCCCGACGGCGTCGGCCGCTCCGAGCACGACGAGCGGGCACATTTCTGAGACTGCACAGCGAGTGTGGAATCTCACCGAAGGCTCCTCGGACGGACCTCGGGATATGTCCCGGCGCCGATCATGTAGCGCCAGCCCGAGCAGGACCGCGGGCCTTGAGCGACGGGATCGCCACGGGGAGCAGGGCGGAGCGGGCCAGTCCCCTCCCCCGTTCGAAACCGCACCACTGGGACCGAAGTGTGGCATCAGGACACGCCCCGGGAGCGCACCGTCGGCAAGGCGATGCGGGATCCCGGCCTCGGCCAGGTTCAGCGACAGTCCGTCCTTGTTGAAGTGGGTGCTGTACACGGAGCAGGGGCTCCTTCGGACGTCAGCCACGACGTCGATGCATACCCTGTCGGCGAACTTGTTGAGCCCGGCGTCGGAGCTCCGAGGCACACGGCGTTCACGAGTTGCTGGGTGATCTTCGAGCCGCCCTGACAGGCACAGCGGTGCGTCAGGTCGTAGAGGAAGGCCCGCACGAGCCCGTGGGCGAGCAGGTCGGTCTGCTTGGCCGTCTGGAGGAGGTGACGAGGCCGGCCACGGGCAGCGGCCCAGGAGGACCCTTCCCTCAGCCAAATTCCACGAGGTATTTGTCTCCTTCGATCCAGCAGCCGACAATAGACGCAAGACGCAACGGTGTGGGATGGGAGGCGAGCGGTGGCACGGACAGAGGAGCTACCCGAGTGGGAGGTCCTTCTCCGCGCTGCGGCGCACCTACAGCAGATCCTGCCTGATGCCACGTTGGTGGGCGGTACGGCGGCAGCGGTCGAGGCTGGTCACAGGCGCTCCGCCGACGCAGATCATGTCGTGCCCGACCTGATCTCTCGGTTCGATGAGGTGCTCGCGCAGCTCGAGGCGGCCAGTGGCTGGAAGACGGCCCGGCGGCAGCGGCCAGTCGTGATCAAGGGCCAACTTGACGGGATCATGACTACCGTCCGAAGCCTGCGTCGGACGGCCCCGCTCGAGACGCGAGAGGTCGAGGTCGGCGGGAGTGTCCTGCGCGTCCCGACCCCGGCCGAGATCCTCCGGATCAAGTCGTGGCTCATAGTGGATCGCAACGCAACCCGCGACTTCCTCGACGTGGCTGCGATTTCGGACAAGTTGGGGCTTGAGGCCTCGGCTCGCGCCTTGGCGTCGCTCGATCGGCTCTACCCGCAGGGCGACGACACGGGAGCCGTTCGCCAGCAACTCATGCGACAGCTCGCGCGGCCTCGACCGTTCGATCTTGACGAGGTGAAACCTCGCCTCAGCCAGTACAAAGGCATCGCGGCCCGTTGGCGAACCTGGACGGCCGTCGAGAAACAGTGTCAGGCCCTCGCGGTGGAACTCGCCGAGGCTGTGGCAAACCGGCGCGATGGGTGGACGGACGTGGGGGCAGCTCGATGATCCACCGCCATCTGACCAGCCAGCGTCACACGCTCGCGGCACTCGATGATCTCCTCGAAAATGGGACACTGGCCGACTGGCGGCCAGTGCTTGCGCGTGTGCGCCGTGAGCCGGACGGCGACGTGGCGCGCCGGATCATGACCCTGCTGCGTCGCCGCGACTATCAGGAGACCGGCGCGTTGTGGCGCGCGTTCATCGCAAAGGCCCGAAGGGAGCGCCGAGGACCCGGTCGTTGCCCCGACTGACTCAGGGCTTGCCACCGACAATGTCCCGAACGGGGCAGGCTCTGCCCTCATCGCCCCCAGGAGCCGGTGGAAGAGCAAACCGCTCGCTCCCACCCCAGGGTGACGAGTCGGCGGCGGAATCCAGCGACGGGTCGGTTCAGCCGGGGGCCGGCTGGTCGGTTCTTGCGTGGCCGGGGCGCCGACAGATCGAGCAGCGCACGGGGCAACCGACCTCGCCCCTGACCGGTCCCCTCGGAGCTGCGGTTCAGAGCGCCGTCGTTTCGAGGGTGATCCGCGTTCCCGCGATGGGCGACGTGACTGTCGCAACCTGCATGGCACCGGGGAACGGCCAACTGACTCTGGCGTCCCCGGATTCGACGACGACCCGAGCCGGAGCGACCGCCCCTGCCGCCTCGAGGATCTGGCTCATGCCCATGCCACCCTCGCCGTGCGAGGTGGCAAGAGCCGCGGCAGAGGCCTGGACGGCCTGCGCGTCCGAGGCGCCGCCCATGCGTGCCCGGACACCGGGTCCGCGGTCTTCCACCCTGACACGGGTGAGCCCCGGCTCCATCTCGAGCGTGATCCTGACGGCCTTCCGGCCATATCGGATCGCGTTGTCGCCGGCCTCGCCCACGAAGGTCAGAACGGCCTCGCTCACCGCCGCAGACCGACAGGCCCGGACGGTTTCGGCGAGCGACTCGGCGAGTCGATCAACGTCATCGGTCGTCTTCGGCTCGAAGACGCTGATCATTCCGGCGCTGGAGCCTCGGCTGGCACGAAGGCGCCCTCGTTGCAGGCCGGGCAGCGCCAGATCATGCCGCCCTCACGGAGCTTCGCCACGCACAGCGTGGCGCCGTGGTTCACGCAACAGACCGTAGCCAGACTGTCGGGGGCGTGGCGTGGCGTCCCGAAGTAGATGATGCCCCGGCTGACGCTGTCAGCCCCGTTGGGCACCTTGGGGTTGAAACCGGGCATGGTCCGGATGTCGCGGAGGTCGAGCACCCTGACCTCCCTGTGGGGATCTTGCTGGAGATTGTCCCCGGTATCCGGACCAGTCAAGGCTTCAGAGAAAGGGCGCACGCGGCGATCGATCACGTAGCCGAGCGCCGCCGCGTACCGGTCCTCGGTGGAGCGCAGTGGATCGCTCTCCCCGGCTTCCAGGCGAGAAACGAACCCCTGCGTCGTCCCCATGCGCTCGGCCACCTCGCTCTGGGTCAGCCCCTGCCCTTGCCGGATGGCCGCGAGGTCGTGCCAGAACTGCCGCCGCCGCTCGGCCTCGCCTGGTGCATGGCCACTGTTCTGTTCGGTTGTCGTCACGCGGTGCCTCCAATGTGCCCGGTTCTCCGCTCAGTCTATACCTTCCTAGGTATGACGCCCCGGGGGGCGCCGCGCAACTGTTAGGATCGGCGCATGGAAAAATCGGGCGGGGGCCAGGGCCAGTCGGCATCAGAGCGCATCTCGGAAAGGATCGTCGAACTCGGGGACTGGCGCGGGCAGACCCTCAGCCGAATGCGCAACCTCATCAGGGAGGCAGACCCGGACGTCGTCGAGGAGTTGAAGTGGATCAAGTCCTCGTCCCCGGGGACCCCGGTGTGGTCGCACGACGGCATCGTCTGCACCGGCGAAACCTACAAGAACGTCGTAAAGCTCACCTTTGCCAGGGGCGCGTCCCTGAAGGATCCGGCAGCGCTCTTCAACGCCAGTCTCGAGGGAAACGTGCGCCGCGCGATTGACATCCACGAGGGAGACGACGTTGACGAGTCCGCCTTCAAGGCGCTGGTTCGTCAGGCGGTCGCCCTCAACCGCGCGGGCAGGCCGAAACCTTCCGGCAAGGCAAAGTCCTAAGGGCGCGCTGCCTCACAGATTGGGCTTGACCGAGCTCCGGCCGCTCTCCAGGCAGGGCTGCAGCAGCCTCATGACAGTGGCGGCCATCTGGCCTCACGGTGGGCGAGCTGGCCTCACGGTGGGCGAGTCGCTGGAGGCTGTCCTCGCGCCCGCGAGATGCTCGCCGCCTGCGATGTCCCCTGCGCGGTGCGGTACGGTCAGGCGTCGGAGCGCAGCGGCTCGGGCCCGAGGGCCAGCACGTCCTTGCGCGCGAAGACGCCCAGGAAGCGGACGCCGCACAGGAAGAGCGCCACGCCGAGCCCGCTGTAGAAGAAGGCGATCGTCCAGTCCGGCATCAGGTGCGAGAGGCGCAGGGCCATGCCGCCGCCCATCATCAGCGCCATCACCGCCCAGGACGAGGCGTTGAAGAAGTGCCAGAAGGGAAGCCGATCCTCCGCCCGCGCGCGGATCCGCCCGGTGTGCTTGCGCACGAGCGGGGAGAAGACGAAGCCGTAGAAGACGAGGAAGATCACCCCCGCTGCCGGGATGAGGACCCAGTGTGAAGGCGCCAGCCCGAACTCCAGTGGCAGCCCGATCATGGAGACCATCGCGCCCGCTGCGCACCAGACCAGGCCGGCGATGAGCATCAACTGGTTCTTGGGAATGTGGGCCACGCGCACGTCTCGAACGCTCCAGACACACCGATCGAACGATGGCCGAATTCTACCCGCCCATACCGTCGCGTCACCTCGGGGCGCCATCGGGCGGCCGCGACGTCCTGGTCCGGTGGGGCTAGGCCGGCTGATCCGTGCTTGGCTTCTCCCAGAGGTTGACGCCGCCCTCCACCGCGTACCGGTCGATCTCGGCCAGCTCCTCGGAGGAGAACGCCAGGTTGGCGAGGGCCGCCACGTTCTCCCGGACCTGCGCCGGCGAGCTCGCGCCGATGAGCGTGCTGGTGACCCGCGGGTCGCGCAGCACCCACGCGTATGCCATCTGCGCGAGAGTCTGGCCCCGACGCCGCGCGATCTCGTTGAGCGCCCGGACCCGGGCCAGGTTCTCCCGGGTGAGCATCTCGCGCGAGAACGACTCTCCCCCGGGGCGGTTGATCCGCGCGTCCGCGGGAATGCCGTCGAGGTACTTGTCGGTCAGCAGCCCTTGCGCGAGGGCCGTAAACGCGATCATCCCGGCACCCACCTCCTCGAGCGCGTCGAGCAGGTCGGGCTCGACCCATCGGTTGAAGAGGTTGTACGAGGGCTGGTGGATCAGCAGGGGCACCCCCTCGGCGCGAAGGATCGCCGCGGCCTCGCGGGTCTTGCGGGCCGAGTAGGACGAGATGCCCACATACAGGGCCTTGCCCTGCCGGACCGCCGAGACGAGCGCCCCCATCGTTTCCTCCAGCGGCGTCTCCGCATCGAAGCGGTGGGAGTAGAAGATGTCGAAGTACTCCACGCCAACCCGGCGGAGGCTCTGGTCAAGGCTGGCCAGCACGTACTTGCGCGAGCCGCCGCCCTGGCCGTAGGGGCCCGGCCACATGTCCCAGCCGGCCTTGCTGGAGATGATCAGCTCGTCCCGGTGCGCCGACAGGTCCTCGCGCAGGATCCGTCCGAAGTTGCGCTCGGCGCTGCCGTAGGGCGGCCCGTAGTTGTTCGCCAGGTCGAAGTGCGTGATGCCGAGATCGAAGGCCGTGAACACAATCTCGCGCTGCGTGGTCAAGGGCGTGAAGTCGCCGAAGTTGTGCCACAGGCCCAGCGAGAGGAGCGGCAGGCGCAGGCCGCTCCGCCCGCAGAAGCGATACGTCATCGCGTCGTATCGACCGGGAGCCGGCAGATGACTCATGATCTCTCCTCCGATGTGGCGGGCGGACCGAGAACCGCCGATCGACCTGGCCGACATGCGCACCGCCTGGGCGGCGGTCCCGATGCGCCAGGGTACGGCCTCGAGCCGCAGGTGGCCGCGACCTGCACGTGGATTGTCCTCCCACCGGTGCGGGGGCAGGGCGCCGGACCTACGATCGGAGCCGGATGGCCCGCCGCTCGCACGCCACCGCAAGCGTGACGAGGCGCCCTGTCGCCGCGGCATCGTCCCCGGCGGCGTCGAACGCATCGGCACCCTCGCCGCGCTCGGCTGCCGGCTCATGCACGGACGCCGAGATCCTCCCGATCTCAGTCAGGGCCCGGCTCGCGAACTCCAGGTCGTCACGTGCCTCGTCCAGCTTGCGCATGCCCGACGGCGCATACCCGGTCCAGCGTCGCGACAGCAGCGCGGCGCCCACCTCGTCCCGCGCCTCGTTCCACCGCAGCGTGCGCGCCCGGATGACCTCGTTGGCCGCGGCAGCCAGATCCGCCGCTGCAAGGCGGGCCCGTTCCTCCGCGTCAGTCACGTCCTGGCTCATGGCAGCAACCTCGTGCCCAGCCTACTCCCCCGCGCGAGGTCCCCGCCCGGCACGCACCGACACAAGCCCCTGGACCCCGCGGCGGTCGTCCCCCCGCGCCGTGAACCCCCGGCGGTTCCGCCAGCGTCCGACGGCCCGACGGCAGGTCCCGCCGAGCCAGGGCCCGGCGCCCAAGGCATCGAGCACGGATGGGAGGATGCGCGATCGTGGCATGAAGGCATCCAGACCGCGCATCCATGGGGCATTTCGCAACGCATTCTGCAAATTAGTTTGCAAACGGGATATGCTGCGACCGACCGGTCGGCGACGCGCCGGCCGGCGGTTGGAGGCAAACGTCCGTGATCACGAGGACGCCACCGTGAGCGGCGCGCGGGACTGCGGATCCGTCCGATGAGTCCCCCCCCCCCGCGGTTTCGGATGATCCACCGCCTGCGCATCTCGTCCCGCGGCATCGTCCTCGCCTACGTGGTGGTCGCGGGCGCCTGGATCATCCTGAGTGACCGGGTAGCGGCGATCCTGTTCCGCAATCCGGACGCCCTCGCGACGGTTTCCACGCTCAAGGGCTGGGCCTTCGTGGCCGTCAGTGGCGCCCTGCTGGCCGGCCTCCTGGTTGCCCACGACGCCGAGCGGGCGCGCGCCGAGCAGCAGCTGGCCCGCCAGAACCGGGTGCTGCGGACACTCAGCGTGGCCAACCAGGCCCTCGTACGCGCGCCCGACGAGCAGGCGCTGCTGCAGGCATTCTGTGACGCGATCGTCACAGGGGGCGCCTTTCTCGGTGCCTGGGTGGGGTACGCCGAGGACGATCCGGCGGGCACCATCCGGCCAGTCGCCTGGGCCGGGCCGCTGGACGAGTACCTGTCCGCGCTCTCGCTGACCTGGCACGATGCACCGCAGGGGCACGGACCGACCGGCACGGCGGTGCGTGAGCGGCGGACGGTTGTGAGCCGCGACCTCGCCACCGATCCGGCGATGGCCCCGTGGCGTGCGCAGGCACAAGGCCTCGGGGCGGCTTCTTCGGCCGCCGTGCCCCTGTGGAGCGAAGACGCCGTCTTCGGCGCGCTCAACCTGTATGCTGCCGAGCCGGACGCTTTCGGTCCGCAGGAGGTGGCACTCCTGGAGGAACTGGCCGCCGATCTCGCCTATGGGATCGGCGCCCTGCGCACCCGCGCCGCCGCGGCGCACACCGAAGCGGAACGCCGGCGTCTGGCGGCCGCGGTCGAGCAGTCGGACGACGCGGTGATCCTCACCGACCTCGCGGCCAACATCGAATACGTCAACTCGGCCTTCGAGCGCGTCAGCGGCTACACGCGCGCAGAAGTGCTGGGGCAGAACCCGCGCGTGCTGTAGAGCGGCGTCCAGACGCCCGCCTTCTATGCGGCCATGTGGGAGGCCCTCACCGCCGGACGCACGTTCCGCTCCGATCTGGTCAACCGGCGCAAGGATGGCGCCCGTTTCACCGAGGCGGCGACGATTTCCCCGGTCCGGGACCCGTCGGGCACGCCGACCGGCTACGTGGCGGTCAAGCGGGACGTGACCGCAGAGCGCGCAGCCGAGGCCCGGGCGGTCGCCGAGGCCCGCGAGCGGACCCTCATTGCGGCCGCGCTCAGCGCCGTTCGCCCCGGGGCCGTCCCGGAGGAGACCGCGGACGCACTCTGTCTCCACATCGCCCGTCTGCCGGGCGCTGCGGTGGCGACGCTGCTGGCGTTTGACCCCGGCGGCCACGCCTTCCCGCTCGGGGCCGTCAGCGCCGATGCGGCACGCCTCCCGCGGCGCCCGCTCTCCAAGGCCCGCAGTCAGTATCTGCGGGCACACGCGGAAGAAGGCCCCTGGATCGAAGGCTGGGAGGTGCGGACAGGATCGCCTTTCAACCGCGCCTTCCAGGCCCGCGGCATCCAGGCCCTGGCATACGCCCCGCTGGTGGTGGATGGCATGGTGCGCGGCCTGCTCGAGGCGGGCTCAGCGGACCCCGACGCGGCCGACCAGCTCGCCCAGCGACTGCCCGCGCTGGTGGAGTTCGCCGGGATCGCAGCCGCGCTTCTCGGCCCGTCGCTCGCCGCGGGAGCCGCATCGGCGGAGGCCCGCGCGCGGATCACCGACGTCCTGGCGCGCCGGGCGTTCCGGCCGGTCTTCCAGCCCATCGTGGACCTTGATCGCGGCGTTACGGTCGGGTTCGAGGCGCTGACACGCTTCGCCGACGACACGCCGCCCGACCAGCAGTTCCGGACCGCGGCGGCCGTCGGCCTGGGTGTGCGCCTCGAGGCCGCCACGCTGCGTGCGGCGCTCCGGGCGGCGCGCGGCCTGCCGCCTGCGGCCTGGCTCTCGGTGAACGCCTCCCCGGCGTTCCTGCTGGCCGGCGAGCCGCTGCGCACGATCCTGCGCGGGGCCCCGCGACCGCTGGTACTGGAGGTGACCGAGGAGGAGGCGATCGCCGACTACCCGGCCTTTCGCGCCGCGCTGGCGGCCCTTGGATCCAACCTTCGGCTTGCCGTGGACGACGCCGGGGCCGGGTTCGCCAGCCTGCGCCACATTTCCGAGTTGCGCCCCGCGCTGGTCAAGGTGGACCGCGCGCTGGTGGTCGCCATCAACGCCGACCCGGTCCGCCAGGCGCTGGTGGCGGGTTTGTGCCACTTCGCCGCCGCGGTCGGCTGCACCCTCGTGGCCGAAGGGATCGAGACCGAGGCGGAGCTGGCGACCCTGCGGGCCCTCGGTGTCCAGTTCGGGCAAGGCTACCTGCTGGGCCGTCCGGCACCCCTCGAGCGGGAGGCCGATCCAACCGGCGGCTGAACAGGCCGGACAGCCCAGGTCAACCCCAGGGAGCGGCGGCGGGCCTTCGCCGTGCTTCCGGTCAGGCCTGCCCGGCGGGAGGCGTCCCGAGCTCGCCCTGGCCCGGCCGCGTGAGGGAGGCGATTGCCCCGACCACCGCGATGCCCGCGCCGGCCAGCATCGCGAGGTGATACCCGGACACATAGGCGGCTGCCACGCCGGTACCCTGGGCCTGGCCGGTGAACAGGACGGCCTGGCCTGCGCCGCCGAGGCGGGACGTGGCCAGGGCGCCGAGCACGGCGATGGAGAGGGCCTGGCCGAGAAAGCGCATCGTCGCGAGCATGCCGGATGCGACCCCCAGCTGTGCCCTCGGGACCGATCCCATCACGGCGGAGGTGTTGGGAGCGCTGAACGCCGCCATGCCCACGCCGACCAGGACAAGGGACCCCACCAGCGCGGGCATGCTGGGCTGGACCGGAAGCCCCGAGAGCAGCAGCAGGCCGACACCGATGATGGCCATCCCCCCGCTGGCGAGCCAGCGCGAACCCACCACGTCAGAGGCCCGGCCTGCCAGCCAGGAGAGGGCGACCATCGCGAGCGGAGCAGCCACGAGGATCAGGCCGGCCTGCTCCGGACTCCGGCCGCTCGCCACCTCCAGGAAGACCGAGGTCAGCACCGTGACCGCCGAGAACGCCATGTAGTTGGCCAGCGCGGCCAGGTTGGCCGTGGCGAAGAGCCGGCTGCGGCGAAACAGTCCCACATCCAGGAACGGGTCCGGCCGTCTGGACTCGTAGGCCACCAGCCAGATCGCGCCGGCAGCCCCGCCGGCCAGGAGAAGGAGTGACGAAGGGGCGGTCCAGCCCCAGATCGGCGCCAGGCTGATCCCCACCGTCCCGGCCGCGAGGGCGCCCACGAGCAGTCCCACCCCCGGCAGGTCCAGGCTGGCCCCTGCGCCGTGGCGCCCCGCGTGCCGCGCACCGGTGAGGCCCCAGCCCAGCGCCAGACTCGCCGCCGCCACCGGAACATTGACGTAGAAGATCGAGCGCCAGCCGAGCTGCTCGGTGAGGAGTCCGCCCAGCGCAGGTCCCAGGGCCAGGCCCAGATAGACCGCCGTGACGTTCAAACCGAGCGCCTTGCCGCGTTCACGCGCCGGGAACGCCTCGGTGACCAGCGCGGTCGAGGTGGCGGACAGGAGCGCCGCCCCGAGGCCCTGGATGGAGCGCGCGGCGAGCAGCCACGCGGTCGAGCTCGCCGCTCCGGAGGCGGCCGAGGCAAGCGCGAAGACGAGCAGACCGATCCGGTAGAGGCGCAGACCGCCCCAGGCATCGGCGAGGCGCCCCGCGGGGATGAGCCCCACGGTCAGCACAAGCAGGTAGATGAGCTGCACCCAGAGTGCGCCCACGAAGCTCAGCTGAAGAGCCGGCCCGATCCTGGGCAGCGCGATCGCCACCACGCTGCCGTCGAACGGAGCGATGAACGCCCCCACGGCGGTCGCCGCGAGCAGCTGCCAGCGGCGATCAGAAAGGCTGCCGGCGCTGGCTGCGCCCTGCCCGCCGCCGGGCCGGGCCGTCACCACGTCCGTTGCACCGGGCGGAGACCCTCGTCCCGCAGCCCGTGGCCTGCCTCCCGCGACGGGAGAGCGAGCTCAGAATTGTGGGGCATCGGCGCAGCGCAGGTCGGCGTCGAACCCGCCCGAGGGATACTGGGCCAGGGCCACGCTGCCACCGGTGAACGCGGGTCCACTGCAGACGAAGCTCGCGTTGCGCAGGCCGGAGGCGCCCCCCACCCAGCTCGGGTTTGCGGCGAACGCAGTGGTTCCACCGGTGACCTGCGCCCACTGGGCCGGGCTCGAGTAGAACCCGACGCTGACGACTTTGGCCACCGACACCAGGTAGTCGACTGCCCCCTGCAGGTCGGCGACGTTGAGCGCCGCGTCGCTCCGCCAGCTGTTCGAAGTCTCCACGTCGAGCCACCAGGCGCTGGCCGCCGGGGATCCGGCGAGCCCTTGTGCAGCCCAGGCCGCGGCGGCATCGCCGTACGCATCGGCAGCCGCGTTGTAGCCGTAGTCATAGGCACACGCTGCGCTGTCGGGGTTGGCGGCCTCGCAGGACATCGGCGAGGTCTGCCCGGTGGGCCAGTGCGACGAGTGTGCCGGTCCGGGGTTGCCGGTGTTGGCGAAGAGCTGGGCACTCGCGCCGCCAGCCCAGCCAAGCTCGGTCCCCAGGCACGGGTTCGCGCTGAACGCGAGCCCCGCGGTCACCCCCACGATCCCGAAGGCGGGGCTGGACGGGTACGCGCTTCCGCACTGGGGCCAGGAGATGTCGGCCCCGACGGCGGACGGGCGCACGCTCGCTGTCACTGCTCCGCTGGGTGCGCAGCCCGTGAGCGTGTCGCCGCTGCCACCGTCGAGCACGGTGTCGCCGGGCGTCGCGCAGTCCACCGTGGTGTGACTCACGCCGCCATCCAGGTAGACCTGGCGGCCCGCGCTGGTCAGGTTGGGGATTGCGCCGGCCGTGAAGCCGCTGACGTCGTTGGCCATGACCGCCCCGTTGGCGGTCGCGACGCCCGCCAGGGTGCCCCACAGGGCGATCGCGGCGGGCCCGGCACCGGCGATCACGTTACCCGTCGCGGTGGTGCCGTCGGTCCCGCCGATGTCGATGCCGTCGGCGCCGCTGACCCCGCCGATGGTGTTCCCGGAGATCACGCTGCCGGTGGAGTCCCAGTCGCGGATCCCGGCTCCGCCCACCCCGCTCACGCCGTTGATCGTATTGCCGGCGATCACGGTGTCGGTGGCCGGGGCCGGGGCCGTCGCGAAGGGGGCCGGGTAGACGGCGATCCCCCAGCCCGTCGTGGAGCCCATGCCAAGGCCGGCAGGCTCGGACCCACCGACCACGCCGCTGATCGCGTTGTGCACCACCGTGGTGCCCATCCCGCCCTGCACGTCGATCCCGTTGCCGGAGACGTCCCCGTTGAGGGCGATGCTGTTGCCAGATATCAGCACGCCGCTGGTGTTCTGGGCGAGGATCCCGTCGGCCCAGCCGACCAGACCGGGACTGACCACGAACTGGTTGGCAGCGACAAGCACATCGATGGGCGCCTGGCTGCCCGGTCCGGCGTACGCGATCTCCACCCCGCTGACGTCATAGGTGTTCTCGACGATGCGATTGTGCTGGATCACGACGTGGCCCGGGGTGGCGGGGCCGTGGTTGACGACCAGGATCCCCTGCCAGTTGGTGGCGGCCGAACCGACCGCGATCTGGTTATAGGACTCCTCGATGGTGGCGCCGGCCGCGTCCTCGTAGTAGCCAGCCGCGGAGTTGATGAATCGGTTGCCGTCGGCCGGCGACCCGCCCACGTTGGCGCCGCCCGCGAAGCGGTCGAGCTCGAAGCCGTTGGCGGTGTTGCTGACAATCGAGCGGGTCAGCGCAAAGGCGCTGCTCGGCAAGGAGGAGTCAAGGAGCACTGCGCTGGCCAGGTTGACGCCGCTGGCGCCCTCACCGCCGGGGATGTCCGTTCCCGGGGCCCCCACGAACGAGAGGCCCGTGAACCGCGCGCTGCCATGCACGTAGACCGCAGCGGCCAGCCAGGTGGCGGTTCCGTTGCTGCGAGTGTCGTGCCAGCCCGCCGGCACGGGGGCGCGGCTCGTCACGCGGAATGACAGCCCCGAGAAGCTGACGTCGCTGCTGCCACCGAAGGCCATGATTGCCGGGTACCGCCAGCTGGCGCCCGGCGGGCGGGCGAACGGATCGCCGGAGGCGGGGCCCCGGGCCACCGTGTAGCCGGGCAGCGCCTGCACGATCGTCGCGCCCGCGCCCGCACCTGTCACGGCGCCGTGGAACCCGTTGGCGAAGAGCTGCCGTGTCAGGTAGGTGCCGGCCCGCAGCCGCACCGTGCAGCTGGATCCACCCGGCACGCAGGCCTGCAAGGCCGCCTGCAGCGCGGCCGTGTCGTCGTGGTGGTTGGGCGGCGGGGCCACACTCCCCGGCGAGGAGGCCGCCAGCACCGCGCCCGGCCCAGCCAGCGAGCCCGCCAGCAGCCCGGCAACCAGGAACCCACCGAAGCGTCGCATCCCCGACCTCCTCCGCGTGCCTGCTCGCCACGTGCCTGCCCGCGCCCCGGTCGCCCGCTGACGAGCCGAGGTCGCCGCGCGGGGCGTCTTTCCCTTGGCCCCGGGGCACTCGCCATCGAGGCGCGGTTCGGCCGAGTATGCACGCTCCGACGCGGAGCGCACGGAGAGACCGCGCGGATGGCGCCGGTCAGAGGGCTGGTTCGCCGGGGCGCCTCCGGAGCGAGCCCCTCGTCGGTCCGGAAGCCGGAGGGTGTGTGCGGGAGCGCTGCCGCCGACGGGGCCATGAACCCCGGCACGCTGGAGCGCAGTCGCCGCGCCTCCCTTTGAGAGGCGTCATGCGTTGCCGCATCCCCGGTCACGGCCGAACGGGGAAGGCGGGGCTCCGCGGTGGGCGCGCCCTGCAGCGAACGGCCGACCAGGGCTGCGCGCAGATCTCTGGCATCCTGTAGCCGTCGGAACCTGGCGCGTCTGTCCTGCGCATCGCGCCCACCGCCGGCAGCAGGCGCAGGTCGAACGTCCCGTACCGGCGGCGCGCCAGGGCCTGGTCATCCCCGGAGCCGTCGGCCGCAGCGATCGTCGGGCGGCGCGACCGCCGGAACACTCGAACACGGAGGCATGCAATGGACTATCCGGAGCACTACCAGCACATCGCCAAGCTGATCGAGACGCTTGGCAGCGATGCCCCGCCCATGATGGCGGCGTTCTCGCGCCTGCACGGGGTGACCGTCCGGGACGGCGTCCTGAGCGGGAAGGTCAAGGAGCTGATCGCGCTGGCCATTGGCATCAACGTTCGATGCGACGGGTGCGTTGCCTACCACGTGCACGACGCGGTTGCCGCAGGGGCGAGCCGCGAGGAGGTGCTGGAGACCATCGGGGTGGCCATCATGATGGGCGGCGGACCCTCGGTGATCTACGGCGCAGAGGCCCTGGAGGCGCTGGACCAGTTCGAGCCGCCCGCCCCATGACGGGGTGCGCGTCCGCGCGGCGCCGCGTTGCTCCGCCCAGGGACCGCTGACGGATACCGCGGCGCTCGCACCGGCCGTCAGCCAGGGTCAGCCGGGCAGCACGTGGGCGGCCCACAGCACCCCGAACGTGACGGACGCGATGCTCAGCAGGATCAATGCGCGTTCCGGCGGCCCCAGCCAGCGGCGGGAGCCAAGCGCCATCAGCGCCACGAGAAACGGCGTGAAATCAAGGGAGTAGCGAAACCCGTACTGGGCGTAGCCGCCGCCGTAGTAGAGGAAGATCGGCACGGCCACCAGGATCGCCGCCGCCCAGAGCAGCCGGGCCCGGGGTGCCCGCGCCCCCGCCCAGAGGGATGTCACCAACGCGGGTGAGACCAGCAACATCGAGAGCCCGGACGGGTCGACCGTGAGATACGGGAAGCTGGGCTGCAGTCCGAACCCCTGGAGCAGCGCCAGGCGGACGTTCTCCGGAACCTGGCCCAGCGAGAAGAGGCCGGCCGCGCGACGCGCCTCGAGCGCCGGGTCGGTGAGCAGCGAGATGCCGTATCCGGTCTCGAGCGGGGACCCGAAGCGCGCCCAGTTGAAGGCGCCAGAGACCACCGCTGCGACGGCCAGCGGCAGCGCGAGTTGCAGTATCGCCCGGAGCCGGTGGCGCGCGGACCAGGCGAGCACGAGGCCGACCGGGACCACCGCCAGCACCGTGGTGGGCCGGGCCAGGAACGCGAGCCCAAAGAGGGCGCCCAGCACCGTGGGCCGCCGCGGGCCGGCCCACTCGAGCAGTGCCAGCTCCAGGAACAGGAACGCCTCGGCCTGTGCAAGGTAATAGAGGCTCCCCAGCACCGAGACGAAGAAGAGGAGCGTGCCATAGGCCGTGAAGATGGCGATCCAGGTGGCCGCACGTCCTCGGGCGCCGTAGGCGCGGGCCAGCGGCAGCGCGAGCCAGGCGGCGGGGATCCCGAACGCGAGCGACGCGGCGTACCCGGACACGGCGCGCAGTGCCGGCAGATAGACGAACGGCAGGTACGGCAGTACCTGCAGCACGCCCACCGCCACGTAGTACCGGCCACCCCGAGCCACCGAGTCGACGGTGCCGGCAAAGCTGGGTGAGTCAAGGTGGCCCTGCACCAGGCGCTCGGCGAGCACCATCATCCGGTTGGGAGCCGGATGGGTCACATGCAGCGCGAGGCCGGCCGCAGCCACGTACACGATGACCACGGCGACTCCGTAGAGGAGCTCCACGCGCCGGGTGCCCAACCGGCGCTCAGGGCCGATCAGCCCGCCAGTCATGCGCTCCCCGGCGACCGGCGGCCATCCCATGGGTGGCCGCCGCGGATGGATCCCCCGGTCTCGCGCGGGGTTCCCGTGCCCAGGGCAAGGAACCTGCGACACGGCAGCCGCGGGACGGGGAGCAGCCATCCTGCCACGGGATTGAGGTCCATCGGCGCATGGTAGGTACTCCGGTGCGCCCCCGCCATGGCTCTTGCGTCCCGCCGCCCGATTGGCGCGGCCGCCGGAGTCCCTATCGGCACTGACCCGGCCGCGGGAGCCATCGTCCGCGCGGATCCGGCCGCACCCGCACCCGCGCACTCGCGCCCAAGCCATCGCGCCCACGCGTCCGGCCCCACGCACCCGCGCCCACGGCCGCCGGCCCCGGAGCTACCATTCCGCACCGCGAGGGAGAGTGCCATGCAATGGCGGATCGTTCCGGGTTGGTTAGCGCTCCTGCTCCTGGCAGCCGGATGCGCAGCATCGACTCCACGCACCAGCGGCGCCCCGGAGGGGGCGAACGGGACCGTGGCCCCTGGGGAAGGCGCGACCGTGGTGGCCACCGCCGCGGCCACCGCCCCGGCAGCAGCCGCCTTTGCCACGCTCTCCCCTGCCGGCTCACCACCCGCGCCCGCCCCATCGCGCAAGGCGCCCGCTCCCGGCAGCACCACGCGGCCCGCCTCTCACGTCGCCGGCGCACCGCTGCCGGGCGAGCCCAACCCGTCATTGACGCCCGGAGCCACCTACCCAGCCGTCACCCAGGCCACCATCCGCACCACCATCTGCGTCACGGGCTGGACGGCCACCGTCCGCCCACCCTCCAGCTACACCACCGCGCTCAAGCGGACGCAGCTGGTCCTCTACGGCGACACGGACCGAAACCTGGCCGACTACGAGGAGGATCACCTCATCCCGCTCGAGCTGGGCGGGGCGCCCAGCGACCCGAAGAACCTCTGGCCGGAGCCGTACGCGGTGCGGCTCAGGGATGGGACGCCGGTGGGGGCGCGGGTGAAGGACCAGCTGGAGGACGCGCTGCACGCGCTGGTGTGCCGTGGAACGATGCCGCTCGCGCAGGCACAGGAACTCATCCGCGTGGACTGGATCACCGCCTGGCGCACCTACGTGGCGGGCGCCGGTGTCGCGCTCCCCGCCCACACGCCGGCGCCCGTGCCAGGCGCCACACCCGCGTCGACGACCGCGCCCGGCCCTGGCGCGGTCGGTGTCACCATCCTCAGCCTGACCTCGCCGGTGTCGCGCGGCGGCACGGCCTCGCTCACCGCGCGCACCGCGCCGTTGGCCGCCTGCAGCATCACGGTGGTCTACAAGTCCGGAACATCGAAGGCATCCGGCCTGGTACCCCGTGCCGCCAACGCAGCCGGCTCGGTCACCTGGACCTGGACCGTGGGCACCCACACCACCCCCGGCACCTGGCCGGTCACTGTTTCCTGCGCGGCAGGCGGACGCACGGCCACCGCGACTCGCTCATTCGCCGTGCAGTGACCCTGGCGCGCGCGCATGCCTGCTACGATCGGCAGATGGATGCTGCCGATCACCTGATCTCTTCGGCCCTGGCGGCGGTCGACGCGAACTGGAACGAGATCCTCGACGTCGCGCACGCTGTCTGGGCACGCCCCGAGATGGGCTTCCGCGAGTACACCACCGCCGCCCTGGTGGCGGACCGCCTGCGCGCCCTCGGCCTGGAGCCGCGGGAGGGGCTGGCCCTCACCGGGGTGCGCGCCGACCTGGCCTTGGGCGCCCCGGGCCCGACCGTGGCAATCCTCGGCGAGATGGATGCGCTGCCGGTCCCGGACCACCCCGCGGCCGACCCTGTCACCGGGGCTGCCCACGCCTGTGGCCACCATGCCCAGATCGCCCAGCTGCTCGGCGTGGCCACGGCGCTTCACAGCGCCGCAGTGGAGGGCGCGCTGACGGGCCGGGTCGCCTTCATCGCCGTGCCAGCGGAGGAATACGTGGATCTGGCCTGGCGCTCGGAGCAGGCGCGTGCGGGGCGGATCGAGTTTCTGGGCGGAAAGCCTGAGCTGATCCGGCTGGGCGTCTTCGACGACGTGGACATGGCGATGTTCATCCACGCCTCCAGCTCGCCAGAGGACCGTCGGCTCTCGATCCCCAGTGCCTCCACCGGCTTCGTGGTCAAGCGGACCCGGTTCCTGGGCCGTGCGGCGCATGCCGCGGCTGCCCCCGAGGCTGGGATCAACGCCCTGCACGCGGCCTCGCTTGCGCTGACTGCCGTCGGCATGCAGCGCGAGACCTTCCGCGACGAGGACGGGGTGCGAGTGCATTCGATCATCACGCACGGCGGCGACGCAGTGAACGTGGTCCCCGCGGAGGCCCGGCTCGAGACCTACGTGCGCGCGCTCACCCTTGACGCCATGCAGGACGCGGCCGCGAAAGTCGACCGCAGCGCCCGCGGGGCGGCGGTCGCGCTGGGCAGCGGGGTTGAGATCGAGACGCTTCCGGGCTACTTGCCGCTCATCCAGGATGCCGTGCTGGCCCGACGCTTTGGCGCCCAGGCCCGCGCGATCGTGGGCGACGACGGCTGGGCCCTGCGGCCGCCCACCAAAGCGTCCACGGACGCGGGCGACCTCTCGCAGGTCATGCCCGTCCTGCACCCCAGCGCAGGCGGTTTCGGTGGCGCCATTCACGGTGCTTCGTTCCGCGTGCTGGATGAGCAGTCAGCCTACATCGACCCGACCAAGGCGCTGGTGGCAACCCTGGTCGACCTCCTGGCGGATGGTGCTCAGGGGGCTCGAGAGGTGCTCGCGTCGGCGCACCCGCGACTGACCATCCGGGGCTATCTCGAGCTGGTACGCGGCCTGGCAGCAACCGAGCGCTTCCAGGGCTGAGGCAGCCGTTCTGCGCTCAGGCGCCCGTCGCCCGGTACAGCATCTCCATGAACCGCTGGTGGTCCGCCGCCCGGACCAGATCCACGTTCGGGGCGTTGCCCGTGACCCCCAGCTCGTCGACCATGGTCTGCCCGCACCCCCATACGCCCCCCGTCTCTACCGCCACGAACCGGCGCTCGATGTGGGTGGCCACGGAGGGATCCAGCGCCACCGCCACAGCCATGGGGTCGGGCAGATCGAAGCCGCCGAGTTTCGTCTGCGTGAGGCAGTAGTCGAGCAGGCGTCGCTGAATCGCCACGCAGAACCGCGCCACGGGGCTGTCCGCCGACTCCATACGACGCATCTCGTCCGGGCCAACGGTGGCGTACTGTCGCGAGATATCCCAACCCACCATGGTGAGCGGTATCCCCGACTCGAAGACGATCTGCGCGGCTTCCGGGTCCACCCAGACGTTGTACTCGGCCAGAGGCGTCACGTTGCCCGGCAAGACACCGGTCCCACCCATGGTGACGCAGCGCGCTACCTTGGCGGCGAACCCCGGGTCGCGCAGGATGGCCATGGCCACGTTCGTCAATGGCCCCAGAGTCACCAGGGTGAACACACCGGGCTCCGCGTCGACCGCCCGCAGCAGCACGTCCACGGCATTGCCAGGGGCCGCGATCCGCGCCCGCACGGGGAGCCCGATGTCGCCCATGCCATCCTGGCCATGCACGTCCTGCGCTGTGCGCAGGGGCCGCACCAGCGGTTTTGCCATCCCCGCGTACACCGGAACCCGGCTCCCGCACAGTTCCACCGTGTACAGGGCGTTCTGCACCCCCTGGTCCCGTGGGACGTTCCCCGCCACCACCGTGATCGCCTCCACGCTGACGCCGGGCGTGCGGAGCGCCAGGACCAACGCAACCGCGTCGTCCGAGGCGGTATCCGTGTCAATCAAGAGTCGGATCATGCGTTCCCTCCACGTCCGCAACCGCCCAGGCGCGCCGCTCCACGTCCACCAGCCCGCGGTCCGTCAGCTTCAGCGCCGGGCTCACCGGCAGCGACAGCGTCGCCAGGCTCATAAAGGCATTGGCGTGCCGATAGCCCCATTCGTGCAGCGCCTGGCGGACCCGACCGGCCTCGGCCGCCACCTCCACACCCGGCGCGTCGGACATGATCCCGCCCACCGGCAGGCGCAGAAGGGCAGTCACGCGCCCACCACGAGCCACGGCGACCCCACCGCCGGCCGAGATAACCGCCTCTGCGGCTGCAGCCATCGAGGCCTGGGAGGAGCCCAGCACGAGCAGGTTGTGGCTGTCGTGCGCGTAGGTGGTGGCGGCCGCGCCCTCCTCGAGCGCCAGCCCCACCACGGGGGCCAGGGCTCGGTCGGCGTTGCGGCCGTGCCGATGAAAGACCGCCAGGGTTGCCGCGCCGGGGGGCAGCGCGGCCAGACCGTCCCGGATCTCCACATCGATCCGGGCCGCGGTGGTCGAAGTGTCGGTGGGGTTCACCCGGATCGCCAGGACCCGCCGATCTCCGTCGGCCCCACCCGGCCGCAGCGCGAACTCCGCGGCACCCGGCGGGGCGAGGCGCACCGTGTCACGGAAAGGAGCCGCCTCCAATGTCCTGGCAGGCTCGACCGCCACGCCATCGCGTGCCACCACCCGCCCCCCAGCGATCACCAGTACGGGGCGCAAATCCGCCAGATCGGGCAGCAGAACCAGATCCGCGCGGTATCCGGGCGTAACCGAACCGCGGTCGTGCAGCCGCAACCGTCCGGCGGGCACCAGCGTCATCGCCCGCAGGGCCTCCAGCGGCGGGAGGCCGGCGGCGATTGCCCGTCGTCCGACGTGATCCAGGTGACCGTGCGCCACCAGCGCGTCCGCCGCCACATCGTCGGTCACGAGCGATATGGGCGGTCGCAGGGGCAGCGCCATCAGCGCGCCGATCAGCTCCGGCGAGATCCCCTTCTCCTGGAGTTGGAGATGCATCCCCAGGCGGGCCTTCTCCAGCGCCACCGGGACCGGATTCTTGGTGTGGTCGGAGTCGATCCCGGCGGCCATGTACCGCGACAGCTCCGTGCCTGACAGCCCGGGGCAGTGGCCATCGATGATCGCGCCGTGGTGACGAGCGGCATTGAGGATGCCCGTCATGCGCGCTTCGCCGCCCACCACGGCCCGGTAGTCCATCACCTCCCCCAGCGCCACCACGCCGGGTTCGTCGAGCAGCACCGAGACGTCGGCCGCGGCCAGTTCCGCACCGGCGGTCTCGAACCCCGGCAGGGACGGCACACAGGAAGGCACGGCCACCAGCATGGTCATGGGAGTGCGCCGCCCTGCGCTCGCGAGCCAGCGGAGCCCGGCCGCGCCCGCCACGTTGACGATCTCGTGGGGGTCCGCCAGGACCGTGGTGGTGCCGCGGGCCAGCGCCAGTCCCGCGAACGTGCCGGGCACCAGAAACGAGCTCTCGACGTGCATGTGGGCGTCCACGAACCCCGGTGCTACCAGCAGCCCTGAAGCATCGATCCGTTCACGGGCCGGGCCAGCTGTGCCAGGCGGCAGCACGCCACTGATCGTCTGGCCCGCGACAGTCACATCCGCCGCGAACAGCTCGCCGGTCGACACGGAGACCACTCGGCCCCCGTGAATCAGCAGATCATCCACACGGGTTCCTCCTCCGTGGCGGCGCTCCGAACGCATGCCACGCGGCCGTGCTGGACCGGCGGCTGGCCCATGGTTCAAGCACGGTAGCTGGCGAGCGCTTCAATGAGCAAGTCCCAGAAGCGGGCTGCGTCGATACGGGTCGCGACGATCGCGTTCTTCGGCAACCCCAGCACGTCGTCGACGTCCACCAGCGTGCGGCCGCAGGAGAACTCGGCGTGCGTCTCCACATCCACGTGCATCGGCTCGGCCTCGAAGAGGGTGGGGTCGATGACCCAGGCGACGGCCGTGGGGTCGTGCAGTGCGGGACCGAAGGATCGCCGTCGGCGGGCCGTGGTGGAGGCGTAGAAGCGGAGCATCGCGGCAGCCATCTCAGACACTGGCGTCCGGAGGGCCGTGATCCGCTCGATGATCTCGGGTGTCGCAACCACCTGGTGTGTCAGTTCCAGACCGCACATGGCGATGGGCACGCCACTTTCGAAGACGATCCGGGCGGCCTCGGGATCGGCCAGGATGTTGAACTCGGCGGCGGGCGTCCGGTTGCCCAGTCCCCACGCCCCGCCCATCAGCGAGATGTGCCGGATCTTCGGCAGGATGCGCGGCTCGCGGCGCATCGCGGTCGCGATATTCGTCAGCGGCCCGATGGGCACGAGCGTGATCTCCCCATCCGAGGCGAGGAGCAGCTCGACGATCAGGTCCACCGCGTGGCGCGGATCGGTGGGCACGGTCGGGGGGCCGAACGCGGGGCCGTCCAGCCCTGATTCTCCGTGGATGTCGCTCCCCACGATCTGCTGGCGAACCAGCGGCCGCTCGCAGCCCTGGGCGATCGGCACGCCCCGGATACCGGCCACGCTGCAGATCCGCCGCGCGTTGAGCGTCATGCGGTCCACGGTATGGTTCCCGGCGACCGTGGTGATGGCCCGGAGATCGATCGCCGGTGAGGCAGCCGCGAGGAGGATCGCGAACGCGTCATCCAGCCCGGGATCGCAGTCCAGGATGATCGGGTGGCGCTCCATGGGGCGGTCCCGCGCCGGCAGCTTCGAGCGCCCTCAGGCGCCGTAGCTCGCGATCGCGCCCACCATCCGGTCCCAGAAACGGGGCACGTCGAGTTTGGTTGCCACCAGCACGTTCTTCGGGAGGCCGAGCACGTCGTGGAGGTCCACCACGGTCCGCCCGTAGCTGAACTCGGCGTGCGTCTCGATGTCCACGTGCGCGGGCTGCGTCTCGACGAGGGTCGGGTCCATCACCCAGGCCACTGCGGTCGGGTCGTGGAGCGGCGGTCCGTCAAAGCCATGCATCTTCCTGTAGGTGCTGGCGAAGAACTGGAGCATCTCCACCGCGAAGTCTCCGAGCGGCGTGTGGAGATCCGCGAAGCGCTGGATGATGTCCGGCGTCGCCTTGGCCTGGTGCGTCAGCTCGAGGCCGCACATGGTGATCGGGACGCCGCTCTCGAAGACGATCCGGGCAGCCTCCGGGTCGACCAGGATGTTGAACTCGGCGGACGGCGTCTGGTTGCCGAAGCCCCACGCCCCGCCCATCAGCGAGATGTGCCGGATCTTCGGCAGGATCCGCGGCTCGCGGCGCATGGCGAGGCCGATGTTCGTGAGCGGTCCGGTTGGAACCAGCATGACGTCGCCGTCGGACGCCATCAGCAACTCGATGATCAGGTCCACCGCATGGCGCGGATCCAGCGGCACGTCCGGCTCGCCGGCGAAGGTGGGGCCCTCCAGGCCTGACTCGCCATGGATGTTCGCGGCAACCCGCTGCTCGCGCACGAGCGGCCGGTCGCAACCCGCGGCCACGGGAACGCCGTGGATCCCCGCCCGGCTGCAGACGCGCCGCGCGTTGAGGGTGGTCTTGGGCAACGTCTGATTGCCAGCCACGGTCGTGATCGCCAGCAGGTCGATCTCGGGTGCCGCGTTGGCGAGCAGGATCGCCATCGCGTCGTCGTGGCCTGGGTCGCAATCCAGGATGATCTTCTGGGGCACGGTGCGGGCTCCTTTCCTGCGGTGCTGCGGCGGGGCAGCTTGACGTGAGCGAGTCGGTGGGGCAGCGGGTCAGCCCGACCGACCGGGAAACGGGCAGGTGAGGCGGTCCACCAGGTCGTCCACGAAGCGTTGCGAGTCAACCTGCAGCGCCACGCGGGTGAAGGGCCCCGATCGCCCTTCGGCCTCCATGTATTTCGGGCGTCGATCGATCATGGTCATGCCCCTCGTGTCGCCGCCGCGTGAGACGTGGACCTCGGCGTCGAGCGCGGCCGTGACCAGTGTCGGGTCCACCGCGATGCCCGCCGCCAGCGGGTCGTGGAGCGGGCAGATGCGCCGCCCGCCAAAGCTCTTCGCGTAGACCCCCAGGTAGTGCTGCAGGATCGCGGTCGCGAAGCGCGCCTGCGGCGTCGACGCAGCGGCGATCGCGGCCAGCTCCGGCTCCTCGAGGCGCGTGACCATGGTCACGTCGAGGCCGACCATCGTGATCGGCCAGCCGGCGTTGAAGACCAGTTCGGCGGCCTCCGGGTCGTGCCAGATGTTCGCCTCGCCGAACGGGGCCGCGTTGCCCACACCGTCGGCGGAGCCGCCCATGATCGTGACGGACCGGATCAGGTGGGGCAGTTCACGGTCCATCACCAGTGCCGTGCCGAGGTTGGTGAGGGGTCCGGTGGCAACCACCTCGTACGCGCCGGGTCGCTCGTGCGCGAGGCGGATCAACTGGGCCACGGCGTGCTCGCCGGACGGACCCTGGCGGGGCGGCGGCTGGTTCGTGTCGCCCAAACCGTCCTCACCGTGCACCCACCCAGCGGTGGCCAGCTCCTGGGCCAGGGGGCGCCAGCATCCGACCGCCACGGGCACCTCGTCAAGCCCGCACAGCTCCAGCACCCTGCGGGCGTTGGCCGCAGCGATGGGCGCCTCCACGTTACCGTGGACACTGCCCACAGCGGCGATCCGCACCTCCGGGTGGCCAGCGAGGTAGAGGATCGCGAGGGCATCGTCCACCCCCACGTCCATATCCAGGATCATCGAGCGAGGTCCCATTGTGCCCTCCCCTCCTCAGGCAATCCGGGCGCGCCGGCGCCGGATCATCGCCAGCGTCAGCGCCACCAGGGTGACCACGTACGGCAGCGTGAGGACAAGGTCGGGCGATATGTTGAGGCTCGGGATCACCTGGACGCGGTCGGCGACCGCGTTCGCCAGCCCAAAGATCGCCGACGCGATCAGCGACCCGAAGGGCGTGGCATTGCCGAAGATCTCGGCGGAGAGGCCAATGAAGCCGACACCGTTGGTCATCTCGCGGATGAACGCGTCCAGGGTCGCCATGGCCAGCTGCGCGCCGCCGAGCCCCGCGCAGACGCCGCTGATCATCACGGTGAGGAACTTGAGCCAGGTCGGGTTGAGGCCGGCCGCCTCAACGGCCTCCGGGTTCTCGCCGGTGGCGCGGATGTGGACGCCAATCTTGGTCCGATACAGCACGATGTGCGAGACCACCACAAGGAGCAGCGCGAAGAAGACGATCGCTGTCTGCCCGCTCAGGGCGTGATACACGTAACCCAGCACCGGGTCATTGGCCCAACTGCTGGGCAGGGTCAGTCGCCACAGGGTGGGGAAAGTGGTGGGGGTGTAGCTGCCCTCGTTGTTGTAGAGCCGCTCGAGGAGGAACACGGTCACCCCGTCGGCAAGCAGGTTGATCCCGATCCCGGCCACGAACACGTCAGCCCCGAGGACAAGGACCACGTATCCGAAGACCGCCGACATCACCATGGCCGAGGCGATTGCGCCGGCGAGGGCGAGCGTCACACTCTGGGTTGCGGCGCCGACCGCGACGGCGAAGAAGGCCGCCGTCAGCATCATCCCCTCCATCGCGATGTTGAGGATGTTTGCCTGCTGGGTGAAGACGCAGCCGATGGCTGCAAGGAGGATCGGCGTCGTGTAGAGGAGCAGTGCCCCGACCATGTCCGCATTGAAGAGCTGCAACAGCCCGCTCACGCCACAGCTCGCTTTCGGCGGAACAGGCCACGGATTGCGGGCCTCGCCTGCGCGGTCATCACCACGACGATGATTCCTTCCAGGATGTTGACCAACGGATTCGGGACAGGCGTCTGGATCTGCATGATCGCGGCCCCGTTCAGGAGCGCGGCATAAAGGAACGCCATCGCCAGCGTGCCCCATGGGTTGAGGCGCCCGAGCAGCGCGGCGGTCAGGCCCAGGAACCCGAACCCCGGCGAGAACCCCTGGTAGAAACGGTGTTCGACGCCCATCACCTCGATGGCGCCGCCGATCCCCGCCACCGCGCCCGAGATGAACATCGTCTGGATCAGCGTGCGCCGGACGTTCACGCCCATCGCCTCGGCGAACCGTTTGTTCGTCCCGACCGCACGAACGTTTGCCCCCCAAACCGTGCGGAACATCAAGAACCAGCTGGCGATCCCGATGGCGATGGCGATGAGGAGGCCGACCGTCACCGCGGAGGGAGGGAGCAACTGGGGCAGCCAGGCCTGCTTGGCGACATACGCGGTCATCGGACCGCCCGCCGTCACGTCCTTGAACTGGTTGTCCACGAAGTACTGCGTGATGAGCATCGCGATGTAGTTCATCAGCAGGGTGCTGACCACCTCGTCGACCTCCCAGAACGCCTTGAGCGCTCCGGCGATCGCGGCCCAGAGCCCACCCGCGATAGCCGCGGAAAGCATGATTGCCACGATCAGCAGGGGGCCCGGAAGGCCCACCAACGTGAACCCGATGACGGCCCCCCAGAACGCCCCCAGATACATCTGGCCTTCGCCGCCCACGTTGAAGGCGCCGCCCCGGAACGCGATCATCACGCAGATCGCCGTGCTGATCAGCGGCGTCGCCTTCGCCAGCAGGTTGCCGAAGTCGAGTGCGTTGTCGAAGCTGCCGAAGAGAAAGGCGTGATAGGCCGGGATGGGGTTCTCGCCGATCCCGATGATGAGGAGCAGCCCGATGATGAGAGCGGCAACGAGCGTGAGCGCCGGCTGGACGAGGGCCTCACCTGCGGACCTCAGGTTGGACGCGAGCGTCTCCTGGAGCGTTTCGTCGACCAGCGGAGCATTGCTTTGCGTCATTGGATTTCTCCGGAGTAGTCGCTCTTCAGGCCCATCATGTACAGGCCAAGCCCCTCATCAGTCGCATCGCGTGCGTTTGTCTCGTGCACAACCCGGCCGCGGTACATGACCAGGATCCGGTCGGAAAGCGAGAGGATCTCGCTGAGCTCCGACGAGATGAGCAGGATCGCCCGACCCTGCGACCGCTGTTCGATCAGCGTCCCGTGCACTGCCTCGGTGGCACCGACGTCGAGGCCGCGCGATGGCTGCGCCGCCAGAAGCACTTTCGGCTCCGTGCTCAGCTCACGCGCGAGGACCACCTTCTGGATATTGCCCCCGGAGAGCGCCTGCACGGGGGTGACCGGGCTCGCATTCCGGATGTCGAACCGGCTGATCAGCGCCCGCGCCCAGTGGCGCAGGCGGCCGGGAGCAATCACACCGAACCGGGAGAGCCCGGGGTCCTGGTAGTGCGTGGCGGCGAGGTTCTCCGAGACGGACAGTGCGCCGCTGACCCCGCGGTCCATCCGGTCCTCGGGAACAAACGCGAGACCGACCGCGCGGCGCCGGACCACATCCATGCGCGTGACGTCTTTGCCATCGATCACCACCCGCCCGGCTGTCGGTGGCCGGAGGCCGCAGATGAACTCGGCAAGCTCGCTCTGGCCGTTCCCCTCGACGCCGGCGATACCGACAATCTCGCCTTCGCGCACCTCGAGCGAGACATCGCGGACCGCCTCCGTGCCGTCCACGCGCAGCCCCTTGAGTCCGGTCACCTCCAGGACCGCTCGGCCGGGAATGACGTCAGGCTTGACAACCCGGAAGAGCACCTCCCGGCCGACCATCATGCGGGCAATGTCCGCCTCGGTCGCCTCGCCGGTCGCCAGGGTCGCGATGCGCTTGCCGTCGCGCATGACGGAGAAACGGTCGGCGACTGCCCGAACCTCGTTGAGCTTGTGTGTGATGAAGATGACCGTCTTGCCGCGCGCGCGCAGCTCGTGGACCACCTGGATGAGTTCCTCGGTTTCCTGCGGAGTGAGCACCGCGGTCGGCTCATCGAGGATCAGGAGGTGCGCGTCGTAGGACAGCGCTTTGAGGATCTCCACCCGCTGCTGCTGCCCGACCGACAGGAATCGGACGCGGGTCGCAGCGTTGATGCTGAGCCCGTACCGCTCGGCGAGCTCGGTCGCCTGACGCAGGGCCTGGGGCCCGTCCAGCATCGGACCGTTGCCGGGCTCACGGCCCAGGAAGATGTTCTCCGCAGCGGTCAGCGAAGGGACCAGCTTGAAGTGCTGGTGAACCATCCCGATGCCATGCCGCGCCGCCGCAAGCGGACTGCGGATCGTGACCGGCGTGCCGCGCAACAGGATCTCGCCCTCGTCCGGATGGACCAGGCCGAAGACGATGTTCATCAGCGTGGTCTTGCCGGCACCGTTCTCGCCCACCAGGGCGTGAATCTCACCCTCGGCCACCTGGAGGTCGACGTGGTCGTTGGCAACCAGGTGACCGAACCGTTTCGTGATGCCCCGCAACTCCAGAAGGGGCGACGCCGTGGTCATCTGCCGGACACCCGTTCTCCCGCTGGCTCTCTCCGTGCCATCGGGCGCCGGAGGGAAGGGATCCGTCGGGGACGCGCGCGCGTCCCCGACGGGGATGAAAGGTTCGACTACTGGCTGAACTCGCTCTTCACGACGACCTTGCCACTTGCGACGTCCTGATGAGCGGCGTTGATCTTGTCGACCACCGACTGGGGCACGTCCTTGGTGTCGATGATCAGGCCCACGCCATTGTTCTTGAGGCCGTAGTGGAGCAACTGGCCCCACGGAGCGTTCCCCTGGATCGCGGCCTGGATCTGGTCGTACAGCGAGTTGCCGACCTCCTTGACCATCGAAGCGAGCACGTGCCCCGGGTAGAGACCGTTCTGGTCGGAATCGACGCCGATCGAATACTTGTTCTGCTCGGCCGATGCCTTCAGGACGCCGAGCCCGGCACCACCGGCCACCGCGAACACGATGTCCGCGCCCTGGTTGTACATGGCCGTGGTGAGGTTGTAGGCCTTGTTCGCGTCGGTGAAGTTGCCGATATAGGAAACCAGGATGTTGGACGCGGAGATCCCGACCGACTCGGCGCCCTGCTTGTAGCCGTCCACGAAGTCATTGATGACAGGAATGTTCATGCCACCGACGAGGCCGACCTTGCCGCCGGCGCTCGAGAGTGGGAAATCCGTCTTGTCGGTGGCGACGATGCCGGCCAGGACCCCGGCAAGGTAGGAGCCGTCGTTCTGCTTGTACTCGATGCTGAGCACGTTCGGCAGCGCGACCTGGTCGTCGAACTGGATGTAGTGCTGGTTCGGGTGCTCCTTGGCAACCTGGGTCAGGTTGTCGTGCTGTTGGGTGCTGCCGGTGATGACGATGTTGTAGTCACCGTTCGACACCGCCTCCAGGTTCTGCAGCCACTGCGCCGGATCGGTCGGCGAAGCCTGCAGCACCTTGGTCTGGATGCCGAAATCCTGAGCTGCCCGCATGATCCCCGCGTTTGCGGAATCGAAAAAGCCCTTGTCACCGAGGGTCCCGGACACTACCAGGGCAACCTTGAAGTTGGGTGCCGAGATCTTTGCGGCGCTGGACGCGCCGGGCGCGGCCGAAACCGCCGCGCTTGCGGCGGCGCTGGCCGGTGCCGCGCTGGCCGGTGCCGCGCTGGCCGGTGCGGCGGCGCTCGCCGGTGCCTGCGTGGGGGCCGTGGTGGCCGCCGAGCTGCAGGCCGTCACAATCATCGCCGCGGCCATGATGGCCACCGGCAGTCGCGTTTTCTCAATCCACGAGATCGACATCTCGCGCTCCTCTCCTTGTTGGAATCCGACGGGCACGCGGCCCGCTCCCCACTCCGTTCGTGTGACCCGTGACGCGCCGGAACCACGTCCCCCGGCCATGACGCGCACTCGATTCACATAGGCAACCCCTCCGCCACGCGCTCCGGCGCGGGCTCTACCTCGACAACAACCGAACGGGCGACCTCCACGGCCTCCGCTCGCGCGGGAAGTGACGGCTGGGCCCCGGCCCGTGTGGTCGCCAGCGAGCCGGCCGCCACGGCCAGGGCGAGCAACCGATCCTCCGGCAGCCCCTCGGCGATGCCGGCCGCGAGCGCGCCCACGGAAGCGTCCCCGGCCGCCGTCGTGTCCACTACCTGGACTGCCGGAGCCGCTGCGCGCCAGGCGCCGGTCCCAGTGACAAGGACGGCCCCTTGGGCGCCAAGCGTGATCGCCACCCTCGAAGGGCCACGCGCCAACAGCGCCCGGCCAGCCGAAAGCGCCTCCGCCGCGTTCCGCACCGGCAGGCCGACCAGCTGGGACGCCTCCACTTCGTTCACCACCAGGGTGTTCGCCATCGGTATGATGCCGTCCGCACCGTTGCGCGCGGGCGCCGCGTTCAGTACCACGTGCCAGTGCCGCGACGCCGCCAGGACCAGAGCCTCACGCACGACGTCGACCGGGATCTCGAGCTGCAGCACCAGCACCGTGGGTGCCTCGGGCTCCTCCAGCGAGGCCAGATCGTCCAGTTCCACGCCGTCATTGGCCCCGGCGGCCACCACGATCGCGTTCTCGCCTGTGGGACGCCGCAGGATGAAGGCGCCCCCGGTGGGGCGCGTCAGGTCGGTGCCAACCCGGTCCGTCACGTCGCGCGCGAGCTCGCTCCGCAGGAAGGCCCCCGATGCATCAGCGCCGACCCGACCGACCATCAGCACGCGCCCGGCACCCACACGGGCCGCCGCGACCGCCTGGTTCGCGCCCTTGCCACCCGCAGCCACCGTGACAGCCTGGGCCAGGACGGTCTCTCCCCAGGCGGGCTGGCGATCCACCACAAAGGTCGTGTCCAGGTTGAGGCTGCCAAAGACCACCACTCTCACAGCAACGGCCTCGTCGACTCCCGGACCACCAGCCGCGGACGCAACCGCAGGTGCCGAAGCGGTCCATCCCCAGCCGCGGTCAGCGCCATCTCCACCGCACTCGCGCCCATGCGCCGCGCCGGCTGGTGCACCGTTGTCAGGGCGGGACGGGAGTATGCGGCGAAGACCAGGTCGTCGAACCCCACCACCGACACGTCGGCTGGCACCCTGACTCCGTGCCGCTCCAGCTCCCGGATGAACGCCAGGGCTGCCAGATCGTTCGGAGCTGCCACAGCGGTCGGCCGCTCGCGCAGGCGAAGAAATGCGTGTGCCGCTCGAGTTCCATCGGCCGTGGTGAACCCACCCGCGATCACCAGCGGCTCCAGCGAGCGCTCTTCCATCGCCAGCGCGTACCCATGCACGCGGTCACGTGCGGTCGAGACGTCCGGCGGCCCGGCAACACAGGCGACCCGGACATGTCCGAGCTCCAACAAGTGCTCGGTCGCCATACGGCCACCGAGCTGGTTGTCCACGGTCACGCTCGGCAGGTCCAGACCGTCCAGCAGCCGGTCCACGATCACAATCGGGCAGCGCGAAACGAACTCGCGCAAGGTCTCCGCCGACGATTCCGCGTTCGGCACCACCACTGCGAACGGCACCTGCAGTGGTACCAGCGACTCGAGATACTGACGTTCCAGATTGACCGCGCTCTCGGTGTTGCACAACAGGAGCGCGTATCCGGCCCGCCGCGCCGCCTCCTCCGCGCCGAGCGCGAGTTCCGGGAAAAAGGCGTTCGCCACGTCCGGAATGAGCAGCGGCACGATCGGGGCCCGCTGCTCGGTCAGCGCGCGGGCCAGCAAGTTCGGCTGATAGCCAAGCTCCCGGGCGACTTGCAGAACGCGGTCACGGGTGGGACCCGGCTTGGCGAAGGCGCCGCTGAGAATCCGAGAGACAGTGGAGGCATGCACGCCAGCCGCACTCGCCACATCCCGGATCGTGACCCGCGTTCCAGGCAAGGTGCCTCCGCATCCTCCACGTCGAGCTGACGCAACCGGTTGCGCAACCGGTTGTGCGCTGGTATAGCGGCCTGCCAGTGCGGTGTCAAGCCACTTTTCGTGCGGCTCCCCGCCGACCGCGGTCGCAGCGGCCGGGCGCGGCGCGCCTCACCCGGAGCGGCTCGCCGAGCGCCCGCAGGTTTCAGCCAGCCCGGAGACCGCGAATTCCACCCGCCGTCCGCTGATCTCGCGCCGCGCCGCCCGGTGCCCGGCCTCGAGGGCACGCCGAAGATCGCGCGGGGCCGCCCGTTCGGGGCGCACCCCGGTGCGCACAAGCGAGGCCAGAAAACCCGCATCGAAGGCGTCCCCCGCGCCGGTGGGATCAGCAACGCGCATCGGCGGCGCCGGGACGGCCACAGGGGCGGGACTCCCCCGGCCGTAGGCCGACGCCCCCGCGGCTCCCGCTTTGACCACCACCAGCGGGGCCAGCGCGAGCAGCCCCTCCACGCCGGCCGCGCCGGTTGCCGCGGCGGTCTCGGATCGCGTGGCCAGAAGCACGTCCGGGGCAAGCCCGGCCACCCGATCGAGCATGACCGCGGAGCCCTCCGTCGCGAGAAACCCCGCCGACGAGAGGTCGACGCTGATCAGGGCACCGGCGCGCTGCGCCAGCCGCGCGGCACGCCGCGAAGCCGCCGCCAGGCGCTCCCCCACCAGCGAGTATCCGGGCACGTGAAGCAGGGCGCTCCCGGCGAACCAGCCCGCCTGGACGAACCGCGGCCCGAGCCGGCGGATCGCGGCCCGATCTGAGACGAACGAGCGCTCCCCTTCCTCCACGAGCACCGCGAGCCGCCCGGTCCGGTCGGCGGGGACGCGCAGCGCGTGCACCACGACCTCGCACCGCTCGAGATACGCGACCAGGGCGTCTCCGAGGCCGTCGGTCGCGACCGCTGTCAGGAAGCTCGTCTCGAGTCCGAGCCGCGCGAACCAGCGCGCGGTGGTGGCGGCCGATCCGCCCTGCCGGAAGGACACCCGCCCTTCCACGTCGGTCCCCGGCCGAAGCGGCCCGTCGGGGGCCACCACCACGTCCAGGACCAGATCGCCGAGCACGACAATCCTGGCGTTGCGGGCCGGAACCTGGGCGGAAGCACGCATCCCCCAACCATACCGCCCTGCCCGAGCTCCCTGTGAGCAGTTTGCGCTCGGCGGGAGCGGCCGGCAGCCCGGCACGAACCGCCGGACGGGCGCAGCCGCTCCGCAGAGCCGTGCGAGTTATGCGCGCCGGCGGTAGGTCAGCAGGGCGATGGGCGCAAAGATCACGACCAGACCCACGATCCAGGCCAGCGCGGCCACCACGGTGACCGTATCGGGTGCGCCACCGGCGAGGCCCCGGGTCGCGTTCACCACCACCGTCACGGGGTTCGCGGCCGCAATCGGCCGCAACCAGGCCGGCATGGACGCGACCGGCACGAACGCCGAACTGGCGAACGTGAGGGGAAAGATCGGGATGAAGATCGCTCCCTGGGCCGCCTGCGCGGACTTGGTGACCAATCCGATGTTGGCGCTGATCCAGGAGACCGCGTAGCCGAACCCCACCACCAGGCCCAGCGCCAGCAGCGCGCCCGGAAGGCCGCCTTCGAAACGGAACCCGATCAGATAGCCCACCACCGTCATCACCAGCACGGTGTACAGGTTGCGCAGGGCATCGCTCAGGGTGCGGCCGATCAGGACCGCGGACGGGGCCATGGGCAGCGAGCGGAACCGATCCACGAGGCCCTTCTGCAGGTCCTCGGCGAGACCGATGGCGGTCCCGGTCGCTCCGAACACCACCGTCTGGACGAAGATCCCCGGCATCAGGTACGAGATGTAGTTGCCGCCGGGGACCTGGATCGCGCCACCGAACACGAAAGCGAAGAGCAGGACGAACATGATCGGCGTGATCGTGTCGATCACGGCCAGCTGGGGATTGCGGACCACCTGGAGCAGGTTGCGCCAGGCGATCGTGACCGCATCGGTCACGATCCAGCGCAGGGACCGCGAGGGGACAAGCGCGAGTTCCGCGCGGGGTACGGTTCGGGCGATGGCGGTCATGCTGCTTTCCTCTGCTGTCGGCGGCCGAAACGACCACCCTCGCCTGTCTCTTCGTCGGCGTCGCGTTCGGTCTCCGCGCGGCGACCCGTCAGGGCCAGGAAGACGTCGTCCAGGCTGGGTCGGTGCAGGGAGAGCTCGGCGACCTCCAGGTTCGCGCCATCCAGGCGCCGCACCACGGCGGTCAGCGTCCCCCCGGCGTGGTGCACCGGGAGCATCAGCCGGCCGGTCTCCGTCTCCATCCGCGGCTCGGCCGCGGCCAGCGGCGCGAGCAGGGCAAGCGCCTCCGCCGCCCGGGCCGACTCCACCAGGCGCATCTCCACGACGTCCTCGCCCATCCGGTCCTTCAGCTCCGCTGAGGTTCCCTCGGCGATCACCTCGCCGTCGTCGATCACGGCGATCCGGTTCGCCAGGCGATCCGCCTCTTCGAGGTACTGCGTGGTGAGCAGGATGGTGGTCCCCTCCGCGACCAGTTCCTCGATCACCGCCCACAGGCCCACCCGGCTCCGCGGATCGAGTCCGGTGGTGGGCTCATCGAGGAAGAGCACGCTGGGCCGCCCCACCAGCGAGGCCGCGAGGTCGAGGCGGCGTCGCATCCCACCCGAATAGGTGCGGACCGTCCGCCGGCCGGCATCGTTCAGCTCGAACGCCCGGAGCAGTTCGTCCGCCCGGGCCCGGGCGGCGGCCCAGCCCATGTGCAGGAGCCGGCCAACCAGCTCAAGGTTCTCGCGGCCGGTGAGGTTCTCGTCCACGGCCGCGTACTGGCCGGTCAAACCGATCTGGCTGCGGACCGCGTCCGGCTCGCGGACCACGTCGCGTCCGGCGACCAGCGCCCGCCCGGCGTCGGGCAGCAGCAGGGTGGAGAGGATCCGGACGGCAGTGGTCTTGCCGGCCCCGTTTGGACCCAGGAGCCCGAGCACCGTGGCCTCCGGCACCTGCAGGTCGATACCGCGCAGGGCCTTCACGGGGCCGTAGGACCTGGCGAGGCCTTCGGTAAGGATGGCGAATTCAGACATCAGCTGTAGAAACCTCGTGGTGGATGGGCCTCCTGGGCCCATCAGTGGATCCTTCGCGCTGCGCGCCCATCTGGATGGGCGCGCAGCGGGGCAGGCCCCAACCCGCCGCGGGGCGCCATCACGCGCGGCTGCGCACCCGAGCGCCCGGCAGGGCGGCCAAACCCCAGGTCCTCGTCGCGATCTGGCATCCTGTGCACATGGAACCGGATACCCCCGCGCTGCGGGCCGTGGCCGCCACCGGGATCCCGCATCGCGTGGTGCAGACCGCCGTCCCCAGTGGCCCGGAGGAGAGCGCGCGGCTCCAGGGAATCGAGCTGCACGCGCTCCTGCGCACCATCGTGGTCCGCCGCGGCGAAGGCGACTACGTCTTCGTGCTCGTCCCGGCCGGGCGACGCTTCGACTGGGGCAAGCTGCGGGCACACCTGGGAGTGGCGCGTCTCTCGCTGCCAGACCAGGAGGAAGCGCACACGGCCACCGGCTACGAGCGCTTCGCGATCACGCCGTTCGGCGCCACACACCCGTGGCCCGTCATCGCCGACGCGACGATCCTCGAGCAACCGGCGGTCTCCATCGGTGGTGGCCGGCGCGGCGTCAACCTGCACCTGGCCCCGGCTGACCTGATCGCCGCCACCGGCGCAACCGTCGTCGACGTGACGGTGCCCGACGAGAGCGCGGCGGGCTGAACGGATGGCTGCCGTGGCAGACGCTTCCCGGCAGACGCGCGAAAAACTCCAGGCCGCCGCCCGGGAGGTGCTCGACACCAACTGGGCCGGACGGTACACGCGCCCCTCGCAGACGCTCTACCCCCACCAGTGGAGCTGGGACTCGGCGTTCATTGCGATCGGCCGCTCCTGGTACGACCCTCCGCGGGCCCGCCAGGAGCTGGACAGCCTGTTCGCCGCCCAGTGGACGACCGGGATGGTCCCCTCCATCGCGTTCGACCCGGCCGCGCCGGCGGACGCCTACTTCCCTGGACCGGACGTCTGGCAGACCGAGCGTGCTCCCGCGGCGCCCCGGGGCCGCCCGACGTCCGGGATCACCCAACCCCCGCTGCACGCCCGTGCGGCGCTGCTGGTCCACCAGCACGCGCCCCCGGACCAGCAGTCCGCCTCGCTCCACTGGCTCGGGCAGCTCTATCCCCGCCTGGTGGCGCAGCAGCGCTACCTCGCGACCGCCCGTGATCCGCGCGGCACCGGGCTCGCAGTCATCGTGCATCCCTGGGAGTCCGGACTGGACGACTCCCCAGCCTGGGATCGCGACTTCGATCGGATCGCGGTGCCACCGGGCGCCCTCCCGCCCTACCGGCGTCGGGACTTGGACCGCGCGGCAGCGGCCGACCGGCCCTCGGACGCCGACTATGACCGGTTCCTCTACCTGCTGACGCTCGAACGGGACGTCGCATACGACGACGCGCGGGTGGTCGAGGGTTCGCCCTTTCTGATCGTGGATCCCCTCTTCAACGCGATCCGGCTCTGGTCCGAGCATGCGCTGGCCGAGATCGCCAGGCTGCTCGGGGCGGACCCGGCGCCCCACCTGGCGGCTGCCCAGGGCATCCACGAGTCGCTGCTGCGCGAGCTCTGGCGGGAGCGCTACAAGCGCTTCTGCGCCTGGGATCTGGGGAGGAACCAACGCGAGCCGGAGGACACCATCGTCTCGTTCGGGCCCCTGCTCGACCCCGACCTGCCACCCACCATCGTGGCGGCGCTCTGCCGCCAGCTGGAATCGCCCGCCTTTCATCCCCGCAGCGGCGCCCACTACCTGGTTCCCACCTGCAACGAGCGATCAGCCGATTTCGACCCGGATCGCTACTGGCGCGGGCCGATCTGGCTGAACACCAACTGGCTCCTCTGGTACGGGCTGCGCCAGCACGGACGGACCGCGCTGGCAGACGAGATCCTGGGCAGTTCCGTGGACCTGGTGCAGCGATCGGGCTTCCGCGAGTACTTCGACCCGCTGGACGGCTCAGGCCACGGCAGCGACCGGTTCAGCTGGAGCGCGGCGCTGCTGCTCGACATGCTCCTGGCCGGAGGCGATCGCCTGCCGATCAGCTGATCGACAGCCCCTCAATCCCTGGCTCACCGGGCGGGTAGGCCGGCGCCAGATCCTCGATCACGTCGGCCAGCACATCGGCCACCGCCAGGTTGCGGAACCACTTCCGGTTCGACGGCACCAGATACCAGGGCGCCCAGTCCGTGGAGCAGCGCGTCAGCGCATCCTCGAAAGCGCCGCGGTAGGTATCCCAGAGCGCGCGCTCGGCGAGATCGGCGCGGCGGAACTTCCAGCGCTTGGCGGGGTCATCGACGCGCTCGCGCAGGCGGTCGCCCTGCTCGTCGCGGTCGATCGCCAGGAAGAACTTGACGACAGTGGTCCCCTCCTCGACCAGAGTGCGCTCCCAGGCGTTGATCTGGTCGAAACGCCGCGACCAGGTCGCCTTCGAGACCGTCTCGTGCACGCGAACCACCAGCACGTCCTCGTAGTGGGAGCGGTTGAAGATCGCGATCTCCCCCTTCGCCGGCGTGTGCCGGTGCACCCGCCACAGGTAATCGTGACCAAGCTCCTCACTGGTGGGAACCTTGAAACTGGTGACCGGGCAGCCCATCGGATTGAAGGCCGACATGACGTGCCGGATGGTGCCGTCCTTGCCGGCCGCGTCGATCCCCTGCAGGACCACCAGGACGGCGTGCGCTGCCTCCGCCCAGAGACGGTCCTGGAGTTCCCCGAGCCGCACGAGCCCCTCCGCCAGCTCGAGGTCAGCGGCCTCGCGCACGCGTCCGTAGGTCTCGCGCGGATCGAAGTGCCCCAGATCGACCTGGGTCCCCGGCTCGACGCGCAGCCGGTCGCGCAGCCGGCCGTGCTTTGCGACGTGCTCGTCCCTGGCTGCCACGGTCCGCTCCCTGTATGCTCTCAGTCCGCCGCCAGCGGCACGTCAAACTCGATCTCAGCGCCCCAACGATACATGATGTACAGGGCCGGCCCCTCCTGGGCCTCGGCCACGATCACGCCAAGGCTGGCGTCATCCGGGTGTGCGCTGATGCTCACGTCCGCGGCCTGGCGTTGCCGCAGCAACTCGCGTCCGGCGCCCAGTGCGGCCGCGCGGGTCGGAAAGAGGCCCCGAATGTGACGTGCATCTGGGGAGACCGGGCCGCCGGTGCGACCGGAGCCCTCCGACCTCCCGTTCAGGCCCGGCTCCGTGGTGATCAGGCTCGCATCCGGCAACGTTTCGATCTCCCCCATCGATCGTCGGGAAAAGTCGGGGGTGGCCTCCTCTGATCCACCCCCGCCCGGGACGGGCACCACAGCACGGGAGCGCCTCGCCATCGGCGAAACGCGCGCCCGCAGGCCGCCCGGACCTGCCATCCAGGTCCCACGTCCGGGTCCGGCACGGCGTTTCAAGCCTAGGGACGTGCTCCGCCCCAGCGACACGTCCGGATGGCAGGACCTGGCCTACTCCTTCGGGTGGGCCGGCCGCCGCGACCCGCCCACCGCGCCTGGGCGGGCAAGCGACAGTGGGCGGGGATCCCGGCCGCCACGTACGATGCGCACATGTACGACCTGGTGACCGCCGCCGTCGAGGCCGCGCTGGCGGGAGGCGCGCGGTACGCGGACGCGCGCGTCGTGGAGACGCGCAGCGAGTCAATGGCCGCGCACAACGGCGCGGTGGACGTGCTTGATCGACGGGAGCGTGCCGGGATCGGGGTGCGCGCACTGCTCGGCTCGTCCTGGGGCTTTTTCGCAATCCCGGAGCTGAGCCCCGCGGCGGCCCGCCGGGCGGGGAGACGCGCTGCCGAGGTGGCCCGTGCCTCAAGCCTGGTGGGGGGACCGCCGCTCTCGCTGGCTCCCGAGCCGCCCGTGCAGGGCTCCTGGTCGAGCGAGTGCCTGGAGGACCCCTGGAGCGTCCCGCTCGCCGAGAAGGGCGACCTGCTGGAGAACGTGACCCGCACGATGCTGGCCCACGGGGCGGACCTGGCCGAGGCGACCCACCGGATCTGGGACACGCGCAAGTGGCTGGCCACCAGCGAGGGGCACCGGGTGGACCAGCACATCGTGGAGTGCGGCGCGGCGATGAACGCGACCGCGGTGGGTGAGCGGGAGACCCAGCGACGTTCGTACCCGGGGATCCGCGGCCAGTACGGGACCCGCGGCTGGGAGCTGGTGCGCCAGCTGGACCTGCCCGGCAACGCCGGACGGATCGCGGAAGAGGCGCGCGCCCTGCTCTCCGCGCCCGCGTGCCCGGCCCTCGACGCGACCGACCTCATCCTCGGAAGCGAGCAGATGGCGCTCCAGATCCACGAATCGGTGGGGCATGCCGTGGAGCTCGACCGGATCCTGGGCTGGGAGGCCGCCTTCGCGGGCACGTCCTGGCTCGACCTGCGCCAACTTGGCTCCCTGCGCTTCGGCTCGGACCTGATGACCATCACCGCGGATGCCACGCTCCCGGGCGCGCTCGGGAGCTTCGGCTACGACGACGAAGGGACCCCGGCGCACCCGGTGGAGATCGTGCGGAACGGGACCTGGGTGGGAGTCCTCTCCGGGCGCGACTCGGCGGCGCTCATCGGGGCTCGGTCAGGGGGCGCGGTCCGAGCGGACGGCTTCGATCGGATCCCCATGGTCCGCATGACCAACGTCGGCCTGCTGCCCGGCAACAACAGCCTCGAGGAGATGATCGCGGCCACCGACGATGGGATCCTGATGGACACCAACCGCTCCTGGTCGATCGACGACAAACGGCTGAACTTCCAGTTCGGCTGTGAGGTCGGCTGGGAGATCAAGCATGGCCGCCGCGGCCGGCTGCTCCGGAACCCGACCTATACCGGGATCAGCCCCCGCTTCTGGGGTTCCCTGGACATGCTCGGCAACCGCGACGAGTGGACCTTCTGGGGAACCCCCAACTGCGGCAAGGGCGAACCGGGCCAGGTGGGTCACACGGGCCACCCTGCCGTGCCGGGCCGTTTTCGCGGCGTGCGGGTGGGGGTGCGGCCATGAACGAGCCGATGGACACCGCCGAGCGGGTCCTGGAGCTGGTCCGCGCGGCGGTCCCCGGGGCGGAGGCAGCCGTCACGGTGCGGCACGGGAACCAGGCGCTGACGCGGTTCGCGAACGGGTTCATCCACCAGAACGTCGCCGAAGAGATCGCCCACGTCGCCCTGCAGGTCGCGTTCGACGGGCACGACGCCGACGCCACGGCCGACGGTTCGGGCGACGCGGTGCTGCAGCGGCTGGTCGCCACCGCGGTGGAGGCCGCGCGAGCGCGCCCCGCGGACCCCGGCTGGCCCGGGCCTGCTGCTCCCGAGCCGGCCCCGCAGATCGACCACTGGGACGATGCGACCGGCGCGGCCACGCCCGAGGACCGGGCCAGGTGCGTCCGCGACTTCGTGACGGCGGCCGGCGACCTGCAGGCCGCGGGTTCGTGCCGGACCCAGGGCGAGACGGTCGCGTTCGCCAACAGCGCGGGGCAGCGGTTGATCGGGCGGGCGAGCGCCGCGGTCCTCTCGGGGATCGCCCGCTCCGGCACGTCAGATGGGAGCGCGCGCGACGCCTCCGCCCGCCTGGCCGATCTGGACGCCGCCGCGCTGGGCCAGCGGGCGCGCCAGAAGGCGCTCGATGCGGCGGAGCCGACCGACCTGGACCCCGGGACCTACGAGGTGGTCCTGGAGCCCCAGTGCGTGGCGAACATGCTCGAGTTCCTTTTCCAGTACGGATTCAACGGGCGAGCCTTCGAGGAGGGACGCTCATTCGTGCGCCTTGGCGAGCTGCAGTTCGACCCCGCGATCACGCTGGTCGACGACGCGACAGAGCCGCTGCAGCTGGGCGTTGGCTTTGACGCCGAGGGGACGCCCAAGCGGCGCGTGGAGCTGGTGCAGGCCGGGGTGACGAGCGCGGTCCTGCACACCCGTCGCACGGCCGCGCGGGCGGGCGTCCGGAGCACCGGCCACGCGACAGAGGGCGGAACGGCACTGGGCGCCCTCCCTTCCAACGTCCTCCTCGCCGCCGGGGACCGTCCCCTCGACGCCCTGGTCGGTGCGATGGCGCGAGGGCTCCTGGTGACCGACTTCTGGTACACCCGGATCCTCGATCCCCGCACCCAGGTCGTGACGGGGCTCACCCGCAACGGCGTCTGGCTGGTCGAAGATGGGCGCCCGGTACGACCGGTCCGGAACCTGCGGTTCACGCAGTCGTTCCGCGAGGCCCTGGCGCCCGGCTCGGTGCTTGGCGTCAGTGCCGAACGGGCGCGCATCGTGCCCGACCCCGGGGTAGCCTATCTGGTCCCGGCCCTGCGCCTGGGGGCCTGGAGGTTCACGGGGGGAGTGCGAAGCTGAACGCCTTCGAGGTGGAGGAACGGACGGTCTCGAGCGTGGAACCTGTGAGGCCCGCAGCGCCATTCGATGCATCTCGCGAGCCCGCGCGCCCGCGTGTGCTCATCGCGTACGCGAGCCAGGGCGGCTCAACGGCCGAGATCGCGCAGGCGATCGGCATCGCCCTGATCGAGTCGGGCTGCGACATCGATGTGCGCCCGGTACGGCAGGTCGGCCAGCTGACGGGCTTCGACGCCGTCATCGTGGGCAGTGCCCTTTACCACGGCGTCTGGCTGCCGGACGCGTTCAAGTTCCTGCGTCGTCGGCGGGAACAGCTGGCGGTGCTGCCGGTCTGGCTCTTCGACAGCGGACCGCTCGATCACTCGGCGGAAGACCGCCTCCTCCCGCTCCCGAGCGGGGTCGCGGCGCTGGCCGCGGCCATCGGCGTCCGGGGACACACCACGTTCGGCGGGCGGCTCGGTCGCACCGACCTGACCGTGGCCGAGCGGCTGCTGGTGATGGAAGGCCTCGGTGGCGACTACCGAAACTTCCCCGACATCCGGGCGTGGGCCCGGCTGATTGCCCGGGAGCTGGCGGCCCCGGACCCGGGCACCGTTCCCGAAACCGGTCCTCAGCGGTAGTTTTCGAACTGGATGGCGACCGGGTAATCCTCGGCGGCCACGCGGAGCCGCGCGATGACCTTCTGGAGCTCGTCCTTGCTCTTGCCCGAGACCCGCACGGCGTCCCCCTGGATCTGCGGCTTCGCCTTGGGAAACTCCTCGCGGATGAGACGGGCGATCCGCTTCGCGAGCTCCTCGTCGAGTCCGTGGCGCAGGCCGATCCGCTGGCGGACCGTCTCCTTTCCGGCCGGCTCGACCGCTCCCCAGTCGAAGATCTTGAGCGAGAGGCCGCGCCGGACCGCCTTCGACTCCAGCAGCTCCCGGACCGCCTTCGCGCGGTATTCGTCCGAGGTGTGCAGCAGGATCTCGTCGCGCCCCAGGTCAAGCCGCACCGGCACGTTCCGGAAATCGAACCGCGCGGCGACCTCGCGGCGCACCTGGTCCAGGGCGTTCACCAGCTCCTGGCGATCGAAGTCGCTGACCACGTCGAAGGAGACTTCGCCCGCCAACGCGTCTCTCCTTCAGCGTCCCCGCGCCGGCCGGTCCAGGCCGGCGGCAGGGGGCTCGTCCGGGCCAGGCGGGGCAGGCTCGGCCTGGAACGTGGCGTCCGTCCCGACCGTCCGCTCCAGGGTCCAGTGTCGTTCCCGCACCACCAGGCCGTCCGAATCGACTTCGAAGGTCATGAATCCGCGAGCCCGCACGCGTCCCGCGTCGACCCGTCTGGTCCACGCCCCGTGCCAGGCCGCCAGCGCGGTGGAGCCGCTCGCCCACCCCCGCTCGGAGTCGAACTCGACGTTGGCCTGCTCGGCAGCCAGGCTGTTCCAGTACGCGCGGATCGCGAGATCGCCGACCAGGTGCTCCCCGAACGGGTCAGGCCGCAGATCGGCATCCGCCCGGTACAGTTCCATCGCCGCGTCCACGTCGCGCCGCTCGCGCGCCCGCTTGTAGCGGGCCAGCAGGTCATCCACGTCACCGGGTGTCAGGCTTCGCATAATGCAAGTGTAGCGGGCCCCCGAACCCGGCCGGCGGCTGCGACAGCTGCGACTCCGTCAGCGGTCGGCATCGCCCGGCGGCATCGGCGTGGCAGACGGGCCGCCCAGCAGCTCGACCAGGCGGGCTGCGATCCGGTAGGAACGCCCGCCCCCCATCACCAGCACCACGTCTCCCGGGCGGACGCGGGACGCGAGCCAGTCCGCGGTCTGCTCAACGCTCCCGGGCGCGCTCGCCGGCGACGGGCCACGGGCGCGCACCGCCGCCGCCAGTGCCTCGGCAGAGGCGATCGACGTGTCCGGGTCGCGCCCTGCCCAGATATCGGCGATGACCACCGCATCGGCCCCGCCGGCCAGGACGTCCGCGAACCGATCGAGCAGGGCCGCGGTGCGGTGATAGGTGAGCGGTTCGTACGCTGCCCACAGGCGGCGCCCGGGATACCGTTGCCGGACCGCAGCCAGCGTCTCCGCAATGGCAGTCGGGTGATGCGCGTAGTCGTCGAGCACCGCGACCCCCTGGGGCTCCCCCTTGAACTCCAGGCGGCGCCCCACCCCGCGGAATGCCGCCAGCCCCGCGAGCACGGCCGGCATGGGGACCCCGAGCGAAGCAGCCGCGGCGGCAACGCACAGGGCGTTCTGGGCGTTGTGCCGGCCGGGAAGAGCGATGCGTGCGGCGACCGCCGCCGGGCCGGCAGCCGGCCGTGCAGACCCCGAGGGCGCTCCGGAACCCTCGAGACCCACGATCTCCAGCGCGGTCCCGTCGGCGTCGCGCTCCACGATCCGCCCCACCACGGCATGGGCAGTCCCAAGCGCGCTTCGGCGACTTGTCTCGAGCCGTGCGCGCAGGGCGGGCAGCTGCCCCGCGGGGGCCCTGGCTGTTCCCGCACTTGCGTCCGGCGCAAGCGCCACCGCCACGAGCCGCCCCGGCCAATCGACCAGCCGGGCGGCGACCCGGTCCGCGCCAGGATCGCCGCAGTTCACCACCAGCGTGGGTGGTTCCCCGGCCCCATCCGCGCGCCGGATCCAGGCCTCGAAGGCGTCCAGAACCGCTTCCTGGTCAGCGAAGACGTCCGGGTGGTCCCACTCGGCATTGAGCAGGACGGCAAGCGAGGGCTGATATGGGTCGAAGTTGCCCGCGTACTCGTCTGCCTCCACCACGAACTCCGGCCCCGCTCCCCAGCGCGCCGTGGACGGAGGGCCGGCGGTCCCCTCCGCCGGCAGCAGCGCGCCGACGAACCCGCTGGGGTCGCGGCCCGCACCGGCGAGCAGTTGGAGCATCCACCCGGTGCTGGTGGACTTGCCGTGCGTCCCCGCGATCGCCACCAGCCGGCAGACCCGGGAGGCGGCGGCATCCGCGACCACCTGCTGCCATGGCTCAATCGGTATTCCCAGAGCTCTGGCCGCCTGCAGTTCCGGATGATCCGGGTCGATGGCGGTCAACGCTTTCGTGACGGCCAGGCGGTCCACGATGGCACGCCGGCCCGGCCGCGCCCGGGTCGCGCCCGGCCCCGCGCCGTTCGCGGGGCGGGGGCCCAGTTCCGACGGCGTCGGCTCCCACCCCGTCGCGACGTGCGCCGCGTCGTGCCCCTCCCAGACCGTGACCCCGGCTGCCTCCACGGCAGGCACGTACGGCGAGTCCGCCGACCGGTCACAGGCGGTCACGCGCGCACCCGCGCATGCAGCCAGAATCGCGGCCGCGGAGGCACCCGCCCCAGCCGCTCCCACCACGTGGATGCGCTCGCCGGCCACAATCGGCCGGGCCGGTCGGGCCGGGGCGAGCCCCCGGCCGATGTCGGCGGCGCTGCGCGTCACGGGACGCGGCGGGTGCGTTCGCGGTCGCGGTCAGGCACCTGGCTCCACCCCCAGCCGCTCCAACACGAGACGCACGGCCGCTTCAGCACTCCGCACCTTGTTCTCTCCCCGATCGCCATGCCACTGGTGCCTCCGGACCTCCGCCCCCGCAACCCCAGCCACCGCCACGTACGCCAGTCCGACCGGCTTGGACTCGGTCCCTCCGCCGGGGCCGGCGATGCCGGTCACTGCGAGACCGACGTCCGCCCCAAAACGCCGGCACGCACCCTCGGCCATGGCCGCGGCGACCTGCGCAGAGACCGCACCGTGGGCCTGCAGGGCGGAGGCCGGGACTCCGAGCAGGTCCGTCTTTGCGCGGTCGGCGTACGTCACCGCCCCACCCAGGTAGTAGGCGCTCGACCCAGCGTGCTCGGTGATCGCGTGCCCGATCAGCCCGCCGGTGCAGGACTCGGCCGTGGCGAGCGTCAGCCCCGCCCGCAGGCACGCCTCCTGCAGCACCGCGGTGAGCACGCGCAGCTGCGTCAGCGCATCGCCCGCGCTCTCTCCCTCGCCCTGGAATGCAGCCGGCCCATACCCCGACATGGGGGAATCCGCACTCATCGGCCTGCTCCCTTCCATGGGGCGCGTCTGTGGAGCCGCGCGGTCTCCCCTCTGCCGCCGCTCCGCGATCGCGCGCCGACTCTTCGCACCGGGACCCCTTGCGCGTCGATTACTGCTGGTTCGTCTGCCGTGGCGCCGCCGGCGGTGCAAAGAGCCACGTCTGCGGAACCCCCGGCGGACCCAGCGCCCCCAGGGACTGCCCGTTCAGGGTGAAGTAGGTGGAGCCCGACGACCCAGTGCGCACCTGGACGCTGTGCTGGGCGGTGAACTCCACCGTCTTGCCCACCCCGAAAGTCTGCCCGCCGGCCCCGATGGCGGGATCCACCACGCTGTCGAGCCAGACTTTGAGCCAGGCGGGCGAGTTCCGGATCGTCACCACCAGGTCCACCCCGGTGAACGCCACCGTGACCGAACGCGTTTCCGTGGTGCTCTCGCCCTGGCTCCCGGTGGCCGTGATGGTGAGCGACCACTGGCCCGGGGCCAGCTGGTAGGAATCGGAGAAGGACCCATCGGGCGCAACCGCGATCTGCTTGGGGGCCGGCGTGGCGCTCGGAGCGGGAGACGCCTTCGAGGGCTGCGGCCCCACCGAGCCGAGGAGGCTGGCCGAAACCGTGATCGAGGTGGCGTTGGTGGTCCCCTGGACCGGGATCGCCCCATTGGTCAGAGTGGTGCCGTCGTTGGGGCTGGTCACGGACAGGGTGGGTGCCTCGATGATCGGGATGGGGACTGTGATGATCAACGTGATTGCCATCGAGTTCTTGCCCGTGGTCGGGTCGGTGGCCGTGACGGTGAACTGGTTCTGCCCCTTGGTGAGTGGCACGTCCTGCTTCCAGTGCCCGGTGGTGTCAGCAGTGACCCGGTAGGGCTGCTGCCCCGTCCCCTGGATCGTGATGGTCGCGCCCGCGCCGCTGGTCCCCGACAGGACCGTCTGCGTGGCACTGGTGTCCACGGTGGTGACGCGGGCCGCGGGCTCGGTGATGGCCAGGCTGGGCGGCTGCGTGAAGCGCAGGAGCTGGTACGCGAGGTAGGCGAGGAAGAGCAGCACGATCATCGAGAGGCCCACGGCCACAAAGACCCCTCTCGAGAACGTCAGAGCGCCACGCGGCGCCTCCAGGGACCGGGGCACGATCGCAACCGGTTCCGTCGCGCGAGATGCCCCGTACTCCTCCTGGTACTGCTCCAGTACCTCCTCCGGGTCGAGCCCGAGGTAGAGCGCGTAGTTGCGCAGGAACCCCTTCGTGTAGACCATCCCGGGGAGCTCGCCGTAATCCCCGCGCTCCAGGGCCGACAGGTAACGGACCCGGATCTTGGTGTCCCGCTCGGCGCGATAGAGGTCCACGCCTTTCTGTTCCCGCATCGCCAACAGGCGCTCGCCCAGGGCCGGATGTGACGCCGCGGGCCGCCCGCGCTCGCGGGAGGCCGGGCGGCGTCCGGGGCGAGCGCGGTCACTCATCGTCATGGCGTGCAGTGGGTCCTCGTTCGGCCGGAAAGCGGCGGCGTGCTGGTCCGCCGCCGGCGTCCATTGGCACATAGGATACCCCGCCACCCAGCCCTCGCCCGCGCCGAGGACCGAACGATCAGGGCTCGTCGACGTCGTCGAGGCCGCGGATCCAGTTCTCCGGGCCGTAGACCTGTCGCGGGACGGCAGGGTTCCGCGGGTCCTGCGGGCCCACAATGCCGACCCGCTCGAGCTCGTCCATGATCCGGCTCGCTCGGTTGAAGCCGACCTTGAGGCGCGTCTGGAGCATCGACGTACTGGCCTTGCCGCTGGTGACCACCAGCTCGGCCGCGCGCGAGGTCATCTCATCCTCCGCGAGCTGCGCCAGCCAAGCGAACTGGCCGCCGTCTCCGGACTCCTCGCCACCCGCCACCACGTCCGGGTCGTAGAGTGGTTCGGGTGCCTGCGCCCGCCACGCGTCGGTCACCGCCTGGACCTCCCGGTCGCTGACGAAGACGCCCTGCAAGCGCACCGCCCGCGGCAGGTCGGCTGGCTGGTAGAGCATGTCGCCGCGCCCGATCAGGTCCTCCGCGCCCGGGGCATCCAGGACCGTGCGGCTGTCCACGTTGGACGACATGGCGAAGGCGATCCGGCTCGGGACGTTGGCCTTGATGAGCCCGGTCACCACGTTGACGCTCGGGCGCTGGGTGGCCAGCACCAGATGGATGCCGACCGCCCGGGCCTTCTGTGCCAGCTTGACGATGGGGTCCTCGACCTTGCGCCCTTCCCGCATCATGAGGTCGGCCAGCTCGTCCACGACGATCACGATATAGGGCAGCCGCTCGTCCTCGGAGAGACGAGGGTTGGCGTTATAGGCGCCGATGTTGCGTTCGCTGCGGGCCGCCAGCGCCTTGTAGCGCTCCTCCATCTGGCGCACCGCCCAGCTCAGGGCGGCCTTGGCCTCCCCGGGCTCGACGATCACATCGGTGAGCAGGTGCGGGAGCCCGCGATAGGAGGCCAGCTCCACGCGCTTCAGGTCGACCAGGATCAGGCGCACCTGGTCCGGGCGGGCGCGCATCAGCAGGCTGGTGATCAGCGCGTTCACGCAGACGCTCTTGCCGGACCCCGTGGCACCCGCGATCAGCAGGTGGGGCATGCGCGCGAGATCCACCGCGTACGCCTTGCCCGAGACGTCGCGGCCCAGGGCAAAGGTCAGCGGGCTGACCGCGTCCGCCATCCTTGCGTCGTCCCAGAGCCCCCGGAAGCCGACCACCTCCGCGTTGTGGTTGGGGATCTCGATCCCCACCACGTCCTTGCCGGGGATGGGCGCCTCGATACGGATGGATCGCGCTGCGAGGGCCATGGCCAGGTCGTCTGCGAGGGCCTCCACCCGCGAGAGCTTCACCCGTGCGTCCGGCTTCACCTCGTACTGGGTCACCACCGGGCCCACGTTCTGGCCCACCACGCTGGCCGGTATCTGGAAGCTGCGCAGCTTCTCCTCGATGATCCGGCGGTTCCGGGCGTGGTCGAGCTCCCCGGCCCCGTTGGCCGGCCGCTCGGGATCCAGGATCGACGGGTCCGGCAGGGTCCACGGCCGACGGGCGACCGTCAAGGACGCGTCATGGGCCTCCAGCAACGCCTCGCCGGGCAACCCCTCCTGGCCCCCGGCTGCCACCATCGACTCGAGCGTCGCCGGCTGTTCGCCGCTGACCGGCCCCATCGCGGGCCCGCCCCCGTGCGTCACGGCCCGCTCACCGGACCAGACGGTCTGGCTCAGGGGCGCCGGGCTGGGTAGGGGCGCCGGAAGCTCCGGCGGAGGAGCCCCCTCGGGCCCGCCGCCGTTCCGGAGGGCCCCACCGTTGGAGCGGCCCGCCGCGGGTTCTCGGGCAGCGTGCGGCAGCGGGCCGCTCGCAGATCGGTCCGCGCCAGGCGCGCTCGCCAGAGCCCCGGCCACCGCGCGCCCGCCGGCCACGAACGGGTGCAGGAGGGCCCGCACGGTCAGGTTGAACAGCAACGCGAGGCCGGCCAGCAGGACCCCCAGCAGCACCACAAACGCGCCCGCGGGGCTGACCAGCGCCGACAACCCGTGCGACAGCTGGGAGCCCAGCCAGCCCCCGCCGTTGCTCAGCACCGTGCTCGACGTACCGGGGCCGCCCCATACCAGATGGAAGAGGCCAACGGCCCCCACGAACGTGACCAGCCCTCCCAGTGCGGAGACGCCCCAGCCCGTCCCGGCACTCGGCGCCCGCTCCACGAGCGCGCCGGCCATCAGCAGCAGGATCGGCAGCAGCCAGGCGCCCTGCCCGAAGACAGGACGCAGCAGCGAATAGACGTAATGGTTGAGGATCCCCTGACCGGGCAGGAAGAGCGCGATCAGGGTGACCGCCCCGACCACCAGCAGGACGATCCCCACCAGCGTCCGCGTCAGCTCGGGCGAGATCCGCAGGTCAACGGACGGACCCGCGTTCCGCCGCCCGGTCGTGCGCTGGCGGGTGCGGCTCGGCGGGGTGCGACGCCGGGTCGCCACCCTAGACCTCCACGACGACCGGGAACACCATCGGCCGCCGCTTGGTCTGCTCGTACAGGTAGCGTGACAGCCCGTCCTTGATCTGGCTCTTCAGCAGCGCAACCTCGCTGGTGTGCTCGTCCGGCCGCGCGATGGCGTGCACGACGAGTTTTGCCGCCGCCCCGATCACCGGGTCGGACAGATCGTCCACGAAGCCACGGGTGACGATCTGCGGCTCGCCGATGATCCGGCCGGTCTGCTTGTCCACCGTCAGGACCACCAGGAACATGCCGTCGCTGGCCAGGGCGCGCCGGTCGCGCAGCACGACGTCGCCCACTTCGCCCACGGAGAGGCCGTCCACGAAGACATAGCCCGAGCTGACCGGCTGGGCACGTCGCGCGGTGCCGTCTGCATGGAACTCGACGGGCTGGCCGTTCTCCACGATGAAGATGTTCTCCGGCGCCACGCCGACCTCGGCCGCCAGTCGGCCGTGCTGCACGAGCATGCGGAACTCGCCGTGCATCGGGATGAAGTATTTCGGCCGGGTCAGGCTGAGCATCAGCTTGAGCTCCTCCTGGCTGGCGTGCCCCGAGACGTGCGCATGCCGGATGGCGTGGTAGATGACGTTGGCGCCCTGCTTGAACAGGTTGTCGATGGTGCGCGCCACGTACTCCTCGTTCCCAGGGATGGGACTGGCGCTCACGATGACGGTGTCGCCCGGTTCGATCGCCACGTACCGGTGGTCACGGTTCGCCATGCGGGCCAGCCCGGCCATCGGCTCTCCCTGAGAGCCGGTGGTGGCGATCACGAGCCGCCCGGCAGGGGTGTTGCGGATCTGGTCCTTGGCGATGAGCTGCTCGGCGGGATAGTTCAGGTAGCCAAGGTCAGTGGCGATCCGGACGTTCTGCTCCATGCTCCGGCCGACCACCGCCACCTGGCGACCGAAGGTATGCGCAGCATCGAACACTTGCTGGACGCGGGCAATGTTGCTGGCAAAGGTAGCCACGATGACTCGCCCCTCCAGCGGCTCCATGATCTCGCGGAACGCCTCTCCCACGGTTCGCTCCGAGGGGGTGTAGCCGGGGTTCTCGGCGCGGGTCGAGTCGGAGACGAGGCAGAGGACTCCCTCCTCGCCCACTTTGGCCAGGGCGTGGAAATCGGACGGCTTGCCGTCCACCGGGGTGTGATCGAACTTGAAGTCGCCGGTGTGCACCACGATCCCCACCGGCGTCCGGATGATCAACCCCATCGCATCGGGGATCGAGTGCCCGATGCGGAACGTGGTCACGGTGAACGGGCCCACCGTGATCGTGTCTCCCGCCTCGAGCGCCAGCATGGGGTTATCGGTGAGGTGATGCTCCCGGACCTTGTTCGAAAGCAGGCCGCGAGCAAGCGTCGACGCGTAGATCGGGACGCCCGGGAAGTCGGGCAGCACGTAGGGGAGGCCGCCCACGTGGTCCTCATGCGCATGCGTGATGATGAAGGCACGCACGGCGCTGCGACGCTCCCGGAGGTACGTGACGTCGGGGATCACCAGGTCGATGCCGAACATCTCCTCGTCGGGGAACATCAGCCCGCAGTCGACAACGATGATGTCCTCGCCGTACTCGAAGACGTACATGTTCTTGCCGATTTCACCCACCCCGCCCAGCGGCAGGATACGGAGGGGCGACCCCTCCGAGGGGCGGGCCCCGGGCGAACGGACGAGTGCCGAAAACGCCGCCGGGCTGGTTGGCGCGGCGGGGGATGGCGGTACAGCGGGCCGGCGCGCAGTGCGGGCTGGCATCAGAAGAGCGTCATCTGGTCGGTCTGCTCCCCTCCCTGGGTCAGGTGCGTGTCCGTGGACATCGGCGCGGCGAAGGCGTCGACGAACCCCTGCGCGCCCGCATCGTCGGCGGGCCCGGGCTCCGCTTCGGACTCCGGCTCGCCCCGGGCCGAGGCCAGGTCGGCGGCGGGCTCCGCCACCGGCCGGATGGCCAGCGCGGCGGCCCGCGCCGATCGCGCGTCCAGAAGGACCTGCGGCAGGTTGGCCATATCGGCGGCGAGCGTCTCCTTGAGGGCGGTCTGCCTGAATGCCGCGGCTGGATGGTACATCGCACAGACCACCGCGGAACGGGCGCCCGTGGCAGGATCCACCGGGCGCACCGTGCCATGGACGCTCGAGATCCGGGCCCCGGGCATGAACGTGCCAAGTGAGAACCGGCCCAGGGTCACGATCACCGCGGGATCGAGCACTTCCAGCTGGCGTCGCAGGAACCCGGCGCAGGCCGCGATCTCGTCCGGCTCGGGGTCCCGGTTACCGGGCGGCCTGCACTTGACCACGTTGGTGATGAAGACATCCTCGCGGCGCCACCCGACGAGGGCCAGCAGCTCCTCGAGCAGTCCGCCGGCGGCGCCCACGAACGGCCGCCCCTGCTGATCCTCGTTCTGACCCGGGCCCTCTCCCACGAAGACGACCTCCGTCTCCGGGCTCCCCTCCCCCGGTACCGCCTGAGTCCGGCCCCGATGGAGCCGGCAGGCGGTGCAGGCGCGGATCTCCTCCGCGATCTCCGCCAGCGCGGCCTCACGCGGGGCCGGTGTCAGCGGGCCATCCTGCGGTGCAGACGGGCCCGCGGTGCTCACCGACGGGGGCACGTCAGGCATGCGCACCGGCGGCGCGCCGGGAAGCGGCCCGGATCCAGCCGTGTTCCAGGAGGAGCTCCGCGACCTGGACGGCGTTGGTGGCGGCGCCCTTGCGCAGGTTGTCGGCGACCACCCAGAACGCCAGGCCGCGTCCGTCAGACCGCGACGCGTCCGCCCGGATGCGGCCGACGTAGACCTCGTCGGTACCCGCCGCCATGCTCGCCAGCGGGTATCGGTGCTCGCGCGGCGCATCCACCACCACCACCCCGGGCGTAGCGGCAAACAGCTCGCGGGCCTCGGCGGGGCCGAGCGGATCGCGAGTCTCGACGTGGACCGCCTCCGAGTGCCCCACGAACACGGGCACCCGGACAGCTGTGCAGGAGACGCGCAGATCGGGCAGATGCAGGATCTTGCGGCTCTCCGTGACGACCTTCCACTCTTCTTTCGAATACCCGTTGTCGAGAAAGACGTCGATCTCCGGCAGCGCGTTGAAAGCGATCGGGTGCGGGTAGACCCGTGCCTGCTTGGGGCCGCCGGCGGCATGGGCGCGCACCTGCGCCTCCAGTTCGTCAACCGCCTTCTCGCCGGTCCCCGAGACGGCCTGGTAGGTGTCGACGACGACGCGTTCCAGGCCGGCCCGGTCTCGCAGGGCCATGAAGAGAGGCATCAGTTGCATCGTGGAGCAGTTGGGGTTGGCGATGATCCCCTCGTGCCCTGCCGCGTCGGCATCGTTCACCCCGGCCACCACGAGCGGAACCCAGGGTTCCATGCGCCAGGCGGAGGAATTGTCGATCACCGTGCAGCCGCGCCGGGCCGCCTCCGGGGCGAGGACCCGGGAGACCGAGCCGCCAGCCGAAAAGAGCGCCACGTCCACGCCCTCGAACGCTTCCGGGTTCGCCTCGATGACCGGATAGGTCCGGGCATCGATCGTCAGCATCGTCCCGGCGGAGCGTGCTGATGCCATGGCCCGCAGCTCCCGGAACGGAAAAGCCCGCTCGTGGAGCAGGTGGATCATGGTGCGGCCCACCAGCCCCGTGGCGCCACAGACGGCGACCACGGGGCGGGCGGCTCCGTTCATCTCGGGCATGACGGTGCGACGCTCCAGTGGCTGGGTGGGCGAGCCGTTCTCCTCAGGCGTTCTGCCGCGCGAGGTGCCGCTGCATGGCGGCCTTGCGCGACAGGTTGATCCGTCCCTGTCGGTCGATCTCGGTCACCATCACCATGACCTCGTCGCCGATCGAGACCACGTCCTCCACACTGGGCACGTGGTAGTCGGCCAGCTCGCCGATCCGAACCAGCCCCTCCTTGCCGGGAAGGATCTCCACAAAGGCACCGAACGTCATGATCCGGGTCACCTTGCCAAGGTACGTCGCGCCCACCTCGACGTCGCGGGTCAGCCCCTCGATGGTCTGGATCGCCTGGCGCAGGTTCTCCCCATTGACCGCCGAGATCTCCACCGATCCGTCGTCCTCGACGTTGATCTCGGTGCCGGTGTCCTCCTGGATCTTGCGGATCATGGAGCCGCCCTTGCCGATCACGTCGCGGATGCGGTCCGGGTTGATCTTGATGGTGACGATGCGCGGCGCGAAGTCGCTCATCTGCTCACGGCTCTCGGGCAGCACGTCGAGCATCCGGTCCAGGATGAAGAGCCGCGCGGCCCGCGCCTTCTCCAGCCCATCGCGGATGATGGCCTCGCTGATCCCCTTGACCTTGATGTCCATCTGGAGGGCGGTGACACCCTCCCGCGTCCCGGTGACCTTGAAGTCCATGTCGCCGAACGCGTCTTCCTTGCCGAGGATGTCGGTCAGGACCGCGTAACGGCCATCCTCCCCGGTGACCAGCCCCATCGCCGCACCCGCGACGGGCGCCTTGAGCGGGACGCCTGCGTCCATGAGGGCCAGCGTGGACCCGCAGGTGGAGGCCATGGAGGTCGAGCCGTTCGACGTCACGCACTCGCTGACCAGCCGGATGACGTAGGGAAACTCGTCCGCAGACGGGAGCACCGGCAGCAGCGCACGCTCGGCCAGCGCACCGTGCCCGATCTCGCGGCGGCCCGGACCCCGCATCGGCTTGTTCTCGCCGGTGCTGTAGGGAGGCATGTTGTAGTGGTGGATGTAGCGCTTCGACTCCTCCGGGCTGATCGTGTCGATGCGCTGGACGTCCGACGAGGGGCCAAGGGTGGCCACCGTCAGGGCCTGGGTCTGACCACGCGTGAAGAGTCCCGACCCATGCGCCCGGGGGAGCAGCCCCACCTCCACGGAAATCGGCCGGATCGTGGGCAGGTCGCGCCCATCCATGCGGATCCCCTCGTTGAGGACCAGCTCACGGACGGTCTTCTTGTGGATGAGCGTGCTGAGCGACTTTGACAGCCGCGCCTCGCGGCGCGCGCGCTCGAAGGCAGCGTCGGCCCCCTCCTGATCTCCCCGCCCTCGCATCCGGATGGTTTCCGCGACGGCGTCCCGGAAGGCATGCACCCGCCCCGCGAGGGTGCGCCCGAAGGACGCCACCAGGCCGGCCGTCGCCTCCGCGTCGGCCAGGGCGCGGTGGCTCGTCTCCTGGGCCACCCCGAAGAAGCGGGCCAGGTCGGACAGCTTGTAGCTCTCCTGGTCGGGGTATCCCTCACGTGCGATCAGCAGCGTGTCGAAGTACTGGCCGGGCTGATAGTGGGTGCCATCGCCCGCGGCCGCCTCCAGGAAGCCCAGGTCGAAGCCGACGTTGTGCCCAACCAGCACCGCGTCCCCGGCAAACGCGCGGAACGCGCGCACCGCGTCAGCCGGATCCGGCGCCCCCTGCACGTCCTGGTCCGTGATGCCGTGCATCTGGTGCCCGACGATGGGCCGCCCGGGGTTCACGAAGGTGGACCAGCGGTCCACCACGTCGGTCCCTCGCATCCGGACCGCGCCGATCTCGACCAGTTCGGAGGTGAGCGGATCGCGACCGGTGGTCTCGACGTCGACCACGACCAGCTCACGGCCGGCCTCCACCGCGGTCAGGAAGTCGAGCACGCTCTCGGTGCCGGGATCCAGGTAGGGAACGCGCTTGGGCTTGCCGACCTGCCGCTGGAGATCCTCCTGCAGGTCAAGCAGCGGGCCCAGGCTCTGGTGGGCAAAGACGATCGCGTCGGCCATCACGGCCTCAGGCAGGATCTTCGCCCCTGCCTCGACCATCATGATCGCGTCGCGCGTGCCGGAGACGACCAAGTCCAGCTCGGATTCCTCGAGCTGGCTGATGGTCGGATTGAGCACGAACGCACCGCCGATCCGCCCGATACGGACGGCAGCGATGGGCCCCTGGAAGGGGATCTCGCTGATCGTCAGGGCCGCGGACGCCGCCAGCGTCCCGAGGATGTCCGGATCGTTCTCCTGGTCGGTCGAAAGGACCGTCAGGACCACCTGCACGTCATCCTTGTAGCCGGTGGGGAAGAGTGGGCGGATTGGCCGGTCTGTCAGGCGCGCGGCCAGGATGGCTGCCTCGGACGGGCGCGACTCGCGCTTGATGAAGCCGCCCGGGATCTTGCCGGCCGCGTACATCCGCTCCTCGAAGTCGACCGTGAGCGGGAAAAAGTCAAGGCCGGGGCGCGGCTCGGCCCGGTTGGCCGTGCCCAGGATCACGGTATCGCCGTACCGCACCGTGACAGCGCCGCCCGCGAGACGCGCGAGCCTGCCGGTTTCGATGGTCACGGTGCGGCCACCGAACTGGGCGGAAACGGAAACTGGCATCGATCCTCCTCTGTACGGAGGATGACCTTGCCGGTGGAACTGGCTACCGACCGACGGCAAACGTCCAAGGCGTGCGCCCTGGACGTGCAATCAGCGAGGGTCCGCCCTAGCGGCGGAGTCCGAGCCGCGCGATGACGGCCCGATAGCGGGGGTTGTCCTTGCGCACGAGGTACGCAAGGAGGCGACGCCGATGTCCAACCAGCTTGAGGAGGCCGCGACGCGAGTGATTATCCTTGGGGAACCGCCGCAGATGCTCCGTCAGATCCTTGATCCGCTCGGTCAGGAGCGCGATCTGAACCTCGGGCGAGCCCGTGTCGCCTTCCTTGACGGCAAACGAGCTGATCAGCGTTTCTTTTGTCTCCCGCGCGAGCGGCACTCGGTCCTCCGAACTTTCACATCACAACTATCAACCGGGGGAGTGTACCAGCACGGCGCCCCAGGGGGCAAACCCGCGTGGGCTTCCCGCCGTGGGCCGCGGCTGCGCAGCCGCCACGGCCCCTCGTTCCGCCCGCGCCCGCCCCCCGGCCCACCTCAGCCAAGCCCGCCACCCAGCACATCGGCACCGAGCAGGTTCCCTTGTTCGTCGAAGAACCTCAGACGAGACGCCGCGACGTACTCCTCTGACAGCTCGAACCCCAGCCAAGCCCGGCCCAGCCGCTCCGCCGCCCAGCCGGTTGTCATCGATCCGCCGAAGATGTCGACGACGACATCCCCCGGGTCGGTCAGCAGGCGGATGAACCACTCCGGAAGCTGCACCGGGAACCGGGCCGGATGCACTTTGAGGCCCCGTTCCGTAAGCAGCGAGATGTACCGGCCGTTGGAGTCGTTGTTTCCGAAGATCAGGGCGTTCCCAGGAATCGCGCCTCCCTGGTCATGAGCCCACGTTGCCTTGGCCAGGTGGCCACTCGGTCGCCGCTTGGCACGGAACCCGCGTGCAATGAGACGGACCATGTCAGTTGAATACGGCACCAAGACATTGCGGTTCTGCGCCTTGGGCCGTTCCGTTTTGCTCAACCACCAGCACGGTTCCACCGAATCCTTGACGCGGATTCGCTGGACGTTCACCCATTCCGCAGGGGTGGGCATCTTGGCCGGGTTGTACCAGTAAACCTCCTGCGCCAGGAAAAACCCGACGTTCCTGACCAGTTCCAGCAGCAGCTCGAAGTGATAGAGAGATCGAACGGGGTGCCCTCGCCGCCATGCGCCGCCGACGTTGATCACGAATGAGCCGTCTGGGCGCAGCACGCGCAGCACCTCGCGCCCAAAAGGGAGGAACCACTGCACGTAGCGGTCCTGAGGCTCGTTGCCGTATTCCTTCTTGAATTCGAGCGCGTACGGCGGGGATGTCACCACCAGATTCACGGAGTCTTTGGGCATGGAGCGCAGAAGTTCCAGCGCGTCGCCCACGTACGCGGCACCGTTGCGCGTCCGGTAGGCTGGAACCCGGCCTGGCAACAGCCTGGTCGCACTGCCAGCCAGGCCCGGCTGGGGGAGACTCTCAGTGGGATCCAGTCGGCTCGCCTGCATGGCCTCCTCAGACGACCTCAACCAACGACGGGTGCCACGGAGGTGCGACCGGACGAGGCACAGGCTGCATCGTGGCCAGATATCGAGGGTCGGTATCGAGACGCAACAGATCGGCCGTTCGCGCGAACACGTACTCCCAGCGCCCTGTCCGGTTGTAGAGGCAGGCCGCGAGGATATCGAAGTGATCCGTGCGGTAGTACCGGCTCATCGGATCCCCACGGCTTGCTCGCGTCTTCTGGGACTCAACCCGTAGCGTTCCGGAGCCAGAGCGGACGTTCTTCACCTCGAGGGTCAGCAAGCGCCTGTCCGTCAGGAACAGCTTGAAGTCGGGAACACCGTCCGCATCGAACCACTCGTAGCGATCCAGCCAACCCGAGCGTTGCAGCTCATCAAGATGCCGGCTCATGAAGAGCTCGGCGAGCTTCCCCTTCAGGTCTGCCCGGGCGCGAAAGCCGTTCTCGAGCGCGTCGAGAATGTCGCGCGCACTTGCATTGAGCATGCGTTCGACCGGATGTCCGATTGTGTTCGTCCTGGAGCCAGGCCCCGGGTCGCGAAACTGGGCCAACCTACTGCCGCCCTTCATATCTCCCCGAAATCCACGCTTCTCGAACCAGTCTAGCTGCCCGCGCGCGCCCGCCGGAAGCCGCGTGGCAGCTGTCAGAAGGGCAGCGGCGCGCTCCTCGGTCGCGCGGCCCGTCTGGAACGGCGCCGACGCGCGGCCAGCGAAAGCGAGACCAGCATCAGCTCGTTCACGCGCCGCTCGAACTCCGGCACGGTGGCCTCCGGGATCGTGGCGCAGACCTCGCGCAGCGCCGTCTCGAGCTGATACCAGAGATCACCCTTGCGCACCTCGTACAACGGGTAGCGGGAGTTGATCACCACCCGCCGCACGCCATCCTCCACCACCATCGCGCTGCGCATGCGTGGATCGAGCGCCCGGATCACGACCTCGCCGATCGCACGACCCCGCGCGCCACCACCCGACGCTGACGTCCGAGGGGCGGGCCGACTCTCCCCGGGCGGTGCCGGCGGTCCCGACTGCACCTCCTCCGATGCGCCGCTTCCGGCCGGCGGCACGGGGATGGACTCCGCCATCGGCCCCTGGTCGCCGGCCCCCTCCGGCTCCGGCCGGCGGAGAGCCTCGTCCAGGCGCAGCTGCCCGTCGCCGGGCGTCCCCAGCGTCCCCTCCTCGCTCTCGAACAGCCTGCCCGAGTCGAGGAGGCGAAGGGCCCGGGCCACGATGCGGCGGACCTGGTCGGCGGTGCGGACCGCCTGCGGGCTGGCCACCGTTCCCGACTCCCGGGCCAGCCGCCGGACGGTTGGGGCCAGGAGCCGGTGCATCCGCTCTTCGACCGCCGCCCATTCGACGCTGCCGCGGTCAGCGTCGCTCTTGTTCATGGTCACCGGGACGTGCGGCAGCTCGATCTCGCCCACCAGCCGGTTCAGCGCCGGGTGCGAGGCGGGACCCGCGTGCCCGAACCATTCCGGCGCCCCGATCAGCCGGCCGAGGTGATAGAGGCGCACCCCCGGCTCGACCCCCGGCGGTGGCGGATCCGGCAGCAGCCCATACCAGCCGCGCACAAGCCGCCCACCGGCCCGGACGGCGACCTCGTGGCGCTCGTCCAGCTGCCAGGCCACGGGGGCCACCGGCGCCCGGTCCACGCGGAAGTGCACCTCGCCCGACTCCAGGAGCGGCCGATAGACCTCGGCCAACCGAACGCGGAGCCGCCGTGGATCGGGCGCCCGGTCCACGGCCCCGATCTCGATCCGCACGTAACCGAGGTCCGCATCCACCGGCTTGGGCCGTTCCTGCAACTCGTAGGAGCGGAGGCGGCTGCGATCCCGGTACTGGTCATCCGCGAATCCGAACGCCCGTCCCTCGCCGGCCTTGCCGGCCAGGATTGCGAAGCGAGCGCCAAGGTGGCCGATGGCGGCTTTCCCCCCCTGGCCGTACCGGCCGATCCGTTCACCCGCCCGCTTGCCCGACCCGCCCCAGCGGAGGTACTCCCGCTCGAGGTCGCGCGGCCCCATCCCTTCGCCACCCACCACAGTCAGGGTGATGGCACCCGGCCGCAACGCCAAGTCCAGTTCGAGCGGACGACCAGGGACCCGCGAGTCCACCGCGTTGTCCACCAGCTCGAGCACCGCGTCGACGGGCGTCCGGTAGTTCGCGAAGAGCGCGCCGGTCAGCCGCGGGTCGATTCGTTCGCGCACGACGCGCGCCGGCCGACCGGCTGCGGTGGGCCGTCCCGGGACCACCGCAGGGCCTTGGGGGATTGGGTCCGCTCCCGTGGTGACTCGCCCATCGGGCCCCAGGCGCGCCTCCTTCGGGCCCACGTCCGGCGTCACGCTCGCTCCGTCCCGTCCGTCACGCGCCCTCCCGGCCCAGACCGTCGCGCGGCCAGGATCGCGCGGGCCCTGGCCGCGTCGCGCTCCATCTGCGCGATCAGCGCTGCCGGTGATCGGAAGCGGCGCTCGGAACGCTGCCGCCGTACGAACGCCACGCGCAGCCATTCCCCGTAGAGGTCGTCATCCACCTCGAAGAGGTGGGCCTCCAGGGTCCGCGCCCCCGCTGTGAACGTGGGCCGCACGCCCAGCGAGACCACGCCGCCGACCACCCGCTCCGGGTGCAGGGGATCGGCGCCGCCCCAGCCCACCTCCACCGCGTAGATGCCATCCGCCGGCAGGGCGACCTGCGCGTCAAAGGCCAGATTGGCGGTCGGGAACCCGAGTGCGCGCCCCCGTGCGTCGCCCCGCACCACGCGCCCGGTGACCGAGGGGTCACGGCCCAGCATGCGGCGCGCCTCGGCCAGGCGGCCGGCCGCCAGCGCCGCGCGGATCCGGCTCGCCGACACCGGACGCCCGCCGATCTGGAGCGCGCCCACAACCTCCACCGCGAATCCCCGCTCCGCGCCCAGCGCCCGGAGCCGATCCGGCGTCCCGGCCCGCCCACGGCCGAGAGCCGAGTCCGGGCTCATCACCAGGCCCGCCAGGATGCGCCCCGCCGCCAGGCGGGCCACGAACACCTCCGGCGTCTGCTCCGCGAACGCCACGTCGAAGCGCTGCAACACGGTGTGCCGCACGCCGGTCTCCGCAATGCGCGCCAGGCGCTCCGCCGGATCGCACAGCAACGCTGGCGGCGCTCCGTGCAGGACGGCGTCCGGGTGGGGCTCAAACGTGATCACGGTTGGTTCGGCCCGCCACTGCCGCGCCGACCGGACCAGGCCCCGGAGCAGCCGCAGGTGCCCCCGGTGCATGCCATCAAAGACGCCCACGGTGACGGCCAGGTGTGCCCCCGCCGGAAGCGCATCGACATCGGGGTAGACCTGCATCACGACCTTCGGCCTCGCGGTCAGCCTGCAGCCCCGACCAGCACCTTGTCGGGGTACAGCCGCCGGTCGCGCAGGTGGGCCATCGCGACCAGCCCCCGGCCATCGGCCACGACACGGACCAGGCCATCCGGGCCCGGCTCCAGGTCCCCGCCGCTCCGGGGACGCACCACCTGGCCCCGGGCCAGCGCCTGGATCTCATCCGCTTCGAGCGTGACCCGCGGGTACGCATCGAGGCCGGCGTCCGGCGGCAGAAGATGCCGCTCGAGCGATCCCCCCAAGAGCAACTGCCGGAGCTCGTCGAGCGTCATCGCGTCCTCGATGCGGAACGGGCCACTGGCGGTCCGTTCGAGCGAGCCCAGATACGCGCCGCATCCCAACCGCTCGCCCAGGTCCCGGGCCAGGGCGCGGACGTAGGTTCCGGCCGAGCAGCGCACTTCGAGCGTCGCACAGGGCCGCGCCGGATCCAGGTCGTCCCAGGCGCGCAGCGCCAGTTCGTGGATCTCGACCTCCCGGTCGCGCAGCTCGGGCCGTTCGCCCCGGCGCGCCAGCTCGTACGCCCGTCGCCCGCCGATCTTGACGGCCGAGAAGGCTGGGGGACGCTGCACCAGGTGCCCCACGAAGGCGGGCAGCACGGCCTCAACTGCCGAACGGGTGGGCGGCGGGGCCTCGCCCGGCGTGCGCTCCCCGTCGATGTCGTCGGTCGTGGACCGCGCGCCGAAACACGCAACCGCCCGGTACGCCTTCTCGTCCCGGAGGTGGTACTCAACCATGCGGGTGGCGCTGCCGATGAAGACCGGGAGGACGCCGGACGCGAACGGGTCGAGCGTTCCGCCGTGTCCCACGCGCCGCGCACCCGAGAGGCGCCTGACGAGGGCCACCACATCGTGCGAGGTGGGGCCGGCCGGTTTCGCAACCACCACGATCCCGGTCAGCGCCGTTGCTGTCACGCCGCCGACCTCGCCGCCTGCAACATCTCCCGCGCCGCGGCCAGGACGACCGGAATGGCGGCCTCCAGCGGCTGGGGCACGGTGGCGCCGGAAGCGCGCGCGTGGCCGCCCCCGCCCCAGCGGGCCGCCAGGACCGTGGCGTCGGGCCCGCCGTCGGGGGTGCGGATGCTCACCCGTGTCTCGGCGCCGTGTTCCTTGAGCAGCAGCACGATCTGCCCCGACTTGGCCTGGGCCAGCAGGTCGATGATCCCTTCCGAGTACGCCGGCACTCCCCCGGTGGCCGCCAGATCCCCCTGCGTGAGGGTGGACCAGACGAGCCGTCCTTCCAGTTCCGACTGCAGCCGCTCCAGGACCCGGCCGAAGAGCTTCAGCTGCGCGTCCGGCTTGGTGCGATACAGGAGGCGGGAAATCGCCGACAGAGGGGCGCCGGCGCCGACCAGCTCGGCGGCCACGCGGAGCGTCCGGGGCGTGGCGTTCGGATGCTGGAAGGTGGCCGTGTCCATCACCAGGCCGGCCATCAGCGCTCCCGCAATCGCCGGGTCCGTGCCGAGCGGCACGCCAAGCGCCGGCAACAGCAAGGTCACCAGCTCGCACGTGGCCGCTGCCCCCGGATCCACCCAGTTGACGGCACCGAACCGGGGGTTCGACTTGTGGTGATCGATGTTCACGATCGGCAGCCGGTCGAAGAGCTCCCGGTTGCGCTCCAGCACCGGGCCAATCCGGGCCAGCTCGCCACAGTCGAGCACCACGATCAGGTCGTAGTCGACGGCTGGGTCGGGCTCGGTCCGGAACCGCTCGATGGAGAGCATGAAGTCGTACAGCTCGGGCACGGGGTCCGCGCAGACGGGCGTGGCCTGCGCCCCGGAGCGCTCCAGGGCCAGCGCCAGGGCCAGCGCCGAGCCCAGGGCATCCGCTTCTGGGTTCTCGTGGCAGATCGTGAGGACACGGCGCGCTGAGCGGAGCGACTCCACGACCGCGGCCGGCACGGCGGCCAGGTCATCTGCGGCGAGCGACGAGAGGCCGGCGGTGCCGCGCAGGGACGGATCCACGGAGCCCGGCGTCATCCGCGAGGTCCTCGTCCGGGTCCCCCGCGGGCCCGCGACGATCCACCCGCGCGCGTCCCCCGCGCCCGCGGATTTCGCGCGCGTGCGGGACCGCCGGCCGCCCTGGGCCCGGTTGACGTGGCAGGCCGCGCGGCCGCTTCCTGCTCATCCGTCAGGCTGCGCGCCGGACCCGGCGAAGGCAGCGTCTCGCCCGGCGTCGCGGGCTCCGGTTCGCGGCCCGCCTCCAGATCGTCCAGGATCCGGAGCACGCGCGTGCCGCGCTCCACGCTGTCGTCCAGCTCGAGGTGCAGCTCCGGGATCCGGCGGAGCCGGAGCGCCCCGAGCTCGTGCCGCACAAACGGCATCGCGCGGCCCAGGGCGCGGAAGGCGTCGCGGCGTTCGTCCGGCTGGCCCACCAGGGAGACCCAGACCCGGGCATGATGCAGGTCGGGCGATGTCTCCACCCGGGTGATCGTCGCGAACCCGATCCGCGGGTCATGGAGCTCGCGCGCCAGGATCCGACTGATCTCCTCCTGGAGGAGCCGGTCCAGGCGTGCCGTGCGATCGGTCATGGCGCCCCCTCCGCGCTGCGCGGCTGCCGCTGCCGGATCAGGCGCTGGCCGCCCGTGACACGGTCTGCTGGGTGAAGCACTCGATCACGTCCCCCTCCAGCAGGTCGTGGTGAGCTGCCAGCCCGATTCCACACTCGAAGCCGGCCGCCACCTCGCGCACGTCATCGCGAAAGCGCCGCAGCGACTCGATCCGATCGGTCGCGACCACCCGGCCGCTGCGATAGACCCGCGCCCCGCCGCGCACGATGCGCCCGTCGGTCACGTAGCAACCGGCCACCACCTGGCCGCCGCGTCCCACCCTGAACACCTGGCGCACTTCTGCCCGGCCCTCGACGACCTCCACCACTTCCGGCTCGAGCATGCCCTTGAGGGCGGCCTCAATGTCGTCGGTCAGCTTGTAGATGATGTCGTAGATCCGAACGTCCACGCCCTCGGCTTCGGCGGTCCGGCGGGCCTGCGGGTCCAGTTTCGTGTTGAAGCCGACCACAATGGCGTCCGACGCGGACGCGAGAAGGATGTCGTTGTCGGTGACGTCGCCGGTGCCCTCATGGATCACGTTGATCCGGACCTCATCGGTGGACACCTGCTCGAGCGCGTGCGTGATGGCACCCAGCGAGCCCTGCACGTCGGCCTTGATCACGATCCGCAGTTCCCGCGTCTGGCCGGCCTGGATCTGACGGTACAGGTCCTCGAGGGTCGCCCGGGCACCGCCTTCGGCCTTCGCGCCAGCCTGCACGCGACGCTCGTCCACGATCGCCCGCGCGGCCTTCTCGTCGGCCACGGCCTGCAGGATGTCGCCCGCGGCCGGGACCTCGGAGAGCCCGAGCAGCACCACTGCCGATGCGGGGCCCGCCTTGGAGACTCGGGCGCCGGTACTGTTCTCCATGGCCCGCACGCGACCGAAGGTGGAGCCCACCACGACCGTGTCCCCCACCTTCAGGGTCCCGGTCTGAATCAAGACCGTGGCCACCGGGCCCCGCCCCTTGTCCAGCTCCGCCTCCACCACCGTGCCAACGGCCGGCCGCTTCGGATTGGCCTTGAGCTCCTGCAGGTCCGCCACCAGCAGGATCATCTCCAGCAGTGCTTCGATGCCCGTGCGGAGTTTGGCGCTCACGGGCACCAGAGGGGTGTCGCCGCCGTACTCCTCGATCAGCACGCCGTGCTCCGAGAGTTCCTGCTTGACCCGCTCCGGGTTGGCGTCCGGCTTGTCGATCTTGTTCAGCGCGACGATGATCGGCACCCGGGCGGCCCGCGCGTGGTCGATCGCTTCGACCGTCTGGGGCATCACACCATCGTCCGCGGCCACCACCAGGATCGCGATGTCGGTCACCCTGGCCCCGCGGGCCCGCATCGCCGTGAACGCCTCGTGGCCCGGCGTGTCGAGGAAAACGATCCGCTTGCCGTCCTTGACCACCTCGCTCGCACCGATGTGCTGGGTGATCCCGCCGCGCTCTCCGGCGGCCACGCTCGTGGCGCGGATGGCGTCGAGGAGGCTGGTCTTGCCGTGGTCCACGTGGCCCATGACCGTCACGATCGGCGCACGGTGCACGAGCTTGCTGGGGTCGTCCTCTTCCCAGAGCGTCTCCTTGGCCGCAGCTGCGGGCTGGGCCTCGGTGGCTTCTTCGGCGGCGCCCGCCGCGGCAGCCGTCTCGGCCACCTCATAGCCCAAGTCCTCCGCGACCAGGCTCGCTGTGTCACGGTCGATGGTCTGGTTGATGGTCGCGAAGATGCCGCTCTTGATGAGCTCCCGGATCACGTCCGCGGGGTTGACGCCCAGCAGGCCGGCCAGGTCCTGGACCGAAACGGTCGCCGGGATTTCAATTGCCCCGCGCTCGCTGGGCTCGGCGACCTGGACGGTCGATCCGTTGGCCTGGTCAGGACGGCGCGGGGGCTTTCGGGGCCCGCGGCGTCCGCGGGTGCCGCTGCGGCTTCGTGCCACGGGTGCCTCCTCGGTCAGTCGAGCGCGCCGGCCGAGAGCCGGTCGCGGAGGGATTCGGGAATGGGAACGCCAAGGGCGCGTTCCAGCGCATGCCGGCGCACCGCCTCGGCGGCACACGTGCCCAGCGCACACACGTACGCACCTCGGCCGGGCAGGCGTCCGGTTGGGTCGATCATCACGTCGCCCCCGGGGGTACGCACCACCCGGATCAGCTCCCGCTTCGTCCGCTCGGTGCGGCAGGCGACACAGGTGCGGGCCGGCAGACGACGCGGACGCAGGCCACCGGCAGCTATGGCGCCACCTCCTCGATGCGGTGCGCTCGCGGCCGCCTGGCCTTGGCAGCCACCACGGGCTCGCCAGGGGCGGCATCGCCCGCGTTCACAGCCTCGGGGTCCGCCGCTGGGGCAAGAGGGGCAGGGTCGGGCGTGGCATCGCCGCTCGTGGGTGCTGCCTCGGAGGCCGCCGCCGAGGGGACGCGAGCAGAATCGGCCGCAGGGTCGACGCGCACGCGCGCCGCCTCGGCCGTCGCTGCTGGGGTTGCATGAGACTCGTCCTGGTGTTCCGCGCTGCCGGCCGGGCCCGCCGCGGCCGCCTCGCCGGAGTGGTGACCGGGCGCCTCGACATCGGGATGCGGGACGTTGAGCTCCTCGGGGCGCGGCTGATCGCTGCGGATGTCGATGCGCCAGCCGGTCAGCTTGGCTGCCAGCCGCGCGTTCTGACCCTCCCGGCCGATCGCCAGGGACAGCATCCGCTCGGGGACCATCACCGTCGCTATCCGTGCCGCCTCGTCGATGGAGACGCCCACGACCTGGGCCGGGCTGAGCGCGTTGGCCACGAACTGCGCGGGGTCCTCGGCCCACGGGATCACATCGACCTTCTCGCCGTTCAGCTCCGCCACGACCGCCTGCACGCGACCGCCGCGCTGCCCAACCGTTGCGCCCACCGGGTCCAACCCTTCCTGGCGGCTGGCCACCGCGACCTTGGAACGGCTCCCGGCCTCGCGGGCGATCGCCTTGATCTCCACAGTCCCGTTGTGGATCTCCGGCACCTCAAGCTCAAAGAGCCGCCGGAGGAACCCTTTGTGGGTGCGGCTCACATAGACCTGCGGGCCCCGCGTGGTGCGACGCACCTCGAGCACGTAGGCCTTCACGTGCTGCCCGATCCGATAACTCTCGGTGGGCGACTGCTCGGTGGTGGCGAGCACTGCCTCCACGCCCTTGCCCATGTCTAGGATGATGCCGCGTGGCTCCACGCGGTTGACGGTTCCGGTGATGATCTCGGCCTCGCGCTGCGCATACTGGCCAAAGACCACCTCGCGCTCGGCCTCGCGGAGCCGCTGCAGGACCAGCTGTTTGGCGGTCTGGGCGTGGATCCTCCCGAAAGCAGCCGCGTCCAGCTGCTCGGTTTCCAGGATGTCGCCCGGCTGCGCATCCGGGCGGAGACGCCGCGCTTCCTCGAGGCTGAACTCCGTGAGGGGATCCTCCACCTCTTCGACCGCGATCATCGCGCGGTAGACACGGATGTGGCCGCTTTCCGGGTCGATCTCGACGTAGACGTTCTCGTTTCCCGGTGCAACCCGCCGATACGCTGCCTGGATGGCCTCTTCCACGGTCCGGACGAGCTGCTCACGCGGGACGCCCTTCTCGGCGTTCAGCTGCAGGAGCGCGCCGATGAAGTCACGGCTCACATTGCGCCTCCTCTCGTCTCGGGTCGGCCTCCACTCACAAGAAAACGTGGGGGGCACCCACGTCAGAGCAGCGGCCGGCGTTCAGTCCTGCCGAGTATATCACCGGGGCCCTGAGACCCCGCACACCTGTCGCCGCTCACTGCCAGGAACCCGGCGGGCACCGGTAGCCGGCCAGGCCGCGTCCATCTCCAACGCGCGGCCGATTCTCACCGCGCGCGGCCGTTTTGGGCGCGGGCGTCGCGCGGGGGGCGTTGCGTGGGGGGCGCTGCGCGCGGGGGCCTTGCGCGCGGGCGTCGCGCGCGGGCGTCGCGCGCGGCCGGAGCTTGCTGAGGCCGCGGGCTGAGGCCGCGGGCAGCCACCGGGGGCCGCCGGCAGCCAGCTGGGGCCGCGCGCACCTTGCTGGGGTCTCCGGGGTTTGCAGCGTCAGATTAGGACCCCGATGCACGCGGGCTCAAGCCTGCGCAGGCCGCTGGTCTCTCCGCTGCCGCCCCGCAGAGCCTGCACCTCGCCGGCACCCGGCCACGGGACCACCGGCGCACGGGGCACGAAACCACCGGGCCACCGGGACGCGGGGCACGAAACCACCGGCGCACGGGGCCACCGGGACGCGGGGCACGAAACCACCGGCGCACGGGGCCACCGGGACACGGGGCACGCCTTCCGCTATCGCACGCCCAGGGAGCGCTACGTGGCACCAGCACGCAGCAAGACGCCACAGGGCACGCCATCCTGGAGCGAGGCAGTGGCCCGGAGTCGGGATTCGTGCGTGGAGCCCCGAGTTCGGCGACGCGATGCACTCTGGCCCACCTCCTTCGTGGCCGGCCGCCCCACGTAAGGTCCCGGTGGTGTGCGACAGCGGGTTTCGGCAATGGCGCCGGCGATAGGGCACGCGTGGTGTGCGACAGCGGGTTTCGGCAATGGCGCCGGCGATACCGAACGCCTGGCGTTCGACAGCGTCGAGCGCCCAGGTGCGCCAGCAAAGGAACCTGGCGGCGGGTCCGTCTTCCGCACATGGGCGCTCTGCGCGGCCCCGCCCCGCGTCCAGCCACTCCTGTCCGGCGTGTCCGCCGACACTGCCTGCCTCAAGGGCCCCGCTCGGTACCGCCACGAACTCCTGAAGTGCCGGACGCGGGGCCGCCACAAACTGCGGCACCACGCCACCGCCGAAGCCGTGCGGAACAATCGGCAGGAGGGTGCGGACGCCGTGCAGGGCATCCCGGCCCCAGGCCACGGGACACGGGTTCCCGGTCTGCTCTGGCGTGCTGATGTCGCCGCATAGCCCATGCGCCGCATACGGCTCGGGGCGCGCAGGCCACGCACCGCGTACGGCTCGGGAGGTCTTCGATGGGAGCGCGAGCGGCGTGAGCGGCTGACGAGCCCAGCCCCGGCCATCCGGCTGGCATCCGCGCACCACCGCCCTGGCCAGCGAGGCACGCCGCCGGCGCAAACGCCGGCCGTTGTTCCGCTCAGTAAGCCCGGGCGAAGACCACGCGTCGGTCCGAAGGTCGCCCGTCCACGATGCAGCGGCCCGCCTCCGCCGGTGAGTCGAACGGGATGTTCCGGATGGTCGCGCCGGTCTCCTGGTTCACCCGCGCCTCGCACGCCGGCGATCCGCACCAGTGCGCCCAGAGGAAGCCACCCTCCTCCTCGTTGACGCGCCTGAACGCCGCGTAATCGTCCACGTAGTGGGTATTCGCCTCCCGGAAATCGAGCGCCCGCTGGAAGAGCTCCTGCTGGTAGCCGGTCAGCCGGAGCGGCAGCTCCGCAGCCAGCCGGTCGAGCGGAACCGCCTCCTTGGAGCGGTCGACCCGCCGGACGAGCGTCCCTTGTCCTGCCGCCACGTCGCGCGGCCCGACCTCGATCCGGAACGGCACGCCGCGCAGCTCCCAGTGGTTGAACTTGAAGCCGGGGGACTCCTCCCGCCAGTCGACCTCCAGCCGGACCTCGCGCCCTTCGGGCGTCGAGCGAAGCGCCAGCTCGAAGCGCTCGATCGCGTCCGCCACGGCCACACGGTCAGCCTCCGAACGGAAGATCGGCACCACCACCACTTGGACCGGCGCGACTCGCGGCGGCAGCACCAGGCCACTGTCGTCGCCGTGCGCCATCACCGCCGCGCCGACCATGCGCGTGCTGAAGCCCCACGACGTCCCGTGGGGGTGTCGACGCTGGTTGTCGCGGTCGAGGAACGTGATGCCGGCGGCCTGCGCGAAGTTCGACCCGAGGTAGTGGCTGGTGCCCGCCTGGAGCGCCTTCCGGTCGCGCATCATCGCCTCGATCGAGTAGGTGTAGACGGCGCCCGGGAACTTCTCGCCCTCACTCTTGCGCCCGCTGATCACCGGGATCGCGAGCCATTCTTCCGCGACCTTCCGATAGATCTCCAGGCCAAGGTCGACCTCCTCCCGCGCCTCCTGCTCGGTGGCATGGAACGTGTGCGCCTCCTGCCAGAGGAACTCGCTGGTCCGGAGAAACAGGCGCGTGCGCAGCTCCCAGCGCACCACGTTGTTCCAGAGGTTCATGAGGAGCGGGAGGTCGCGGTAGGACTGGATCCAGTCCTTGATCGTCTCGGCGATGATCGCCTCGCTGGTGGGGCGGATCGCCAGCCATTCGTCGAGCTCCTTGCCGCCCGCATGGGTCACCCACGCGACCTGCGGGTTGAAGCCCTCGACGTGATCGGCCTCCTTCTCGAGGAGCGAGCGGGGGACGAAGAGCGGGAAGTACACGTTGCTGTGGCCGGTCGCCTTGATGTGGCGGTCCAGCTCGTCGCGCATCGACTCCCAGATCGCGTAGCCGTAGGGGCGGATCACCATGCAGCCGCGCACCGGGGAATAGGACGCCAGCTCGGCCTTCAGGACGACATCGTTGTACCAAGCCGGGAAGTCCTCCGATTGACGCGTGATGGCGGTGACGAACCCCTCCTTGGCCACGGGACCTCCTGCTGCAATCGATGGGCTGATGGGGTGGCTCTACGGCACACAGATGGAGCGACGCGAGCGGCCCTCCTCGAGCGCCTATGGTAGCGCAGGCCAGAGGGGCGGCGGGACGGGAGACGTCCCCGCGCGAGGCCCGTCCTCCGGTTGCGACTGCGCTCGAGATCCCACTCGCCATCCGGGTCAACCTGGCAGACGGGCCCAGCAGAGCCAGAGGTGGCCTCTGGGATCGTCGGGGCCGACGAGATAGGCCATCAGATCCCCGGCGATCTGCGGGCGAACGACCCCGTACGGATACGTTTCGCTCCAGCGCTGGACGAGGACCGGCTGGGCGCGGGCAAGATCGACGATCTCGAAGTCCGTTGCGTCGTTGCCCCAGACCGCTCCGTAGCGGTCCCCCACGGACGGGTAGTTCACGCCGAGCTGGCGACCGAACCAGATCGGCGTCACCGACCGGGTCGCCAGGTCGTAGCGCTCGAGGTTTCCGGGCTCGAAGACGTTCTGCGCGATGCGCTTCCAGAGTACAACCGAGCCGTTGAAGGCGGGCGCAGCGACCTCGCCCGACGGATCGAGCCGGGTGGGGCGGGCACCGGCGAGGTTCGTGAGGTAGACGTGGAACGCAAGACGTGCCGCGTGGTGCTCGACCGTGCCGTAGACGAGCGCCCCGTCGGCGGCGAGCGAGGGGAACCAGTACTCCGTGGCGGTCACACTGGCGGATGCGAGCACGCGACGCCTGCCCGTCACGATCGAGTAGTCGAGGAGCTCATAGCGCAGCCTGCCAGCCACCCTGTGGACCGTGCTCCACACCAGGTCGCTGCCATTCAGCGTGGGGAACGGGAGCGGTGGCGGCGGGGTGCCGACCACCTCCTCGCTGGCGTCGATCGCGAGCGGTGTCGGATGCTCGGCGCGCAGCAGCCAGAGCCGCCACCCGGCCTCGCCGTAACGGCGGGGGTTCTGCTCGACGAAGGCGATGCTGCCGCCGTTGCCGACGAAGTTGAAGACATTCGAGTCGCGGTTGGGGTTGCTGAAGACGACCTGCGGGGCGGCAGCACTGCCGGGCTCCCAAACGACGAGGTCGGGCGCCGTGTCAGGGGCCGCTTCGTGGGCGCCAGACGACCAGATGAGCCGGCGACCGTCGGTCTTCGCATCGAGGAGCGGTGTCGTGTATCTCTGATCGACGCAGCCGGTCGGGAAGGGTCCGTGGGCGAGGTCCGCCAACGGATCGAGCGACGCGACGGTGCGCGGCGATCGTGGCGCCAGGGCCGACGCGCCGGGCGTCGGTGAAGTCCGGCGCTCGAGGGCGCTGCTGTCCGAGCAGGCGACGATGAGGGCGCAGGCGATGATGAGCGCCGCTGTCCTGCCGGTGGAGCGACCCACTACCAGATGATCCAATCTGCTGCGTGGTATGGGTTGGACTTGGTGATCGTGTACCAGATCGTCGTGGCCGGGTCGGAGAAGGCGCCGGTGCTCCCACCATATCCGCCCGAGCCGTCGTCGTAGTTCACCGTCGGGCTCTCTGTACCGTCCCAGACGCCGTTCCAGCCCGTCAGGACGATGTAGTGGCCGGTGGTGTGCGGCGTCGGCCAGCTGCCGAGCCAGTACTTTGCGTCTTGATCGTGCGGCGCGACGCCCACCACCTGGGGCATGGCATAGGTGCCCACGTCCGTCCGGAGCTTGTTGTGCCAATCAGACGGGCTCGTGGGCTGGTATTCGGCGTAGACGAAGTTCGCGGGCAGATGACCGGCTGACGCGGCGTTCAACCCGTAGCGAACGCGCCAGACGTAGGTCTGCCCGTCGTTGTCCGTGTTGGTCCACGTCGTGCTGACGTACTGCTGGGTGTACTTGTCGACGACACCCCAGACGTAGTTCGAGACGACCTGGACCGCCGTTGGGCCACAGTAGTACGACTTCTGCTGCTGCCGCGGGGTGGTGCTGAGATATCCCCAGTACGGGGGGCACGCGGTGGCTGGCGTGCCGCCGTTCACCACGGTCAACGGGCACGTTGCGGGTGCGACGCCTCCGCCTCCGGCGCCCTTGAGGGAGGCCGCTTCGCGCCGTGCCGCTTCCTCCTTGAGCGCGACGATCCGCAGCTCTTCCTTGGTGAGCGGAACGAAGTCCGTACCGTGCACGTTCAGCGCCGACGACCCGATCTGGTCGTCAGCGCGGGCGATGGGAGCCGCAGCTGATCCCGACCAGGCGATGGCAGCGAGCAGGCTGCAGGCAACCGTGCCCACCCACACCCGTCGTCTCGCGCGATGCGATCCCATCGGTTCCCTCCTTCGGCCACAGGTTGCGATCGCCCCCAGTCGAAGCGTGTTGGGGCGAAGACCGTGCGCGGCTCCGTCCACCACGCCCGACAGGTCCTGCGTCCACGCTGCCACCGCGGACAGGAGGATGCGAGTCGGGGAAGCCCGCATCGCCATGGCGGGAAATCACGCAACGGCACACGGACCCCGGTCCAGTCCCCGGTGTCGGTGCATTGGGCAGATGGCCACCACGAAGAGCGGCCACCGCGAGGAGCGGTTGATAGCAGCGCAACCCGGTGCAGGCGAAGTCCCGGCCGCCCTCCTTCGCTCGACCATAGGTCTCGCAGATGGTGGAGTCGAGACCGATGGTGAGCGGCTCGACGCCGGGTCCGGCCTGGCTGCCCAGGCACGGGCAAGGAGCTCCCGGCTGACCCGATTGAGGAGCCGGACGTGATTCGGTGTCGGCGCAGCCCGTCAGCCCTCGGCGATCGGTGGAGTAGAGCTAAGGGTGGACAGGCAACCGGGAGCTGTCGATGATCAGCTCCCGATCGGCCCAGCCACGGTACGCTGGCGTGGACGCGTCGTTGTCCTCCCACACCACGAGCGGTCCACAGACGTACACGGCGCTGCGCCCGCGGGTGACGGGCAACGTCACGAGGTGCTGTTCCGCCCGATCGTAAACCTGCGTTGCCAAGCTCTGTGACCACGCCACGATTCGCGCGTTGAGCGTGACCCACTCCAGGTGATCGGTCACGTCGGTGCCGCGCGCGATCATCCGCGGTGCCGTGCCGGTCGCAAGATCGTCGAGAAGCCAGACCGAGAGCGATTGCGCGTCCGGGTACGCGAGGGTTGCACCGCCCAGGGCTAGCATGGGCGGGGTTGCGGCAATGCGGCGCGATTCCCCAGTCTGCCGATTGGAGACCTGCACGTACCCGGTGCCGTTGCCGGTAGAGACCAACCACGCGGTCCACGGCCACGAGATGACCGGCCATCCGGCCGAAGTTGCGAGCGTGCGCACCGATCCCGAGGACAGATCACACTCGCGTACCGCGATGTCGGACAGGTGCCCCGGTGCGACATCGTCCGTCATGGCCTGACTCCACGCCGCGATCCCGTGGCTGACCGACGGATTGGGATATGGGCCAGGTACGGCGTGACCGTCGGCGCGTACCGCGCGCGCGATCTGTCGGACGGATCCGGTGCGCAGATCGTAGGCGAAAATCCGCCAATCGAAGAAGGAGGGCGTGTCGGACGCCTCCGACCACACGACCCAACGATCGTCCGCGCTCGCCCAGAGCATTTGGCTAGCGGGGCTGTCGAGCTCAGCCATGCGCCGGATCTCTCGCTTGCCCACGCTGTACAGGACTGCGTAGCTCGCCTCGTGCGTGGCGGGGAAGGCGTCGGGCTGGTCGACGCCGACGAGCCAGACACCGTCCGACGTGCCAGCGTGGTCGGCCACGAAGTGGCGCCCGAGCGACAGCCGGATCGGGAGGGTGCGGATCGGTACGTTGCCCCAGGCCTTCTCCATACCCCAAGCGGCATCGCTGGCGACCGTCGAGGAGCCTGGCACGGGCTGCATCGCCGGCACGCCTGGCCGGGAAGAGGGAGACGAGGAGGGCGACGAGGCGCAAGCGACCGCGAGCGCCGAGACGAACAGCAACGCGAGGCGAACAGCCGGTCTCATCTCATGCCGTCGCTTAACCCCGATCCACCGACCGCTGGCCGCTGACGAGCTGCTGAAACGAGGAATCA
>JBMFSS010000007.1:0-1879 GCA_049967415.1 Candidatus Limnocylindrales bacterium
GTAAGCGGAAAACGGGCTGGGATGGGAGGGCGTGCCGCGGCTGGCGCGCCGCGTGTGGTGGCGGACGTGCAGCGGCTGGGATGCAGTGCCGGGCGTGCAGCGGCTGGGACACAGTGGCGAGCGTGCCGCGGCTGGCGTGCCTGGTGTGGGGGCTGGAGCGGGCAGCGGCTGGGGCGAGCGAGTCTGCGCCGCGCAATCCCCGGCTGGCCGCACGCCGTTGTGTGGCCGCCTTGTGTCTCTGGTGCCTCTTATGCCTCCGCCACCGCCTGCCCGAAGATGTCGAGTGCTTCGACGATCTCCGCGCTGCTCACGTTGAGCGGCGGGATCCAGCGGACCACGTTGTGGTCGGTGCCGCAGTTGAGCAGGAGCAGTCCGAGGTCCGCCGCCTTCGAGATGACCCGGCTCGTGCGGGGCTCATCGGGCGCCTTCGACGCCGGGTCGGTCACAAACTCCACGCCGAGCATCAGCCCGTAGCCGCGCACGTCGCCGATGCGCTCGTCTCGGGACTGCAGTCGCTCCAGGCCGGCCCGCAGCTCGGCCCCCTTCGCCGCCGCGTTCGCCACCAGGCCTTCCTTCCGGATCGTCTCCAGGACCGCGAGCCCGGCCGCGCACGACACCGGGTTCCCCCCGAAGGTCGTCCCGTGCGCGCCCACGCCCCAACGCTCCTGCAGGTCGCGGCTGGTCACGAGTGCCGAGAGCGGCAGCCCGTTGGCGATCGCCTTGGCCAGACAGACCACGTCGGGAACCACCCCTCCGTGCTCAAATCCCCACATCGTTCCGGTTCGTCCGTAACCGCACTGGATCTCGTCGGCCACCCAGAGGATCCCGTATTCGTCGCAGATCTCGCGCACACCCCGCAGGAAGCTGGCCGGGGCAGGCCGGTAGCCGCCTTCGCCCTGCTCCGCCTCCAGCACCAGCGCGGCCACCGAGCGTCCCGGGATCTCGCTTGTCAGCAGGTCACGCAGCGCAGCCAGTGCTCGCCGGCTGGCCTCCTCCTCGCCGCCCATCCGGTACGCATCCGGGAAGGGCGCATGGTAGACGGACGGCAGAAGCGGCTCATATCCCGACCGGTAGTTCAGGTTGGTGCTGGTCAGGGCAACCGAGCCCAGGGTCCGCCCGTGGAAGCCGCCCCGGAAGGCGACCACGCCCGGTCGGCCGGTGACGCGCCGGGCGAGCTTGATGGCGCCCTCGATCACCTCGGTTCCGGCGTTTGAGAAGAAGACCGTGTCGAGTGGATCGGGGAGCGCGGCCGCGATCTCGGCGGCCAGGCGAGCGGTGGGCTCGGCGAACCCTGCCCCGTTGATGTGGACCAGGGTGTCCACCTGGCGGTGGATCGCCTCAGTCACGGCGGGGTGTCCGTGACCGAGGACGCTGGTTGCGATTCCGCAGATGAAATCCAGGTAGGTGCGTCCATCGGCGTCGTACAAGCGGTGACCCTGTCCCCGGATGATCGGCCGCTCTGCCTTGATGCCAAGGACCGGGGAGAGGTGCTGCCTCGCAAGGGTCACAAACTCAGGCGCGGTGGTGGAGGTCTCGAGCATGACTGGCCTCTGGCGGCGGCCGTCCGCCACGGCAGCGAGCAGGCAGGGACGGTTAAACACAGAGTATATCGGCAACCGAGACCCGTCCGGCGGTCTCATCCAGGGTCTGCGTGTCGCGGACGCCTCGGTTCTCCCGACCGGCTCCGGGTGTACCTGAATGCCGGCCGTGCTGGTGTGCGCGCGTCGCATCGGGCTGTGAGGGCCACCCTGGCCGGTCGGGCCGTGAGGGGCACCCTGGCCGGCGCCTGAGGCCCGCGTGGAGTCGAGCGCTGGCCCGGGAGGCGCGGGCCGCCTCCGGAAAGGGCGCACGGGGGGATCAGCGCGCTCCGGGGATCGGT
>JBMFSS010000007.1:1979-72824 GCA_049967415.1 Candidatus Limnocylindrales bacterium
GCGGGCCGCCTCCGGAAAGGGCGCACGGGGGGATCAGCGCGCTCCGGGGATCGGTGCGGGAGGCGGGAGGCGCGGGCCGCCTCCGGAAAGGGCGCACGGGGGGATCAGCGCGCTCCGGGGATCGGTTCGCGACGAGCAGCCTGGCCCCGCCCGGGCACGGCCCGGGGCAACCGGGATCAGCCCGCGGTGATCGGCCCTTCCCGGCCCAGGCGGACCAGTTGTGCCCGCGTGGCTTCCAGGTCGTCTGCGGCCGCGCCCAGCAGCCGCTGGACCAGCGTACGGGCCAGGGGCGTCCCCCCGGTGGCCGCATCGAGGAGGTGGTCGGCGGGAATCTCGATGATCTCGGTTGGCCCCACGGCGCGGGACGACGTCAGCGAGGTGGGGTCCTCGCGCAGGACCGACCAGCCGAGCATGTCGCCCGGGCCCAGCGTCATGACCAGGACTGAATGCCCGTCCTGCTCCACCGAGAGCCCCACGCGGCCGCTCACCACCAGTGAGATGGTGGCGCAGCGCTCTCCCCGGATCGCCAGCAGCTCGCGGTCGGCCAGAGACCGGTGGCGGGAGGCCGCCGCGAGCCCGGCCAGGTCACCCTCCGGTTGCCCGGCGAAGAGGCGGAAGCCGCGCAGTTCCGCGGCGGAGACCGGTCTATCTGCCATCATCGCCTCCCGGTGTGGGCGGGCCCGACCCGCCGGCACCCTCCTGCTGACGCCGCGCTAAAAGAGCCCGACGATCTCGCCGTTCGCATCGATATCGATCTTCTCGCCGGCCGGGTGCGAGGGCAACCCCGGCATGGTCCGCATCTCGCCCAGGAGCGGGGTCACGAAGCCTGCCCCGGCGGAGAGCCGCACCTCCCGGATCGGGACCCGGAAGCCGGTCGGGCGGCCCTTCCGAGCTGGGTCATGGCTCAGCGACAGGTGTGTCTTGGCCATGCAGACCGGGAGGTTGCCGAAGCCGAGGGCCTCATAGGTGTCGAGCGCCTTTGTGGCCGCCGGCAGCTCGTCCACGCCGGACGCGCCGTACACCCGCACGGCGATCGTCTCGATCTTCTCGCGCAGGGGAAGCTCGTCGGGGTAGAGCAGGTGGAAGTCAGGGGCGCCTTCGGCGGCTGCCTCCCAGACCTCGCGCGCCAGTGTCTCGGCACCCGCGCCGCCCCGCGCGAAATGGTCCGCTACCGCCACGCCACGGGCGCCGGCCGCCATGGCCGCCTCGCGGATCGCCTCCACCTCGGCGGCGGTGTCGGTGGGGTAGCTGTTGATGGCCACCACCACGGGCACGTTGTACAGGCGCACCACCTCGATCTGGGCCGCCAGGTTGGCGCAGCCGCGGCGAACCCCCTCCACGTTCTCGACCGCCAGGGCCGGGTCGAGCGGCCGCCCGGCGACCACGCGGCCCACGCCGCCGTGCATCTTGAGGGCGCGCACGGTGGTGACCATGACCGCGGCGTCGGGCCAGAGCCCCGAGGCCCGGCACTTGATGTCGAAGAACTTCTCGGCGCCCAGGTCGGCCCCGAAGCCGGCCTCGGTGCAGACGATGTCGCAGGTGGCCAGGGCCAGCCGGTCGGCCAGGATGCTCGAGTTGCCGTGGGCGATGTTGGCGAATGGGCCGCAGTGCACGAAGGCCGGACCGCCCTCCAGGGTCTGGAGCAGGTTCGGCTTGATCGCGTCGCGCAGCAGGACGGTCATGGAACCGGCCACGCCCAGGTCCTCGGTGGTGACCGGCCGGCCATCGAACGTGCTGGCCAGGATGATCCGCCCCAGGCGCCGCCGCAGGTCCTGCAGATCGGTGGCGAGCGCCAGGATCGCCATCACCTCCGAGGCGACCGTGATCTGCCACTCCGCCTCGCGCGGGTACCCATTCTCGTGGCCGCCCAGGCCCACCACCGCATGGCGGATGGCCCGGTCCGAGATGTCCACCACCCGCGGCCAGAGGATCGAGAGCGGGTCGATCCCGAGTGGGTTGCCGTGAGCGATCGAGTTGTCGAGGAAGGCGGCGGCGAGGTTGTGGGCGGCCCCGACGGCGTGGTTGTCGCCGGTCAGGTGGAGGTTGAAGTCCTCCATCGGGATCACCTGGCTCCAGCCGCCTCCGGCCGCGCCGCCCTTGATGCCGAAGACCGGGCCCAGGGACGGCTGGCGGATGCTCACGGCGGCTCGGTGGCCGATCCGGTTGAGCCCCTGCGCAAGCCCCACGGTGGTGGTTGTCTTGCCCTCGCCCAGCGGCGTGGGGGTGATCGCGGTGACCACCACGTACTTGCCGCGGTGCCCGGCCTGCCCGGCCTCGCGCTCCAGGCGCTCAATCCCCTCCAGGAGCACCTTGGCTTTGGTGGGCCCGTACTGCTCCACCTCGTCGTCGCGGAGACCGAGGTCACGGGCGACGTCGAGAATGGGGCGCGGCTTCACCGAGCGGGCGATATCCAGGCTGGATGGCATCACCGCGGGTGTCCTCCTCTGCGTGGCGTGGGGGCGAGCATCAGGCCCGGCCCGGCTCGCCGACGTTGCTGGTCGGCTGGAGCAGGAAGATCCAGACGTCCCACAGCTGGTGGCTCACGATCAGCGCGCCCAGCGGCGCGCCAGCCGCATACAGCGCGCACCAGTGTGCTCCGGCGATCCCGGCCGCGCCGAACAGGGTGAAGTTGCCGGTGACAACGTGGACGCCGCCATAGGCCGCGGCGGCCAGCGCAGCGCCGCGCCATCGCCCGAACCGCCCCATCAGCGCGCTCTGCACCAGGCCTCGCCAGAAAAGCTCCTCGGCCGGGCCGATGGCGGTGACCAGGCGCAGCGCGATCTCGCCCCGGGATCCCAGGTCCCGCAGGGTGTAGATACGGGCGATGTCCGACGCGCCCGAGGGGATCACGCGCCGCGCGACGCGGTCCCCCGCCGCGAAGGTGGCGTAGAGGGCCACCGCCGAGGCCGCCCCCAGGGCCACGTGCGCGGGCCGGATCCGAGTGGACCGGAGCGCCGGTCGCGCCAGCAGCGCGTACCCGCCCAGGGCCAGGCCGGTCAGCGTCATCCGGTCCCAGAACCGGTCGCGCGGCCCGCGGAAGGTGGCCGTGAAGGCGGCCTGCGCCGCCAGCAGCCCTGCGGCCGCAGCCGGCAGGCCGGGGGCCGTCCCGGTGGGCAGCGGGCCAGCGACGGCCGCGGCCTGCGACCCTCGACGATCTCCGCCGAGCACAACGCGGACCAGACGTGCAGCCTGTCCGATGGTTCGACCCACGGGAGCCTCCTCCGTTCGCCCCACGATTATCCACGCGCCGGTGACCGGGGAGATCGCGTCCGCGAGCCGCTGGCGGGCCCGGCCCCGGCAGCGTCGCACCGGGGCGATCAGCGCAGGTAGACGCTGATCGCGACCCCGATCACCAGCAGACTGCCGAACGCCAGGTGCAGGCGGGCCGTCTGCAGGTCGATCATGGCGATCGCCCGCGCCTGTCCCGAGGCGCCCAGCTCCGCCGACCGGAGGACCTGCGCCAGGAACGGGAGCGAGAGGATGGCGAGCAGCGCCCCGATCGGGATCAGCCGCAGCGCCACCGCGATTGCGAGCGTCATGTAAGCGCCCAGGATCAGGCCCAGGTAGGCGTAGTGCGCGACCTCCTTGCCGATGCGGGCGGACAGGGTGACGATCCCGGCCCGGGTGTCCTCGCTGATGTCGCGCCACTCGTTCCCGTGCAGGATGGCGGCCACCAGGCAGCCCACCGGGATGGACAGGACCAGGGCATTGAGCGACCAGCTTCCCGAGGCCGCGAAATAGCCGCCCAGGGTCATGATGGGTCCCATCAGCACGAACACGAGCGGTACCCCGAGCGCCCGGTACTTGTACTGGAATGGCGGGGCGGTGTAGAAGTAGCCGGCCGCCAGGCCCAGAATGCCGAGCACCGCGATCGGCAGCCCTCGCGCGATGATCAGGGCCACCCCCAGGAGCGTGGCGAGCGCGAAAGCTCCGATCGCCAGCGCGTAGGCACCGTGCTCGCTGACCCGTCCCTTCACGATCGCGTGGCTGGCACGCGGCGACGTGATGGTGTCGATCCCCTGCCGCACGTCGTAGATCTCGTTGATGATGTTGGTCCCTGAGTGGAGCAGCATGCCGCCGACGAGGGCCAGCAGGAAGAGCCCGGGATTGAACCGGCCATTGGCGAAGGCGAGGGCACCGCCGGCCGCGACCGGGATCGCCGACGCAGTGTAGGCAAACGGCCGCAGGATCTCCCAGGTGGCACCCAGCCGCCGCCAGAGCCAGGGCCCCGATCCCAGCCGCCGGTCGTCGGCCAGGCCGCCCTTCCCGGGCCGTGGCGCGGGGCCCCCGGGCGCGAGCTCGGTGGGGATCGGCGGAACCTGCCCCGGCGCCGGGATCCTGCCGCCCGCCCCGGCGGGCACCTGGGGGGCCACGGTCACCGGCCGGCCGGACGCTCCGTCCTCGCGGGCAGCCGCCGGTTCGGGCAGCTTCGCGTAGATCTCGGCTGCGGCAAGCAGTTCCCCGATCTGCCGCTCCTCCTGGACCACCGGCTGCAGCAGGGGGAGGGCGAGACCGGCACCGGCGTGGAAGGCCATGGCCCGGGCGGCCACGTCCTCGCGGGTCCCGCAGAGCATGAACGCGTCGAGCAGTTCGTCCGGGATCAGCCCCGCCGCCGTGTGGTAGTCCTCGGCCCGCCAGGCGGCCGCGACGCGGTCGCGCAGCTGGCGGTCGAAACCCGCGCGGGCCAGCGAGATGTCGCTGAGCACGGAGAGCATGTAGATGACAAACGGTTCGCGCTTGGCGCGGTTGAGGGCCTCGCGCCGCGTCCGGTCGACCAGTGTGAGCAGGTAACCGGCCGTCTCGATCGAGGCCGGATCGCGCCCGGCCGCCAGGGCCGCCTGGTCGAGGCGCTCCAGGATGCCGCGCAGCGACGGGATCGACTCGGCGGGCCGGGCCAGGTAGCCATCGGCCTTCTGGCCGGCCAGCGCCACCAGCTCCTTCCGGTATGCGGCGATCGCCAGCGGGATCCGGTGCGGTGGCTCGAACATGGGCTGGATGGGCGGCAGGCCCGGCGTGGCCGAGGGCAGCCGCTCGCCTGCCCAGAGGGTGCGCAGCTGATCCATGGCCGTGCTGACCCGGTCCACGGCCTCGTCCAGCTCATACGGGATCCCCATCTGCCGGAGGCGCAATGGAAGGCCGGTGCCCAGCGCCATCACGATGCGCCCGGGGGCCATCTCGTCCAGGGCGGAGCCGGTCATGGCGAGCGCCACGGGGTGGCGCGTGTACGGGTTGACCGCCCCCAGGGCGATGCGGAACCCATCGGGGGTCTCGTCGGCGCCGAGCTGGGAGGCGATCGCGCTGACATAGGTGACGGCGTCCCGTTCGAAATAGCTGTCGTGGATCCAGACGGAGTCCAGTCCCGCCGCGCGGGCGGCAGTGCTCCAGGAGACCACGGCCGAGACCTCGCCGCGGGCGGCGAGTCCGAGTCCGACGGGACGCGAGAGACGATCCATCAACCGTTCCTTCGTTGCCAGGGCCGGCGCGGATCGCCGGCTGGAGCATGGTACCCCGGGCCCGGCCGGCGCCCGGGCCGCAGGACCGTCTTGCGGTGGGCCGCTTCCGGTCATCGTTCACGAGGGCCCGGCCGGAGGCGACGTTCGGGAGGCTTGCCGGGGCCCCGGGCGACCGCAGGCAAGTCGGAGTTTGACGCGGGGTGCTAGGGTGCACGTGTGGAACGAGTCGCGGAGCGCCACGATCGTGGGCTGCTGGTGGTTCTTGTGGTGGCCCTGCTCCTTCGGACGGTCCTGGGGCTGGTCGACACGGTGGCCTTGATCCAGGGCGGCGTCCCGACCATCCCGATGCCGGAGACGATCGCGGTTGCGCCCCCCTCGCCGTTCTGGCCCGCGACCTTTGCGCTGCTGGCGCTGCTGGGAGCGATCGGGTTGACGAGCCGCGTGACCCTCGGCTGGGGGCTCGGCGTGGCGGCCTGCCTCGGCTACCTCGTGTCCGGGATCGCGGATCTCGGGAGCCTGCGCCCGGGCGCGCCCCTGGGCGATGCCGGCTTCTGGCTCTTCTTTGGTGCCAACCTGGTCATTCCGGCCGCCGTACTGGCGGGGCTGCTGGCCATCCGTCGTCATTTCATGCCTCGACCCATGGCGCCTGCCCGGCTCATGGGCCGCTGGCCCCGAGCGGGGCGTCGCCCATGAGCGCATCGTCTGAGTGGCCGCTTCGGCCGGCCCAGGCCACGGATGCGGCGGCCATCGCGGCGCTCCTCAGCGCGGAGGGGTACCCGGCGGGGCCGGGCGATATCCTCGAACGGCTGGAGCGGTGGAACGACGGCCGGTCGGCGGTCCTGGTCGCCACGGCCCGGGAGGAGGTCGTGGGGTTCGTGGCGGTGCACGTGATGCCGCGCTTCGAGCACGGGGACTGGATCGCACGGGTCCTGGCGCTCGTGGTGGACGAGGGGGCCCGGGAGCGCGGGGTGGGCCGCGAGCTGATGGAGGCGGCCGAGCGCCATGCGCTGGAGAGTGGGTGCGCCTTCATCGAGGTGACGGCCGGACGGCACCGCCCCGGCGCGCTCCAGCTCTACGAGTCGGTCGGGTACGAGCAAGGGGTCGCCGTCTACCTGCGTCGGCGACTCTGAGCGGCGGCGCGGCCGGAGGGGCGTGGCGAAACCTTTACCTCCTCGCCGCAGCCGCGCAACGTGGCACTGCCAGACTGCTCCGACCCGCAGCAGGAGATCAGGCGTTGGCACGTTCCCGTCGAGGCAACCGGCAACCATTCGGCACGCCGAGGGAAAGCGGTTTGCCCGCCGGCTCCGCGGCTCCCGAAAGCGGCTCGGCCCTTGCAGGCTCCTCGGCTTCAGGCGCCCAGTCTGTGCCCGGTCCGGCCCGTTCTCCGGCCGCGCCGAGCCCAGCGGCGCTCTCTCGGGTGCCGCCCACTGCCCCCGCGCCGCGCGGCGCTGGATCGCGGCCAGGGGCACAGGATCTGCACCGGGGGGCGCGAGACGCCGCCCCGGGGGTGACCGAAGCAGGCCGCTCCGGGGCCGCGGGGTGGGTACGCTCCTCCGCGCTTCTGCCCCTCCGGTTCTTCGTCGGTTTCACCTTCGTCTTCGCCGGGGTCGACAAGCTCGCCCTCGATCCGGGCTTCCTTGACCTCTCGTCGCGCACCAGCATCCTGGTGCAGCTCCAGGGCTACGCGCACACGTCACCGCTGAGCCCGCTCATCACGGCGGTGGCGATCCCGAACGCGTGGCTGATGGGGATGCTCATCGCCGTCTCCGAGATCGCGGTGGGGCTGGGGCTCCTGTCGGGGCTCGCGTTCCGACTCGCCGCCGCCGGCGGCGCCGCGCTCTCGCTCCTCTTCTTCCTGACCGCCTCGTGGAACGTGCACCCGTACTACTTCGGGCAGGACCTGCCGTACGGGTTTGCCTTTCTGACGCTGGCGCTTGCCGGCCACGGCGACCGGTACGTCCTGGGCCCCTGGGTGGAACGACAGCTCACGCCGCACCCCGCGCGGACGCGCCGCGCGCCGGTTCCAGCTCCGATGTCGCCGGGGCGGCGAGAGGCACTGCAGATCGGGACCCTGGCAATCGCCGCGTTCGTGCTGGCGGCCGTGGTGCGCCCGTTGCACGACCTGTTCCTGCCCGCCACGGCGTCTCCGGCGGGCGCGACCTCGGGCAGTGCGCCTTCGGTTTCGGCAGGTGCAGGCACGGGGGCCGCAGCGTCCGCAGGGGCGCCTGCCTCGAGCGGAACTGGCCGGGCCGGGCCGGCGGGCCCGCTGGCCATCGCGTCGGCTGCAGCAGTGGCGCAGGCGGGGGCCGTGGCGTTCCAGGTGCCGGTCGCGATCGGCAACGCCGCCCCGGGAGATCCGGGGATCGTGGTCTCCCTCGGCGCCGGCACGTTCGTCGCGTTCGACGCCGTCTGCACGCATGCCGGCTGCACGGTGGGTTTCGATCCGCAGTCGCAGATGCTGGTCTGCCCCTGTCACGGCGCGACATATGATCCTCGGCACAACGCGCAGCCGGTGGCAGGCCCCACGAATATCCCGCTTACGGCGCTGCCGATTTCGATCCAGTCGGGCGAGATCACGCTCCGGGCCTGAAGCCGCGCGGCCTCCGGTCGCGCCCCGGTAGACTCGTGGCGATGGTCGCACTCTCCATCCGCCTGCGCGGCGCCTCGGCGCCCATGCTGTCGCTCCCGTGGGGGCGACCGCTCGCCGACTGGTCGCACGAGGCAGTCACGCTCCGCGAGCGGCCGGTGGGAGCCAGCCGACACGTGGTCCGTTTCGTCGAGCTCGCGGGGACGCTGTACGCGCTCAAGGAGATGCCGGTCGGAGTGGCTCGCCGCGAATACGAAACGCTGCGCGAGTTGGAACGTCGCGAGTTCCCGGGCGTGCGGCCCCTCGGCCTGGTGGAACGGGGCGGTGACGAGCCGGCGGTCCTGGTAACCGAGTACCTCGCCGGCTCATTCCAGTTCCGCCGCCTCTTCCAGCGCCTGCCTGCAGGCGCGCGCAAGCACCGCGACCGGCTCCTGGACGCGATGGCGTGGCTGATGGTGGACCTGCATCGGAACGGCGTGTACTGGGGCGATTGCTCCCTGGCGAACACCCTGTTTCGGCGCGACGGCCAGGCGCTGCAGGCGTTCCTGGTCGACGCGGAGACGAGCGAGGTGCATCCCTCGCTCAGCGATGGGCAGCGGGCGCTGGACGTGGAGATCCTGGTGGAGAACGTGGCCGGCGACCTGGCCGACATCGGCGCCCAGATCGGCCGGCCCAGCGAGCTGATCGACGAGGACTTCGAGGCCGCCGAGCGGGTTGCCCAGCGCTATGCCGCGCTGTGGGAGGAGCTCCACCGCGAGGAAACCATCGGCCCGGGCGACCAGTACCGGGTCGAGGCACGCGTGCGCCGGCTCAACGAGCTCGGCTTTGCGGTGGACGAGCTCTCGTTCGATCCGGGTGCCGAGGAGAGCGGGTCGGGCGCCGGAGGCACGGAGGCGTGGCCCGCGACGAGCCCGGCCGGCGAGGGGGCGGCGGGCCGTCTGCGGCTGCGGGTGGTGGTGGCGGGACGCCGGTTCCACGCAAGCGAGCTGCGTCGCCTCACCGGGCTGGAGGTCGGCGAGGGGCAGGCCACGATCTTGCTCAACGACCTGCGCGCGTGCCGCGGCCGTCTGGAACGTCAGGTCGGGGGCTCGGTCTCCGAAGCAGAGGCCGCGGACCGCTGGCTGACGGAGATCGTTCGCCCCACCCTGGCGCGCCTGGCTACCCTGCGCCTCGCGACGCCCGATCCGGTGCAGGCGTACTGCGACCTGCTCGAAGTGCGCTGGCTGCTCTCCGAGGAGGCCGGGCACGACGTCGGGGACGAGGCGGCGATCGAGGCGATCCGGCAACGACGGATGCCCACCGAGTCGGCGGCCGGGATGGTGGTGGTGGAGGAACCCACTGCGATCTACGACGTGGTCGGGTGGCATCCCGCCCCGCCCGAGGCCGCGCCGGCGGCTGAGCGGACGGACGACGCTGGCTGACCCGCCGTTCCCCGGTGCGAGCGTCCCTGGCCCGGTCCGGCGGCCTTCGGGCCCCGCGGGGCGGGCCGACCGGCGCGGCGCTCCCGGGCCCGGAGCTCAGCGCCCGCCCGGCTTTCGGCCCAGCACGGAGTGAAACCCGCGTCGCACGACGAACGCCTGGCGGGGGAACGGCGCGAGCTCGGCGAGCAGGGCTTCACGGAGCGCCGTTCGTTCCGCGCCGTCCAGGGCGGCCCGACGAAGGTCGCGTTCAGCCCGCGAGAGCATGGCATCCACGAACCAGGCCGCGCCGACGTAATCCGCATCGAAGTGGTGGGCCCGCAGCTCGACCCCCTCGAACCCCGCGCGCTGCATCAGTCGGGCGATCCGATCGGGGCGCCCGTTCCGGCTCGAGAGCCGGCCGAAGGCTTCCTCGTGGCCGGCCCCTCCCTCGGCCACAGCCGGCACGAGCTGCAGCAGCCGCTCCTCGAACCGCCGGAGGACGGAGGGTGAGAAGGCTCCCCACACGGTAAAGCCGGCCAGACCTCCCGGGGCCAGCACGCGCAGGATGCCGCAGAGGGCTCGCATCGGGTGGGGGAAGTGGCTGAACCCGAAGCCGCACCCCACGCGCTCGAAGGCTCCCTCCGGGTAACCCAGTTGCTCCGCGTCCATCACGCGGAGGTCAATGGCCGGCATGCCCGCGGCCTCGCACGCCGCCCTCGCCTCCCTGACCTGCAACGGCGCGAAGTCGCAGGCGGCCACCCTGGACGCGCCCACCCTGGCCGCAAAGGCCCGCGCGACGAGCCCCGTACCGCAGGCGAGGTCGAGACACCGCTCGTCCCGCTCCGGTTCCAGGTCGGCGACCAGCTGCTCCGCGGGAATCCGGAAGTAGGGACCCATGTGCGGCTCCCAGCCGGCGGCTGCCGCGTCGTAGTCCTCGCGGATGTACGCCTTCAGCGCGCTGGGGGTGACCCGGGCCATGGCCGGATCGTACGTCAGGGGCCTGCGATGCAGGCTGCGGCGCCTTCCGGTACGCTCCTGACGAATGCCCCAGCTGACGTTTCACGGCGACCCCTATCAGGTGCTCGGCCTCCCCGGCGACGCGTCGAACGCGACCATCAAGCGCCGCTGGCGAGAGCTGGCCCGCGAACACCACCCGGACCGGGCGAACGATCCCGCGGAGGCCGCCCTGCTCACCAGGCAGATGGCCAGGATCAACGCCGCATACGATCTGCTGCGGGACCCGGCACGCCGCGCGCGCGTGGATGGAGCGGCCCATCCGGACCAGCCGGATGCGCACGGGCCGGCATTCCGCCCCCGGCAGGACGACGCGCCGGCCGGTCCCCCGAGGCCGCGCCCAACTCGCCCGGTGACGGCGCGCTTCGATACCACGCCGGTCTTTCACCGCCGGAATGCGACCCTGAGACGGACGAAGATCCCGCTCGACGGGCTCCGGCCGGTGCCGACCCGCGAGCGGCGCGCCAGCCAGGAACCGCTCCGCTCGAGTGACCCCTGTGGGCCCATCCTGCGGCACCGTGTCCCCGCCCGTCCGCTGCGGCTTCCCTCGCTCGAGGAGGCACGCGCCACGGTCCTCGCCTTTGGCAAGTTCCATGGCCGGACGCTGGGCGACGTGGAGCGGTCCGAGCCCACCTACATCGACTGGATCGCCCGCACGATCACCCGGGACCACGGCCTGGTCGTGCGGGCGCGGGTCATCCGTGACGACATGGATGCGCGCGGGGTGCGCCGGGAGGTGCGCACGACGACGCCCGGGTTCGGGAGCTCGAGCCCGGACTGAGACACGGACGCGGGCCACCCGGCCTCGAGACGCGCGGGCTGGCGGCCGCCGACCCGCGCGTCCGGCCCGTCGGCCGGAGTGCCTGTCACTCGACTCGTTGCCGCGCGGCCCGCGTCCTCTGCTGCGGTGGAGCCCACCGCCCCTGAAGTGCGAGGGCAGCGACGCCATGCGGCCCGGTGGTCGACGCCTCGGGTATGTTCCGGACCCCTGGATCGGCGGCCATGTCGATCTTCGGCGCCGGGGCTCGCTCCCGCCATGGGCCTTGGGTACCGCCGCGGGGGCACGAAGGAGCGTGGCGGCCGTGCACCACGTCACGCGGAAGGCCACCTGCAGGCGGTTCGCGTCCGCCAGGCAGCGTGCTACAGTCGCCGCGATGGACGAGGGCTGGCGCGCCGCCCGGGAGCGCTGGGAGCGCGAGCGACTCGATCCCGAGATCCGGCGCGTCCCCGAGCGCGGGCCGCGGTTCCGCACCCTCGGCGAGATCCCGGTGCGCGGCCTGTACACGCCGCTGGACCTGGAGGGGCGTGACCCGCTGGAGACCGTGGGGTTCCCCGGGTGGCCACCGTTCACCCGAGGTATCCACGCCAGCGGCTACCGCGGTCGGCTCTGGACGATGCGCATGTTCGCCGGCTTTGGCTCGGCGGAAGACACCAACGCCCGCTTCCATGAGCTGCTGGCCGCCGGGCAGACCGGGCTCTCGATCGCCTATGACATGCCCACGCTGTACGGCTACGACACCGACGATCCGCAGGCGGAAGGCGAGTTCGGCACCTGCGGCGTGGCGGTCAGCTCGCTGGCGGACATGGAGATTCTGCTGGAGGGGATCCCGCTCGACCGGATCTCCACCTCCATGACCATCAACGCGCCGGCCGCGCCGATCTGGGCCATGTACATCGCGGCGGCCGAGAAGCGTGGCTATCCGCGGGGCAGCCTCGAAGGTACGCTCCAGAACGACATCCTGAAGGAGTACATCGCCCAGAAGGAGTTCCTCTTCCCCATCGAGCCCTCCCTGCGACTGGTCACCGACACGATCGAGTTCGGCACCCGGGAGCTGCCCCGCTGGAACACCGTTTCGATCAGCGGCTACCACATCCGGGAGGCGGGGGCCACGGCGGTCCAGGAGCTCGCCTTCACCATCGCCGACGGGATCACGTACGTCGAGCGGGCGCTCGAGCGGGGCTTGCAGGTGGACGAGTTCGCGCCCCGCCTCTCGTTCTTCTTCAACGCCCATTCCGACTTCTTCGAAGAGATTGCCAAGTACCGTGCCGCTCGCCGCATCTGGTATCGGCTGGTGACCGAACGCTGGCACGCCGCCCACGAACGATCCGCCTGGCTGCGCTTCCACGCCCAGACGGCAGGCGCCTCGCTCACCGCCCAGCAGCCACTCAACAACCTGACCCGGGTCGCGGTCCAGGCGCTGTCGGCGGTCCTCGGGGGCGCGCAGTCACTGCACACCGATGCGTACGACGAGGCCTGGGCCGTGCCGTCGGCGGAGGCCGCGCTGCTGGCGCTCCGCCAGCAGCAGGTGCTGGCGGCGGAGACGGGCGCGACCAGCACCGTGGACCCGCTGGGGGGCTCCTGGTACGTCGAGTGGCTGACCGACGAGGTGGAACGCCAGGCCTTGCGCTACCTCGGCGAGATCGATGCCTTGGGCGGGATGCCATCGGCCATCGATGCGGGCTTCCCCCAGCGTGAGATCGCGGATGCCGCATATCGGTACCAGCGGGCCCTCGACGCGGGGGAGCGGGAGGTGGTCGGTGTCAACGCGCATGCCGACCCGGACGAGCAACTGGCGATCCCACTGCTGGAGGTGAGCGAGGAGAGCCGGCGGCGCCATCTCGCGCGCCTCGAACGGGTCCGCCGGACCCGCGATCCCGTCGCGGTGGCGGCCGCGCTGGATCACCTGCGCGACATGGCCGCCCGTCCCGGCTCGAGCGCGACCAACGTGATGCCGGCCCTGCTCGAGTGCGCCACCGCCTACGCGACCCTGGGCGAGATGTGCGGCGTGCTGCGCACATGCTTTGGCGAGTATCGCGAGGGCGTCGCGGTCTGAGCCCTGCGAGGCATCGCGACCGGCCGCGGGGTGCGGTCGGCCTCGGTCGCGTCACATCCCGGGATCGGGCGGCAGCCTCCGCAGGAGTTGTTCCGCGAACCGCTGGGCCGACTGCAGCGACCCACCGGCCCAGTCCACCGGGAGACGCGCCAAATCAGGACCCAGGGCATCGAACGCGCGGCCGCCCAGCATGATGGCCGGCGGATTGGGCATCGCCCGCAGGGCGGCCACTGCGGCACGCACCGTCTCGAAGCGGTCGGCGAGGGCGGCGCTGAGCGCCACCAGCCGGGCCTGCTCCCGCGCGACATAGCGGACCAGGTCGTCCACCGGCACACTCTGGCCGAGGTACGCGACCGACCAGCCGCTCTCGCGCAGGACGTGCTCGAGCAGGATCAGCCCGATGGCATGCTCCTCGCCTTCGGCCGCGGCGAGTACCGCCAGGGGGCCGATCCGGTCGCTCACGGCAACCTCCGGCGCCAGGTCCTCCAGCGCCCGCGCCAGCGCCTGGCTCGCCCGGTGCTCCTCGCTGATGGTCCAGCGGCCGCCGCGCCACCCGTCGCCGACCTCGCGCATCGCGTCGCGGACCAGGGAGTCGTACACCACGGCGCGGGAGGGCCCCTGCAGCGCGACCCGGAGCGCCCAGGTGACGAGGTCCTGGTCGCCCTCCACCAGCAGGCCGGCCAGCACCTCAGGCGTCACCACGTCGGGCGCGACCGTGCCGGCCAGTCGTGGATCAACCGGCGGCAGGGACGGGACCGACTTGTCTTCGTCACTCACGGCCGCACGATAGCACGGCCTGCCGGGGGGCAGAGGTTGCCCTGAGCGTAGACTGCGGGGTGGGAGGTCCGCATGGGCGCGCCGGGAGAACTGGGTACCAGGATCGAGCTGGCGGCCTCGTCAATCGAGGGGGTCGAGCGCCGGGCCGAGGTCGGTGGCTTCCGCTACGCGCTGGCTGGTGTCGACTTCGCTCTGGTATCCGGCGCCCGTTGCGCGTTTCGGCTCCGGCCCGAGCTGGCCGAGGCGGCACTGGGCACGCCCGACGTCCGGCCGAGCGCCGTCGGCGAGGGGTGGGTCGAGCTGGCGCCTGCCGAATTCGACCGGTTTGCCCTGGACCGGGCCACGAGCTGGTTCGCGGCTGCCGCTCGTTATGCGGCGGAGACCGGGCCGGGGCGCAGGCTCCACTGAATGTCATGAAGACGGGCCTCGCTGGTGGCAACGTTGGGTTGTCAAAGCAACCAGCACCAGGAGGCCCACGTGATGTTGTACGCCGGATTGGACCTGTCGCGCCAGAGGGTGGATGTGCACGTGCTCGATGCGTCGGGTCGGACCGTGGAGGTGACCGCCGTGCACCCCGATACCGACGGCCTTCGGTCATTGGTCGATCGGATCGGTCGATACGGTGAGCCGGTGGAGGCGGCCATCGAGTCGATGAACGGCGCGCGCTTCGTGCACGACCAGCTCGAGTTCGCCGGCTGGGATGTGGCGATCGCCGATGCCCTGCGGGCCAAGGGCTTGGCGCCATTGGTGGCCAAGACGGACAAGATCGATGCCTGGGTGCTCGCCGAGCTTGCTCGCCGGGAGCTGGTGCCCGCCATCTGGCTGCCCGACCCCGAGGTGCGCGCGGAACGGGAGCGGGCCCGCTTCCGGCTGCACCTGGTGCGCCACCGGACCGCCCTGAAGAACCGGACCCACGCGATCCTCATCGCCTTCGGCTACCCGGTCCCGGTGTCCGATCTCTTCGGGACCGCCGGACGCGAACTGCTCGGTCGGCTCGCGATCCCCGAGCCCTGGGCCACCACCCTCGCCACGGGCCTGCGCTTCGTCGACGAGCTGGACGCCGAGATCGATCGCTGCGAGGCCGAGCTGCGGCGCATGGGGGCCGACCACCCCTACGTCCCCTTGCTCATGACGGTCCCCGGGGTTGCCTGGGTGCTGGGCTACACCATCGCCGCCGAGATCGGCGACATCGGGCGCTTCGCCTCACCCAAGAAGCTCACCGGGTACAGCGGCCTCTGCCCGATCGTGCGCCAGTCGGGCGGCCGCGATGACCGGGGACCCCTCGCCAAGAACGGCCCCAAGTACCTGCGCTGGGCGTTGATCGAGGCCGCCACCCACGCCGCTCGCCATCCCGCCTACCGGGACCACTACGAGCGCACCGCCCGCCGCCTCGGTCGCCAGCGCGGCTCCAAGGTCGCCCGGGTCGAGCTTGCCCGCGAGCTCGCCGGCGCGATCTGGCACATGCTCACCAAGAACGAACCGTTCCGTTCCGGCAGGCCCCCCGTGGGCCCTCTGGTCGCGTGACGACCCTGTACTGAGATGGGCCGCCGGAGCATCCGATCCAACCTGATCCTCCCTCAAGGAGGCGATAAAGAGATGAGCGCAGCTCCACCCAACGCAGCGATGCGCAACCAGAGTCGTCAGCACTTGACGGCCGGCCCGTCTTCATAAAGAGGGCGCGCCGCAGGCAGTGCCGGGGCACCGGAGCGGGCACCGGCGCCCCGCCGGGCGCGGCAGGGGAGGAAGCATGTACGTTGATGCGCTCTCGTTCCTGGAAGACGAACGCGAAGCGTGGGCTCCGTTCGAGGCGCTTGGCGCGCTCTCCGACGCGGACCTGGAGCGCACCACGGCCGAAGACGGACCGGCGCATGGCTGGACCGGTCGCGACCTGGTGGCGCACCTCGTCGCCTGGCAGGAGCTGGCGCAGCAGTCCGCACGTGAGCTCGCGCTCGGGGACTCCAGCCCCACGATTGAGCGGATCGAGGCCGAACGGGCGTCCGGTGGCGATGATGTGCGGAGCGCGGCCATCCAGGCTGAGTGGCGGAGCCTGCCCCTGGACGAGGTACGGCACCGGCTGGCCACGGTGGCCGGCGAACTGCGCGGGTACCTGACGGTGGTGCCGGAGACGCGCTGGGTGAAGAACCCGAAGCGTCTCGCGTTCTTCCTCGAGTGCACGCTGGACCATTACCCCGAGCACCAGCCGGAGCTGGAGGCGATCCTGGCGGCCGCCCGCGGCTGAAACAGGGTTCGCGGAGCGAATCGAAACGGCCCGGCTCTGCGGGGAGCCGGGCCGTTTCGATTCGGGGGCGAGGATCAGGAAGGCTGGGGGACCGGCGCGTACTTCGCGAGTCCGAACGCCTGCTCCAGCTGATCAGCGGGCCGGAAGCCCACCACGCCCACCGGGGTCTCGCCGGGGCGGAAGAACGCGATGGTGGGGATGCTCATGATCCCGAACGTCTGGGACACCATGGGGTTGGCATCCACGTCGAGCTTGACGAAGTCGACGGCGTCCCCGTACTTGGCGGCCAGCTTCTCGATCTCCGGGGCGACCAGCTTGCAGGGGCCGCACCACGCCGCCCAGAAGTCGACGAGGACCGGCTTGTCGTTGTTCAGCACGGCCTGCTCGAAGTCGGCGTCCGTGACGTGCTTGATGTTGGACATGACCTGGATGGATCCTTTCCCCCCGCCGTGCGGGGCCTCCACGCCCGGCCTGCTCGGCCGGGGCCGTTGTGCCCTCAGCGGGCGAACGTCTGGATGAGCCGGTACGCGTCCAGGACCCGAGGGTCCGTGAGCCGGTAGTACACGGTGTTGCCCTGCCGCCGCGTGGACACCAGGCCCGCGCCGCGCAGCACTGCGAGGTGCTGGCTCATGTTCGGCACCTGACACCCGATCTCGTGTGAGAGCTCCGAGACCGAACGTTCGCCAGCTGCCAGCACCTCGAGGACACACAGCCGCTTCGCGTCGGCAAGGGCCCGCATGACCGCGGTATACCGCTGCAGGTCCTGGTCAGCCGATAGCGTCAGCGTGTTCATCTCCGCTAGGATGTCACAACTTGCGCAAATGCGCAAGTACCAACCGGGACGGCGGCGCGTCCGGCCGAAGGACGCCCTAGTCGAGGGCCGCCGCCCGGCCCGGCGCAATGATCAGGCGCCCTGCTCGGTTCCGCCCGGTGAGCCACGGTCCGAGCACAAAGCGACCGGCCAGGTAGCAGGCAAAGCTCAAGGATGTCACGAAGACACTCACCGGCACGTTGGTCAGCAGCGAAAGCAGGATGCCCCCGAGCACGGAGAAGAGGGCGATTCCCACGCTCCACGCAGTGGCGCGCCCGGGTGCTGCAGCCAGTTGCTCGGCCGTGGCACCGGGCGTGATCAGGAGGGCCAGGATGAGGAGGACGCCCACCACCTGGACCGCCTCTGCGACTGCGGCCGCCATGATCACCAGGAAGACCACCGCAAGTGCCCCCACCGGGACCCCGCGCGCTTCGGCCACTTCCGGGTCGACCGTGGCGAACGTGAGCGGTCGGTAGACCAGCGCCAGTGCGACCAGCGTCACGATGCCCATCGCGATCAGGAGCACCACGTCCCCGGCGCTCACTCCGGTGATGGTGCCGAACAGGATCGCGAATGCCTGCGTCCCGAAGCCCGAGTAGAGCGAGAGGAACAGGACCCCCAAGCCGAGGCCGAACGCCATCACGACGCCCACCACGGAGTCGCGCTCCCGCACCCGAACCCCCAGGGCGCCGATGAAGAGGGCCGTGACTAGGGTTGCGGTGAGCAGCCCAAGTACCGGGGAGACGCCCACCAGGAGCGCCCCGGCCGACCCGGTGAAGCCCAGCTCGGCGAGGGCGTGCACGGCAAAGGCCATGTTCCGCGCCACCACGAAGCGGCTCACGATGCCGGAGACGATGGCGATCACCGCGCCTGCCTCGATGGCATGCTGGACAAAGCTGTAACCCAGCAGGTGCAGCACCTGGTCGAACATCACCGCTCCTTCGTCTTGTCAGGCGCGACGTACTCGGCGATCGGCAGGTGGTGCGGGTCCTCCATCTCGAACCCCGAGTCCAGCGTCTCGCCGACCACCAGGATCCGTCCGCGTACCCGGACCACGTCCACCTGGGACCCATAGAGATCCGACAGCCGTTCGGAGGAGAGCACCTCGTCCGGCGTGCCGGCCGCCCAGCGCCCGTTGACCACGAAGAGCACCCGGTCGACAAATGGGAGGACCGGGTTGATGTCGTGGGTCACGAAGAGGACGGTTCGCTGGGTCTGCCGATGCCAGCCGCCGATCAGTTCCGTGATCTCGCGCTGGTGGTGCGGATCCAGGTGGGCCAGCGGCTCGTCGCACAGCAGGAGCTGCGGGTCCCCGACCAGGGCCTGGGCGATGCGCAGGCGCTGCTGCTCGCCGCCCGACAGCCGCCCGATGGGGGCGTCGGCGTAGGCGCCCGACCCGACCGATGCGATTGCCTCTGCCACGCGCCTCCGGTGCTCGCCACCCGGGCGGCCGATCCCCCAGCGGTGGCCGTCGATTCCCAGCCCCACCAGGTCGCGGCCGCGGAGTGGCAGATCGCGCTCGAAGAGCTGCCCCTGCGGGACGTAGCCGATTCCGGGGTTGCCCCGCCGCGGTGGTCCGCCCAGGACTTCCACCGAGCCCGAAGTGAGCGGGCTCAGGCCCAGCACCACTCGCAGAAGCGAAGTCTTGCCCGATCCGTTCGGGCCAAGGATGGCCACGAAGTTTCCCGAGGCGCACGCGAGGGACAGGTCACGCCAGACCTCGCGGCCGTGGAAGGAGAGGGTGGCGTGCTCGAAACGGAGAATGGGTTCCGCCATCAGCTCACGCTCCCTTGGCCAGGGCCTGGCCGAGCTGTTCCAGCTGGGCTAGTTGCCACGCCTGGTAGGTCGTGTATTCGGGCGGCATCGTTTCCGCTACGCCCACCACGGGGACCCCGTTGGACACCGCGAGGTCGTGCATCTGCTGGGTGATGGGCGTGATGACCTGGCTGTTGTAGAGCAGGACGCGCACCTTCTTCCCGGTCAGCAGGTCGCGCTCTGCCGCCACGTCGGCCGGCGATGGGTCGGTCCCGTTCTCGATCGCTCGCTGGAAGCCCTCGGGGGTGAGCACCCGGAGGCCGATTGCCTCGGCCAGGTAGCCCGCCACGGGCTCGGTGAACGCAACCGGCGCACCCGCGTACTTGGCTTTGAGTGCGGCGATCTGCGCGTTGATGGGCGCCAGGGAGGCCACGTACGCCTGCTCGCGGGCAGCGAAATAGGCGCTGTTCGCTGGCTCGAGTTTGGCCAGCGCCGCTTCGGCCGCCGCCGCCACCTTGGGCATGGTGCCCGGGTCATACCAGACATGGGCGTTGGCCGTGTCGGGCAGCCCGAGGAGCTGCTGCACATCAATGACCACGCGGGTGGAGCTCGGAGAGGCGCTCAGCAGGTGCTGCATGAAGTCGTCGTAGCCCAGGCCGTTGATCACGACGAGCTGGGCGTCCGCGACGACCGCGGCGGCCTGCGTGCTTGCCTCGTAGGCGTGGGGGTCCGCGTTGGGATTGTTGAGCAGGCTGGTGGCGGTCACCCGAGCGCCTCCCACCTGCGCGAGCAGGTCAGCGTAGAAGTTCTCGGTGCCCAGCACCGGGATCGGCGGGCCGGCGTTGACCGGGCTCGGAAAGACCGCGCTGGACCCGGGGATCACGGCCGCCGCGGCCGACGTGGCACCGGGCGTTGCGGCGGTGCCGCTGCACCCGGAGGCCAGGAGGGCAGACGCGAGCAGCCAGGGGGCCAGCCGTTTCAGGCTGATGGTCGGGCGGGATGGAGCAGGGGGGGTTGCTGGTTCTGACACGGTCTCTCCTTGGGATGGTTCGGTCCGTGCGGCGCGTCGGGCAGCGCCGAGGTTGCTGCCGGGGCGGAAGCAGCCTCGGCCCTGCAGGCAGGGCACAGACCGAAGATCTCGATGCGGTGAAAATCGACGAGGTAACCGGTGCGTGCCTCGAGATCGCGCGCCACCGGGTCGAAGCCCAGGTCGCCCACCTCGACGGTACGGCCGCAGCGCTCGCAGACCAGGTGGTGGTGATGCACCGGCTTGCAGGCCACGTACGCATGTTCGCCGCTCGGCAAGTGCAGGCTCTCGACAAGGCCCAGCGACTCGAGCAGCTCCAGGGTGCGGAAGACAGTTGCCCGGCCCACGTCCCGGCGGCTGTGTTGCGCGTCGAGGATCAGGTCGTGGGCCGAGAAGCGCCCGTCCCGGGCGGCTACCAGCTCTGCCACCGCGCGGCGCGGCGAGGTGATGTGGTACCCGGCGTGTTCGAGCGCCCGGATGAATCGGGCCGGATCGTCCATGGCCGGGCATGATACTCGGTCTCAGTCTGGGGCGCAAGCCAGGGCGCAAGAGAGGCCGCCAGGCGCAGCATTCTGCCCCAGGCGCAAGACAGGCCGCCCCAGGCAGGACGGGCCGCCCCAGGAGGGCCCGCGAGACCGCCGGCCGATTCGGATATCATCCCGATCAGCCGGGCTGTTCGAGCGGATGTGCCCCCGCGCGGACGGCGGATCGCCGGCGGGGATGGTCGGGCTGGCGCCGATCGGCCCCGCCATGGAGGACGCCTGCTGGATGTCGGGAGCCTCATGCCGCGCTCGGACCTGACCCGCCCGCGTTTCTGCCTCCGGGTGTGCATCGTCGCGGCCCTCCTGTGCGGGCCGTTGCTCGCCTCCAGCGTCGTGCGGCCGGCGGGGGTGCGCGCTGGCGATGCGCTGCAGGGAGCCCTGGCGGCGCAGCGCGCACTGCAGTCGGAGATCAGCGCGCAGCGGCAGGAGGTGGCGCGTCTGCAGGAGGACGCGGCCCGGGTGAGCGCTCAGATCGCCGCGACCGAGCACGCGCTGACCGGGATCAACGTCGACCAGGCCAGCGTGCAGGTGCGTCTCGCGCGCGCGACCGCCAGCCTCGCGGCGGTGCGCGCCCGCTACCTCGCGCTGGTCGCCCAGATGCAAACCCTTGACGCGCAGGTGACCAACCTGGGGTCCGACCTGGCGGCGGCGCAACAGCAGCTGGCCGGAACGCGGGAAGCTCTCGCCAGCGACATCGGGGAGGCGTACCTGGCGGCACAGACGCCGCTCTGGGTGCAGCTGGTGAGCGCGCACTCGCTGCTCGACGTCCTGGCGGACGTGGGCAACTTCCTCGCGGCCGGCAATGACGAGGCGGCGCTGGCGGGACAGATCGCGGCGCAGGGCGCGTCCATCGGCCAGCTGCTCGCCGCCACCGAAGCCTCCCGTACCGGGGTCGAGCAGGCCCGGCTGGCGGTGTCTGCCGAGCAGACCGCGCTGACGGGGCAGCAGCGGGCGCTCGCCGAGTCGCGACAACGGCTGGCGGCGCTGGCCGCGCAGGCCTCGGCCGAGCGAGCAGCGCAGGTCTCCGCAGCCGCGGCCCTTGGGCACGACAAGGCCAAGGCGACCACCGTGCTGTCAGAGGAAGAGGCCGCCCTGGGCAGGCTGCAGAACCAGATCAGCGCCCTGCTCAGCACGGCCGCGGTCCCTTCCGCCTACAACGGTACCCTCGCGTGGCCCATGGAGGGTGCGGTCACCCAGGAGTTCGGGTGCACCGGGTTCCCCCTGGAGGCGCCCCTGGGCAACTGCGCGCACTTTCACCTGGGGATCGACATCGCGGCCCCCATGGACACACCGGTCCGGGCGGCCGCGGCTGGCGTGGTGCTCTTCGAGGGGCCGAACCCGTACGATCCGCCGGGGGAGCGTGCCTGGATCGTGATCATCGCCCATTCGCAGCACCTGGCCACCTGGTATGCGCACCTGGATGACGGTGCTCACGCTCCGCTGGTGGCCAAGGGCCAGGAAGTGCAGCAGGGCCAGATCATCGGTTACGAGGGGAACACGGGGATCAGCACGGGACCCCACCTGCTCTGGATGGTGCAGCTGAACGGGCAGTTCGTGAACCCCCGGCTCTTTGTGCCGTGAAGGCACGGTGCGTGCAGATGCGTCACCCGGGGCGCCCGGTTGCGCCCCGGGCCGCCAGCCGCCAGACTTCGGGCATGCATTTGGGGCGGATTCGCGGCGGTGCTGCGCTCGTCTTGGGGCTGGCTCTCCTGCTGGCGGGCTGCACGGCCGCTGCGCAGACGCCGACCCACGCCCCAGGCGCGCCGGCGAGTCCCGGCAGCGGCCTGGCCGTGACCGCGGTCCCGTCCGGCCTCCCCGCGACCCCGGCGTCCGCAGCGCCCAGCCCCGGCGCGACCCCGGGTCCGGCCTCGACCTCCGGGGGACGGGCCGCGCAGGTCGCGATCCGCTGGCCGAGCCCGATCCCCGGCCTCCAGCCCAGCCCCTCGTTCTTCCTCCGGATCCCGATCCTCATGTATCACCGGATCGTGCCGGCCGGGCTGGCGGGCGATTCGCTTCCCGGGTTGGTGATCTCCCCGGCCTTGTTTGACGCGCAGCTCGCGGCGTTGCATGCCGCCGGCTGGCACACCGTCACGGTGGCGCAGATCAGCCAGGCGCTTCAGCTGCGCCGGTCCCTGCCGCCTCGCACCTTCGCGATCTCGATCGATGACGGCTGGAATGACGGCTATACGTACGCGCTGCCGATCCTGCAACGCTACGGGTTCCACGCCACCTATTACGTGATCGCGGGCCGGGTGGGGGTCTGGAAGAACGTCCTGTCTCCCGCGCAGCTGCGAGCGCTGGTCGCGGCCGGGATGGAGATCGGCGACCACACGCTGAACCACCGGCAGTTGCCGTCCCTCTCGGCTGCCCAGATGCACGTCCAGGTGGCGACCGCGGCGCGGCTCCTGGCGGGGTTCGTCGGCCAGCGGCCGGCCACCTTTGCCTACCCTTCGGGCCGGTACAACCTGGCGTCCGAGCAGGAGATCCAGGCCGATGGCTTCGGTATGGCGGTGATCGAGGGATCCGGGGCCTGGGAGGCGGCGGCCGACCGGTTCGCCGTGCCGCGGGTGCGCGTGAGCCCATCGACGACCCCTGCCCAGCTGCTGGGGACGCTGCGTGCCCTGGAGCCCGGCTCCTGAGCGGTCCGGGCGGGCATTCCAGGCCGCCGGCTGCCACTCTCGGTTAGCATGCCGCGGTTCCGCTGATCCGCACGAGGTATCCGGTTCCATGGTCGCTTCGCACCAGTCGCAGGAATCCCAGCTGCGCCAGGACCGGCGGATTGTCCTGTACGGACTGGGGCTGATCCTGCTGACCGGCGCGCTGCTCTTTCTGCCCAACCTGGTCCCCTCGTCCACGCGGCAGGTGGTCTCCGAGCTGGTCCACGCGCGGATCGTGTCGGTGGCGACGGCGCAGAGCGGCGCCCAGCCGACCGCCACGGTAGTCGTGGTCGGCGGGTCGCAGGCCGGGATGCGCGTGACGGCCGCGCTGCAGGGGCCGAGCAGCCAGCTCCAGCTTCCGGACTACCGGCCCGGAGACGAGGTCGTCCTGTCCGTCGACCATCAGCCGGGCGCTCCCATCACCTACACGGTGGTCGACCGCTGGCGCCTGCCGCTCCTGGAGGTACTGGCGGTGGCGTTCGTGGTGACGGCGGCGGCGATCGCTGGCTGGCGCGGGCTGCGTGCCGTGGTGTCGCTGGTACTCACCGTGGGCTTCACGATCCGCCTGCTCATCCCGCTGCTGCTGGTGGGCTGGAACCCGGTGCTCCTCGCCGTGGCCTTCGGGATCGCCGTGACGGCCCTCAGCTTCCTGCTGACCCAGGGCGCTTCGCGCACCACGCTGGCCGCGCTCATCGGAACCGGTGCGGGGCTGCTCGTCACCGGGGTCCTGGCCATGCTGGTGACCGCCGCCGCGCAGTTCACCTCTGCCCAGGGCTCCGAGGAGGTGGTGACCCTGGGGCAGCTGGTGGGCAACCGGATCGACCTGAGTGGGCTGCTGCTGGCGGCTGTGATCTTTGGTGGCCTGGGCGTGCTGAACGACGCGGCCATGAGCCAGGCCGCCACGGTAGAGGAGCTCGCCGCGGTGGACCCGACGCTGGGCCGGCGCGAGCTGTTTGCCCGGGCCATGAACGTGGGCGTGGCCCACCTGGCGGCCACCATCAACACCCTCGTCTTCGCCTATCTGGGGACCGCCCTCCCGCTCCTGGTGATCCTGGCCATCCAGGTGAGTGCGTTCAGCGTGGCGATCAACCAGGAGGTGATCGCAGTGGAAGTGGTGCGCACGCTGGTGGGCAGCCTGGGCATTCTCGCCGCGGTGCCCTTCACCACTGCGGTGGCCGCTGCCTGGCAGGGGCCGGAGGCGCGTGCGGCGCGGGTTGCGCTGGACCCCACGGCGAACGCCGCGGGCTGATCGCGCCAGACCGGGAACGCCCCGGCGCGCGCCGCGAGGCGCGGCCGGCGCCGCCGCGCTGAACGCAGCGGATCAGGGACGGACCGCCGAGGCGGGCGCCGTCGGCGCAGCCAGGCGGCCCGTGCGCGCGACCTGGCCCAGCAGGCGCGCCGAGGGCCGGACGATGCGCTGCTGTGTCGCGCGCTCCACGCCGATCAGGCCGAAGGTCATCCGGTAGCCACTGGTCCACTCGAAGTTGTCGAGCAGGCTCCAGTGGATGTAGCCGCGCAACGGGATCCCCTCGGCCACAGTCGCATGCAGCGCCGCCAGGCCCCGCTCGATGTACTCCACCCGGTCCGCGTCGTCGGCGGTGGCCACGCCATGCTCGGTCACCACGATCGCCTTGCCGGGGTAGAGGGCGGCCGCCCGGCGCACGGTCACGGCCACCGCCTCGGGCCGGAACTCGTAGCCCATCTGCGTGAGGCGTGCGCCGTTCCCCGCCACTGCGGCCGGGGCCCGGCGCATCTCGCGCCGCACGAGCCAGGGCACCAGCACCGTCTCCGCCCGGGGGATGGCCAGCGCCAGACGGGTGAGCGGCCCCAGGATCGCCGGTGCCTCCAGGCGGGCCACGGTATAGGTCTGCACCCCGATGAAGTCGTCCTCCGCGCACGCCTCCAGGAAGACGTCCTCGTTCATGCGGCGCAGGTACTCCAGGGCCGGGCGGCCGCCCGCGTTCCACTCCCAGGCCTGCATGGAGTGCGTGGCGCCCACCCGTGCCGCCGGGCGTACCTCTTTCACGGCCGCGCGTGCCCGCCGATGTCCTTCCACCAGGCCGTGGATCGCGCGCTTCCAGGTTGCCACGTCGGTGGTCCCGGGCGGAAAGCCGAACGCACCCAGGTAGCCGCCGAAGGCCACCACCCCAGGCTCGTTGATGGTGCAATACCAGTCCACCGTGTCGCCCAGCGCCGCGGTCACGCGCCGGCAGTACCGCTCGAAACGTGCCGGTGCCTCTGGCGCGCACCAGCCGCCCCGTTCGGCCAGCCAGGCCGGCAGGGTGAAGTGGTTGAGCGTCACCATGGGGGTCAGACCGTGCTGCCGCACGGTCTCCGTCATGCGCCGGTAATGGTCGATCTCGGCCTCGGCGAAGGCGTCCTCGCCGGGCTCCACGCGGGCCCATTCCACGGAGAACCGGTAGGTGTTCAGACCCAGGTCGGCCAGCAGTGCGACGTCGGCCGGATAGCGATGGTAGTGGTCACAGGCGATCCCACTCGGTTCGCGGCAGGGCGATCCGGGCCGCAGCTCCCAGGCCCACCAGTCGCTGTGCGTGTTGTTGCCCTCCACCTGGTGGGCGGCGGTTGCCGCACCCCACAGAAAACCGGCCGGGAAGACCAGTTCGTTCATGCGCCGCAGGAGGCGCGGGCGGTGCCAGCCCAATGCGCGAGCCACCGCACCTCTCGCGGGGCCTCGGCCACCGCCCAGTACGAGGCGGTGGCGTAGGCGATCCCCCCGAGCACGTCCACCAGGTAGTGGTCCCCCAGGTAGATGATCGCGAACCAGGCGGCCACCGAGTAGGCCAGGACAGCCCAGCGTGCGCGGCCCAGGACGCGGCGCGCCACCAGGAAAGCCAGGAACGGGTAGGCGGCGTGGATCGAAGGGAACGAGGCGATCTGGTCGGGGCTGATGTTCCCGAACGCGAGGCTGAAGATGGCGCGGCCATCCAGTCCGGCGCTGTCCACGATCCCGGCAAAGGCGCTCGGCTGGAGGTACGTGATCAGCGGGTGCCCGCCCGGCCCGGGTACGTACCCATGCGCAGCCGCCCACCAGGGTGGTGCCACCGGGACCAGCAGGTACGTGCAGAAGGCCGCCATCGAGAGCACCACCAGCGCCCCGACGAAATCGTAGAAGACGGACCGGTCTCGGAACCAGAGAAACGCGGCCACGGCCAGGGGGAGCGGCACGTGCAGGATGTAGATGACGGTGGCCGCCAGGGCCACAGGGTCCACGCCGTGCAACGGGTGGAAGGCCGATTGCAGGATGGCGGTGGCCAGCTGGCCACCCAGCAGCGTGCGCTCCAGGTCGATCACTCCGGCAACGTGTACCATCGCGTCGAGCGTCGCGCGGTAGCCACGGATCAGCTCGTAGGCCAGGGCGATGGCGGCGAGCGGCACCCAGTCGCGGAAGGGGAGGCGGCGGCGGAGGGCCAGCACCGCAACCAGCAGCAGCGCGACCCCGAGCACGGCCGGCGTCAGGTCCACGCCATCGAGCAGCGCCATGCCGCCCAGCACCGCCCCGTAGACGGCCATGCTCCCGAGGAGGATGCGGTCGTTCCGTGACCGTGCGTCGCGCATCGGGCGTGCGTCGCCGTTCGGTCGCCCGACGGGCAAGACAGCGCGACGCGTCACGTGGGCTTTCATCCTCCTGGGCCATGCTCCCCGGCCGTTCGCCGCGGATCGTACCGCGTTGACGCGGTGCCCCATGGCACGAGGGCCACGGTATGGCAGCCAACTGAAGGCAACCTGAACCGTCCGTGACGAACTGGGCGGGGCCGAGCGGCCCCTGGCCGCTTCCGCCGGCCGCGCCCCCGCGGCAGGCGGAAGCGGCGCCGTGGGGAACGGGGGCCGGGCCTTGGTTCCACGGCGGTGGGCGGCGGGCCGGCGTTGCTGCGATACTCGGCGCGTGGAACAGGATCGTGACCAGCTCACGGCCTCGCCCGGCCTGGACATACCCCTCGCGCGATTTCGGGAGGCGGCCGACCGGATCCGTGGCCGTGTGCGGCGCACCCCCGTCCTGTCCTCGCGGACCGCGGGCCAGGTCGTCCGGGACGTGCAGGCCGTGGCGCTCTCGCCCGGGCCCCCGGCCGACGGTCAGCCGCGGGTTTTCGTCAAGGCCGAGCACCTGCAGCTGACCGGCTCGTTCAAACCGCGGGGCGCGACCAACAAGGCCGATCAGCTGACCGACGACGAGCGGCGTCGCGGGCTCATCGCGTTGTCCGCGGGCAACCACGCCCAGGCCGTGGCCCAGGTTGCGGCCAGCCGTGGCATCCCGGTCACCGTGGTGATGCCCGCTGGCGCCTCGCAGGCCAAGGCCGCCGCCGCGCGCAAGTACGGCGCTGAAGTCGTCCTGTATGGCGAGCATGTCGGCGACGCATATCGGCGCCTCGAGGAGATCCGCGAGGCCCGGGGCCTGGTCTACGTCCACCCGTTCGATGACCCCGCCATCATTGCCGGGCAGGGAACCACTGGCCTCGAGATTCTGGAGGACCTCCCCCAGGTCGACGTGATCGTGGTGGGTGTGGGCGGGGGCGGCCTCGCGACGGGGATCGCGGCGGCGGTCCGGCAGCTGCGCCCGTCGGTGCGCGTGTACGGCGTGGAACCGGTGGCAAGCAACGCGCTGAGCCTCGCGCTCGAGGCAGGGCGCGTGGTGGAGCTGGACCCGGTCAGCATCGCCGATGGGCTTGGCGCGCCGTTTGCCGGACCGTGGGTGATGGCGCTGGCGCGAAAGTACCTGGAGGGGATCGTGCTCCTCGAAGACCATGAGATCGCGGCCGGAGTCCGGTTCGCCCTGGAGCGCATGAAGCAGCTCCTGGAGCCGGCCGGCGCGGCGGCCCTGGGAGCCGTGATCGCGGGTCGCATTCCGCTCCGGGACGGCGACTCGGTCTGCGTGGTGGCCTCGGGGGGCAACGTTGACCTGGACCGGCTGCCCGGGATCCTGGCGCTCGCGGCGGACGTGCGGTGGCCGTGAGCGGGACGCGGCACCGGCGCCTGGCGCTGGCGGGCTACGGCGCCGTTGCCCAGGCCCTGGTCGCCTTGCTGGCGCAGACGGCCGGCGAGCTGGCGGTGCGCTATGCCGTTGCCTGCGATGTGACCGCCGTGGCCACGCGCCGGGGTGGGCTGGTGGCCGATGCAGGCGGCCTGGACCCGGAGCGGATCGCGGCGGCGTCACATCCATCGTCCGGCTCCCGGAGCGGTGCGGAGGCCGCGCCGTGGCCCGACCTCGTCGCCTTCCTGGCCGACCCCGGGGCGCCGTATGACGTCCTGGTCGAGGTGACCACGCAGTCCCCGCGTGACGGCGAGCCGGCGGCGCGGCACATTCGGGCTGCCCTCGGTTCGGGCCGCGATGTGGTGACCGCCAACAAGGGCCCCATCGCGTGGCACGAGGCGGAGCTGCGGCGCCTGGCCGAAGCGTCAGGCGCGCGCCTTCGGTACGAGGCGGCATTGATGGACTGTCTGCCCACCCATGCGATCCGCGAGACGTTGCTGCCGGTCGGGCGGGTGGAGCGTTTCGCCGGCGTCGTCAACGCGACCACCAACGCGATCCTCTCGGCGATGGCCGAGGGCCGCAGCGCAGCCGAGGCCCTCGCCGAGGCGCAGCGTGCCGGCCAAGCAGAGGCGGACCCCCGCAACGACACCGAGGGCCACGACGCGGCCCTGAAGGCGACCATCCTCGCGAACCTGTTGCTGGACCCGCCGGAGCTGATCACGCCCGACCGGGTCGAGCGGCGCGGCCTGGAGGCGGTGCCCGATGGCTGGCCGGCCGAAGCCGTGGGTCGAGCGGCGCGGGTGCGGCTCGTGGCAAGGGGCGAGCGGTCGGGGGAGGGCCCGGGGGATACCGTCCGCGTGCGGGTCGGCCCGGAAGAGCTGCCCCTCGGGGACTCCCTCGCTGCGGTCGGTGATCACTCCATGGCGCTGCGCGTGACGTCCGAGTACGGCGGCGACCTCCAGCTCACGCTCCTGGGCGCACCGGTCCAGGCGACCGCCTACGCGATCCTGATGGACCTGGTCGCGCTGGAGCGGACGGTGCGGCGGTGAGGGGCTACCGGGGCCGAGGCGCCTCTGGGGGTTGACGCGCCCGGGGAACCGAACCGCCGGCCGGGACGAAGCGGCCGCGGAGGCGCACTTCCGGCGGTCACCCGGTCAGCCGACACCCAGCTCCGTCAGGCGGTCCTCGTCGAAGCCGGCGTGGTGTGCCAGCTCGTGGACCAGGGTGATCCGCACCTCCTCTGCCAGGTCGATGGGGTCCGGAAAGTCCTCCTCGAGGGGGAGCCGGAAGAGGGTGATCTTGTTGGGAAGCACGGCCCAGTCGGAGGCGTACTCAGTGGGGGGAACCCCTTCGTACAGGCCGTAGAGCATCTCCCCCGGCCGGAGCCCGGCTGTGCGCCGCTGCTCCGCGCTGGGGACGTCGTCGACCACCACTGCCACCTCGTCAAGAAGCGGGCGGAGTTGTGCTGGAAGCGTGTCCATGGCGTGCTCCAGCGCCTGCTCGAAGAGCGACTGCCTGAACGAGCGCGGCGGCTGGTGCGGACGGCGACGGGCCTGACTGCCACGGCGACGGAGCGGCATGCGCTCCATCCTACCCTGCCGGGCGCTCGCGGTGGCCGTCGTACCATGTGGCAATGGACCTTGGCCTGCTGCTCGTGGTGATCCTGATCGCGGTCTTTGTGTGGCGCGGCCCCCGGACGCTTCCGGAGCTCGGCCGGATGTTCGGCGAGGGTGTGCGTGCGGTCCGGCGGGAAGCGCGACGTGACCCCGGCCATGACAGGGACTCGTCCCTGCCGCCCGAACAGGACGGTCGCTGAGGCGTGGAACGGCTGCCCGAGCACGTCCGCGCGCTGGTGAGCGAGATCGAGACCGAGATCGGCGAGGACGGGGCCGAGCCGCCCGAGCCGGTTGGGCCCACGCCGGCCGAGATCATCGAGGGTCAGCCGGCGGGACCGGACGGGCAGGCGCCGCAACTGGAGGGGGATGCGCTGGCCGTGGAGGCCGCGGTCCGCCAGATCCTGGTCGAGATCGGCGAGGATCCCGATCGCCCGGGGTTGGTGGCCACGCCGCGGCGCGTGCACCGGATGTATGCCGAGCTGACGGCGGGCTACCACGTGGACCCCGCGCGGCTCATCAACAATGCCATCTTCGACGTCGACTACAGCGAGATGGTGGTCGTCAAGGAGATCCCCTTTTACAGCCTCTGCGAGCACCACCTGCTCCCGTTCTTCGGGAGTGCTGCGGTCGCCTACGTCCCGAAGGGCCGCGTGATCGGGCTCTCCAAGATCCCGCGGATCGTCGAGATGTACGCCCGGCGTCTCCAGGTGCAGGAGCGGATGACCCAGCAGATCGCCGACTTCCTGATGGAAACGGTGGATCCAATGGGCGTTGCCGTGGTGCTGGAGGCCACCCACCTGTGTGCCGTCATGCGGGGCGTCAAGAAGAGCGGGACCGTGATGACGACCAGCGCAGTGCTGGGGGTCTTCCGCCGCAGCGACCGCACGCGGGCGGAGTTCTTCTCGCACCTCGATCGGCGCCCGCCGGGCGAGTGACGGCCGGCGCGTCTCGCCCTGCGACGTATGATGCGCGGCGATGAACAGGCGAGAGCACGCTGGATGACCGAACGCCCCATCAAGGTCCTCATCGCGAAGCCCGGGCTCGACGGCCACGACCGGGGCGCGAAAGTGCTGGCGCGCGGGCTGCGGGACGAAGGATTCGAGGTGGTCTACACCGGGCTTCGGCAGACGCCCGAGATGATCGCATCGGCCGCGCTCCAGGAGGACGTGGACGTGGTGGGACTGTCGATCCTCTCCGGAGCCCACATGACGCTGCTCCCCCGGGTCTGCCGGGCGCTGCGCGAGGAGGGACTTGGCGACGTGCTGGTGACGGCGGGCGGGATCATCCCGGACGACGATATCCCCGCCCTGCGAGAGGCTGGCGTGGACCGTGTGTTCGGTCCCGGCACCACCATCGGCGAGGTCGCGGAGTACCTGCGCGCCAACGTCCGTCCGCGTGACGGGGCCTGACGTCCGCGTGACCCGGCCTGACGGCGCGCGGGACCGGCCCTCCCTGAACCCCCCGCCGCTGCCCGCCGGCCGGCCCGGGCAGGGCGCCCAGGAGGTCACCGTGATGTCCCGCGGCGTGGCACTGGCGGAGCGCGCGCGGTCGGGCGATCGGCGAAGCCTGGCGCGCCTGCTGACCGAGATCGAGAACCGGACGCGCGTTGCCGAGACCGCGCTGCGCTTCCTCTACCCGGCCGCCGGACAGGCGCAGCTGGTCGGGATCACGGGGGCGCCGGGTGCCGGCAAGTCGACCCTGGTGGCGGCCCTGGTGCGTGCCGTTCGCGCGTCGGGACGCGCGGCGGCCGTTCTCGCCATCGACCCATCCAGCCCCATCACCGGCGGGGCCATCCTGGGCGACCGGATCCGCATGCAGGAGCATGCCGGTGACCCGAACGTCTTCATCCGCTCCATGGCCTCTCGCGGGCATGCCGGCGGTCTTGCCGCGGCCGCGGCGGATGCCGCCGCGGCGCTCGACGCGGCCGGCTTCGACATGGTCTTCCTGGAGACCGTGGGGGCCGGGCAGAGCGAGGTGGAGGTGGCCTCCATTGCGGACACGACTCTGGTGGTGGAAGCGCCTGAGATGGGCGACGAAGTGCAGGCGATCAAAGCGGGCCTGCTCGAAGTGGCCGACATCGTGGTGGTCACCAAGGGCGACCGGCCCGGGGCCCAGCGGACGGCTGCCCAGCTGCGGGCGATGCTGACGATCGGGGCGGATGGCGACGCGACGGCGCGGGCACGTGCAGCCGCGTCCGGCCGGCGGCAGCCCAAGCGGCCGCAGGTGCTGCTGGTCACCGCGCCCACCGGAGACGGGATTCCGGAGCTCGTGGCGGCCCTCGAGCGGCGGGCCCCCGAGCGTGACCTGGGGGCATTCGAGATGGCACGGCTGGCGCGGGCCGCGGTGCAGCTCGACACCGTGGTGGCCGAGCGGCTGCACGCGCAGCTGCACGCCCCGGCCCGGGCCGCGGCGTTCCAGGAGACCGTGCATGCGATCGCTCATCACGAGCTGGATCCCTACGCGGCGGCGGATCGGGTGCTCTCGTGGCTGGAACGGGAGCCGGGCGCCCAGGAAGGGCGGGAGCCGAACCGCGTGGCGGGCGAGCGGCGGCGGCCCGTGCCCGGGGGCAACCGGCGGGAAAGCACCACGGAGGGCTGACGGGACCATCCCGTGGTGCAGTACCCTTCGGGTCCATGAGCATCAGGACGGTCCTTGTCTGCGGCGCGGGGCTGATGGGGCACGGCATCGCCCAGGTTTGCGCGGTGGCCGGTCGTGACGTCTTCGTCTACGAGCCCGATCGATCCAGGTCGGAGGCCGGGCTGGCCCGCATCGCCGGCAACCTCGAGCGCGCGGTCCAGAAGGAGCGGATGACTGCGCAGGATCGCCAGGCGGCGCTGGGGCGGATCCGCATCGCCGACGCTCTGGGCGGAGCGGTGGCCCAGTGCGACCTGGTGATCGAGGCGGTGTTCGAGGACGAGGCGGTGAAGCGCTCCCTGTTCGCGGAGCTGGATCAGCGGGCGCCCGAGCATACCGTCCTGGCCTCCAACACCAGCTCCATCAGCATCACCCGGTTGGCCTCGGCGGTCCGGCCACCGCGGCGGGCGTCGTTCGTGGGCATGCACTTCTTCAGTCCAGTCCCGGTCATGCCGCTGATCGAACTGGTGCGCGGCGCGGAGACCTCGGACCGCGCCGAGGCCGAGGTGCGGGCACTGGCGGCGGACCTGGGCAAGCAGGTGATCGTCAGCCGGGACCGCCCGGGGTTCGTCGTGAACCGGGTCCTGATGCCCTACCTGGTGGAAGCCATGCGCGCCTACGAGGAGGGGCTCGGGACCCTGGAGGACATTGACGCGGGCGTTCGCCTGGGCCTGAACCACCCCATGGGACCGCTGGAGCTTGCCGACTTCATCGGGCTCGACGTGTGCCTGCACGTGATGGAAGTCCTGTACGAGGGCTTCCATGAGCCGAAGTTCGCGCCCCCGCCGATCCTGCGCCAGCTGGTGGACGCGGGCTACCTGGGCCAGAAGTCGGGGCGCGGCTTTTACACGTATCCGCGACCGGCCAGGGTCTAGCGGCGGGAGCGGCCGGTGGCGGACGGCGCGCTCAGCGGAGAGGAGCGGCTGCTCCGGGACACGGTGCGCGACTTCGCGGACCGGGAGCTGGCGCCTGGCGCCGCCGACCGCGACGAGCAGGAGCACTATGAGCGGCGGCTCTTTGACGCGCTGGCCGGGCTGGGGCTGACGGGCGCTCCTTTTCCCGCGTCGATCGGCGGCGGCGGCCTGGCCTATCGCGCCTGGGTCCTGGTCATGGAAGAGCTGGGTGCGGTGGACATGGCGCTGGCCGTGTCGCTCAGCGTCCACGTTCTCTCGCAGGCCCCCGTGGTCCGCTGGGGCACGCCAGAGCAGCAGTCGCGCTGGTTGGCGCCCATGCTGCGCGGCGAGCGGATGGGCGCGTTTGCGCTGACCGAACCGGGCGCCGGATCCGACGCGGCCGCGATCCGGCTGCGGGCGAGCCGGATCGGGCTAGCCGACGCGCCGGAGGCGTATCGCCTGGACGGCACCAAGATCTGGATCAGCAACGCGCCGGAGGCTGAGCACTACCTGGTTTTTGCGACCCTCGACCCGGATGCCGGACCTCGGGCGATCACGGCCTTCCTGGTGGAGAAGGGCACGCCGGGGTTCGAGTTCGGGCGCAAGGAGCGGAAGCTCGGGCTCCGGGCGAACCCGGCCTCCGAGCTGGTCTTTCGGGCCGCCCGGGTGCCGGTGGAGAACCGCCTCGGCCGCGAGGGGGACGGGTACCGGATCGCACTGTCCGCGCTCGGGGAGGGGCGAATCTCGATCGCGGCCGCGTGCACTGGGCTCGCGCGTGCGGCCCTGGAGTCGGCCGCCCGATACTGTGCCGAGCGGCAGGCCTTCGGCGGGCCACTCACGGGGCAGGAAGGGGTCCGGTTCATGCTCGCTGAGATGCAGCAGCAGGTGGCCGCCGCCCGGGCCCTCACGCGCGCGGCAGCCGAGGCCCGGGACCGCGGCGAGCCGATCGCCGAGGCCTCCTCGCTTGCCAAATGGACCGCGTCCGACGCCGCGATGCGCGTGGCCAGCGACGCGGTGCAGCTTTTTGGTGCGGCCGGGTACAGCCGCGAGAACCCGGTGGAGCGCTACCTGCGGGACGCGAAGGGCGCGCAGATCTACGAGGGCACCAACCAGGTGCACCGGCTGATCGTTGCCCAGCAGCTGCTCCGGGGACTGGGGCTGCCGGGGTGACCAGCGTGCCGCGCGCGCTGGCAAAGGACGGCGGCAGCCGCTGACGTCCAAGCGCTAGCATGCCGGGATGGAAAGCCAGCCGCTTGCGCCGGATGGGCCCTCCGGCCGCGTCTACCTCGTCTCGGCCATGCGCACGCCGATCGGGAAGTTCGCCGGCAGTCTCGCCGACGTCCCCGCCACGGTCCTTGGCGGCATCGCGATCCGGGCTGCCGTGGAGCGGGCGGGCGTGCCCCCCGAGGCGGTCGAGGAGGTGCTGATGGGGCAGGTGCTGCAGGCGGGGGCGGGGCAGGCCCCCGCGCGCCAGGCGGCCCTGAACGGCGGGCTGCCGGTGGGTGCCAGCGCCACGACCATCAACCGGGTGTGTGGGTCCGGTCTGAAGTCGATCATGCTCGCCGCGGCCGAGATCCGCGCGGGGGACGCCGAGGTCGTCGTGGCCGGTGGCATGGAGAGCATGAACCAGGGACCGTATCTCCTCCGGAAGGCGCGCTTCGGCTACCGGCTGGGCGGCGGCGAGCTGGTGGATGCGACCGTTTCGGACGGCCTGTGGTGCTCCATCGAGGGGTGCCACATGGGGACCCTGGCCGAGCGGGTGGCCGGCCGTTCCGGGGTCAGCCGGGCGGACCAGGACCGGTTCGCGCTGGAGAGCCACCGGAAGGCGATCGCTGCCATCGATGCGGGCCGGTTCGCGGACGAGATCGTGCCGGTCTCGATCCGGCGCGGCCGCGAGGAGACGCTCTTCGCCACCGACGAAGGCCCTCGTCGGGATACCACGCCCGAAGCGCTGGCCCGGCTCCGGCCCGCGTTCGAGTTGCCGACCGGCGAGGATGCGCCGCCGGGCGGGGTGGGGACGGTCACCGCCGGCAACGCGCCCGGAATCACCGATGGCGCGGCGGCCACGGTGGTGGCCAGCGAGCGGGCGGTGGAGCGGTACGGGCTGGCGCCGCTCGCGCGGATCCTGGGGTACGCGGAGGCCGACGTGGAGCCGAAGTGGCTCTTCCTGGCCCCGATTGCCGGCGTGCGCCGCCTCCTGGAGCGCGTGCGGCTGCCGCTGGACGCGTTCGACCTTCTGGAGATCAACGAGGCGTTTGCCGCGCAGGTGCTGGCGGACGGGCGCGAGCTGGGGTTCGACTGGTCGAGGGTCAACGTGAACGGTGGGGCGATCGCGCTGGGGCATCCGATCGGAGCGAGCGGGGCGCGGATAGTGGCCACGCTGCTGCACGAACTGGCGCGCCGCGAAGGGCGTTACGGGCTGGCGACGCTCTGCCTGGGAGGCGGCGGCTCGGTGGCCATGGCGTTCGAGCGAACGTTCGAGCGGAACTGAGCGGCGCCGATCCGGCCGATCGACGCCGGTATCATGCGTCGATACTTCGTGCGAGAGGGGACCATGCGCCGGGTGGCGATCATCACTGACAGCGGGTCGGATCTCGATCCTGCCGTGGCTGCCGCCGCCGGGATCGCGCTGGTCCCGCTCCTGGCGATCTTTGGCGACCAGGAGTTCCGGGCCGGGGTGGATCTCTCGGCGCGCGAGTTCTGGGAGCGCTTCTCCGCCCCTGGGGCTCCGTTTCCGCGCACGTCCGCGGCGAGCGCCGGGACCTTCCAGGCTGCCTTCGAGGACGCGTTCCGGGACGGCGCCCGGGCAGTGGTCTGCGTGACGCTGGCCGGCACGCTTTCGGCCACCCTCAGCAGCGCGGAGATGGCGCGGGACGCGCTCCCCAATCGCGAGATCCACATCGTCAACAGCTGGAGCGCGAGCATGGTCGAGGGGATCCTGGCGCAGCTGGGCGCCGAGATGGCCGACCGGGGCGTCTCCGCCGCGGAGATCGCGGCCACACTCGCAGGACGGACCCGCGACCTGCAGCTGCTCTACGTGATGGACACGCTCGAGCACCTGGTGCGCGGGGGTCGCATCGGCCGGGGCCGCGCCCTGGTGGGCGCCATGCTGTCGACGAAGCCGATCATGACCATCAACGAGGGGATCGTTGACATCGTGGACCGGCCGCGAACCCGGACGCGTGCGAGGCAGCGGCTGGTCGAGCTGGTCACTGCCCGTCCGGTGGAGCGCCTGGCGGTCCTGTACACGCCCCGGACGGAGGATGTGGACGGGCTCACAGGTCAGCTGGCGGCAGCCGCGCGGATCCCGCCAGCGGCCGTCAGCCGGCAGTTCATCGGCCCGACGATCGGCCCGCATGTGGGCCCCGGCGCGTATGGCGTGGCGGTTCTCTGGCGGGCCGAGGCGCCCGCGCAGTAGGCCGGCCGCAGGCCGGCGCCGGGTCTCTTCCGTTGACTGCGCCAGCTGCCGCGATTCGCGGCCCTGAGCGCCTGTCCATGGCGCGGCGAAGATCGTGCGGCGCCCCGCCCCGCGAGTGGCGTGCACGCCCCGGAGGTCCACATGAGCGGGAGCCGTCTGGCCCTTCGGTATCCGAGTACCCGGCGTATAGTCCCAACCGAGACGACCATGCGACCACGCACCGGCGCCCTGTGGGATGTTCTCCTGCCTCACGGGCGGGCCGGGCGAGTCCCAGTTTTGTCGCAGGGCGTCGGCCATGGAGGACGTTCGCCAGATGGCGACAGAGCAAGTAGGCGCGATCAACGCCTGGGCGGTCGCTCAGCAACAGTTCGATCTCGCCGCCGAGAAGCTGGGGCTCGATCCGGGAATTCGCGCGGTACTCCGGGAGCCCCGACGCGAGCTGACGGTCCACTTCCCGGTCAAGATGGACGACGGGACGGTGCGGGTCTTCACCGGCTACCGCGTCCAGCACAACCTCTCGCGGGGCCCCGCCAAGGGCGGGATCCGCTACCACCAGGACGTCACCCTCGACGAGGTCAAGGCGCTCGCCATGTGGATGACATGGAAGTGCGCCGTGGTGGGGATCCCCTACGGTGGCGGCAAGGGCGGCATCATCGTCGACCCGAAGAAGCTGTCCCGGCGCGAGCTGGAGGGGATGACCCGCCGGTTCGCGACCGAGATCAGCATCATCATCGGTCCCGAGCGCGACATTCCCGCCCCGGACGTCAACACCAACGCCCAGACCATGGCCTGGATCATGGACACCTACTCGATGCACGTCGGGTACACCGTGCCGGCCGTAGTGACGGGCAAGCCGATCAGCCTGGGCGGCTCCGAGGGCCGCAATGAGGCCACCGCTCGCGGCGCCGTCTACTGCGTTGCCGAAGCGGCCAGGCATCTCAGCCTTGACCTCCACGGCGCGAAGGTCGTGGTCCAGGGCTTCGGGAACGCCGGCTCCATCGCGGCGCAGCTGATGGTGCAGGAAGGCTCGACGGTGATCGCCGTCTCCGACTCGCAGGGCGGCATCCACAACCAGGCGGGCCTGGACGTCGAGCGCGTCATCGCCTGGAAGCAGGAGCACGGCACCGTCGTGGGCTTCCCCGGCGCGCAGCCCGTCTCCAACCAGGAGATCCTCGAGATCCCGTGCGACGTGCTCATCCCGGCCGCACTGGAGAACCAGCTCACCGCCCGGAACGCCGGGCGCGTCCAGGCCAAGATCGTGGCCGAGGCCGCCAACGGCCCCACCACGCCTGAGGCGGACGCCACGCTGTACGAGCGGGGCATCTTCCTGATTCCGGACATCCTCTGCAACGCAGGGGGCGTGACCGTGAGCTACTTCGAGTGGGTCCAGGACCTCAACCGGGACCACTGGAGTGAGGCCCAGGTCAACGCCAAGCTCAAGGAGATCATGACCAAGGCCTTCAACGAGACACTGGCGCTCTCGGAACGGCACGAGGTCAACATGCGGACCGGCGCCTATCTGCTGGCCGTGGACCGGGTTGCCAGCGCCACCGCGCTGCGCGGTCTGTACCCCTGATCGTCGGACGGCCGTTCTGGCCGTCGCACCTTGCATCGTGGCGATCGCCGCCGGCCTGGCCGGCGGCGATCGCGTTCCCGGGTGCTACCATCCGCTTCGATGCTCGACCACGAAGAGAAATTCCTGTTCAAGGAAGAGATCCTGCAGCTTTCCAACGCCCTGTCGGAACCGGGCGCGCTGGACAACGTCGAGGATCTGCTCACCGACGTGATCACCAGCCCTCGTTTCGACTCCGAGGTCTTCACCCTCGAGCGCTCCCTGCAGGTGATGCTGGGGTCGCGCGCCGGCACCACCCTGGTCGGGCTCCTCACGGTTGCCCCCGAGGTGTTCGATGAGGTTTCCGAGGTCCGGATCACGCCCGAAGTCCAGGAGCGGCTGGTGGCCTGGAGAGCGCGGTTCGGGCTTGCCATCGACAATGCCCTGAACTTCCTGAACAACCCGGATGGGATACAGGGGCACAACTTCAGCACGCAGATCGTGCACGTCGATGACCGCCGCGTGCTGCAGGGCCGGCTGACGCTGGTCCGCTACAACAACGAGCCGCAGTTCTTCGTCGCCGACGCGAGCGTCCTCTACAGCCTGGTGGCCGATGTGCTGGAACGGCTCGGGCCGCACACCGAGGTGGACACCGTGGACCCCGAGACCGTGACGCGGCTCAAGGACGCGGTGGCGCTGGTTGAGCGCCGTGCGCTCCCGAGGGAACGCGCCTGAGCGGCCCCGTGCCAGGCCCGGACCAGGCGGGCGACCCGCGGAAGAGCGGCCATCCGGCCGGGGCCGGCGCGCTCCCCGGGCGGCCGGTCCGCCGCATCTACCTGGCGGCAACCGGCATGAACCGCGGCAAGACCACGACCTCGCTCGGCCTGCTCGCCGCGCTGATCGGCGGCGGTCTTGCAACCGGGTTCATCAAGCCGGTCGGGCAGCGGTACGCGATCGTGGACGGGGTGCCGGCGGACGAGGATGCCATCCTGGTCCGGGCCGTCTACGGGTTGCCGGACGCGCTCTCGGCCATGAGTCCGGTGCACATCCCCCGCGGGTTCACCCGCTCCTACATCCGCGGCGAGGTGGTGGAGGACCTGGGGGCCCGAATCGGGACCGCCTTCCGCGACGTGGCCGAGGGCCGGGACGTTGTCCTGGTCGAAGGGACGGGCCACGCGGGGGTGGGCGCCGTGATCGGCCTCTCCAACGCCGAAGTCGCCCGGATGCTGGGGGCGCCCGCGGTGATCGTCAGCGAGGGCGGGGTGGGCCGCCCGATCGACGAGATCGTGCTGAACCGTGCCCTCTTTGCCCGGCATGGCGTTGAGGTGGTGGGGGCCATCGTGAACAAGGTGGACGTGGAAGCGCAGCCATCGCTGCCGGAGATCCTGGATGCCGGGCTGGCGCGCCATGGGATCCCGCTGCTGGGCGTGCTGCCGTTCCGGCCGCTGCTGTCGAACCCGACGCTCTCCATGCTCTGCCAGCAGCTCCAGGGCGAACTGGTTCACCCGGGGCCGGATCTGGACCGCCCGATCGGACGCATCGACATCGGTGCGATGCAGGCGGGGCACCTGCTGGAGCGACTGGGACCGGGCAGCCTGCTGATCGTGCCGGGCGACCGGGAGGATCTCGTCCAGGCCCTGGTGACGGTCAGCCTGATGGGCCAGCCAGGGGGCGGCCGAGGCGAACCGCGGGGCGCAGGCGGCGGACCGGGCCCCGGGGCGCCCGACGTGGTGGGCCTGGTGCTGACCGGCGAACATGCGCCGCCTCCGCGAGTCATCTCGGCCATCCGCGCCGCCGACCTGTTCGCCTACCGCGTTGCGGAGGACACCTACCAGGTGGCCTCGGAAGTCCACGACCTGCTGGTGAAGACGCACCCGGAGGACCACGAGAAGATCGCGCTGATCCAGGCACTGGTGGCGGAGCATCTCGACGTTGGCCGCATCCTGGACCTGGCGACGCCGGCCCCATGACGCCGGCCGCATGACGCCGGCCCCATAGGGCTGGACCGGCCAGCCGTCAGGAGAGCGGCCAGCAATCGATGAGACGGGCGGACGGGAAGCGCAGGGCCAGGCTGAGCAGCGCGGGGACGTCCACGACGTCCAGCTCCTGGAGGCTGTCGCGGTCCGCCACGCTCACGTAGTCCACTCGCGCCATCGGCACGCTCGCGCACGCGGACCGCATCGCGGCCCGCAGTCGTTCCGCGTCGCGCTCGCCCCCGTCGTACAGGCTCACCGCCGCCGTCAGCGCCCGGTACAGGACCGGCGCCGCGGCACGTTCGTCGGCAGAGAGGTACGCGTTGCGGGAGGAGAGCGCCAGCCCATCCCGCTCGCGCACGGTGGGGACGACGACGAGCTCCACCGGAAAGCCGAGGTCCCGAAACAGGCGCGCCACCACCACGGCCTGCTGCCCGTCCTTCTGCCCGAAGTAGGCGCGGTCGGGATGGACCAGGTGAGAGAGGATGGTGACCACGGTGGCCACGCCCCGGAAGTGTCCCGGTCGGACGGCGCCCTCGAGCAGGGTGGCGAGAGGCCCCGGATCGACCGTGGTCACGTGCCCCGGCGGGTAGATCTCCTCGACGGACGGGGCGAAGACCAGGTCCGCGCCGCCGGCCTCGCAGGCTCGCAGGTCGGCTTCCAGGTCCCGCGGGTAGCGGGCGTAGTCCTCGCCCGGCCCGAACTGGGTGGGATTGACGAAGATGCTGACCACCACTGACGCGCACTCGGCGCGGGCCCGCTGGATCAGGGAGGCGTGCCCGGCATGGAGCGCCCCCATGGTGGGAACCAGGCCCACCGGTGCGGGCAGCGACGCACGGGCGGCCGCGAGTGAGGCCCGGTCGCGGACAAGGCGCACCGGGCCGTGGCCGCCGGCGGAGCGACCCGATCCTGCCATCGGACTACAGGTCTCGATCCAGGGGGATGCCGGCGTAGTTCTCCGCTCCGCGATCGGCTTCGCCCCGGCCCAGGACCTGGTCGAGGACCGATGCGTCCATCGTGCTGGACTCGGCCGGCCCGGGGAAAGCGCCGCTGGTCACGTCCAGGGCGTATGCGCGGGCGGCCTCGAGGATGGTCTCCCGCAGGTGCGCGTACGGGCGGGCGTGTCGCGGCACGAAGGAACCCAGCCCGAGCAGGTCCGTGACCACCTGTACCTGGCCGCTGCATGCCGGCCCCGCGCCAATCCCGATGGTGGGGATCCGGAGCCGCGCCGTGATCGCCGCGGCCAGCTCCTGGGGGACCAGCTCCAGCACCACCGCGAAGGCGCCCGCGTCCTGTACGGCGAGCGCGTCCGTCAGCAGGCGCCGCGCCGCTTCGCGCGTCCTGCCCTGCACCCGGACCTTGCCGCCCATCCCGTGCTTGGCCTGAGGCGTCCATCCGATGTGGCCCATGACCGGGATGCCGGCCCGCACCATCGCCTCGATGCTGCGGGCGGACCGGACACCGCCCTCGGCCTTGACGGCCTGGGCGCCTCCCTCGCGGAGGAAGCGGCCGGCGTTCTCGCGGGCCTGTTCGGCGGTCTCGTAGGAGAGAAACGGCAGGTCGGCCACCACCAGCGCGTGCTCGGTGCCGCGCGCCACGGCCTTGACGTGGTGGAGCATCTCATCCATCGAGATCCGGACCGTCGAGTCGTACCCGAGCATCACCTCGGCCACCGAGTCGCCCACCAGTAGGATCGGGATCCCTGCCTCGTCGAGGATTCGGGCGGTCGGGTAGTCGTAGGCGGTCAGCATTGGGATCCGCTGTCCATCGGCGTGGAGCCTGGCGATGTCCTGGATCGTCAGCCGGCCGGGGCTGCTCGTTGCATGCATCACGGCATCTCCTGGGGGGAGCTTGAAGCTGCCTGTTGCGCCGCCTCGCTCGCGGCTTCTCCGTCGGGCTGCGCCGGCAGCAGCGCCGCGATCCGGTCGAGCAAGCGGTCGGCAACCTCGCGTTTGCTCATCAGCGGCCACGGTTCGGGGTCCCGGCCCGGGGCCAGGATCGTGACCCGGTTCGTGTTGACACCGAAGCCTGCCCCGGGCTCCAGGACGTCGTTGGCGACCAGCAGGTCCACCTGCTTGCGCCGTGCCTTGTCGGCCGCCCGCTCCAGTGAGCCGGTCTCGGCCGCGAAGCCCACCAGGACCGGCCGGGGCTGCCGGGAGGTCACGAGCTGGCCCACCTCGGCGAGGATGTCTTCGGTCGGCTCCAGCTCGAGCGTGAGGGCAGCTTCTCGGGGCAGCTTGAGGGACTGGGGGTGGCGCGGCCGGAAATCCGCCACCGCCGCTGCCATCACCAGTGCATCCGCGTGCGTGAGCCCATCGAGGACCGCTTGCCGCATCTGCGCCGTGGTGGGCGCCTGCACCACGGATGCACCGGCTGGCAGTGCCACCGAGGTCTGGCCGACGATCAGCGTCACCTGGGCCCCGCGATCGAGGGCGGCCTGCGCGACGGCCACGCCCATGCGGCCCGACGAGCGGTTGCCGATGAAGCGCACCGGGTCGATCGGCTCGACGGTGCCGCCGGCGGTGACCACCAGGCTGCGGCCGGCCAGGTCCCGGTGGGGCGCGGGGCGCTCGCCCGCCGCGATGGCCCGCGCCACGGCATCGACGATGGTATGCAGTTCTGCCAGCCGCCCGCGTCCCATCAGCCCGGACGCGAGCGGGCCCGTTTCGGGCTCCACCACCCAATAGCCGAACTGCTGCAGGCGCCGGACGTTGGCCTGGGTCGCGGGGTGGGCGTACATCCCCGCGTCCATCGCCGGCGCTATTAGCACCGGCGCCGTGCCGGCCAGGCACGCGGCGGTGATCGTGTCGCCCGCCAGCCCGGCGGCCATGGCAGCCATCCAGTGCGCGGTTGCCGGGGCCACCAGGATCGCGTCGGCCTCGCGCGCGGCGACGATGTGCGCGATCCGCCGGTCGGCCAGGAGTTCGAGCGGATCCTGCAGGACGGGCCGGCCGCTCAGGGCCTCGAACGTGAGCGGGCCCACGAAGGCCGCGGCCGAGCGCGTCATCAGGACCTGCACGGTCGCCCCCTCCGCCGAGAGGCGACGCAGCAGTTCCACGGCTTTGTACGCGGAGATGGAGCCGGTGACGCCAAGGAGGACGCGGCGACCCTGCAAGCGCCCCCCGCCACCCGGGGCGTTCACGCCGCGCCCCCGGAAGGCGTGCTCCAGTCGGACGGCGCGGCAACGGCGGCCAGGATCGCCAGCCCCTTCAAGGTGAGGTCGGGGTCGATCACGTCGATCCCGGGCAGCTCGTCGATCCAGGGGAGCTGGCTCACGCCGCCGGTCAGGATGACCCGGACCATCGGTGCGCCCGAAGCGTTGTCCGGGGAGTCCGACGGCGTGCCGCCGCCGCCCTGCGCCGCGCGTGGGACCGCCGGAGCCCCGCCCCGCATCTCCGCCAGCAACTCCTCCCGGATCCGACCCAGCAGCTCGCGCGCCAGGCCCACCGCCCCGTACACGGCGCCGCTCCGGATGGCGTCCACCGTGTCCCGCCCGATGGCCCGCGCGGGGCGAAGCGGCTCCACGCGGGGAAGCTGCGCGGTTCGCGCGGCCAGCGCCTCGAGCCCGAGCTCCAGGCCCGGCGCGATCGCCCCACCCACGAACGCGCCGTCGGCCGCGACCGCGTCCACCGTGGTCGCGGTGCCGAAATCGAGGACCATGGCCGGAGTGCCGTAGAGCCGGCCCGCCGCGAGGGCGTTGACCAGGCGATCGGCGCCCACTTCACGGGGCTGGCTGACCCGGATGGGCATGGGCATGATCCCTGCAGTGGCTTCGAGCCACCGAAGGCCGCGACGGGCCACGGCGCCCGCCAGGGCGCGGCCCACCTGGGGGACCACACAGGCAAGGACCACCCCATCCAGGTCGGCGATCCGGACCGAGTCCAGCTCCAGCAGGCTCGCGAGCAGCAGTTCCGCCTCGTCCACGGTGGACCGGATCGGAGTGGCCGCGCGCCGGGTCCCGGTGACCTGGCCGTCGCGCACCAGGCCCAGGGTGATATTCGTGTTGCCGACGTCGATGGCAAGCAGCATCCGGGCCATGATACGCGGCGCTTCCCCACGCCCCTCGCAGGGCTTGCTACCATCGTCTGGTCCCCGGCCCTCGGGGCCCACGCTGGAGTCGCACGTGGCCGCCCTTCCGCCCGCCAAGTTCTTCGTCAACCGAGGGGTTGTCGGCAGCCCGGCCGACCGCTACCACCTGCTGCGCCCGCTGCTGCGACAGACCGTCGCCTACGCGTACCTGCGCGACCGGGAGGTGGTGGCGCACGGGTACGGCCCGGTTGAGCGCATCGTGATCGACCGGCCGGACGTCTCGAGCTACTTCACGCCACTCTCGGTGTGCATCAACGTGGACTCCTTCGAGTACGTCGAATTCGACACGTACGCTGACGGGCTGGTGACGTACGCGCTCGTCCAGGGGAACGAGCGGGTGCTCCTCACGTACGTGCCGGCGGGCGCCGAGACGGACGATCCGATGGCCGGTCAGCCGACGCTCCGGCTGGCCGATGACGCCTACGTCCAGATGGAGCTGGGTGGGCTTCGCGCTCCCGGGATGGGTGGTGAGCCGGACCGGGACGCGCCGGGTTGACGTCGGCAGCGTGTACCATCCCCGCAATGTTTGAGCGCACCCTGCTGCCGGGCGGGCCGCGCGTCCTCACCGTGCGGCTTCCGGAGGCCCGGTCCTTCACCGCGGTCGCCATCGTCCGGGCCGGCTCGCGCATGGAATCCCGTGCCGAGTCGGGCATGGCGCACTTCATGGAGCACCTCGCCTTCAAGGGGACCGCCAGCTGGGCGTCGACCCGGGCGGTCTCGGAGGCCATCGAGGGGATCGGTGGCACCAGCAACGCGGCCACCGACCGCGAGTCCACCACCTACTGGGTGCGGGTCCCGGCCCGCGACGCCGGGGTCGCGATGCGGATGGTCGGCGAACTGGTCACTCGACCGCTGCTGCGCGAGGAGGACGTCGCCCACGAGCGCACGGTGGTGATCGAGGAGATCCGCTCCTACCGGGACGACCCCGGCGAGTACGTCTTCAACCTGCTCGACCAGGCGGTTTTTGGCGATACGCCGCTCGGCTGGGAGATCGCCGGCGACGAGGAGAGCGTGGCCGGCCTGACGGCCGCCGGACTGCGGGCGTTCTGGGAGCGCTGGTATCGGCCCTCGAACGTGGTGGTGGCCGCGGCCGGGGATCTGGACCACGAGGCGCTCTGCGCGCTGGCAGCGGACGCGTTCGGTTCGAGCGGGGATGGCGCAGGGGCCGATGGGCCGGGTTCTGAGCCTGCGGGCCCACCAGCCCGCGGCCGCTTCGAGCCCGCGCCACCGCTCCCATCGCCGGAGCGCGTGCGGGTTGTCAACCGGCCGGGCAGCCAGGCCCACCTGGCCGTCGCGATCCCGGCCCTGCGCCGCGACGACCCCGAGCAGTGGGCGCTGGAACTGCTGGATACCGTCCTGGGCGAGGGGATGAGCAGCCGCCTGTTTCTCCACCTGCGCGAGGAGTCCGGACTCGCGTACGACGTGCATTCATTCATTTCGGACTATGCCGACTGCGGCATGCTCGGGGTGTACGCCGGCGTCGATCCGCATCTCCTGGACCGTGCCCTTGACGGGATCCTGGCCGAGCTGTCGGCGCTCCGCGAGCACCTGGTTCCCGACGCCGAGCTGGCGCGCGCCAAGGCCTATGCCTGCGGGCGCCTGGAGCTTCGGCTGGAGGAAGGGCACAACCTGGCGTCGTGGCTGGGTGCGCAGGAGGCCCTGCACGAACAAACGCTGACGCTGGAGGAGGCGATTGAGGCGATCCGGGCGGTCGACGCGGCGCAGATCATGGCGCTGGCGGGTCGGCTGTTCCGGGAGGAGGCGCTCTCGCTGGCGGTCATCGCGCCCGGCAGGCGTGGACGGGCGCTGGAAGGGCGGCTGCGGCTGCGATGACGCTGCGGTGATGGACGACTTCGGGGGCGACCGTCCGGCGAGCGCCGCGCCGCGGCTGGCTGACGGGCGCGATGCCGGCTCGGGGGCGCTGACTCCATCGGTGGACCGGGCGGGTCTGGTGGCGGTGGGGCCCGGGCGTCGCCCGCTGGATGGCGCGCCGGACGCGGAGGACGGGCTGGTGGCGGGGCTCGGCGCGGAAGGCGAGCGTCCGCCCGGCGTTGCACCGTCGTCAGGCGTGGCGCCTGCAACGGACGGCGGCCAGCCAGGCGAAGCGGCGCTCCCGCCGGAAGGAGAGCGTCCACCGGAGGACGCAACGCTGTCGCCTGAGATCACACCGCCTGGCGCGGCAGCGCCGCCGCAGATCACGCCGTTGGGTGACATGGCTCCCCCGCTCGGGCCGGAGCCGGAGCCTCCCGTGGGTCCCGGGGTGGCCCCGGAGGTCGCGGAGCCGGAGCCTCCCATGAGCTCCGGGGTGGCCCCGGATCGCGCGGTGGCGGTGGCGCCCGTGACGGCGCCACCGCCTCTGGCAGCACGTGCCGCGCGCACCGAAGCCCGGCTTGCCCATCTCCACCTGCAGGCCCGGATGTTGGCCCTCGCCCGAGCCGAACTCGAAACCCTGGCCGCCCTCGATGCGCTCGACGTCCCCGCGCTCTCGGACCTGGCCGAGGTGCGCTGGCGCACCGGTGACCTCGTGGGGGCTGGCCAGGCCGCGGAGGCGCACCTCGAGGCGGGTGGTGAGGAACTGGTGGCCATGTGCGTGGCGGCCGAGGCCGCGACCGCCATGGGCCGCACCGCCGAGGCGCGGGAGCTTGCGGCGCGTGTGCTGGCTCGTGGGCGCGAACGTGTGGACGAGCTGTTCGCGGGCCAGGCGCGAAGCGCCGTGTGGCCCCGCGACGTCTTCTCCCCCGGTCCGCTCACGGCGGCTCCGGCAGCCGCCGGTGACGGATCCACGGCGGTGACGCCGGTTGCGTCCCGTCTCGCAGCCGTCGCATCCGGCGACTTGGCGGACGTGCAGGCGCACATCGCACGGGGCGAGATGTCCGGGACCGGGACCCGCCTGGCGCTGGTCCTGCGGGACCGCCCGGCGCTTGCGCCGGCGGTGCTCGCGGTCGCCGACGAGGCCCTGCCGCTGGCTCCCAGCGGCGCCGAGGTGGCGTCGCTCCACCTGGCGCGCGGCGACGCATACCGCCTCATGGGCCGCGAAACGGAGGCCGCCGAGGCGTTCTGGCAGTCCAGCAAGGCGCTGCATGGCGCCGTCAATCGCGAGGAGACCCAATGAGCGAACGCACCCTGGTTCTGGTCAAGCCGGACGGTGTCCAGCGCCTGCTGGTGGGCCGCATCCTCGCGCGGTACGAGGAGCGCGGGCTCAAGATCGTCGGTCTGAAACTGGTCCAGGTCGATCGCGAGCTCGCGGAGCGTCACTACGCGGTGCATCGCGACAAACCCTTCTTCGCCGGTCTGGTGGACTTCATCACGTCGGGACCGTTGGTGGCACTCGCGCTCGAGGGCCCGGACGCGGTCGCGCTGGTTCGGGCCATGAACGGGGCGACGCGACCTGGGCAGGCCGATCCGGGCACGGTCCGTGGTGACCTTGCCCTGGAGACCGCGCAGAACCTGGTGCACGCGTCGGATAGCCCCGAAACGGCTCGGACGGAGCTCGAGCTCTGGTTTCGGGAGGCAGAGCTGGTGGAGTACACCCGCGACATCGACCGCTGGGTGCTGGCGCCCGGCGACTCCTGAACCGCCGCTCTCAGTCGACCGCGACCGGCGCCCCGCCCACCGTCAGGGAAACCGCTACCGCCAGCAGCCCCGCGAGGAGCGCGGCCGTCGCTGCCAGGAGCGCGCCATTCGCGACCAGCGTGGCCGCCGTTCGTTCCACGGCTGCGCGCGTCCTGGAACCAGCGACAGCGCGACGGGGGCCCAGTTCCGGCCGTGTGGTCGAGGATCTCGACGACGGGAGCCCGGGAGCGGCGCGCGCGATGCGTTCCCCCCGCCCGGCCTGGACGGTCGCGGTGGGCCGCTGCAGGCCGATCCACGCGAGCCGCAGAAAGGGCAGGAGCCCCAGCCAGGCCGCCGCGAGGGCCAGGATCTCGAAGGATCCTCCGCCGGCCCGGGCGAGTGACGCGCGGAGGGCGAAAATCCCCCAGCCGGGGAGACCGAAGGTGGCCAGCGCGACCGCCACCAGCCCAAGGGCCAGCACGGGCGCGCGCCGGGCCCACCCCCCGAGATCGGCCACCCTTGAGGTCCCCCATGCCGCAGCACAGGCGGCGATCCAGGCCGTGAACGCGGTGCGAGCCAGCGCGTTGGCCGGGAGCCACGAGCTGGCGGCAGCGGCGCCGGCCGGATCGGCCGCCGACAGCGCCAGGAGTGCCAGTCCTGCGTCCGAGATGAGCACGTAGGCGAGGACGTGCCGGAGGTCGTCGTGCAGCCAGGCGACGATGGCGCCGCCCGCGATGGAGACGAGCGCCACCGCCAGGATCAGGAGCCGCACTCCGCCGACCAGCGAGGCATCGCCGGCCGCGCCCAGCGCCACCGCCGGCGCAAAGAGGCGCTGCTCCCAGGCGATCACCCCCAGCGCGAACACCGTCGGCAGCCAGACCGCCCGCGCGCCGACCAGCGCGAGCGGGCCGGTGACTGCCGCCCGCGCGGCCACCGAGTGGACGGGGATCGCGCCCATGAAGAGGGCGAGTGCACCTGCGCCGAGCAGGAGTGCCGCTGCCGCGCCCGCCGGGTCCGGGGCCACCGGGCCGGAGGGTCCCAACAACCAGGCCGCGCCCACGATGCCGAGCGCCCCGGCCACCGTCGTGATGCGGAGCAGGCGGCCGGCCGTCCCCGCCGCAGGCGTCTCCTGCCCGCTTCCGGAGCCGGAGACCACCAGCGGCGCCAGCAGCGCGGCGGTGGCCACCACGATCGCGATGACGAGCGGGGGACCGGCTGTGCCGGCCACCTGGAACTGCGCATTGCTGCCGGATGGCGGCGTCATCAGCGATCCGTTCAGCGCCGCCAGGCTCGCCGCCACGGCCGCCAGCGCGAGCGCCGGGGCCGCTGCGACCCTGGGCTCGAGCGGCGTCGCGCGGGGTCGCGCGGGCGACGGACGGCCCGTCTGCGCGGCTGAGAGCCCCGAGACTGCCACCAGCAGGAGCGAGATCGCGCTGACCGCGGTGATCTGGGCGCCGCGCGGTACGAGGGCAAATGTCGCGCCGCCCAGAGTCAGGGTGGACAGAGAGGGCTCCCATGCTGCGGCAAGCGCGCAGGCGGCGAGCCCGACCAGGGCGACGAACGTGGCGGTCCAGCCCCGGCGGGCGTTCGAGGCGACCAGCGCCACGAGGAGCGCGATCGCCACCACGATCGCCGCGCTCATGATCCTGGACCAGGCTTGATCGGCCCCCCAAAGTCGGGGCGGCGGGATTCCGGGTCCGGGCCGACCCGGGCCGACCGCTCTGTTTCCTGGACCAGCACCTCGCGGGCTGCCTCCGCCGCGCCCAGGATCGCGAGCGCCAGGGCCGCGATCTCGGCCTGCCCGGGGTTGCCGGTGAATGCAGTCGCGATCAGGCCGGCGGCGTCGAGGACCAGGATGGCGCCGACGCCGGCCCGGAGCGTGTCACGACTGAAGAGCAGCAGGGGAAGCGATGCGGCTCCCACGGCGACCCCGGCCGCCAGCGCGCTCGCCGGTCCCCGTGACGGCCCCAGCGCCGGCGCGACCAGCCAGCCGGCCACAAGTCCAAACGCGACGAAGGCGATCTCGGTCCACCCTGCCAGCGGGAGTGGCGCGAGCAGGGATGGCGTGGCCCGCGTGCCGAGCAACAGCAGGTACGTGGCCAGGAGCGCGCCGGTCAACCAGAACGCGAGCGGCAGGGCCGGCGGCAGCGAGGGAAGAGCGAGTGGCGAGAGCACCAGAGTCGCCGCCAAGCCCAGGATTGCGGCATGTGCGGTGCGCGCCCGGAGGACTTCAGCCGCCGCAACGGCCGTGACGATCGCCCCGGCCGCGGCCAGCGCGGGCTCCACGGCCGAGCCGGCTTCAGGCCGCCCGCGCGAGGGCCGCCCTGCGCGAGGCCGCCGGCGCGGGATCCCGTTCCGGGAAGGAGGCGGGGCTCGCGGAGTCAGACAGCCCAGCCGGAAGGGCCGAGACGGGCGAGAGGAGCCGTCCCGTGCGAGTGGCGGACGCGGCCGCGCCGCTCCCGCCGGCCGCGCCGCCCGGCAGGTTGGCGCCGCTCCCCGGGTCTGCGCCGCCCGGCAGGTTGGCGCCGCCGTGGACCAACCCGGAGGGCGGGATGGAGGGCAGCAGGAGCGGACTCAGGTCCGGGTAGGTGGGCGTGGCAATGACCTCGAAGTCACCCAGCGGCCAGTAGCGCAGCCAGGCTCGGCCAATCACGTTCTTGAGAGGCACGGGCCCAAAGACCCGCGAGTCGGTGGAGTTCTCCCGGTGGTCGCCGAGCACGAAGAGGGTTCCCTGGGGCACCACCCAGTGATCCTGGCCGCTCAGCGGTTCGGTGGTCTGTCCTGGGTAGACGTACGGCTCGCTGATCTCCTGGCCGTTGATCACAACGTGCCCGTTGCGCAGATCCACGATATCGCCGGGCAGGCCGATGACGCGCTTGATGTAGGGCGTTGTTCCCGCCGGCTGCCCAGGCGGCGTGAACACCACGATGTCTCCGCGCTGGTATCCATCGAAGCGCGGGGTGAGCTTGTCCACCAGCACGTACTGATTGGGCAGCAGGGTGTTCTCCATGCTCTGCTGCTCAACCTGGTACGGCTGGGCGATGAAGGTCTGGATGACCAGGAAAATGATCAGGGTGAGGACGAGGGTCTCGACCGCCTCCAGCAGGCAGCCGCGTACACGCTGGGTCACGCGGGACGGACGTCTCGGATCACAAGGCGGGAGTATAGGGCCAAGCGGCGCATGCAGCGGGGGACGGTCCGGGGGGCCGCACGTCCGTGCCGTGGTAACGTCATGGACAGTGTCACGGTTGTCAGTGTCACGCCGCACCGCCGAGCTCATCGGACGCATCGTCGCCATCGCGGCGCTCCTGTTGATCCTGGCGAATGCGACGCTGGTGGATCGGGTCCCGCCCGCCGTCCAGTCGATCTCCCTCGGGCGCACCAACGGCGACCCGCACATCGGTCTGACCCACAGCACGGTCGACGTGGAGTTCACCAAGGCGGTCGACCCGGCGTCCGCGCAGCTGCACTTCGGAATCGTTCCCGCCGTGCAGGGCAGCTTTACGTGGGACGGTGGCCGGACCATGATCTTCACGCCCGCCCAGAAGCTCCCTGTGGCCACTCGGTTCACCGTGACCGTCTCGCCCGGGTTCCGGGATGTCCACGGCAACGTTTCCGACCAGGGGGCGGTCACGTTCGCGTTCCAGACCGTGACGCTGCCCTCGCTGGCCTCGAGCGACCCGGCCGCGGGTGCCTCCGGCGTGCCCGTGAACGCGGCCATCAGCCTGACCTTTGATCGATTGATGGACGTGGGGACCACGCAGGCTGCGATCGGCCTCACCCCTTCGCTGCCGTTCCGCACGACCTGGAGCGGTCCCACCGTCACCATCACCCCCCTCCTGCCGTTGGCGTACGGGACCAGCTACGTCGTGACGGTGGCCGGAGGGGCAACGGACACGGACGGCAACTCGCTGCCGGCGCCCGCTTCCGTCCAGTTCACGACCGTGGCGGCCGGTCTTGGGCTGTCGCAGGTGGTGCCGGCCGACGGCTCCGCGGGCGCGCCGGTCAATGGGCCCATCGCCATGCAGTTTGATGGCCCGGTCGACCCGTCCAGCGTGTCCGGCAAGCTGACCGTCACGCCTCCCGCGCCGGGCGATCTGCGGGTGGAGGCGCCTCCGGACGACGTGCCTGGCGAGACGCCCGCGGCCAGCGTGCTGGTGTACCAGCCGGCGTCGCCGCTCGCGCCCCACACCACCTACACCGTCCAGTTACAGCCCGGCATCGCGCGGGCAGGCAACCCGCAGGAGGTGGCCGGCGGGCGGACGTGGTCCTTCACAACGGGCGCGCCGACCGATTCGCTGCAGAACCAGATCCTGTTCCTCTCATCCCGGACCGGGGTCTCGAACCTGTGGGCCATGAACCCCGATGGCAGCAACCCCCGGCAGCTCACCGACGAACTGGTGCCGGTCACCGCCTACGACGCCACCGCCGACGGCAGGCGGGTGGTCTATGCGGCAGGCGGGCTGGTCAAGACGTTCCGCCTGGGGGACGCCAACCCCACCCTGCTGACCCCGAACGACGCCTTCGACTATGCCCCCCGACTGCTCCCCGACGGATCCGCGGTGATCGTGGGGAGGCGGGACCGGCTCGATGGTGCGGACCAGGGGATCTGGTTGCTCCCCATCGACTCGGGGCAATCCCCGCGACAGCTGCTGCCGAGCGGGGCGCCCCCCACCGGCTCGATACGGGTGGCCCCCGGGGGCGTCGACGGTCTTGTGCCGGGCCCCTGGACCACCGTGGCGGCCGTCTCGTCGGACGGGAGCGTGGCCCTGCTGCGGAGTTCCGGCGGGGAGATCAGCCGGGTTGCCCTCGCCAGCGGCAGTGTCACACCCACCGGACTGCGAAACCCCGCCGGCCCCATGCGCTGGTCGGACCGCGAGGGGGGCTTCGTGGTGGAGGCGACCGCGGATTCGGGGGGTGCTCCTGGGCCCTGGAGGGTGCCGCTGGTGGGACGAATCGTCCCTCTGCCCCGCGGCGGGCCCTGGCTGGATGCGTCGGCGCGGGGCGACCTGGTCTGGCTGGGCGGAACAGGCAGCCAGCACGCCACGCTGGAATCGTCCGCCGGAGGCGCCCCCGTGACGTTGACCGCAGCGGCTGACCTGGCCGATCGGCAACCCTCGTTCTCGCCGGCCGGCGATCTGGTGGTGTTCGTGCGGATCCCGGTCTCCGGCGGCCCCAGCGCCGGGATCTGGCTGGTCCGCACCGACGGCCTGGAGCTGCGCCAGCTTTCCGCCGACGGTTCCGATCCCGGCTGGCTGCCGTAGCCGGGCGGAGAGCGCATGCTACACTCGCGATTGCCGATAAGCTGCGTGCTTGCCCCGCCCGCCGCGGGGCACTTTCCTTGTTCGAGGGAGGCGTGTCTGACGTGAGCGGTCTAGCGGGTGTGATGCCCTGGATCATCCCGATCGCCGTGCTGGTGACGGTCCTCTTTGCCCTGTACCTGGCTCACGACGTGCTCTCGCACGACACGGGAACCAAGGCCATGCTGGACGTTGCCGACACGATCTACGAGGGTGCCGTGGCGTTCATCCGCCGCCAGTACTCCACGATCGCGATGCTCGCCGTGGTGACGGCCGTGATCATCGCGGTGGTGATCGGGTGGGTGGAGACCAAGGCCGTGTCGGACACCGACATCTACGGCATGGACCTGGGCGTGCGAACCGGGATCGCGTTCCTGGTGGGCGCCGCCTGCTCCATGGCCTCCGGCATCATCGGCATGTATGTCAGCGTCAAGTCGAACGTGCGAACGGCCGCCGCGGCTCGCCGCAGCCTGGTCGAGGCGGTCAAGGTGGCCATGCGCGGTGGGGCGGTGTCGGGGCTCCTCGTGGTCTCCCTCTCCCTGGCCGGCGTGTGGGCGATGTTCGTGGCCTACGGCGGCTTCCAGCACCCCGATCAGGCCCCCTTCCTGATCGTGGGCTACGGCTTCGGCGCCTCCTTCGTGGCACTTTTCGCGCAGCTCGGCGGCGGGATCTACACCAAGGCGGCCGACGTGGGCTCGGACCTGGTGGGCAAGGTGGAGGCCGGGATCCCCGAGGACGATCCGCGGAACGCGGGTGTGATCGCCGACCTCGTGGGCGACAACGTGGGTGACTGCGCGGGCCGTGGGGCGGATCTTTTCGAGTCGACCGCGGTGGAGAACATTGGGGCCATGATCCTCTCGGTGGGGATCTATCTGCTGGCCGTCAAGGCCGGCTGGCCCAGCCCCGAATCGTGGATCTTCTTCCCGCTGGTGGTGCGTGCCTTTGGCCTCCTGGCCAGCATCATCAGCATCTACACGTTGGGCGGCCGCGAGGACGAGGATCCCATGAACATCCTCAATCGCGGCTACTGGCTCACCACCGCGCTCAGCGTGGTGGGGATGCTGATCGTCACCAACGTGATGATGCAGACCGGCACCCAGACCGGCGCGTCGGGGATCCCCGCCTGGATCTGGTTCTTCGGGGCCGGCCTGGTCGGCCTTGCCACCAGCATCGCCTTCGTCTACATCACGCAGTACTACACGTCCGGCGCGTTCCGGCCCGTGCGCCAGATCGCCGAGGCCTCCAAGACCGGCCCGGCAACCAACATCATCGCGGGGACCGCGGTGGGCTACGAGACCACCTTCGCCACCGCCATCGTGATCGGGATCGCGCTGCTGCTCAGCCACTGGTTCGGATCGCAGGCGAACCTGCTGAATGCCCAGGGGCAGAACATTGGCGGCATCTTCGGGACCGCGGTGGCCACCATGGGGATGCTGATGACCTGCGCGTATGTGCTGGCCATGGACACCTTCGGCCCCATCACCGACAACGCGGGTGGCATCGCCGAGTTCTCTCGCAGTGAATCCGGTGCCCGGGAGATCACCGACCGCCTGGACGCCGTGGGCAACACCACCAAGGCGCTCACCAAGGGCTACGCGATCGCGTCCGCCGCGCTGGCCGCGTTCCTGCTCTTCAGCGCCTACATCGACAAGGTCAACCTGATCCTGTCCCGCCAGATCGCGGCGGGCAAGCAGGGGGTCCAGCTGATGACCTCCGTGGACCTGTCCAACGTTGGCGTCTTCGTCGCGGCGCTGATCGCGGCCATGCTGGTCTACTTCTTCAGCTCGCTGGCGATCCGCGCCGTGGGGACCACCGCGCAGTCGATCATCGTCGAGGTGCGCCGCCAGTTCCGCGAGATGCCGGGCATCATGGACTACACCCAGCGCCCGGACTACGCGCGGGTCGTGGATATCACGACGCGGGCCGCACTTCGCGAGATGGTGGCCCCGGGCGCGGTGGCGATCCTGACCCCCATCATCGTGGGACTGCTGCTGGGCTACCAGGCCGCGGCCGGCCTGCTCATGGTGGGGACCATCGCCGGTGTGATGTTGGCCTCGGTCCTCAACAACGGCGGCGGCGCGTGGGACAACGCCAAGAAGTACATCGAGTCGGGGCACCTCACCGACGCCGACGGCAACGTGCTGGGGAAGAAGACGCCGGCGCACGCCGCGGCCGTGGTGGGCGACACCGTGGGGGATCCGTTCAAGGACACGGCGGGTCCTTCGCTGCACGTCCTGGTCAAGCTCCTGGCCACCCTGACCCTGGTCTTTGCCCCGCTCTTCATCCGCTGACCGTCAAGCCGGGGCGGCCGTGCACGGGCGCGGTCGTCCCGCTCGGAGCTTCGCTCGGGAAACGCCATGCCGCTCCTGCTCCAGGCGCTGGTCATCGGGATCCTGCAGGGCCTGACCGAGTTCCTGCCCGTCTCCTCGTCGGCCCACCTGATCGTGGTGCCACAGTTCCTGGGCTGGAAGGATCCGTTCCTCAACAGCGCGAGCTTCGACGTGATGCTCCACGCCGGTACGCTGATCGCGTTGCTGCTCTATTTCTGGAGTGACCTGCTGCAGCTGCTGGCGGCCTGGGTGGCATCCCTGCGCGAGCAGCGGATCGGCGCCGACCCCGACCGCCGGCTGGCGTGGTTGATCCTGGTCACCATGCTCCCCGGCGCCCTCCTGGGGGTGGCCTTCGAGAGCCTTTTCGACATGTTCTTCCGGGACCACATCATCCTGGTCGCGGTCTTCCTCGCGCTGGGCGCCGGCATCCTCTGGCTGGCGGAGCAACTCGCGTTCCTCCAGCGCGGCCTTGACGATGTCACGGTCCGCGATGCCATCGTGATCGGGGTTGCGCAGGCCTTCGCGCTCTTCCCGGGGTTCAGCCGCTCGGGGATGACCATCGCGGCCGGGCTTTACACCGGGCTCCCGCGCGAGGCGGCGGCCCGGTTCTCGTTCCTGATGGGAACGCCGATCATCGCCGGCGCCGCCGCCTGGAAGGCCCGCGAGCTGCTGCAGAGCGGCCTCCCCGCGGCCGACCGATTGCCCCTCCTGGCGGGGATGCTGGGCGCCGCTGCGGCTGGGCTGATCGCCATCGCAGCGCTCCTGGCATACCTGCGCCGCAACACCACGCGCCCGTTCATCGCCGAACGGCTCCTCTTGGCGGGGGTGGTGGTGGTCTTCGTCCTGGCGCGCTGACGGCGGCGCATCGCGGGCCGTGCGGGGGGATGCCGAAGACCGGATGCGGCGCCCCGTCAAGCGGCACTGGCGGCCGCTGTGAACGGCAGTGGCGGCCGCCCGTCGGCTGCGCTTTGACAGGGCCATTGGCGGCGCCCTAGAATCCGGCGCTGGTCGGAACTCCTGACGTGCGCCAGGGCGTGCGCCAGGGGTTCTTTCTCTTGCAGCCTGTCATCCCAATGGAGCGGTCTGTGAACAACAAGCCCGGTTACCTGACCCACGATGGGCTCGAGAAGCTGCGCGCTGAGCTCGACCACCTGGTCAACGTCCGTCGTGCGGAGGTCGCGGCCCGGATCCACGATGCCAAGGAGCACGGTGACCTGGCGGAGAATGCCGAATACGAGGACGCCAAGAACGAGCAGGCGTTCGTGGAGGGCCGCATCCAGACCGTGGAGACGCTCATCCGCAACGCCGTCCTGATCGACGAACACCACTCGACGGAGCACGTCCAGATCGGCTCCACCGTGGTGGTGGACTCGCCGGATGGTCACGAGACGTTCCACATCGTGGGCTCCGCAGAGGCCGACCCCGAGGCCGGTCGCATCTCCAACGAGTCGCCGGTCGGACGCGCGCTGCTCGGCCACCGGAAGGGCGAGAAGGTCGTCGTGCACGTCCCCAGCGGAGACTTCACGTACGAGATCCAGGAGATCGACTGACGGATCTCGCCACCGCCGGAGGGAACGGTGTACTGGGCCGATGAGCTCGCCGCGCGCCTGAGCGGCCCGCAGGTTGTCAACGACTCCAAGACGCCCTCCGGCACCGTGCACGTGGGGAGCCTGCGGGGTCCCGTGGTGCTGGACGCGATCTGGCGAGCGCTCCGCGAACGAGGGGTGCCGGTGCGCCTGCTCTACGGCGTGGACGACCTGGACCCGATGGACGCCCAGGCCCTGCTCACCCCGGACGCCGTGGAGCGCTTCATGGGCGTGCCGCTGGCGCGCGTGCCGGCGCCCGAGGGGAGCGGGGCGGCGAGCTACGCGCGGCATTTCGCCGGCCTCTTTCTGGCGACCTTCGCGGGACTCGGGATTCACCCCGAGACCTACTGGATGAGCGAGGTCTATGCCACTGGCGCGGTGGACCCGTACGTGCGCCTGGCTCTGGACCGCGCCGACCGGGTGCGTGAGATCTACCGGCGCGTCGCCAACGTGCAACACCCGCCCACCTGGCATCCCGTCAGCGTGATCTGCGAGGTCTGCGGGAAGGTGGGAACCACCATCGTCACCGACTGGGACGGTCAGCGGGTCTTCTACGAGTGCCGTCCGGACCTGGTTGGCTGGGCCCGCGGGTGCGGACACTCGGGCTGGGTGGAGCCCTTCGGTGGCCGGGCCAAGCTGCCCTGGAACCTGGAGTGGGCTGCGCAGTGGAGCATCTTCGGTGTCACCGTCGAGCCGAACGGCAAGGATCTCGCCACCGCCGGTGGATCGCGCGATCGCTCCGATGCCATTGCCCGCGAGGTTTTCGAGCGCGAGCCGCCGCTCAACGTTCCGTACGAGTTCGTGAACGTCGGCGGGCGCAAGATGAGCACCAGCAAGGGGCAGGGGGCCGCCGCGCACACCATGGCCGAGGTTCTCCCCCCGGACCTGCTGCGCTTCCTCTTCCTCCGCCACCGGCCCACGCACGCCATTGACTTCGACCCGTCGGGGGAGACCATTCCGCGCCTCTTCGACGAGTTCGACCGCGTCGCGGCTGCCACGGCGGGGCGAACGGTGAAGGGCGAGCTCCCGCCTGACCACGATCGGATCTTCGCCCTGAGCCTCCTCGACCCCGAGGCGGACGCGGTCCTGGAGGCGTCCCACTTCCGGCCCGACTTCACCCAGGTCGCGATGCTCGCGCAGATCCCGGGGGTCGATCTGGACGCACGGGTGGCGGCGGAGAAGGGGGCGCCCCTGGACTTGGCCGAGCAGGTGATCCTGGCGGATCGCGTCCGCTCCGCACGGGCCTGGCTGGAGGCGTACGCGCCGGACCGGGCACGGGTGGCAGTCCGCGACCAGCTCCCCGAGGAGGCGCGCCACGGCCTGGCGGAGGAGCAGCGGGCCTTCCTGGGTGCCCTGGCACTGGCCGCGGAGGTGTCTCGCCCGGGCTCCGGCGACGCCTGGCAGGACCTCATCTTCCGCGTGGCCGAGGAGGCGGCGCTGCCGGCGGGCCGGGCCTTCGCGGCCATCTATCTCGCGTTCCTCGGACGGACCAGCGGGCCGCGCGCCGGCTGGCTGCTGGCCGCGCTGGAGCGCGAGTTCACCATCGAGCGACTGCGCGGCGCGGCGGGCTGGGGCCCCGAACCGGAGGGTGAGGGATTCCCGGACCCGGCAGAGGAGGGGACCGTATGAGCATCGGTCTGCAGCGCCTGCGGGAGGATCCGGACCGGGTTCGCCAGGGAGCCATCGACAAGGGCGAGGACCCGGCGCTGGTGGATGCCGCCCTGCAGCTGGATGCGCGGCGGCGCGCGCTGCTGGGCGAGGCGGATGCCCTGCGCGCCGAGCGGAACGTCCACTCCCGGGAGATCGGTGACGCGATCCGGGCGGGCGCATCACCCCACGGACCCGAGGTGGAGGCGCTCCGGCGGTCGTCGACGGTCGCAGGCGAGCGGATCGCCGCCCTGGATGCCGAGCTGGCCCGAGTGGAGGGCGAGCTGGAAGAAGCCCTGCTCCGGATCCCCAACCCGCCGGACCCGGATGTGCCCGTGGGCGGCGAAGAGGCCAGTGTCATCGTGCGGACCTGGGGAACGCCGGCGCCCCACCGGGAGGCGCGCGGCGGTGGGCAGGACGGCTCGGCGCCCTGGACCCGGCGGCCGCACTGGGAGATCGGCGAGCAACTGGGGATGCTGGACCTGGCGGCGGGCGCCAGGATCACCGGCTCGGGCTTCCCTGTCTACCGGGGCGCCGGGGCGGCCCTCGAGCGCGCCCTGATCGACTGGTTCATCGGCGTTCATACCAGCGAGCACGGGATGACCGAAATCTGGCCGCCTGCCCTGGTCAACGCCGCCTCGGCCCGTGGCACGGGCCAGATCCCGGACAAGGAAGACCTGATGTACGTGGTGGGCCGGGATGACCTGTACCTGGTCCCGACCGCCGAGGTCCCCGTCACCAACCTGCACCGCGACGAGATCATCGAGGCGGCCCGGCTCCCCATCCGGTACTGCGCGTACACGCCCTGCTTCCGGCGGGAGGCCGGTGCGGCGGGCAAGGACACCCGGGGGATCCTCCGCGTCCACCAGTTCGACAAGGTGGAGATGGTCCTCTTCGAGCGCCCGGCCGACTCCGGCGCGGCCCTGGAGTGGCTGACGGGTGCCGCGGAGGCGCTGCTGCAGCGTCTGGGGCTGGCCTACCGGGTCAAGCTCATGGCCACCGGAGACATGGGGTTCGTGCAGGCCAAGAAATACGACCTGGAGGTCTGGGCTCCCGGCGTGGAGCAGTGGCTCGAGGTCAGCTCGGTCTCCAACTTCCGCGACTACCAGGCCCGGCGGATGAACATCCGCTGGCGCCCGGAGCCCGGGGCCAAGCCCGAGATCCTGCACACGCTCAACGGCTCAGGCCTCGCCCTGGCCCGCACCTTTGCGGCCATTCTGGAGGTCTATCAGCAGCCGGACGGTTCGGTGGAGGTGCCCGGGCCGCTGCGGCCCTTCCTGGGCGAGAGGATCGTCGCGCGGGGCTGACTTCGGCTCGGCGGCGTAGGCTGGGGGCGCCAAGGAGGTGCCCCGATGCTCTCGGTCGGCGATCCGGCCCCCGACTTCACCCTTCCCGACCAGGACAAGCAGCCGGTCACCCTGCACGATCTGCGGGGCAAGCCGGTCATGCTGGTCTTCTTCCCGCTCGCCTTCAGCTCCATCTGCACCCGAGAGCTGTGCGAGCTTCGCGACGATTACGCAGCCTACGAGCGGCGCGGCGTGACGGTGCTCGGGATCAGCGTCGATTCCACTTACGCCTTGCGCGCCTGGCAGCGAGACCAGCACTACACGAACCGGTTTCTCTCCGATCGCTGGCCGGCAGGGGAGGTGGCACGGCGGTATGGCGTCTGGAACGAGACGCTTGGCCACGCGGACCGCGGGACGTTCATTCTCGATGCCGACGGGATCGTGCGCTACCTGGTGCACAACCCGCCGAACGTGGCCCGGGACGAGGCAGCCTACCTTGCCGCGCTCGATGCGATGGGCGCAGGGCCCAGCGGGAGCCCGGGCGCCGGCGCCTGAGGGTCGCCGCTGCGGCTGGTGCCGTCTCCCGGCCCACCCTTCCGGGGAGGGCCGAATGGGGCATGGTGGTGAGGTATCGGGGACGTTCGGCCCTGTCCGCGTGCGCGCCGGGTTGCCGACACTGCCGTGTCAATGGGAACGGTGACGCCCGCCCTTGCTGGTCCACGCCACGCACGGATCGAAGAGGTCTCCACGGATCACCTCATCCGGCGCATCCGGTGGAACCGTGCCGTCAAGCGCGCCCGCACGCCGGGATCGCCACTTTGGCAGGCGGCCGACGCGCGAGAGCGGCGGCTGGTGGCCGCGTTGCAGGGTCGCTTTGGCGTGACCACGATCACGCCAGACGGACTCGACTGGCTCCTCCTGGGTGAGCGTCGGGGGGACCGAATCGCCTGACTTCGGGGCTGTCGCCTGACTTCGGGGCCGCGGAGCCGGGGGTCAGTCCAGGCGCTCGAGCCGGTCGACCAGCTCGCCCCGGGCACAGGCCAGTGCCGCGGCGTCCACGGTCTCGATCTCGGTGACCAGGGGCCGCAGCCCGAGACTGGCGAAGCGATCGTATGCGCCCTGCCCCATGCCACCGGCGATCAGCACCGAACAGTCCGCAATCGCCTGGGCCATGGCGTCATGGCGGGGTTGTGCGGCCGGGTCCGTGCCGTGACGTCCGGATGCGCTCTGCTCCTCGCGCGGCCCTTCAGTCATGTGCGGCGCAAACTTTGGCCGCAGCTCGCGGTTGACGATCACGTTGTCCTCGACCGTCAGGACCGCGTAATACGGAGCCCGGCCGAAATGCTGGCTGACCGTGCGGCCGTCCTGGGTGGCGATAGCGATCTTCATGGACGCCTGTGCTCCTGGAACTGCGGCTGGGGAAATCCAAAACCCATCTATCGCAATCTATCGCACGCGCAGCAATGGTCGCGCAGGGCCAAGCGTCCCGTTTCCGGGGGGCCGCCGGCCGCTTGTCAGGACGGCGCGCGGATTCCATCGCAGACACCGTGGATGAGGTAGCCTGTCACCGAAACGATAGGCGCGATGAAGCTCGCGCGGCATCCCGCCCGGCGGGTGATGGCTTCTGGTCGGTGGGCCGGAAGCCATTGCTGTTTTTCCGGGCCTTCCATGGCCCCCTGCGGGTGGACCTGAAACCAGCGGTGCCGGGCGCGTTCGAGGCGACAGGAAGATGGGTCGACAGGGAATCGGACCAACCGCGATCCCGGCGGACGCATGGCCGTCGGGCGCGCCGCAGGCGACGGGGAGCGCGCCGGCGCTGCGCAGGCCCAAGACGCAGGTGCCCGCGGGGGTGCCGCAACGGTCCGATGTGGCGTGCGAGGTCTGCAGGTTCCAGGCCGACTCGGTCGAGCGGCGCATCGGCTGGGTGGAGGCCGAAGGGGTCAACGACGGCCCCTTCCTGCGCCGGTTCGTGGCCGCCGGCGGGTACTGCCCGCGGCACATGCGCCGGGTCCTGGCCGGGGTGGAGCGCCAGCGCTGGACCATTCCGATCCGCCTGGCGCTCCACGAGGTGGGCCGGCAGGTGGCGGGAACGGGCGCCGGCCTGCAGCTCGAGCCGTGTTCGCTCTGCGAGCTGGAGCGCTGGACGGGCGCGTACGGGGTCTCGATCCTCGTCTCGGGTCATCCGCCGGTCCTTGGAGGTGCGCGCTGGCTTGGCCCCGAGGCGTTCGTCTGCCTCCGGCACGCCGCCGAGGTCGTCCAGGCGGGAGCAGGGGTGGATGCGCTGCAGCGCCTGGAGCGTGCCATGGAGGTCGCGTCGCAGGCGGATCTGCGGGGCGCGCTGTGTGCCCTGGCCGGGTCCGATCCCGCGGCCCGGGTGCGGTCGCCGTCAGGGCAGGTGTCCCCCGAGGGTCCGGGCCGGGCGACCGGGAGTCGGCCGCCCGCCATCCCGTGCCCTGGGTCCGGCGAGGTGTCCCCGGACTGGCTGCGGGGGGAGATCGAGGCGGGCCGCTGCCCGGCCTGCTCGGCGGCGGCATGCGCCGAGCACGCCCTCTTCGAGCGTGACGAGCCACGTGCGAACGCCGTGTTGTGCCCGGCCCACGCCTGGGACGCGGTGGATGCCGCCCCGGATCTCCTGCGGGCCGGGCTGGAGGGCACGCTTTCGGATGCCCGCGGCTGGCTGTCGGCGCAGGCAGTTGCCGCCGGCTCCGGGCATGCCCGGGGCGCTTCCGGCTGGCCCGGCGACCGAGGCACGTCCCGGGGCACCGGCATTCTCCAACGGCTTGCCGGCCGTCGGGCTGCCCCCCGGCCAGGTGGGTCCTGTTCCGTCTGCGTGGCCCAGGAGGCGGCCGTGGGCGCGGTCCTGCGCCTGCTCGCGGCTCGCCCGGAGACATCCGTCCTGCCGCCGGGCTGGCCGGGTCTCTGCGCCCGGCACCTGGCGCGAGCCGGACGCGAGGTGCCGGGCGCTCGCAGCTGGCTGGCGGCGCTGGCGCGGTCCGCCAGCGCCCGCCTTGAGCAGAGCCTGGAGCCGGGACCCATGCCGGGCGACGAGGGGGAGCGGATCCTGTGGGAGGCGGCCGCCTACCTCGCCGGGGATGGGATTGGACGCGATCCCTGGCGCGCTCCTGATCCGGGCGTGGCCGGCAACACGATCTGGCTGCTCTGATGGAGCGCGCCATGGCACTGCCATCGGTCCCCGTGCCGGCGGCCCTCCGGAGGGAAGCGCGCCACCCACTCGGGGGTCTGGAAATCCAGTACTTCTGCTGGTTCGGGGCCGGGGAGATTGACAAGCCCGAAACCCGGGTGCAGCTCGCAGAGGCCTGGGGCATGTGCCACCGGCACGCTCTCGGGTTCCTGGCGGTGGAGGCGGCGGTGAACCGCGGCTGGCTCTTTCGGCCGGCGGTGGTCTACGACGATGTGCTCGATCGGGCGCGGAGCGCACTGGGGCGGCACCGGATCTTCGGCCGGCAGCGGATGATCGCGGACCTGCGGGCGGCGGAGCCCTGTGCACCGTGCGCTCTCGGTCTCTCGCCCGCGGATCCGGCCGCCCCAGCTGCAGCGGCCATCGTGGACGAAGGCGGGAACCTGGAGCCGTTGCGGGCGTTCGCTGCCGCCACGCGCGACCACTGGGGGCGATGGATCTGCGGGCGCTGCGCTGGCACCGCATCGCCGGCTCGCTGTCGACTGCATCTGGCGGACGACCTGGCTGCCGGCCGCCTGGTGGACCTCCGCGGGCAGCGCCAGCTGGTCGAGACGGTCTCGTCGCACCTCGCCACCTACGCCCGCTCCTTCGGCTGGTTGGGACGCGGGACCGATGTGCCGGCCGACCGCGCGGCGCTGATCGGCGCTGTCGGCTGGTGCGGGGGGTGGGAAAGCATCCTGCGGTATCTCGGCTGAGACCGCGTCAGCCGGTCCCGCTCAGCCCCACCGCTGCTCCCACGCGGCGCGTCTGGCTCGAGAGCGCCTCGTCCGGCCGGGCGCCGGTCGAAGCCCGGTCGGCCCAGGCATGCCGCAGGACCCGAAGGACCGCCGTGGCGTTGGCCGAGACGGTTGCCGGGTAAGTGAACGTGACCGATCGCGCGGCCGCCGCGGCGGCCGGCTGGCTCAGCTCAACCCGGCCGATCAGGGGCGAGAGCGTGATCGAGATCGCCCGCAGGAAGCCCAGATCGAGGGTGCGGCATTCGCCGGCCACCAGGATGGCGAACCGCGTCGCAGTCAGGCCGACCGCGGCCGCCTGGGGTGTTCCATCTCTCCGCGGTGCGTAGAACGCCGCCAGCAGCGGCTCCGGGTCCAGATGCTCGCGCAGCGCAGCGACCGCCTGCAGGGCGTCGTCCTGCTGGTGGAAGAGGGCCGCAGGAGCGGGGTCGAAGTCGAGCGCCCGGGGAGCATAGCGGCGCACCATGGCCCGGCTCCCCTCCGCGGGAAGGAACCGCGCGAGCAGGTCGCGCATCACCTCCGCCTCGGGTCGAAGCTCCTCCGGCAGCGGGAAGGTGGCGCCACCTCCCCGGGTCTGGACCTGCAGCTCCACCACGTCGCCTCCCGACAGGCGGACGGCCTGCAGTGCCTCAACGGCCACCAGCCGCGCGTCGACACCCCAATCCATCAGGTAGCGGTCGGGGGCCATGTGGTCCACCATCCAGATCAGCTGCCGGTCGGAGAGAACCAGCAGGCCGGCGCGCCGCTCCGCTCCCCGTCGTGACAGCCCCAGCAACCCGCCGCGGATCGCGTCCGGCGGCCGTTCGATGGCGTACAGCAGCCGCTCGTCGTCATCCAGGAGCCCCTCCAGCCCACGGATGAAGCGAGGAGGCAGCCGATCCAGGCGATACTCGGGACGGGAATGCGGGGTGGTGAACCGCGCCTGGCCGGGATCGGCTGCCGCCGAGCGCCAGGCGCGGCCGCCCAGCAGCCTCCCGGCCTGGCGGCGCACCCGGAATCGCTGGCGCGCTTCCAGCGCCAGCCGGTCGGCGCCAGCCGCATCGACCCATCGCGCTTCCGGGGCGCGTGCCACCGTCCGGATCACCGACTCGGGTGGAAGGGGCTGGCCGGGCAGGTTCGCGACCAGCACGGTTCGATCGGGCGCCATGAGGGCCCCCGCCAGTTCGGCCGTCACGCGACAGCCCGCGAAACTGGATGCGGGAAGCGCGATCACTGCCGGCAGCGCGCTGCCGTCGCCCGCGTCCGAGTCGGCAAGGTGGGCGCGGTCGAGCCCCAGCCAGAGCCCGCCTTCGCGGCCGGCCGTGGCGCGCGCCAGGCCGTCCTCGACGCTCACCTCGAGGCCGGGTCCGAGGGCTTCATCGACCACCAGGTCCACGCGGTTCATCTTCGTTCCGCCGCGACACGGGGCAAGCCTCCGGGACCGGCCGCCGCGCGCCGGACGATCACCGAAGGATGGGCTCGTGCGGCTGCCAGGTAGCCGTCCGCGACCGGATCGCCGATAAAGGCACGCAGGGCCCGTGCCGCCGCCGCCGCCCGATACGGGTCGCCCTGCCTTGCCAGCAGCCTGCCCAGCGGCTCGATGGCCCGCACCTCCTGCCGCCGGGCCAGCAGCATTGCAGCGAGGATGGCGGTGGCCGTGTCGGGGTGATCGAGCGCCCACAGCAGGCCGGCCTCAAAGTCGCGTGGCGCGTCCAGGGTGGCCCCGCACCGGGCGCAGGTTGTGCGCTCCCAGGCGTTCAGGGCGTAACAGGAAGGACAGACCCGGGTCGGTCGTTCCCCGCGACCGGTCAAAGCCGGCCGGGGAACACCCGGAGGCCCGAGGAGATCCGAAGGCGAACCGGGCATCTTCCACCTCTCGAACAGTTCGAACAAGGTAGAAGCCGTCAGCGGATCCGCAGGTCGTCGCGCTCGCGACGGGCGGGCCTCATCACCCGGACTCATTTTAGCGCGATGGCCCGGGCCGCCCCGGCGGAGCCAGGGCCTGGGCGGGCAACCCGGGCCGTCTGGCCGATGACAGATCGCACGGGACGCGTACCCTTGAGGCCAATGTGCCGCCGCGTCGCCGCAAGGGCCCTGGGCCCCGGACTGGCGCGCGACCTCCGGCTGGCTGTGGAGGTTCTTGAATGACCGCAATCGCATCGGTGCATGCCCGGGAGATCCTCGATTCGCGAGGTAATCCCACGGTCGAGGTCGACGTGGTCCTGGAGGACGGCGTGGTTGGCCGCGCCGGCATCCCGTCGGGCGCCTCAACCGGCAGTCACGAGGCCGTGGAGCTTCGCGACGGCGATAAGAAGCGCTTCAACGGCAAGGGCGTGCTGCACGCCGTGGCCAACGTGAACGAGACGATCGGCCCGGCGGTGGAGGGGATGGACGCCGACGATCAGACCGCGCTCGACCGCGCCATGATCGAACTGGACGGGACCCCCAACAAGGGTCGCCTGGGTGCCAACGCCATCCTGGGCGTCTCCCTGGCCGCTGCCCGCGCAGCGGCGGAGGACGGGGATGTCCCGCTCTATCACTACCTGGGCGGGCTGCGATCGCACACGCTTCCGCTGCCCCAGTTCAACATCCTGAACGGCGGCAAGCACGCGGTGGACTCCTGCGACTTCCAGGAGTTCATGGTGGCGCCCATCGGGGCGCCCACCTTCGCCGAGGCGCTGCGTTACGGCTCGGAGGTCTTCCAGGCGCTGCGCGCCGAGCTCCACGAGCGCGGCCTGGCCACCGGCCAGGGCGACGAGGGCGGCTTTGCGCCGACACTCCCCTCGAACGCCGCGGCGATCGAGACGGTGGTGAAGGCGATTGAACGCGCCGGGTACCGCCCGGGCGTGGACGTGGCGGTCTTCCTGGATCCTGCCACCAGCGAGCTCGTGGAGTCCGGCGGGGATGGCCAGCCGTATCGGTATCGCCTTGCCAAGGAGGGCCGCACGCTCGACTCCGGCGAGATGATCGACCTGTGGGAGGACTGGATCAACCGATTCCCGATCCTCTCGATCGAGGACGGCCTGGCCGAAGACGACTGGGCCGGCTGGAAGGAACTGACCCGGCGGCTCGGGTCGCGGGTCCAGCTGGTGGGTGACGACATCTTCGTGACCAACCCGGAGCGCCTGGCGCGTGGACTGCGAGAGCAGAGCGCCAACGCGATCCTGATCAAGCTCAACCAGATCGGGACCCTGACCGAGACGCTCGGCGTGGTGGAGACGGCGCTGGAGGCCAACTGGGGCGCCGTGGTCAGCCACCGCTCCGGCGAGACCGAGGATTCGCTGCTGGCTGACTTTACGGTGGGGGCCGGGGCCAGGCAGATGAAGAGCGGCGCGCCGTCCCGTTCCGAGCGGGTCGCAAAGTACAACCGCCTGATGCGCATCGAGGAGGAGCTGGGCGCTGCCGCCCGCTTCGCCGGCGGGGACCCCGTGCGGGCGTACATCCGCTGATTCGCGGGTAACGGCCACGTCGGCGAGCGTGGCGAGCGTCGTCGGGTCGAGCCGTCTGCCCGGTTGGCCTGGCCGACAATCTGCGCCGTCTGCTGACAGCCTCTGCACCGTTCGGGTGCGGAGGCTGTCATGGTTTCGGAGGGTGGCAAGCGAGCGATATGCGCGCCGAGGGGCGGAGCGGCGCGCAGCGCCCCGCGGGAAGGGGCGCGGCGCGCTGTGGCCCGCGCATCATGGCCCCGTCGACTAACAGGGCAGGAGGGACGCGTGGCTGGCAACGGGATGGAGATCGAGCGCAAGTGGCTGCTGGCCGCGGCGCCAACGGCGGCGGAGCTGCAGCGGCTCGGTGACCGGCCGATCAGGATCGAGCAGGTCTATCTGCGGCCCCTGCCGGCCGCGCCCGTGCGTCGCGTGCGCCGGAGCGAGCAGGCGGGGCGGATCGACCACACATACACGGAGAAGGCACCGCTCGGGGGGATCGTGCGCTCGGAACGCGAGCACCCGATCGATGCGGCCGAGTACGCGCGGCTGCTCGGCGAAGCGGACCCGGCGCTGCACCCCATCCGCAAGACCCGCCACGTCTTCCCCTACGCGGGCAACACCCTGGAGCTGGACGTCTTCGATGAGCCCGCCGGGCTCGTGATCCTGGAGATCGAGTTCGACCGAGCCGACGCACCGGAACCAGCGCTGCCACCTGCGCTGCGGGTGGTCCGCGAGGTGAGCGAAGTCCCGGCGTACTTCAACGTCAACCTGGCTCGGGGGTAATGGCCCGGCCGAAGATCCGGCGGTAGACGTCCTCGCCGTAGCTGGTCGTCAGCGGCTCACCCGGGACCACCCGGAAGGTGCGCTCCCCGTCGGACCGACGTTCGGCGCGCAGGAAGAGGGCGCGCTCCGGGAGCAGCCGCTGGAAGCTGTCGGCCAGATCGAACATGTGTGTTACGTACAGGACCTTGACGCCGCTGTCGAGCAGCGCACGCACGACCTGGCGGGCGATCTCGGACCCCTCGCGCTCGCTGGTCGAGGCAAACGACTCGTTGAAGAACACCACGCCCTGTGGCGTGAGGCTGTCCACGATGGCGCTCATCCGCCGCAGCTCTTCGTCCAGCTTGCCGCTCCGCATGCTGGCGTCCTCTTCGCGCTTGAAGTGCGTGAAGATGCCGCTGCAGGCGTTGGCCCGAAAGGCCTCGGCGCCCACGAACATCCCATCCTGCAGCCCCGCTGGCTGGCGTAGCCGCGCGGCGCCCGCGCCGGATGCGCATCCTTGGCGGCCGCGGGCTGGGCCGGCGGACCGGGCTGCGCCACCCTGCCGCGCAGGGTGGCTACACTCGCCCTGGAGGACGCACCTGCCAGGAGGGAGGGCGCAGTGCCAACGGCGGCCGAGTTCGCGGCGAAGTGGACGGGCAACACGCGCACCGAGAAGGCCGCTGCCCAGGAGCACTTCATCGACCTGTGCCGCATGCTCGGCCAGCCCACCCCCAACGAGGCCGATCCGACCGGCGAGTGGTACGCCTTCGAGAAGGGGGCCGGCAAGGCCGCGGGCGGTGACGGTTTCGCCGACGTCTGGATGCGCGACCACTTCGCCTGGGAGTACAAAGGGAAGCGCAAGGACCTCTCGGCCGCCTACCACCAGCTCAACGAGTACCGGGAGGCGCTCGACAACCCGCCCCTGCTCGTGGTCTGCGATCTGGACCGCTTCGAGATCCACACCAACTTCACCGGCACGGCCACGCAGGTCCATCGCTTCAACCTCGCCGACCTCGCCGCCAACCCGGAACATCCGCTGCGGCTCCTGCGCGCGCTCTTCAGCGACCCGGAGGCACTGCGCCCGACGCGCGCCCGCGAGGAGCTCACCGAGCAGGCCGCGCAGCACTTTGCCATGCTCGCGGCGGCGCTCCGTTCGCGCGGGCACGAGGCGCGGGCGGTGGCGCACTTCCTCGATCGGCTGCTCTTCACCATGTTCGCCGAGGACGCCGGGCTCCTGCCGAAGGGCTTGCTGGAGCGCCTGGCGGACGCGACCCGCCGCGCACCTGAGGCCTTTGCCTCGGGGCTGGGGCAGCTCTTCGGCACCATGGCGGTCCAGGGCGGCCTCTTCGGGGTGGAGCAGATCCCCTGGTTCAACGGCGGCCTCTTCGAGGATGCGAGGGTGCTGCCCCTGACGGCCGACGAGATCGAGACCGTGCGCCGGGTTGCGCATCTCGACTGGAGTCAGATCGAGCCGGCCATCTTCGGGACCCTCTTCGAGCGCGGCCTCGACCCCTCCCAGCGGGCCCAGCTGGGGGCTCACTATACCGACCGGGCGGCGATCCTGAAGCTCGTGGAGCCGGTCCTGATGGCGCCCTTGCGGCGCGACTACGCCGCGGTGCAGGCGCAGGTCACGCAGCTCGTCCTCTCGGGGAAGAAAGTGACGGCGCGCACGCCTGCCGACCAGGACCCGGCGAAGGTCTTCCGCGCGTTTCTCGACCGGCTGCGCGCGATCCGCGTCCTGGACCCCGCCTGCGGCTCGGGCAACTTTCTCTATGTGGCGCTGCAGCTCCTGAAGGACCTGGAGCGCGACGCGATCTTCTGGGGCTCGCTGGTGCTGCAGCAGCCGGCCGAGTTCCCCCAGATCGGCCCGCAGAATTTGCTCGGCCTCGAGATCAACCCCTACGCCGCGGAACTGGCGCGGGTGACGATCTGGATCGGCGAGCTGCAGTGGATGCTGGCCAACGGCTTCAGCTACCGTCGCGACCCGATCCTGCAGCCGCTCGACGCGATCCGCGAGCAGGACGCGCTCCTCAATCTGTCGGACCCGGCCCACCCGCGCGAGGCCCAGTGGCCCGATGCCGACGTGGTGATCGGCAACCCGCCGTTCCTGGGCGGCAAGCTGCTGCGGGGCGGGCTGGGCGACGCCTACGTCGAGCAGCTCTTTGCGGTCTATCGCGGGCGGGTGCCGCCGGAGGCGGACCTCTGCGCCTACTGGCACGAGAGGGCTCGAGAGCAGATCGCCGCCGGCCACCTCAAACGCGCCGGCCTGCTCGCGACCCAGGGCATCCGCGGCGGCGCCAACCGCCGGGTACTCGAACGCATCAACGCGAGCGGCGCCATCTTCTTCGCCTACGCCGACGAACCCTGGGTACTGTCCGGGGCGGCGGTCCACATCAGCTTCATCGGGCAGGATGACGGCTCCGATCTCCAACGGACGCTCGGCGGCCGCGCGGTCGCCGAGATCCACGCGAACCTGACGGCGGGCCTCGATCTCACCCGGGCCCGGCCCCTCGCCGAGAATCAGGGACTCGCCTTCATGGGCGACACGAAGGGCGGCGCGTTCGAGATCGACGAGACCACCGCCCGGCGGCTCCTCGCGGCTCCGAACCCCGATGGCCGCTCCAACGCCGATGTGGTGCGCCCCTGGGTGAACGGACTGGACGTCACGCGACGACCGCGGCACATGTGGATCGTTGACTTCGGCACCGACATGCCCATGGCCGAGGCCGCCCTCTACGAGGCGCCGTTCGAGCTCGTCCGCCAGCGGGTGCAAAGCGTGCGGGC
>JBMFSS010000007.1:72924-99882 GCA_049967415.1 Candidatus Limnocylindrales bacterium
CCCCGCTACACCCCCACGACCTGTTTCGAGACCTTCCCCTTCCCGCACCCGACGGATGAGCAACAGGCCGTGATTGCCGCGGCCGCCGCCGAGCTCGATCGCCTGCGCGAAGGCTGGCTCAACCCGCCCGGCCTCCCGGAGGCGGAGTTGAAGCGCCGGACCCTGACCAACCTGTACAACGCGCGTCCCACCTGGCTCGCGCAGGTCCACGAACGGCTCGATGCCGCCGTCCTCGGCGCCTACGGCTGGCCCGCGGATCTCCCCGACGATCAGCTCCTTGCCCGACTCCTGGAGGAGAACCTGTCACGCGAGCCGGCCTGAGCATTGCCCCGCGCCAGGGAGCATCGTGTCGCGGGGGGGGCGGGCTTTCGGTTGTCGAGGGTCGTGCGGAGCGGGCCGCGCGAAAGCCTGATCACGGGCGCAAGCCTGATGGGCTGGCTTCGGTCCGCCGCGTCCCCGCTCAGCGGCTCTCGGCGGACCCCTCCGGTGGCCGGCCGGATTCGGGCTCTGAACGCCGCTCTCGCCCGGTGAGCGCGAGATAGGCCCCGCCCGCGACCAGGAACCCCACGAAGTAGCTCAGGTCGGCACCCCCGAACGCCGCCGCCAGCGGGCCGCGGAAGAGGCTGGCCGACATCAACGGCACCGAGGCCGCGAGGCCCAGCAGGTAGGCGCCGATCCCCCGCGCGTTCCAGGCCGGGGCCGCCCCGAACCCCTCCGGGCGCCGGTGGCCGCGCAGGTAGAAGTCGACCAGGATGACCGCCAGCCAGGGGGTGATCCAGTAGTCGAGCGCGAGCAGGAAGTTGCTGTAGAAGCCGGTGAAGTCCCCCGCGCCCGCCAGCGCGAAGGCGAGACCGAGCAGGCCGCCCAGGACGACCAGCACCGGGCGCGACCAGCGCAGGTCGAGGGCGCGCGCCGAGAGGCTGTTCGAATAGAGGTTGAGCGCGTTGGCGGCGCTCGCCCCGAGGATGATGGCCAGCACCGCGAACGGCCCGAACGCGCCGAGCACGCTCGCGAGGGCCGCCACCGCGTTGCTCTGGCCGGGGGCGAGGATCGCGATCAGGGCCCCCAGCACCTCCAGCCAGAAGGAGGCGAGGACCGAGCCTGCAAAGACCGCCGGGGCCAGGTGCGCAGGGTCGGTCGTCTCGGGCAGGTAGCGCGAGTAGTCCGAGGCATAGGGCCCCCAGCTCACGATGTAGCTGAAGGCCCCCGCGAGGACGATCCCGACCAGCGGCCACAGGCGGCCCGCGCCCAGGGCCGGGTGCCAGGCGGCGAGCGCCCCGGCGTGGCCCAGGACCAGCAGCGTGCTGGCCGCGAAGAGGACCCCAAGCAGCGCCGCCATGGCGCGCTCGAAGGCCGCGATCAGGTTGTGCCCGTAGACCACCAGCACCACCTGGGCCGCCACCAGGGCCAGGGCGGCCGCCGCGAAGGGACAGCCCGGCGCCAGCACCTGGACCGCGAAGGCGCCCAGGATGGTGTTGACCGTGAACCAGCCCGCGGTGCTCACCCAGTTCAGGAGCGCCGGGCCATAGCCCCCCACATGCCCGAAGGCGCGCCGCCCGATCAGCATCTGGGGGTACCCCGCAGGAGGCCCCATGGCCGCCGCCAGGGCGAGCAGGGCACCCCCGGCAAGGTTGCCCGCCGCGAGCGCCGCCAGGGTGGGCCCCAGGGGCAGCCCGAGGCTCACCGGGAGAAAGCCCAGGGCATAGTCGGCGATGGTCAGGTTGGCGGCCAGCCAGAGCCAGAGCAGATCGCGGCTCCGGCCGTGCCGCTCGGCGCGCGGGACGTGCTCGATCGAATAGGGCTCGAGCGTCCCCACCCGATCGCCATAGCGCGCGGTGGCCATGGCTCCTCCTGCTTCCTGGCTGCGCCGTCGGGAACCCGATCCGGGCGAGTCTACGGCGCACCGGGTGCGAGGGGCTCGGCCAAGCTGCAGCCTGCTGACCCCGCATCAACACCAGGCGGTCGCCTTCGGCCCGCCGCCATGGACGGGCCCAACGCAAGACGAGGAACGCGCCGCCGCGGCTCTGTCAGGTTCCGGCTCCTGCGCCGCCGCCCAGCGGTACGCTGCGGGCCGATCGGGAGTACCGTCACATTCCACGCGCGAGAGGTTCCCCCGATGTCTTTCCGCCGTTCCGGTGGTGGCAACTTCGACTTCGACAGCCTGCAGAACTGGCTGGCCCGCCAGGCCGCGGAGTCCCGCGCCCGAGGGGACGGCAAGCCGCCGCGACGCATCCGTCCGGAGCCCGCCAACCACCATCCGTTCGCGCGTCTCCTGCTGGGGCTGCTGGTGGCCGTGATCATCATCGGCGTGGTGGTGGGCGCCGTCACCAACCCGCTCGCCGACTACCTGTGGTTTTCGAGCCTCGGCTACGGGGCGGTGTGGACCACAGGGTTCGCGTACGGCTTTGCCCTGCTCGTGGTGGGCCTGGCCGCCGGCCTGATCTTCCTGCTCGGGAACCTGTTCCTTGCGTGGCGCCTTGGGCGCGAGCCCAGCGATGAGGCGGTGGCCGCCCAGGCCCGCACGCGCAGCATCGGCGAGGAGCAGGTGGACTGGCTGGCCCTGGTGGCCGCGCTGCCGCAGCGGACCATCCGGACGGTCCTGCTGGTGGTTGGGCTGCTCTTCGTGCTCCTCTTCGCGGGGGAGCTGCCGGGCGCCTGGCAGACCGTGGCCCTCTGGCTGCACCGGGTCCCCTACGCACCCACGGGCGCCCTGACCCCCGACCCCATCTTCGGCTTCGACCTGGGCTGGTGGCTCTTCAGCCTTCCCTTCCTGCACCTCGTGGTGGACACCGGGGCGCTCCTGCTCACCCTCGCCCTGCTCCTGACAGGCGCCGCGTACGGCGTGACCGCCCTGCGCGGAGGCGACGTCAGCGGCCGGCGTCCGGTGCTCCACCTCGCCGTGCTGGGCGCGCTCTTCCTGCTCGCCATCGCGGCGATGCAGTGGCTGGGGCGCTATGACCTCTCGTACGCCCAGAACGGATTCGTCACCGGCGTCACCGCCACCGACGCGGCGATCCGCCTGCCGCTTGCCGCTCTGACGGCGGTCACCTCGGCGCTGGCCGCCCTGGCGCTCCTGGTGCTGGCGATTGCGCGCAGGGAGCGGGCGATCCGCCTGGTCGCGTTGGTGGGCGGCGCCTGGTACCTCCTGCTGTTGGTGGCTGGCGCGATCCTGCCGGCGGCCTACCAGCAGCTGGTGGTGACTCCCAACCAGAACTCGGCGGAAGCGCCCTACATCGCCAACAACATCGCGCTCACCCGGCGGGGGTTCGCGCTCGACACCTGGCAGGTGCGTTCCTATACGGGCACCGCCAGCCTCACCGCGGCCAACGTCACGAATGATCAGACGACCTTCAACAACGCCCGCCTGTGGGACCCGCGCCCCCTGGCCGCCACCCTCGACCAGCTCCAGACCGTGCGCCAGTACTACGACTTCACCTCGGTCGACATCGACCGCTACCAGATCAACGGCCAGCCCACCGAGGTGGAGCTCTCCGCCCGCGAGATGGCCCTCGACAAGAGCCAGGCGAGCCCCTCGTGGATCGCCTCGCACGTCCTCTACACGCACGGCTACGGCCTGGCGATGCTGCCCGTGAACGCGGTGGACGCGAACGGCCTGCCCGATCTCATCATCAAGGACCTGCCGGTCACGTCGTCCCCCGGGGCGCCGCTGGTGACGCAGCCACGCATCTACTTCGGGCAGCGGCCCTCTGACTGGGTGCTGGTCGACGCGAAGAGCCCCGAGTTCGACTACCCATCGAGCTCCGGCAACGGCAACGACGTCGACACGCGGTACGCGGGAAGCGCGGGGATCAACGTCGGATCGCCGCTGTCGCGGCTGTTCTGGGCCTGGCACCTGGGCGACCTGAACCTGGCGATCAGCGACCAGGTGACCCCGCAGACGAAGCTGCTCCTGCACCGCAGCCTGGCGGATCGCCTGGGCACGCTGGCGCCGTTCCTCTCGCTCGACGCGGATCCCTACCTGGTGGTCACGCCCGACGGGCACCTGGTCTGGGTCCAGGATGCGTATCTCACGAGCGCCTCGGTCCCCGATGCCACCACGGTCAACGACGCCACCCTCGGCACGACCTACAACTACATCCGCAACAGCGTCAAGATCACGGTTGACACGTACAACGGGACCACGCAGCTGTACGTGGCCGATCCGGCCGATCCGCTGATCCGGGCCTGGGAAGGTGTCTTCCCGACCCTCTTCAAGCCCCTCTCGGCGATGCCGGCGGGGCTGCAGGCCCACCTGCGCACCCCCGAGGCGATGTTCAACGCCCAGACCCAGATGTACGCCGCCTACCACGTCACCGACGTGGCCAGCTTCTACAAGAGCGACAACCTCTGGACCATCCCGAGCGTGAGCGAGGGGAGCACCCAGGTCCTGCCGCCGCAGGCCTACTACGTGGAGATGCGCCTGCCCGACCAGAGCAGCCCGGAGTTCGTGCTGATCCAGCCGATGGTGCCGGCCTCCCGCCCCAACATGATCGCCTGGGTGGCGGCCCGCAATGACGGCGCCGTGCGCGGCCAGGTGGTGGTCTACCAGCTGCCGGCCAACACCACCATCCAGGGCCCCACGCAGATCGAGGCGCGGATCGACCAGGACCCGGTGATCAGCGCCCAGATCAGCCTCTGGAACCAGAGCGGCTCGCAGGTCATCCGCGGGAACCTGCTGGTCATCCCGGTCGGCACGTCCTTCCTCTATCTCGAGCCGATCTACTTGCAATCGACCAGCTCGGCCTTCCCGGAACTCACCAAGGTGGTGGTCGCTTCCTCGCAGACCGTGTCCTGGGGCGACACGCTGGCGGGCGCCCTGCAGGGGGTGACGAGTGGCGCGGGGACTGGCGCCGGCAACACGGCCTCGGGTGGTGGCACGGCCGCGGGCGGTGGGGCTCCGGCAGCGACCCCGGGCCCGAGCAGCGGCCTGACGGGAGGACAGGCCCCCGCCGCTTCCTCCGCGCCCACCGGGTTGCCCACCGACGTGAGCGGGCTTCTGCGCTACGCCAACCAGCGCCTTGCGGCGGCGGAGGCGGCCCAGGCCAGAGGAGACTCGGTCGCCTACGCCCAGCAGGTGCAGCAGCTGCAGGCCGCCCTCAACGCGCTGAACACGCTGATCGGAGGCGGGCTCGTCCCGTCGCCGTCGCCGGTCGGCAGCCCAGCACCCTAGCCAAGGGGAGCCGCGCGGCCGGCCGGGGAAGCGGCTCCGGTGAAGGGCGCAGGCTCTGTGCCGGGTGTGGCATGGGGAACGTTGTGCTGCGTGCGGCAATCCTCAGCAAAAGAGCTGACGCCCGCCTTACCGGGAATTAACGCAGACCCGTTCCACGCGCATACCGCCCGCGCTAGCATCCAGTCGGGCCGTGGCTCGTGGGGGCATCGGCCAGGCCGGTTCAAGCGAACAGGAGGAGGGAATTGGGAGTGATCAGAGCACCGATCCGCGCGGTGAGCATTCTCGCGAGCGCCGTGCTGATCGCGGGGGCCTGCAGCAGCAGCGCGACCCCGACACCAAGCGCAACGCCGGCGGCGGAGGCCAGCGCCGCAGGTTCCGCCGCATCGGGTGCGGTGGCCCCGGCCGCGTCGAGTTCACTGGCCGCGCTGGTGACTGCGGCGAAACAGGAAGGCACGCTGAACGTGATCGCGCTGCCGCATGACTGGTGCAACTACGGCGGTGTGATCTCGGGGTTCAAGGCCAAATACGGGATCGATGTGAACGAGCTCAACCCGAACGCCGGTTCGGGCGACGAGCTGCAGGCGATCATTGCGAATAAGTCCAACAAGGGCCCGCAGGCTCCGGATGTGATCGACGTCGGGCTCTCGTTCGGACCGCAGGCGATCTCCGAGGGGCTGATCACGCCATACAAAGTCTCGGAATGGGACAGCATTCCGGCTTCCGCGAAGGACCCCAACGGGTACTGGTACGGCGATTACTACGGTGTGCTGGCCTTTGAGGTCAACGGCGCCATCGTCAAGGACGTGCCACAGGACTGGTCGGACCTGCTGAAGCCTGAGTACAAAGGCCAGGTGGCGCTCTCCGGCGATCCGCGCGTCTCGGCCCAGGCGATCGACACGGTCTATGCCGCGGCCCTCGCGAACGGTGGCTCTCTGGACAATGCCGAACCCGGTCTGACCTTCTTCAAGCAGCTCAACCAGGAAGGCAACTTTGTCCCGGTGATCGCCAAGCCCGGGACAATTGACCAAGGGGCCACGCCCATCACGGTCCGCTGGACGTATAACGCGCTGGCACACCGCGACGCCGCCAACGGGAACCCGCCCATCGACGTGGTGGTGCCCAAGACCGGCCGTCTGGCCGGGGTCTATGTCCAGGCCATCAGCGCCTACGCGCCGCATCCCAATGCCGCCAAGCTGTGGGAGGAGTACCTCTACTCCGACGCCGGCCAGCTCCTCTGGCTGCAGGGCTACTGCAACCCGATCCGCTATCAGGACCTGACCCAGCGCAACGTGGTGCCCCAGGCCCTGGCCGCCAAGCTTCCCGACACGTCGGGCGCGGTATTCCCGACCCTCGACGAGCTCAATGCGGCAGCCGCGTTGATCACCAAGAACTGGGACTCGGTAGTCGGGGCCAACGTGAAGTAGCCCACGCCAGAGCCTGACACCATGCGATCCGGACCGCCGGCGCTCCGTGCGCGAGCGATGGCATGGCAATGACCGCCAGCCGTCCTGTTGAACCTGGCTCGCCCCCGGCGAGCCAGGTTCAACGGCGCTTGTCATGGGCCTGGATTGGTGTCGTGCCGTTCTTCGTTGTGGCGACCGCCTTCATGTTGCTGCCGATCCTTTTCCTGGTGGTCGGCAGCTTTCAGGACTCCCACGGTCACCTGACGCTGCAGAACTACGTTGACCTGACGCAGCCGCTGCCGGTACTGGCGTACACGAACAGCATCGAGATCAGCCTGGCGACCGCGATCGGCGGCGGGATCTTCGGCTTCCTTCTCGCCTACGCTCTCATCCTCGGCGGTCTGCCCGGGTTCCTGCGAAACGCGGCCATGACGTTCGCCGGGGTCGCTTCGAACTTCGCCGGGATCCCCTTGGCGCTGGCCTTCATCTTCACCTACGGCCAGCTGGGATTGGTCACGGGCCTGCTCAAGACGCTGTTTCACGTCGACCTCTATGCCGGCGGGTTCAGCCTCTACACGACCGCGGGTGTGGTCCTGGTGTACATGTATTTCCAGTTCCCGCTGATGATGCTGATCGTGGCGCCTGCGCTGGACGGCCTGCGGACGGAGTGGCGCGAGGCGTCGGAGAATCTCGGGGCGAGCCCCGCGCAATACTGGCGTTACGTGGCGCTGCCGATCCTGACCCCAACGCTGTTGGGCACCATGATCCTGCTGTTCGGCAACGCCTTCGGCGCCCAGGCAACCGCGTACGAGCTGACCGGCGGGATTCTGAACCTGGTCTCGGTGCTGATCGGCGCTGAAATCAGCGGCGATGTCCTGCACAACGTGGGCCTGGGCTACGCCATGGCGGTGGGCATGATTGTGATCATGGGCGTCGCCATCGCCATGTACACGCTGCTGCAACGCCGCTCCGAACGGTGGCTGCGATGAAGCGTCGCGGTTCCATCTGGTCGTGGCTCATTTTCATTCTGGGCTTTCTCTATTTCTTCCTGCCCCTGCTTGGGACCCTCGAGTTCTCGCTGAGAATGCGGCCCTTCGGGCAGGCCTACCGCAACACGCTCGCCGATCCTGCCTTCTACTCCAGCCTCGCCTTCTCGTTCGTCATCGGCGTGCTCACCATCGTCGTCAGCGTCGCGATCATCGTCCCCACCGCCTACTGGGTTCGGCTGCGCCTGCCGCGGCTGCGGCCCTTCGTGGAGTTCATCACGCTGCTTCCCTTCGTGGTGCCGCCAGTGGTGCTCGTCTTCGGCCTGATCGCGATCTACGCGGGCCCCCCGTTCGCGCTCACGAACACGGATTGGGGCGCCGATTTCCTGCTGCTGGGCGCCTACGTGATGCTCTCCTTCCCGTACATGTACCGGGCCGTGGACGCCGGTCTGCGCACCCTGGATCTTCGGACCCTGACCGAGGCGGCAGAGAGCTTGGGCGCCGGCTCCTTCCGCATCATCTGGACGATCATCTTCCCCAGCCTGCGGGTGTCGCTCTTGAGCGGCGCCTTCCTCACCCTGGCCATTGTGATCGGGGAGTACACCATCGCATTCTTCCTGGCCCGGCAGACGTTCGGGCCGTACCTGGCTCTGCTGGGGGCCGACAAGTCCTACGAGCCGGCGGCGGTTTCTCTGATCAGTTTCGGTCTCACGTGGATGGCCATGGGGATGATCTCCCTGCTCGGACGGGGGACCGCCAATCGCGTCCAAGTGACCGGCGCGCACTAGGGGACCTGGGGATCATGGCCTTTCTTGAGCTGGAACACCTTCGCAAGGACTTCCCGGGCGGAACGGTGGCTGTGCAGGACTTCAACCTGCAGGCCGAGCGCGGGGAGTTCGTCTCCTTCCTGGGGCCCAGCGGCTGCGGCAAGACCACCACCTTGCGCATGATTGCCGGGTTCGAGCGGCCCACAGCTGGCAGTATCCGCGTCGACGGCCGCGAGATCACCGAGCGCCCCCCGAACCAGCGCGACGTGGGGATGGTTTTTCAGGCTTATGCCCTCTTCCCCAACATGACCGTGGGGAGCAACATCGCCTTCGGACTCAAGGTCCGGGGCCGGCCCAGGGACGCGATCCGACGCCGAGTTGACGAGCTGCTCGAGCTGATCCAGCTGCCCGGGTTGGGCGACCGGTATCCATACCAGCTCTCGGGGGGTCAGCAGCAGCGCGTGGCACTCGCCCGGGCGCTCGCGGTGGAGCCGCAGGTCCTCCTGCTGGACGAGCCACTCTCAGCCCTGGATGCGAAAATCCGTGTCTCCCTGCGCAACCAGATCCGCTCCATCCAGCGGCAGCTGGGGATCACGACCGTCTACGTGACCCACGACCAGGAGGAGGCGCTCTCCCTGTCGGATCGCGTGGTGGTCATGAGCGCAGGGCGCATCGAGCAAATCGGGACGCCGTTCGAGGTCTATAACTTTCCCCGCACGAGCTACGTGGCGAGCTTCGTGGGCACGCTCAACGTGGTCGATGCCATTGTCGTGGACGCCGCCTCCGGCCGGCTCTCGGTGGCCGGGCAGGAGATCCGCGTGGCAAGGGCCGTGGACGGCGCCGTCAACGGCAACCGGATCACCCTCGCTCTCCGCCCAGAGATCATCTCGCTGGGAGACCCCGGAGACGGCGGCAACCGGCTTCGCGGCGCGGTCGAAGACATCTCGTTCCTCGGGTCGATCGTGCGCACCCGCATCCGCCTGAGCGGCAGCGCCACGTCGGTTACCTTCGACCTGTTCAACAACCCGCAGCTGACCCTGCCGCGGCTCGAGGAATCGCTCACCGTTGGCTTTCCGCCGGAAGCCTGCCTGGTCCTGCGCGACGCGGGGGCCGCCAGCGCGACGCTGCCCGGGACCGCCGATCCCTGAGCGCGGGGCGGCGGCCGCGGTCAACGGCCGAGAGCGGCGCCCTCGACACATGCGCCGACAACGCCCAGCTCTGCCAGCCGGCGGAAGGTCGCCCGGCGGCGCACGGTCCAGGCCACCACCTCGAGCCCCATCGCCCGAGCCCTTTCCACGGCGCGACGGTTGATGGCGTGCCACTCGGCCGCCACGCCGGCGCAGCCCAGGTCGCGGGCCAGGGCCAGGGTGGCGGACTGCATGTCGTCGGCATTGAGCCAGCAGCGCCAGGTGGGGGCGGCCGCGCGGACGCGCTCCAGGGCGATTGGCTCGAACGAGGAGACCGCAGCGAAGTCCAGGGCGGGCCCGCGCGCAGCACGCAGTACCTGGATGACGGCCATGCCCGGATCCTCCTTCAGTTCGATGTCGAGGAATGCCGGTGCCGGCGCTGCGCCCAGCACTGCCGCCAGGGTCGGAACCCCGAGCGGGTCCAGCTCGGCGGCCGTCAGATCCGCAGCTCGTTCGGGACGTCCCTGCACGCGCGCCAGCGTCGCGTCGTGGAGCACGACGGGGACCCCGTCGTGCGACAGGCGCACGTCGAACTCGAGGCCGTCACAGCCGGGGATCGCGAGCGCAGCGCGGAAGGCCGCGAGGCTGTTCTCGGGGAGCCGGCGATGGTCGCCCCGGTGCGCCAGGCGAAGCGGCCGGAATTCGGCTGACCGCGCGCCGCGCTGGGTGGGGGACGGGGCGTCCGATGGCACGCCTGCCACATCGAGCCGCTGCAGCACCTGACCTGCCTCCATTCTGAGCGTGCCACCGACGCGTTTCGCGTGCCCCGCGTCGTCCGCGCGGCGCCTGGCGAACTGACGACGCACGGCGCGCGAGGGCCATATCGGAGTCGAGCCCTCAGATCGTACGTTCGCCGGTGCCCGGGTGCGGCCCGTGGTCCGCGGGGACGTCCACCGCTGTTCGGGCTTCACGTTCACGCGGTCGTCCGGCGCGGGCCAGCCGCCCGGGGCCGTGGCCGTGTCGCCCTGGACGACCGAGCCGTTGCAGTCCAGGACGACCAGGCTGCCCTGCGCGCCCACCGCCCCGCAGTTGCGCTGTGGATGCCCCGGGTCGATTGCCGTGACCTCCCCGCCCGCCACGCGCACCACGGTGCCGCTCGAAGCCTCGTACTGGTTGAGCGAGGCGACGAGCGCGTTCCCGTCGAGGACGATGCCGGGCGGCCCCGGATGCGCGGCACCGCCGGTCTCGCCCAGGAGCACCGCCGCGGCACCAGCCAGGCGCAGGCCGACGGCGAACCGGCGGATCCCTCGGGCGGGTCGGGGTGCTCGGCCGGGATCGGGGCCACCCGTGTGCGGAGCGCCGACGACGCGGGCCCGTCCGCGATTTGCCGTGTGGCCTCTCGGACCTGGCGGTCGAACTGCTCGTCCTTCATCGGGGCACCTCCCGCGCCTCGGCGTCGAGCGCGGCACGCAGTGCCCGCAGGGCATAGTGCAGGCGGTTCTTCACGGTGCCCGCCCGTTGCCCGGTGCGTGCGGCGATCTCGTCGAGCGAGTAGTCGCCGAGATAGCGCAACGCCACCACGGCACGGTGATCGGGGGAGAGCGTCCGCGTCCCCAGGCGACAGGCCGCGTCGAGGTGCGTTTCGGCCAGGCGCGCGAAGGCCAGGTCGCGGTCAGCATCGGCCGCCGCGCGATCCGTCATGGGATCGGCACCAGCGACACGATGGTGGTGGTGCCGAAGTCGGTCTGCGCCGACGTGACCAGGTTGCCGCGCGCGTCGAGCCCGAGTCCCACGACGTGCGTCGGCCCGGTGGTTCCGGCGGGTGGCACGATCGGCCAGCCGGACGGCTGGCGTCCGGCCCGGTCGAGCGCCATCACGACGCCGGTGGCGTGTGACTCGACCGCCGTGTTCAGGTCGACCGCCACGTACACGGTGCCGTCCCGACCGAAGACGGGCTGCACCAGCTCACCGCCGCTGTCCATCATGAACTCGCCGACGAACCCGAAGCGTGCGCCATCGGGCAACCAGACCGGCCATCCGGGCGCGACCTGGCCGGCCGGGGTGATGGCGAGGAGGGCCTGCGCGGCCGTTCCCGTCTCGCCCGCCCGGTAGACCGGCAGGTAGACCAGGCCGTCCGATGCGACGCTCGGCCCGGTGGCTCGAGCCGGCATGCCGAGGTTCGGCCCGTAGGGGTACACGACGAGGTCGACGGGCAGGGTGAACGGCCAACCCGCGCGTTCGGCACCGTCAACTCCGAGCGCCAGCACGCGCTCGACCTGCCCGGCGTTGCCCCCGGTCACTGCGTAGAGTGTGCCGTCCGCACCGACAGTCGGGATGCTCGCCGGACCGTTGATCGTGACCGGCCAGCCCGGCGCGGGCTGCCCGTTGGGCCCGAGCTCCAGGAACCGCGTGCGGACGATCTTCGGGAGATCCGCGGGTGGGTTGACCCCGTTGGTGTCCACGCCCCAGGCGTAGACCGTGCCCCCTGCGCCGAGCAGGAAGCCCTCGCCGCCGGCAACCCGCACGGGCCAACCACGCACCGGCGTGCCGTCGGGGTGGAGGGCCACGATCTCCGCGTCGGGTCCCCGGTCGAGCTGCACCAACCCGTACCAGGTGCCATCGGCACCGAGCGCCGTCGACGCACATGGCCTCGCGGAGCACAGCAGGGCTCCCGGCAGCGCGACCGGCCAGCCCGGCGCAAGCCGGCCGTTCGCATCGAGGGCGACCGCCCGCCAGCCCGACGATCCGCCTGAGTCGACGGCCTCGGTGTACACGACTCCGCCACGCGGGCGCACGACCAGCCCGCCATCGCCCGCGAACGGCGATCCGGCGACGGCCCGCGGCCAGCCCGGCATGACATGGCCCGAGGGGTCGAGCGCCCAGATCCAGGCCGCGTTCGAGTCGGGCGCCTCTGGCGCGTGCTTCCCATACGCCAGACCAAGGACATAGACCGTTCCGTCGGATGAGAGCGCGGGCGTTGTGAACGCGGCAATGCCCACCGCTGCGAAGGGCCACCCGGTTCGCACCCGACCCGTCGCATCGAGCGCGTACACCTTGCCCTGCCCGGTCCGGCCCCACGGGGCGGTAGCGGCGTAGATCGACCCGTCCGGCCCGACCACCGGTGTCAGCAGGCCCAGATTCGACAGGCGGAACGACCAGGCGGCAGCGGCTGGTGCCGCGGTCTGTGCCGGCATCGGCGCGGTGCTCGGGCTGACGGTCGTCTCGGGCATCGCCAACGCGGTGGCCGACGATCCCGCGCGAGTCCCCAAGGGCGAGGCCGCCTCGGCGGGATGGGCAGGCGTCCCCGGGGCGACGCCTCCACACCCCGTCAGCAGCGCGAGCGTAAGGGCCACGAGCGCCCGGGGATGCCAGCTCGATGCGCCCGGGCCCGGCGCCCTCCGGGGGCCCGCTTCCGGTCGCCGGTCTAACCGGAGCGGCCCGGTGTCGATCGGGTCACGCACCCATCCTGCGATCCTCATGTCACCACCCTCACGGCGTTCCACGTCGACGCCCCGGTCACTGGGCGAGCATCGGCTGCATGAAGCGGGGCACTGCCACGAAGAGCAGGAGCGCGCCGAGAGCCCGGCGCCGTAGCGCAGGGCGAGCGCCTCCGTGGCCGGCTCACCCAGGCGATGCACGTGGCGGCGTAGCTCGTCGAGTTCGGCGGCCCGGAGGGTCGCAGCCTCGGGGTCGTCGGCGGCCGCGGGGTGGGCGAGCGGTGGTAGCTCGTCCAGCGAGCGGGTGCCGCGGTCCCGCCGCGCGGCGTCGATGGCGGCGTTGCGGGCGATGCGCAGCAGCCAGGCCGGGAAGCCCCCGCCCGAAGGGCGGAAGCGCTCGAGCCCCGCCAGGGCGCGCTCGAAGGTCAGGGCGGCCAGGTCGGCCGCCACGTCGTCGGAGCTCGTGCGGGCGCGCAGGTAGCGGTACACCGCGACGCGGTGGCGCTCGTACAGGATCGCGAACGCCGATGGGTCCGCGCGGGCGCGCACCACCAGGGCGTCGTCGCTCGCGTCCGCGAGGCCTCCCCTGCCGGAATCGATCTCCCCGGCCGGCAGCGCCAGCTCCAGCTCCACCCTTCCCTCGACTCCCGGGCGTGCCGCCGACACGCTCCCATCGAGGTAACGCAGCCGATTGCGAAATCCGGACACGATGAACCGTCACAACCCCGCGGAGATGGGCAGGTCGACGGACAACAGGCAGTGCATCGTCGGTGCGCCGATGCTGGACAAGGGCGGGCCACCGCGGCAAGTGCCAGTTGGACCCGCGTGCCTCGTCGGGACCGGAGGGCCGACCGGTCGGCGTATGGTGAACCGCGCGGTTGGCGAGCCACGTCGTCGCCCGGCGTTGGGGTGCTCCGCTCGGGTGGTCTCCGAATCGTTCTGTCGCCTTCACGGCCGATCGACCGGTCGAGGTGCCCGAGCCGTCCCGTTCACATGTGCGATGCCGTGTAGTTGACATATCCGGCAACTAGATGCACTCTCGCCGCTGTGCCTGAACGATTGTCGGTCCCTCAGGTCCACGAGATCGTCCAGCTCGCCTTTCTTGGCGGGCTGACGCAGGGACTGCCTGCCCGCCACTACATCCTCAAGGGCGGGGCGAACCTGCGGATGTTCCTTGGCAGTCCTCGGTCGTCCGAGGACATGGACTTCGACGCCATCGACATCCCCGACTGGAAGCTGGCCGACCGGATGAACGTCGCCCTGCACGCCCCCGTCGTCGGCCTGATCCTTCGGACCCACGGCCTGTCGATCGTTCGCGTCGGCAGCCAGAAGCAGGCATCGACGACGCAGCGCTGGGCGGTCGAGGTCGAGGCGCCCGGTCACCGCCTCAAGATCTCGACCACCGGCGAGTTCAGCCATCGCGTGGCGCGGGACGGCCGCCCCGAAGCGGCCCGGGCAGGCTCCCGGGCAGATGCGATCGACCCCGCGCTCGCGGGTCGGTACGCCATTCCCCCGATCGTCGTGCCCCACTACCTGCCGGCCGCGGCGATCGTGCAGAAGATCGGGGCTCTCGCTCACCGGACTGTCAATCAGCCACGCGACGTGTTCGACCTCGACCTGCTCCTGGCCCGTCATCCGGAGGCAGCGCCCAGGGCCGACGAAATCCAGGGCTCCGAGGCCGAGCTGGCCGCGGAGCGCGCGACCGAGCTCACCTTCGAGGCCTTCCGGGATGCCGTGCTGCCATTCATCGACGAGGCGGTGCGCAGCTTCTACGCCACCCCTGCGGCATGGTCGGACATGCAGCACCGGGTCGCCTCGTGCCTGCTTGAGCTGGTGCCCCAATGAGCGCCACGTCGGGGCTCGCCGAGCTCCGCGCCCTGGGGCTGCCGATCGTCCGGACGCGGGACGCTGCCGTGCGACTCGGGATGACGGACAGCGCGGCGAGCCATCTCCTCCGTCGCCTCTCGGATGCGGGCCTGATCCGCCCGATCCGACGCGGCCTCTGGGCGATCGACATGCACGCCGATCCCATGCAGCTGGCGTCGTTCGTCACCGTGCCCTATCCCAGCTACGTCTCGCTCTGGTCGGCCCTTCATGCGCACGGGATGCTCTCGCAGATCCCGCGCGCGACCTACGTCGTGTCCCTCGGGCGACCGGGCTCAGTCGAAACACCACTTGGAACGCTGGTCATCCATCGGGTCGCACCCGAGGTCTTCGGCGGCTATGAGGCGCGCCGCGACGGCGTGCTGCTGGCCTCCCCCTCAAAGGCGGTCTTCGATCTCGCTTACCTCTCGGCAACCCATGGGCCTCGCTTCCGCCGTCTGCCCGAGCTCGATCTTCGGCGCGGGTATCAGCCGAAGGTGGCCCGGACCTGGGCCGCGAAGATTCCGTCAGGGCGAATCCGAGCCATCACGCTCGAACGCCTGAACACGTTCGAGGCGGAGGCCAGCCAGCCGGCCGGCTGATGGGGCATCGGCCGGCGGGGCGAGGGACACAGAAGCTCGCGGGCCATGCGGATCCGATGCGCGGCGGCCGGGCAGAGTTCGGGCAGCTCGTCGCCCGGGGTCGGCCGGATCGAGCTCCGGTTCACATCGGCGCCGCCGCCCGGGACGCGTCGGCTCTCGCTCCGCGTCGACGCGTTCTTCGAGCCGTTCACCGGGCCGGCCTGGCGGCTCATCGGACCCTGGCCGTTCGAGGTGGGGTTGCGCGCGGACCGCGGCTGACGGGTGCGGTCGGCGGCTGTCGGACGGCGCCCGGAACCGCTGCCCGGGGTAGGGCGTCAGGAAGACGGCAATGACAGGCCAACGCGACCTCACCCCAGTCCATCGGGTGCTCCCGCGCGCTCGATGGGCGCCGCCGCGCGCGCTCCTCGTCGTCGCCGTCCTCGTCGCCGGAGTCGTCCTCGTCCTGGGCGCGGCCGGGATCGTCAGACGGGGACCGGCCGCCGCGCCGTCGCCCGTGTCCGTCCTCGACGCCGGACAGCTGCGCGCGGCGATCGATGCCCAGCGGACCGGCGGCCTCGCACCCCAGGACGTGATCACGGACGTCTCGATCGACAGTTCGCGGCGGACGCCGCCGCTCGACCGCGAATGCGTGCCGCTCGGGCAGTGCACTGTCCTCGGGACGCTCGATCTGTTCGCCGACCCGGCCGGGACGGTGACGGTCCTCGCCCAGGACCAGTCGGTCCCGCCGCCGACCGACCCGGCCGATTTGCGCGCACCCATCGCCCTCCGTCTGTCGGGCTCCGGACCGATCGAGTTCCTCGGTCACGTGCTGCTCGCCCCCGACGGGCAGGCCTTCGGGGTCCCGGCCGCCGTGGCGGCCACGGCCAGTGCCCCGACCGGGGAGGTGATCGCCGTGACCGGCTGGCTGGTGGGGGTCGAGGGCTTCTCGTGCGGGCCGGTGCCGATGCCGAGTCCCCCCGTCCCGGCACCCTTCTCCTGCCACGTGCCGGAGTTCCTCACCGAGGCGGCGACCGAGCCGGTCAGCCGCGCCGGATTGAGCGGCATGGGCAGCGGCTTCCAGATGAGGGCCCCGTCCGGCGCAGTCCAAGTACAGATGGGCGCCTACCAGGAGTACGCGCCATCGCCGTCGTTCGACGGGGTCAACGACGTGCCGCGCCTGGGGACGTACCTGCTGCGCATGGTCGCGATCGACCAGGCGAACTGCGCACACTGCCGGGGCTGGCTGGCCGTCGGTCGGTTGGACGCGTCGGCCGCGCCCGCCTCGCCGGCCCCGTCGGGCTACCAGCCGCAGGTGCGCTCGACCGACGAGCTCGCCCTGGCGCTTGCGCAGGACCGGCCCGCCCTCGTGGGCCACAGCGTGTTCGTCGACGGCCGGGTCGTGCCGGGCACGGCGAGTGGGTGCACCGAGCCGGGTCCGTGCTCGCTCGGCGTGCTCGAGGGCACGTCCGAGCCGGTCGTCGCGACGCCCCACGCGGTGTCACAACTCGTGCCCGGCGACGACGCCCAGGTCCGGGGCGTGCTCGCGCTCGTCGTCCGACAGAGCGACCTCGAGTACCTCGGGGTCGGCAGTGTTCCGCTACCCCTGTCCGAGCTCGCCGACCCGCTCATCACGAACGGCCTGCCGCTCCAGGTGCATCCGGTGACCGCCTGGCTGGTCGGCATGGGCGCCGTGCCGTGCCCATCCGTCGCGAACGTGCCACCGGTGGACACGCCATTCGACATGTGCGGTGGCTCGTGGCTCATGGCGTCCGCGCAGCAGCCTGTGCAGCGCAACGTCGCGGGCTTCTCGATCGTCGTGCCGCCGGGCGCGACCCACGTGCAGCCCGGCGCCTACGACGCGTTCGCGCCGTCCCCTGCGCCGGAGCCCCATTGCCCCGGGTTCGTGCCGCGCGACGCCACGTACCTCGTCCGGATGGTGTCGAACCCGCCTGGTGGCTGGCCCGCGCAGACCGGCTGGAAGATCGTGGCGCGGCTCGCGCCGTGAGCTTCCGAGAGAGGGGAGTGGCGTCGTGATGCCCGGGCGATGGCACCTGCTTGCAGCCGGGGCGGTGCTCGTCGTCGCGTCGTCGTGCGGTGCCCTTCCCGTTGGCCGCGGGGGTCCGTCCCCGGGCGCCACGTCACCGCGCACCCCAGCCTCGTTGCCCGTCGCGGCCTCGACGGCGCTCGCGAGCGCGCCGGCGCCCTTCGCCACGTGGCCGGCATCGCCTGAGCCGCTGCCGGGCGCGATGTCGGGAGCGGCCGAGATGCTCACCTGCGGCGGCATGACGTTCCCGCGCTCGGCGCTCGACGGCCCCACCGACGCGGCGCGGGCTGCCGGTCCCGCGTACGACGCGCTGCGGGCCACGCTTACCGCGTTCGCCGCGTCGTTCGCCGGTGCCGCCGCCTGGCCCTGGCGCCTCGTCGCCGAGGACGCGGCGGGCGCGACGTTCCTCGCCCGCACCGATGCCCTCGGGCCGCCGGGATGGGTGTCGGTCGAGGTGTCCCGCGGCGTCGACGGCTGGAGGCCGCGCACCATCGGGCAGTGTCATCTCTCGGTGGTGATCGCACCCGGCTTCGGTCCGGCGAGCTGGGCGCTCGACCCAGGGTACCCGGCGCCCGGCGGGAGCGCGACCGAGCTGCACGTCCTCGTCTGGGAGCAGGCGTGCTCGGGAGGGAGCCCGGCCACCGGGCGGATCGGCCCGCCGGTCATCGACTACGGGGCGACGACGGTCACGATCACGCTCGGCGTCCGGCCGCTGGGCGGGACCCAGACGTGCCCGGGGCCGCGCGGGACCCCGGCAACGATCCGGCTGTCCGAGCCGCTCAGGTCACGGATGCTGCTCGATGGCGGACAGGTGCCCGCGGCCACGCCCTCGCCGATGTTCTGACGGTGCCGCCTCCGGCCCTTGAAGCGACGCCTCGGCCGCGGCCGCAGGAGCGGATCGCGTCAGCGCGGCGTGGCCGTCGCCAGCCCCAGGAAGCTCGCCGCCTCTGCCATCCGGTCGTCGTGGGTCACGATCGCGTCCAGGTCGTCGCCGACGGCCAGGGCGGTGGCCAGATGGATCGCGTCGAGGGTTCGCAGGACGCGCGGCTCGAGGGTCCCCGCCGCTTCGAGGATCCGGTCGGCGATCGCCACGAGGTCGATGCGCCGGAGCCCCTCCCGCACGGTCGCGGGGGCGGCCGCGCCAAGGTGGCGTACGGCGCGCAACGACTCGGTTCGCAGCGGGGCAGATGCCATGCGTCGGCCGTCCCGATCGGCCAGGAAACCCCGCAGGGCGGCCGTCTCCGGCTCCTCGACGGCGAGCTTGACGAAGGCCGAGCTGTCGAGATAGAGCGCGCTCAATCCGCGCGACCTTCCGACACCAATGTCGATGGCGCCGCGGCCCCAGCCGGGGGCCTGGCTGGCCGAAGCTCCGCCAGGTTTCCCTGCGCCGGGCGCAGCAGGCCCTCGCGCTCGAGCCGTGCGAGCCCGCTCGGCTCCGTCTTGACCAGGATGGCGACGGGGCGCCCCCGGTCCGTGATCTCCACGGTCTCCCCGGCTGCCACCCGCCGCAGGATCACACTCACCCGGCGCCGCAGTTCGCGAACTCCGACACGCTCCATGTGCGACATAGTGGCACAGTGCTTGGTACTGGCACGCGCGGAGCGCCGGCGCGGAGGCGGAGCCGTGCGTTACCGGGTGTCCCGGGATAGCGCCGCCGCGTATCGTGTGGCCGTGATCGCGTTCGTGCGCCCATGACCGGCAACCTCACGGACCGAGCGAACCTCCACCTGGACGCCCGTCACGCTCCTGCGCGTGCCGTCGAGTGGCGGCTTCGGCGGTCCGGGCGGCGGGATTGCCGCCCTGCCGGGCGGCGGCTTCATTGACTTCGTCCCGGCCTCGCCCACCCGCACGGTCGTCTTCACCTCGCCCGACGGATCGCGCTGGTCGCAGACCGGGCAGGTCACGGGCACGGACGCGTCCGGCATCTCGGGGCCGGTGGCCAGCGACGGGCACGTCTACGTCGCGCTCGGATCCGAACGTGGCGGCCAGGATAGCTACGGCATGCAGCAGAACGGCGCGTCCTGGGTCTCGACCGATCTCCGCGCCTGGACCAAGGCGCCGCACCAGGCGGCGTTCGAGGGAACCGGCTGGCGCTCCATCGCGGCCAGCCCCACCGGGTTCGTGGCCACCGGCTTCTCCGAGGCAATGGGCGGCTCTCCGGTCTGGTTCTCCGCGGACGGGCTCCACTGGTCGCTCGTGGCCAGCGACCAGCCGCAGGCGAGCGACACGGTCGAGGCGACCGGAGTCATCTACCGCTGGGGCGAGTTCGTGATGGTCGGCCGTCTCGACAGCGACGCGGCGGCGTGGACATCGCTCGACGGCCGGCACTGGACCATCCACGCGCCGCTGCCGGGCGGCTCGGACATCGTGCTCGAAGGGCTCGTATCGACGCTGTCCGGCTTCCTCTCGCTGGGCACCGGCGGGACGCTGGTGGAGGCGTCGCCCGGGGTATTCCTCTCGCCGGTCGCGCCGTGGACCTCCAAGGACGGCGCGGGCTGGACGGCAGGGCCGTCGAGCCCGGCCCTCTTCGGTGCCTATCCAACGCTCGCCGCCGCCCCGGGTGGCTACGTCGCGGCCGGCACGGTCGGCTCGACAGGTTCCGGGCTCTGGACCTCCCGTGACGGGACCGACTGGGTGCCGGTGGCCGGCGTGCGCTTGGTGCCCGCCGATCAGCTGCAGCTGCTGCAGCGGCTGCAGCTGCTGTCGGACGGACGGCACGTCCTCCTGATCGAAGCCGGCCCGAGCGGTCTGACCGCTCTCGTGTCGAGCGGGCTGACGCCATGAGCGCGGGCGTCGACCGGCAGCATGACCGGCGGGTCCGACTCGCTGCGGGCGCCGTCGCCATCCTGCTCACGGGCACGCTCCTGGCCGCCGTCCTGCAGCACCCGGCGGCGCCCACCGGAACACCGTCGCCCGTGGGCTCGACATCGTCGCCCACCGGATCCTCGTCCGCGCCCGTGGCCACCGTCGTCGATCGTGTCGCCGGCACGTTCTCGGGGTCAGCTGGTCGCCCGATGGGCGCGCCTTCCTGGCCATCGCCCAGGCCAGCGATGGGCCGAGCGAAGTCCGCGTGTACGGCGCCAGCGGGAGCCGGCTCTGGGCCGAGCCCGGATCGGCGGCGAGCTGGGTGGACGCCGGGCACGTGGCGGTCCTGTCACCCGGCAGACCGGCCGTCGTCCGCAGTACGGCCGGCTCGTCCCGGATCACGATCCCCGGGTCCTGGGCGGCCGTCTTCGGGAGCGGTCACGGGGCGCTCGCCCTGCTCTCTTCGCCGGGCGCGTTGCCGGGCGCCACGTTCACCGTCTGGCGTCTCGACGGCACCCGGAGTGCGCCTGAACCCGGGATCCCGGCCGCCTGGTCGCCTGACGGCAGGCGTCTCGCCTGCTGGGTCGCGCTCGTGGGCAGCGCGGAGGGGTCGAGTCGCCCGTTCGTCCTCGCGGCCACCGGCTCGGCGACGCCCGCCGAGCTCGCGGTCCTCGACCAGGACACGATGGGTCAGGTGATCGCGTACCCGGCGCATCTGCTGGACGCGCGAACTCCGCCCGTCTGGAGCCCGGATGGGACCTGGATCGCGGGCGACCTGGCCGGCGAACCGCTGGGGCCCGTCGTGCTGGGCGTGCCGTCTCCCCGGGCCGATCCGAACGTGGCGCCAGTGGTGGTCTCGCTCCCCGCCAAGTTGCATCTCGCCGGCTGGACGAGCGACAACCGGCTGCTGCTCGCCTACACGGCGCAGGCCGCGACCTGGGACAGTGCGACACGGACGCTCACGCCGGGCCTGCCTCCCGGCGCGCGCGCCATGGCGGACCCCTGCGGGCGCACCCTGCTCCTCGATGCATCCGGCCGGCCCATCGGCACCGTGTCCAGCGACGCGTCGGGGTTCGCCTTCCTCGGGCCACCGGTTCCAGCGGTCTCGCCGGATGGGGTTCTCCTGGCCCAGGCCAGCTGCGGCACCGGTGGCGATCTCTTCCTCGCCCGCGTCGCCGACCTGGCGTCGGTGTCCGTCCCCTCGCCGCTCTCACCTATGCCCGTTCCTTCCCCGACACCGGCCGTGACGCCAGGGGGCTGACCGCGTGTGAACGCTGGATGGCATCGCGCGGCCAGGCTGGGCCTGGGCCGTTCCACGTGGCCGATGGTCGGTGGGTGCGCCCCGCCTCGGCCCGGAACGAGCGGCAGGCGGGCTGATACTCTACCGAGAGGATGGGTCGAGGCGGTCCACCGGCCGATCCTCACGGAGAGGTGGCAGAGCGGTCGATTGCGGCGGTCTTGAAAACCGCTGAGGGAAACCTCCGTGGGTTCGAATCCCACCCTCTCCGCCAGCCTGTTCACGCGTGGATTGGCCACCCAGGGCCGTAGTGCGGGCCGGCGTGCGCTAGATCGTGGCAGCAACGCGGCAGCAACAGGCGTACAATGCGGGACAGAACGCGACGGCCCCCGGGGCAAATCGGAGGCCGTCGAGGTCGCGCTCCTGGTAAGGAGGACCGCCACCATGACCCAGTCTACCCGCCGAACCCGCCGGAGATCCCCCGGCGAGGGCAGTGTCTATAGGGTCGACGGGGGCCGGCGGTGGCGCGGCGCGCTCACCTGGACGGAGGCCGACGGCACCCGTAGGCGACGGTTCGTCTCCGCCCCCACGTCAGCCGAGGCGCGCGACAAGCTCGACAGCCTCCGCCGGGAGCTGCACCTGGGCACCCTCGCGCCCGCCGGTCGGGCCGTGACGGTGGCCGAGTACCTGGCCCAGTGGATCGAGCGTGACCGGGCGCGGGTGCGCCCCTCCACGTGGCTCGTCCGCGAGCAGCACGTACGCCTGTGGCTGATCCCCGCGCTCGGCCGGATCGCCCTCGTCCGGCTCACGTCCACCGACGTCGAGAACGCGCTGGCCGGGTTCCTGAAGGCGGGCCGGCCGGCCACCGGCGTCGAGGCTGCCCAGGACGGCCGTCCGCGGCGTCGAGCCGTGTCGCCGCTCACCGTCAGCCACATCCGCACCACGCTGCGCATCGCGCTCAACGACGCACGGCGCGAGGGGCTCGTGGGCCGCAACGCCGCGGCTGACGCCCGTCCCCCCCGCGTGCCTGCCGCGTCGATCGCATACCTGAGCGCGCCCGATGTGCGTCGCCTGCTCGACGCGACCCGCGACGATGAATACGGGCCGCTGTATGCCCTCGCGGCGAGCACAGGGCTCCGCCAGGGCGAGCTGCTCGGGCTCGCGTGGGCCGACGTCGACCTGGCCGGCGGGACGCTCACGGTACGCCGGTCGCTCGCGCGCACCGCTGAAAGCGGCTACGCGTTGGCCCAGCCGAAGACTGCCCGCTCGCGCCGCACGATCCCGCTTCCCGGGACGGCCCGTGACGCGCTCCTACGCCGGCGTGGCCGCCAGGACGCCGCGGAGGCGGCCGCGGGTTCGGCCTGGCAAGACCGCGACGGGCTCGTGTTCACAGACAGCATCGGCCGGCCCCTGGTCCCGCACCACGTCTCCTACGCGTTCGGTCGGGCGCTGGCCGCGGCCGGGGTGCCACGTGTGCGGTTCCACGACCTCCGCCACAGTGCCGCGACGTTGATGCTCGCTGAGGGCGTGCCGCTGGCGGTTATCAGCGAGTGGCTGGGCCACTCTGGTATCGCCATCACCGCCCAGCACTACGCCGCCATCGTGCCGGAGTTGCGTCGCGACGCCGCCGACGCGATGGATCGCGCCCTCGCAACGGGAGATGCGAGATGAACGCACCCGAGGCGGGCGTCGATCCGACGGCCGGCAAGGACCCCGCAGAAGCCGCGGCCGTCCCGAGGGACGATGCTACTGGCACAGCGCCAAGTGTTGGGGGTGTGCCGCCGGAGTGGGCGCGGGTCCCTGAGCTAGACGGGATACAACTCGCTTCCTTCGCGGGCGTGCTTGCCATGCAGAACTCGCGGGCTGCACAGGCGGTTTGGCGGCAGGTTCCCGGCGTGACCGACTCCGATGCGGAGCTGGCGCTGGCGCCCTTCGGGGGCGTGCTGCCTGATGTTGCAGTCGCCAGGGCCCGGGCGCTTGGCCAGGCGAGGCGCGGCCGTCTCGCACGGCTCCCTGAGGATCGCTGGCAGCGCCATCTCAGGCGGGTCTGGGACGACCTGAGCGAGGAGCAGAAACGGGACCCCGAGGCGGTGCGCTTGGCGGTGGCCAGAGAGGAGGCGGGCGAGCAGGCTGCGAGGCGGCTGATGAAGACGAGACGCCCGCCCGGGCGGCCGCCGGTTGAACGGGACGAGCGGCTCCGCTTGGTGCAGAAGGCGATGAACGATCTCCGCGAGGAGGAGGGTTTCGACAAAGCCGCCTTCGACGACCTGGAGGAGTTCCGCCACGAGGCATACCAGCTCAGGCTGACGCGCAAGGCCATCGCCGATCGCCTGGGGAGGCACCCGGCAACGTTGCGGCGGTGGGGCCATGAGAACCCGAAGATCGCCCGCCTACTGGACAAGCTCCCGTAGGGGGGCCGTCCTGCGGGCGTAATCTCCGTCCCGGCCTGGACTTGAGCTGAAACGGGCCGCGCGAAAACCCTTCTGCGCGTTTGTGTTCGGGGGCAGGGCAAGCAGTGGGCTAACGTCGCGCTCGGCATGAAGCGATTGTTCGTGGCCCTGAGCAGCGAGACCTGGGAGGCGTTGGTCCACGCCTCCGCCCGAGAGATGCGCCACCCGAGCCGCCAGGCGGCGTACATCCTTCGGGAAGCCCTCCTCGGTGTAAGCCAGGTAGCCCACCACCCGGAAGAGCCCGCAGCCTCGGCGCGCAGGAACCAAGGCCGGGGGGATCTGGCCCGATGAACCCGTCACCGCCGACCTCTGGCATCGAGCGCGCGATGGCTGAGCTGGTCGCCGCCATCCGGGCTGAGGTGGCCGTGCAGGCTTCGCCACCGGCGGCAGTGCCTGACCGCCTGCTGTCCATTGCTGAGGCAGCCGCCGCGCTCGGGATCGGACGCAGCCGGCTGTACGAAGAGATCGGCACCGGCCGCCTACGGTCCCTCAAGGTTGGCCGGCGCCGGCTGGTTCCGGCGTCGGCGATCACGGCCTACATCGAAGCCCTAACCCACGACGGAGGGCGCGAGCCGTGGTAAGGCAACGATCCGGGATACCGCAGCGTCCGCGGCCGGGTCACGGCCGTCACGGCGAGGTGCATGCCAGCCGCGCGTACATGCTCACCGTCAGGCGAAACGTGATGCGGGTATACGAGAACGTGTACCTGCGCCCTTCGCTCGCGATCCTCGACGGGCTCACCGGGGAGCGACCCGAATGAGGGGTGTTCCTCCGACCAACGGCTGCGCGATCGACATGGCCGTCCTCGACGCGCTGCCGTTGATCGGCGGCCCCTGGGCCGCTGCCCCGCGCTCGCCCGCTACCTCGGGGCGCTCGACCAGTGACCCGCTACCGGATCTGTGACGCGAGCGGGGTGCTCGTGGCCATGCACTGCCGGCAGGAGGGGCCGGATGGCAAGCGCATGTGGTGGGAGCAGCCCGACGGCACGCCCGGGCTCGGCGGGATGTCGAGTGCCGACCTGCCGCTCTACGGGATCGACCGGCTGAACCGTTCGGCCACGGTGATCTTGGTCGAGGGCGAGAAGGCAGCTGAGGCGCTGCTCTCGAACGGCGTTCAGGCCGTGGGCACCGTCACGGGGGCCAGCGCGACCCCGGGCGCCATTCCGCTGGCCGAGCTCGCCGGGCGGCGCGTGTACCTCTGGGCGGACAACGACGAGGTGGGCCGGTCCCACATGCAGCGGATTGGCGCCGCCCTGGTCGGCGTCGCTGCCGACGTGCGCTGGATCGACTGGTCCGATGCCCCCGAGCACGGCGATGCGGCCGACTTCCTTGCCGCTGGCGGAAGCAGGGAGGACGTGGAGGCGCTGATCAACGGTGCGCGACCGCTCGTCGGCAGCCCGACGTCCATCGTGGTCTGTACCCCCTCCGACACCACTGCAACCGTGCAACCGCTCCGAGACAAGCCATCCCTCGCCGACGAGCCGGACATCCTGGCTCGGTTCGCTGCCGAACTCGCCGCGGCCGGCGTCGCCGGAGAGCGCCGCGCCGGGTTGCTCATCTTCCTCGTCGTCGTCTCGCGGCTTCTGGACCGGATCGTCTCGCTCGCGGTCAAGGGCCCGAGCGCGGGTGGGAAGAGCTTCCTCACCGAGACCGTCCTCGGCTACTTCCCACCGTCCGCGTACTACGCGCTCTCGGCGATGTCTGAGCATGCCCTCGCCTACGACAAGGAGCCGCTGGCGCACCGCATGCTCGTCATCTACGAGGCGGCGGGCATGACCGGCGAGATGCAGAGCTACCTGATCCGCTCGCTGCTCTCGGAGGGCAAGGTCCGCTATGTCACGGTCGAGAAGACGAAGGCGGGGCTCAACTCGAGGCTCATCGAGCGCGAGGGGCCGACCGGCCTGATCGTCACCACGACGGCCGTGCGCCTCCATCCCGAGAACGAGACGCGCCTGCTCTCGCTCACGGTCAACGACTCGCCGGCCCAGACGAAAGCCGTCCTGCTCGCCCACGCCAACGGCGCCGGGCGAGGCGGGGACGTCGAGCCTTGGCATGCACTGCAGGACTGGCTCGCGGGCGGCCCGACCGCGGTCGAGGTCCCTTATGCCCGGACGCTCGCGGAGGCGATCCCGCCGGTCGCCGTTCGACTCCGGCGCGACTTCGCGACCGTGCTCTCGCTGATCCAGGCCCATGCCCTCCTGCACCGGGCGACCCGGGAGCTCGTGGCAGGCGTCGTCATCGCCACGCTGGCCGACTATGCCGCGGTCCGCGATCTCGTCGCTGACCTCATCTCTGATGCCGTCGAGCAGACGGTGTCAGATGCCATCCGTGCGACGGTCGAGAAGGTCGCCGAGCTGACGCTCGGCGGCGGCGAGACGACTGTCGTCCAGGTCGCCGCCCGGCTCGGCATTGACAAGTCGTCGGCATCGCGCCGGGTGAGGGCCGCACTCGATCGCGGCTACCTGCGGAACCTCGAAGACCGTCGCGGTCGGCCGTCCCGCCTGGTACTGGGCGACCAGCTGCCGGACCAAGTGACGATCCTGCCGACCGTCGAGGAGCTGGAGCGGTTGCACGGTTGCAGTGGTGCCGCAGGGGGTACTAATCCCGTGGGACTTACCCCCGAGGATCCGTTCCGCCGCGATGTGCCTGGGGAGCCGGGACAGGTGGGCACGGTGACGGTTGCGCCGCAGGATGATCGTGGACACGGCCGGTTCGGCTCGCTCTCCACCGGAGAGCCGGCATCGGCCGTGTCCGTTCCCGTGGAGGATGACTACGCGCCGTCGGCCGGGGGCGGCGACGTGGACGAGGACGGGACCGCGGAGCAGCTGACGTGGCTGCACGAGACTGTCACGATCGTCACACCCGTCACGACAGCGAACGAGCCGCCGGGGTCTGATGCTGATCGTGACGATCATCTGCATCCTGACTCTCATCGTGCGGCATGCAGGATCGGCGGCCCCTCGGCGCCCGTGCCCGACCCCGAGAACTACGCCGATGCCGCCCAGGTGGCGTCGGCCGGGGGCGGCGACGTGGACGAGGACGGGACCGCGGGGGAGGCGACATGGACGGCCTGACGCTGCTCCGCGAGG
>JBMFSS010000008.1:0-90009 GCA_049967415.1 Candidatus Limnocylindrales bacterium
GACCTCGCCGCCGATGGTGGGTGCTTCCTGGACGATCATGGCTTCACTTCCCTGGCCACGGAGGACCCGCCTCGGGTCGGCCGATCGGCCGATGGGACGCCCCATTTCGCGACCAGTCCCGAGCGTAGTCAAGCTGCGCATCTTGCGCGAGGATGGAAACCCGGAAGTGGTCCGCCCGGCAGGCCTTGCCGCCCGCCCGACGATGAGCCCGATCGGTGGGGGCGACGATTCCCGGGGTTCGCCAGCGGGTTTCCATCCTTGTCGGGCGCGCGCGAAACCAGCACACTGCCCCAGTCGAAGCGAGGGGTGGCGCCGGCCCTCGGTTCGATGGCCGGGCGTATCCGGCCTGCAGCCCGTATCATCCAGTCGTCTTCCAGGACGATGCGACGGCTGGGCCCCAGCCGGCTTTGAGCGTGGCAGGTGAAATCGATCCAACCGCTTGGAGGCCGGCCGTTGCGCATGCACAGGCCCGTCCTCCCGCAGGCCGAGCTCGAAGAGCCGATCCTCGCGGAGCTCTTCAGCGTGGAGCGGCTGGAGCAGCACGCCGAGTCGCTGGCCGCTGCGCAGACGGTCACCGACACGCCTCGCCGGGGCCGTGTCATCCGCCCCCGCGTCGCTGAGAACGGCCGCGTCCTGCTCCAGTCCTATCGCCTGCTCGCCCGTGCGATCAAGGAAGAGCGGTCGATCACGCCGGCCGCGGAATGGCTCGTGGACAACTTCCCGATCGTCGACGAGCAGCTGCGCGAGATCCGCGACGACCTGCCCCCGAACTACTATCGGGAGCTGCCCAAGCTTGCTGCGGGCCATCTCGAGGGATACCCACGGGTCCTGGGTATCGCATGGGCCTATGTCGCGCACACCGACAGCCGCTTCGACCCGGACAGCCTGCGCCGTTTTGTGCGTGCCTATCAGCGAACCGAGCCGCTCACGATCGGGGAGCTCTGGGCGATCGCGATCAGCCTGAGGATCCTCCTGGTCGAAAACCTCCGCCGGCTGGCGGAGCACATCGTGCAAGGCCGCGCGGCCCGGCAGACCGCGGACGAGCTGGCCGACCGGCTCCTCGGCCTTGGTGGCGAGAACGAGCCGCTTGACCTGGCGTCGTTGCGCCGCCTCCTGGGCGCGACGTTGCCCGCGGTCGGCCGGGTCCAGCTCTTCCAGCGACTGCGGGACCAGGACCCGGCGGTCACCCCCGCCCTGGGCTGGATCGAGGAGCTCCTCGCGGCCGAGGGGACCACCGCCGAGGAGCTGGTCCGCCTCGACCACCAGAGCCAGGCGACGATGAACGTGACGGTCCGCAACGTCATCACGAGCATGCGGCTCATCTCGTGGTTTGACTGGGCCCAGTTCGTCGAAAGCGTCAGCCTGGTCGACGAGGTCCTGCGTGCTCAGGGTCCGTTCGGGGAGATGGACTTCGCGACCCGAGATCGCTACCGGCACGCGGTCGAAGAGCTGGCACGCGGTTCAGGCTGGACCGAGGTTGAGGTCGCCCGTGAGGCCGTGACGATGGCGGACGGCGCGCCGTCCGCTGGTACCGGGGAGTCCCCCGGCGACGCGGAATCGTCCCTGGCGGCTCGACGCCGGGACCCCGGCTACTACCTGCTCTCCGACGGCCGCCCCGCGTTCGAGCGCGCGCTGCACGTTCGGGTGCCGTTAGCGCGCCGGGCCCGGCGCGCCTATGTCCGACATGCCATGGCCGGTTACCTCGGGGTGCTCGCGCTGGCCACGGCGCTCATCCTCGCCGTACCGCTCCTGCTGTCCGGGCACGGTGGTGCCGGCATTCTGGTCGTCACGATCCTCGCGCTCGTCCCGGCCTCGGACCTCGCGCTGGCCCTCGTCAACCGTATGGTCACCAATCTGCTGGGCCCGAGGACGCTGCCGCGGCTCGATCTTGAGGGTGGCGTGCCGTCCGCGCTGCGGACGCTTGTGGTCGTGCCCACGTTCCTCACCAGCGCGGCCGACGTCGAGGCCCAGGTCGGAGACCTCGAAGTGCATTACCTGGGGAACCGCGAGGGCGATCTTCGATTCGCCCTGCTGTCGGACTGGCTCGACGCTCCGACCGAGCATGTCCCCGGCGACGAGGAACTCCTCGCGGCGGCGGCGGCGGCGATCGACCGGCTCAACGAGCGCCACGGCGAGGCCCCCGGGGGAGGTGCCCGCTTCCTGCTCTTTCACCGGCGGCGAACCTGGAACGAGGCCGAGGGCTGCTGGATGGGCTGGGAGCGCAAGCGCGGCAAGCTCCAGGAGCTGAATGCCCTCCTGCGCGGCTCGACGACGACCGGCATCCTGGCCACCGGTCGGCCCGCGTCGACCCCCCCGGCGGGCGTGCGTTACGTGGTCACGCTCGACGCCGACACGCGGCTGCCCAGGGGCGCGGTGGAGCGCCTGGTGGGGACGATCGCCCATCCGCTCAACCGGCCCACCTTCGATCCAAAGGTCGGCCGGGTGACCCAGGGCTACGGCGTACTCCAGCCACGGATCACCTCGACACTCCCAGCCGAGCACGAGGCATCGATCTTCCAGAGGATCTTCGCCGGATCGGCCGGGATCGACCCGTATGCGTCGGCAGTCTCCGACGTGTACCAGGACCTCTTCCGGGAGGGGAGCTACACCGGCAAGGGCATCTACGACCTGGAAGCCTTCGGCGCGGCGCTGGCGGGCCGGGTACGCGAGAACGCGCTCTTGAGCCACGACCTGTTCGAAGGCGTCTTCGCCCGGGCCGGCCTGGTCACCGACGTCGAGCTCTTCGACGAGTTCCCTTCGAATTACCTGGTCTCGGCGGCGCGCCAGCACCGCTGGGCGCGGGGCGACTGGCAGCTCCTGCCCTGGATCCTTGGCCGGGCGCGGGACGCGACGGGCCGGCGGAGCCCGGCCGCCCTCCCCGGCATTGCGCGCTGGAAGATGATCGACAACCTGCGCCGGACCATGTCCGCTCCGCTCACGCTGGCCACGCTCGTCGCGGCCTGGACGCTTCCCTCGGTCCCGGCCGGCCTGTGGACCGCTTTCGTCCTCGCGGCGATGCTCGTCCCCGCGGCGCTGCCCGTCCTGGCGGGAGTGCTGCCGCGCCGCCAGGGGATCTCCAAGCGCAGCCACCTGCGAGCCGTGGGTGCGGACGTCGCCCTCGCCGCGACCCAGGTGGGTCTCGGCCTCACGTTCCTCGCGCACCAGGCGTGGCTGATGGCCGACGCGATCCTGCGAACCCTGGCGCGGCTGTATGTCACCCGGCGCAACCTCCTCGAATGGACGACCGCCGCCCAGGCCAAGGCCAGCCACGAGCGCGACCTCGCCGGCTTCTACCGGCAGATGGCGGGCGGTGTCGCGATCGCGGTCGCCACTGCGGTCCTGGTCCTCGCCATGAAGCCGGGCGCCGGCTGGATTGCGGCACCGTTCGTCGTCCTCTGGCTGCTCTCGCCGCTCGTCGCCCGATGGGTCAGCCTGCCACCCCCAGACACCGGCGCTGAGCAGCTCTCGGCAGCTGACGTCAGGGCGCTCCGCCAGACTGCCCGCCGTACCTGGCGGTTCTTCGAGACCTTCGTCGGCCCGGCGGACCATGGGCTGCCGCCCGACAACTTCCAGGACGATCCGGCCCCGCTCGTCGCGCATCGCACCTCGCCGACGAACATCGGGATGTACCTGCTCGCAACCGTGACGGCTCGGGACTTCGGCTGGATCGGGACGCTCGAGATGGTGGAACACTTGGAGCAGACGCTCGCGACTGTCGGCAGCCTGGAACGGTACCGCGGGCACCTGTACAACTGGTACGACACCCGCGACCTGCACCCGCTCGAGCCGGCCTACGTGTCGTCGGTCGACAGCGGCAATCTGGCCGGCCACCTGCTCGCGCTGTCCAACGCCTGCCGCCAGATGATCGACCAGCCGCTTCCGATCGCCGCCGCGCTGGCCGGGATCGACGACGCGGTCGTGCTGGCCCGGCAGGCCGCCGGTGCGATCGACGACGATCGAAGGAGCCAGACGATCACCCGGCGACACCTCGACGAAGCCCTCGCGTTGCCTGCAGCCTCCGGTGCCGTTGCTCCCGCCACGCCCGAGGCCTGGGCGGCCCACCTGGCCGAGCTCTCCACGCAGGCCCGGACCCTGTCGGACGTTGCGGCGGCCTTCACCGCGGAGCGTGGGGAGGGTGCGGAGAGCGAGCTGGTGGCCTGGGCGGAGGCCACTCGGCTGACCGTGAGCAGCCACGTCCGGGACCTCGTGCTGCTCCAACCCCTGCCGCAGACAGCCGCTTTCCCCACGATCGCCGAGCTGTCCGATCCGCCGGTTCCTGCGGCCGGCGGCGGGTCGCCGGCCGCGGCAATGCTCGTCCGACGGCTCCGGGCGATCGCCGACCAGGCCCAGCAGCTCTTCCGGGAGACGGACTTCACTTTCCTGTTCGATCCTGCCCGCAAACTCCTCTCCATCGGGTTCCGGGTCCGAGACGGCGCCCTGGATCCGAGCTACTACGACCTCCTGGCCTCCGAGGCCCGCCTGGCCAGTTTCCTCGCGATCGCCAAGGGCGACGTGGCCACGGACCACTGGTTCCGGCTCGGCCGGGCGCTGACGCCCGTCGGTCGTGGCTCGGCCCTCATCTCGTGGTCCGGGTCCATGTTCGAGTACCTGATGCCCGCTCTCGTGATGCGTGCGCCCGCCCTTAGCCTCCTCGACCACACGTACCGGCTGGTCGTGGCCCGGCAGATGAGCTACGCGGCCGAGCTTGGTGTGCCCTGGGGGATCTCCGAGTCGGCATTCAACGCGCGCGACCTGGAGCAGCGGTACCAATACTCGAGCTTCGGCGTGCCGGGCCTGGGCCTGAAGCGGGGACTGGGCGAGGACGTCGTGGTGGCTCCCTACGCGACCGCCCTCGGGGCGATGATCCAGCCACGGGCTGCGGTCCGGAACTTTGCCCGGTTGAGCAGCGCCGGAGCGGGTGGGCAGTACGGATTTCGGGAAGCGCTTGACTACACGGCCCGCCGGCTTCCCGAAGGCGCGTCGGTCGCGGTCGTGAAGAGCTACATGGCACATCACCAAGGGATGGCCCTGGTCGCCCTTGGCAACGTCCTGCATGACCGTGCGATGGTGGAGCGCTTCCACGCCGACCCGATCGTGGCGGCCGCGGAGCTGCTGCTCCAGGAGCGGATACCGCGCGACGTGCTCGTGGCCCGGCCGCGTGCGGAAGAAGTGCGGAGCGCGGCCGACGTGCGCGACCTGGTGCCGCCGGTCCTCCGTCGATTTACCTCCCCCCACGACGCGATCCCGCGGACTCACGTGCTCTCGAACGGACGGTACGCCGTCATGGTGACGACCGCGGGATCCGGCTACAGCCGCTGGCGCGATGTGGCGGTGACCCGCTGGCGCGAGGACGTGACTCGCGATGGGTGGGGCAGCTACCTGTTCCTGCGCGACATGCACACCGGCGCGGTCTGGTCGGCCGGCCATCAGCCAAGCGGCGTAGAGGCAGACAGCTACGAGGTCACCTACTCGGAGGATCGCGCCGAGTTCGCCCGTCGCGACGGCTCGATTGCGACCGGCCTGACCATCATCGTGTCGGCTGAGCACGACGCGGAGATCCGCCGCGTGTCGCTCACCAATCTCGGCTCGCACGTCAGGGAGATTGAGCTGACCTCGTACGCGGAGATCGCGCTGGCGCCGCAGGCGGCCGATGTCGCTCATCCCGCCTTTCAGAACCTGTTCGTGCAGACCGAGTTTGCCCCGGACATCGGTGCCCTCCTGGCGACCCGCCGTCCACGGTCCAGGGAGGAGCAGCCGATCTGGGCCGCCCATGTTGCCGCGGTCGAGGAGGCGAGCGGTGGGGTCATCCAGTACGAGACGGATCGCGCCCGCTTCCTCGGCCGGGGCCGGTCGGTGCGCTCGCCGGTCTCGGTGATCGACGGCCGGCCCCTCTCCAACACGGTCGGCGCGGTGCTGGATCCGATCTTCAGCCTCCGGTGCCGGGTCAGGCTCGCCCCGGGAGCGACCGCCCACGCGATCTTCTCCACCGTGGTCGCCGACTCGCGCGAGCACGTCCTGGACCTGGCCGACAAGTACCGTGAAACGGCCACCTTTGAGCGCGCCACGACCCTGGCCTGGACGCAGGCTCAGGTGCAGCTCCATCACCTCGGGATCGAGGCCGATGAGGCCGCTCTGTTCCAGCGCCTCGCCAACCGCATCCTCTACTCGGATCCGGCATTGCGCCCGCCGGCGGGCCTGCTGGCCCGTAACGAGCGGGGGGCGCCCGGCCTGTGGGCCCACGGTATCTCGGGTGACCTGCCCATCGTGATGGTCCGGATCGACGAAGCGGAGGATCTCGATATCGTGCGGCAGCTGCTCCGCGCCCACGAGTACTGGCGGCTGAAGCTTCTCGACGTCGATCTCGTGATCCTCAACGAGCATGGCGCCACGTACGCGCAGGACCTGCACGACTTGCTGGAGACCCTGGTGCGAACAAGCCAGTCCATCCTGGCCCAGGATGGCCATCCGAGCCACGGCGGGGTGTACATCCTGCGCGGCGACCAGCTCTCCTCTGAGGACCGAACGCTTCTTCAGGCGGCCGCCCGGGTCGTCCTGTTGAGCCGGCGGGGCACGCTCGCCGACCAGGTGATTCGCCTGGAGCGCCCGGAGAACTCCGCCCCTCGCAGCGTGTCGTCCGCTTCGAGGCAGGACAGCAGTGAGGCGGCCGTGCCGCGTCCGGAGCTGGAGTTCTTCAATGGGCTGGGTGGCTTTGCCGATGGCGGGCGTGAGTACGTCACCATCCTCGGCCCGGGGCAAACCACCCCGGCGCCCTGGTTGAATGTGGTTGCCAACCCGTCGTTCGGGTTCCAGGTGTCGGAATCCGGGTCGGGCTACACATGGTCCGGCAACAGCCGAGAGAACCAGCTCACCCCTTGGTCCAACGATCCGGTCAGCGACCCGGCGAGCGAGGCGATCTATCTGCGCGACGACGACAGCGGCGAAATCTGGGGCCCCACGGCCCTGCCGGTCCGCTGCGACGAATCCACCTACATCGTCCATCACGGGGCCGGATACAGCCGGTTCGAGCACCTGCATGACGGCATCCAGCTCGACCTGGTCCAGTTCGTACCGCTCGACGATCCCCTGAAGATCTCGGTGCTGACCATCGAGAACCGGTCTGGGCGCTCCCGGCGCCTGTCCGTCACCGCCTATGCCGAGTGGGCGCTGGGCACCTCGCGCGGGGCCAGCGCGCCCCGAATCGTCACAGCGCTGGAACCGGACACGCAGGCGCTCCTCGTGCGCAACTCGTGGAATACCGATTTCGGCGGCCGGGTCGCCTTCCTCGACCTCGGCGGGAGGCAGACGGCCTGGACCGCCGACCGGACCGAATTCCTCGGCCGGAACGGCGGTCCGGACCAGCCCGCTGGCCTGGCCCGGGGATACCGGCTGCAGGGCGCCGCGGGTGCCGGCATGGACCCGTGCGCGGCCCTGCAGACCAGCTTCGAGCTTGGCGACGGGGCACGGACCCAGGTCCGGGTGCTGCTCGGCGAGGCGAACGAGGCCGCGGCAGCGGCCGATCTCATCCGGCGCGGGCGAGCGGCCGACCACGAGGCAATCCTGCGCAGCGTGACGAGCTTCTGGGACGACACCCAAGGCACCGTCCAGGTGCGGACGCCTGACCGTTCCATGGACATCATGCTCAACCGCTGGCTCATCTACCAGACGCTCGCGTGCCGGCTGTGGGCGAGGACGGCGTTCTACCAGGCAGGCGGCGCCTACGGGTTCCGGGACCAGCTCCAGGACGTCATCGCCCTGGTGGCCCCGAGGCGCGAACTCGCCCGTGAGCATCTCCTGCGGGCGGCGGCACATCAGTTCACCGAGGGAGACGTCCAGCACTGGTGGCACCCACCCTCAGATCGGGGCGTCCGCACCCGGATCTCGGACGATCTCCTGTGGCTGCCGTACGCAGTCGAACGCTATCTTGGGGTCACGGGCGACACGGCCGTCCTCGACGAGGCCATCCCCTATCTCGAGGGACCGCTGCTCCAGCCGGACCAGGTGGACGCCTACTTCCAGCCGGAACGTTCAGCAGAAGCGGCTTCGCTCTTCGAGCACTGCGCGGCGGCTCTCGACCGGAGCCTCGGGCTCGGCGCGCATGGGCTGCCGCTCATCGGTTCGGGCGACTGGAACGACGGGATGAACCTGGTGGGCCGGGAGGGCAAGGGCGAGAGCGTCTGGCTGGGCTGGTTCCTGCACACCGTCCTGGCGGGCTTCGCACCGATCGCGGAATCCCGCGGTGAGCGTCCTCGCGCGGAGCGCTGGCGAGCCCACATGAAGGCCCTGCGCCGAGCCCTCGAGCGGCACGGCTGGGACGGCGACTGGTATCGCCGGGCCTTCTTCGACGATGGCACGCCGCTCGGTTCCGCACTGAACGCCGAGTGCCGGATCGACTCCATCGCTCAGTCGTGGAGCGTCCTGTCGGGAGCGGCCAATCCCGCCCACGCGGAGCGGGCGATGGCCGCCGTGGACGAGTACCTTGTCCGGCGCGGTGACGGCCTCGTTCTGCTGTTCACCCCGCCCTTTGACCACTCCGACGTGGACCCAGGCTACGTCAAGGGGTATCTGCCGGGCATCCGGGAAAACGGCGGCCAGTACACCCACGGTGCTATCTGGTCGGTCCTCGCCTTCGCCGCGCTGGGCGACGGCGACAGGGCGGGCGAGCTCTTCTCGATCCTGAACCCCATCAACCATGCCAGCACGCGGGCCGGGGTCTATCGCTACAGGGTGGAACCGTATGTCATGGCGGCTGACGTGTACACCGAACCGCCGCACGTCGGCCGGGGTGGCTGGACCTGGTACACGGGCTCTGCCGGCTGGATGTACCAGGCCGGCCTTGAGTGGATCCTGGGATTCCGTCTACGCGGAACGACGCTCCTGCTCGATCCGCGCATCCCCCGCGCCTGGCCCGGCTACGAGATCGACTTCCGCTATCACTCCGCGACCTACCAGATCGTCGTGGAGAACCCGCAGGGGGTTAGCCGCGGGGTGGCCTCATCGGATCTCGACGGCCGGGCGCTGCCGAGCGGCGACGCCGTGATCCCGCTGGCCGACGACGGTGCGGCGCACCGAGTCCGGGTGATCCTCGGCTAGGGCAATTCGTCCCGAATCGGTATTGCTCGCCCGGTGTGCGACAGGCGTGCGCGCCTGGTCTCGATCGCCGCTGTCGCCCGGTTCGCCGCTGTCGCCCGGTTCGCCGCTGTTGCCCGCCGCGGCTGTCGCCCGCCCGGTTCGCCGCGCTTGCCCGCCGCGGCTGGGGCCGCTTTCGCCGCTGGTGCTGCCGCGGCTGCCGCCCGCGTGATGCGCCGCTGTCCCCCGCCGGGTGTCCAATAGCGCCCAGCCCGGCCTGCTCTGGCGCGGTTCCTCGCCGGGTGTGCGGAAGCAGGCCCCGGCGCCTTGCCCCTGATCCTCGCGCTCCCCCGGCCCCTCGGCAGGGTGCTGATCAATGCGCGCCCAGCGAACGCGAGCCGGTGGCAACCGGCCCCGGGCCCCGCTGGCCCCGCCTCGCACCCGGGCCCGGGGCTCCCGATCGTGCGCCGCGGCACGCGTCCGGGTCGCGTGCGCCAGCCGCGTGGCCGGTCTGGCGGTGCCATGGCCCGTCTCGCGCTCGCTGCGCGCGCATGGGACAAGATGGGGCGCGCGCTGCGGCGCGGAGGACGAACGGCGCAGGCGCATCTGGCACTCGGGGTCCGGCGCTGGCGCCCGGCAAGCCCCGGCGCTGGCGCTCGCGCACTTGGCACGCGGGGTCCGCGTCCGCGCCTGGCAGGCCCCGGATCAGGCCGCCAGCGAACAGACCGCTGCGTGGCGCCGAGCACTCACGCGTCGGCTCGCGGCCCCGGGCCCCTGAGAGCCCGTGGCAAGCGCACCCAAAAACGCCCGGCTGCGCCCTGACCGGCTGCGCCTCGCACCGCTGCGCCCTGCCCGGCTGCGCCATGCCCGGCTGCGCCATGCCCGGCTGCGCCCCGCACCGCTGTCCCCATAAGGGCCAGCACCACGCCCAGCAGCACCACTGTGAAGAGATGGGAGGCGAGCGGCTGGTCGACGAGCGTAATCGCGGCCAGCGCGGCCACTCCCACGGATGCGCGCCAGTGGCCCTGGGCAGAAGACGGTGAGAGCGCGGGCACCAGCAGGAAGACCAGCACGCAGTCCTGCACGAACAGGTTGGGGTTCGTCAGCAGAACGATGCCGATCCCGGCGGCCAGCATCCGGCGGCTCCCTTCGGAGTCGAACCCCGGGCGCTGCAACCGGGCGGCGATCAGCCAAACCGCCACCAGCCCTGCGGTCAGCCCGGCCCACCACAGATCCACCGACACAACCGCGCCCTGGCCGAAGATCCCCACGAGCAGCCCGTTGAGCCCCTCGGCCGTGGACAGGTTCCCCTGCCATACCGAACGAGCCACTGCACCTGCGCCATTGAAGTGGCTGACGCCTACTTGGACCAGGTACCCCACGTACGTGACATAGGAGCCGACCCCTGCGAACGGCAGGCTTGCCAGCGTGAGCCCAGCGCCGCCAATGATGGACCAGGCCACCGCCGACCAGCGCCGGTCCACGACCAGCGCGAGCAGCGGAAGGGCGATCAGCTGGGGCTTCAGCCACCAGGTCGCCAGCGCCAGCCCGGCCAGTCGCCAGGAGCCCTGGCGGGCTGCTTGCAGTGCGGCCAGGCCCCCCAGCAACATCACGGCCGACCACTGTCCCTCGGCCAGCGAGTGGTAGGCGGGGAAGCTCAGGACGAGGAGGAGCACGCCGAGCGCACGCCGCAGTGGCGGCAGGGCGCGCGCGATCCAGGCGCCAGCGGCCGCCAGCAGAAGCAGGCTCAGAAACGCCCATACGGCGCGGGCAGCCTGGGCCGGGAGTGCAGCCAGGGGGGCGAAGGCAACCGCGGCAAAGGGCGGGTTGATGAACGGCATGTAACCGTTGGCGCCCACCGGCGAGGGAATGATGGTCCGCTGGATGGCGCTGAGTGCGCCTCCTTGGTAGAGACCGCCCGGGTTGCCGTCGAGCACGAGCTTGCCGGCGGCGTAGAAGGCTAGGAAATCGTGATGCGCGCCCGCTGCGAGCGGCGCGGCGAGTTCTGCCACCAGGGCCCCGAGGAGGATGACGCCGGCGGTGACCAGGAGTCCCGCGAGCGGCACGAGTAGTGCGTCAAGGCGGGTTTGCAGGTGGGGAAGCGGGCCAGCGGCGCCGGGAGGGGTCATGCGCCGACGCGGTCCGAGGCGGCGTCCGGCGGCGTGGGCTGCATCACCCGCGGATGGTGCCATGTCCGGCCGGGGTTCGCCTCGGGCCGGGCAGGTTCAGACGCCGGCGGGGGACCCGATGGGAGGAGCGGCAGGTGGTGCTGCTCCGGGGGCCAGGACGGCCGACCTCCCGAGCGTGACCCCGGATGCGTCTCGGGCCTCCACGGCGACCAGCATGGCCGGCATGGGGATCCGGATGGCCGTTTCGAACCCGGATCTGGGTGCGGACGCCACGAACGCCAGCGCGTCAGCGCGGTCGCCCGCGAGGACGTCCCAGCGGTGCACCTCGGTGGCGCCGTTCCAGCTCGCATAGACCGTGACGCCGTCGCCGCCCGCTTGGGCCGCAACCGCGGGATCGTCGGTCGGGTCGCCCACCCATTCGGCGCGGAAGTCGCGGTACGACTGGACCCCGCCGGGAAAGGCTGCGTCGAAGAGCAGGCACCCGTCGGAAGAGAACTCGCTGCAGTACGGCGCGCTCCCCCAGCCCACGAACAGGTTGCCGTTGGCGAGCAGCTGCACGTTTCCCTGGCTCGACACCAGGGTCGAGCTGGGCCGCGTGTATGCGCGAACCAGGTGGACGGTCCGCGCGGCCTCGTCGACCCGCAGTACCAGTGCGCGCGCCGGAACGGGAGGTGCCTCGTCGTCGAACAGGGTCAGGGTGCCATCCGGCTGGAACCGCGCGTCGTGCTGCCAGCCAAAGGAAGCGCCCGGGCCGAAACGGAAGTCGCTCCGCCGGCCGCCGAGGCGCCACACGATGCTGCCCCCGGGCCGCTCGATTCGGTAAAGCGCGGAGGTGTTGCGGGCGGAGACCAGGAGGCTGCCGTCCGCCTGCAGCTGGATCGAGTTGGTGTGCACGTAGTCGTAGGCGGACGCGGCGGTCGTGGGCGCCCCGGCCAGCGACTCGTCGAGCCCGATGTGGTCGATGGCGTGCCACTCCCAGAGCAGGGCGCCGGAGGCGATGTCGACTTCCTGGATCGCGCAGTCCAGAACGGGCCAGGGGAGGGGCTGACCGCCGTTGAGCTGCTGGGCACCGTTCACGATGGAATCGGCGAAGAACAGGGCGGTGCCCTGGGGCGTGAGCTGGAGCTCGTGCAGGTCGATGCTGCGCCCGCCGACCGCCTTGATCCGTGCGATCTCCCGGTAGGTGCTGTCAGCGATCACGCATTGGCCAGATCCGATCCCGCCGTTGGTGGTGCCTTCCCACCAGGCCAGGACCGGCTGGCCCTGCAACTGGGCAACTCGGAAGTCCGTCGCATGGGTACCGGTGTCCGGCCGCATCCAGATCAGCTCCCCGGTGTCGTCCACGATGGTCGGACCGTCGGTGCCGGCGCCGTTGTTCGGGGTGAGGAAGACGTATCCGGGCGCGACGTTGTGCGCCGGCGTGTCGACCGAAACTGCAGGCGGCGTGAGGTCGGGCCGGGAGTGGAACGACCGGAGGCCGGAAGGCCCTGCGGCGGGGGCTGCCGGGGACGGCGCGCCGCTGGCCAGGGCCGCCAGCGCCGGGCTCGGGCTCGAGGCCGCTGCGCTCGACCCCGCTTGGCCCCGGACGGCCTCCCGGACGAGCGCACCGAGGGAGAGTCCCCCCACGGCGACGACGCCGACCGCCTGGAGAAAGCGCCGGCGGGTCCAGCGCTCGGCCGTCCAGCGCGGTTCCACGATCGTCACCTCCCTTGGTCGCGCGACGTGGCAGCCCTTCCACCCCGGTTCGCCCCCGCTCCCGGGGCGCGAGCCGCACCATCTCGGCGCCCAACGTGGAAGGCCGCCTGGTTCCGGCAGCGGATCATCGTCGCTTGACCTGTAGAGATGCTGAAAGGGGCGTCGGTTCTGGGTCCAGCCAATCGGGTCACCTTCGCCTGGATGCATGGCACGGCCCGTGCCGGGCGGCCGGGACGGAACGTCCTTCTGCCGGAGCGCCGCTAGACTCGTGCTGGCGCCGAAGTGGCGGAACCGGCAGACGCGGCGGACTTAAACTCCGCTGGGCCGCGAGGCCCATCCGGGTTCGAACCCCGGCTTCGGCACCACGGTCTACCGTTCGACTGCCGCCCCCGCCGGGTCCGGCCCCGGCCTGCCGATGGGGCTGCAAGGCCTTCCCGCTGGTGTCGCGCTATCCTCGGTCCGGTCATGCGATCCCGTACCTCGTCCACCCCACCGGTCGCCACGCGATGAGCACGCTCTACGACGAAGGGCCCCGCCGCTCCCGCTCGCTCGGGCGATTCATCGCGTTCGGGGTGGCGGTGATCCTGGTCCTGGGCACGTGCACGGTTCGCCTCGCTTACCTCCAGGTGGCCCAGGGTGCGCACTACGGCGCCCAGGCGTACGCCAACATGACTTCCCTGGTGCCGATCCAGTCAACGCGCGGGATCATCGTGGACAGCCAGGGCAGGCCACTGGTCGAGAACGTGCCCACCTTTGCGGTGGAGGTGATCCCGGCCGACCTGCCGTTCCCCCAGCGGCCGGCCGTCGTGAGTCAGCTCGCACAGCTCCTGGGCCTCTCCACCACGCAGATCAACGAGACCATCGACGCCAACGCAGGCGCGGTCTTTGACGGCGTGAAAGTCGCGGTCAACGTCTCGCAGGCCACGGCCCAGTTGATCGCCGAGAACCACCTGGAGCTCCCCGGTGTCCAGGTGGTGGTGGACTCGCGGCGCGACTACACCTACGGCTCGCTGCTCTCGCAGGTGCTCGGCTACACGGGCCCCATCAGTGCGACCGAGCTCCAGGCGCTCCAGTCGCAGGGCTATCTCGCGAACGACATGATCGGCCAGGCCGGCCTGGAGGCCCAGTACGAGTCGCAGCTGCGGGGGACCTACGGGGTGCAGGAGGTGGAGCGCGACGCCACCGGCCGGCCGATCCAGGTGCTCGCCACCCTCGCGCAGCCCAAGGCGGGCGACACCCTGCAGCTCTCGCTCGACCTCAAGACCCAGGAGCAGGCCCAGACGGCGCTCCAGTGGGGCCTCCAGACGGCTGGACTCAAGGAGGGGGTGGTCATTGTGATGAACCCCCAGACCGGCGAGGTCCTCGCGATGGTGAGCCTGCCCACCTACGATGACAACGCCTTCGAGCAGGGGATCTCGAACCAGGCCTACCAGGCCCTGCTGAACGATCCCAACCACCCGCTGCTCGACCACGCCATCGGGGAGATCTACCCGCCCGGCTCCACCTACAAGCTGGTGACCGGGAGCGCGGTGCTCGCGGACCACAAGTTGGGGCCGGACCAGACCCTGCAGACCTACGGGCACCTCACGTTGGACGGCCAGATCTTCCGGGACTGGAACGGCACCGGCTTCGGCCCCCTCACCGTGGCCGGGGCTTACGCCCAGTCCTCCGACACCTTCTTCTACCAGGCCGCAGCCCTGGTGGGGATCGACCGGCTCGCCTACTACGCCCACCAGTTCGGCTTCGGGGCCCCCACCGGGATCGACCTGCCCGGCGAGGCCACCGGGATCGTCCCCTCCAACGCCTGGAAGATGCAGACCTTCGGCCAGCCCATCTATCCGGGCGAGACCTACCTCGCGGGGATCGGGCAGGGCTACGACGCGGTGACCCCCATCGAGCTGCTCGATGCCTATTGTGCCCTCGCCAACGGGGGCAAGCTCTATCAGCCCCAGCTGGTGCACCAAGTCCTGAGCCCGGGCGGGCAGGTGGTGCAGGCCTTCGCCCCCAAGCTGCGCGCGCAGGTCAAGGTCCCGGCCTCGGTCCTCACGTACATCCGGGAGGCCGCCCGCGAGGCGGTCGTGATCCGCCACACCGGCAACGTGGTGGACATGCCCCTCTACGTGGCCGGCAAGACCGGCACCGCGCAGTACGGCACGGTCCGGATCGGCGGCCATCTCCCCATCCACTCCTGGTTCGTGGGCTTCGTCTCGCCCTCCGGTGACTTCGCCAAGACCGACTCGCAGCTGGCCATCCTGGCCTTCACCTACGACACCTCCAACAGCATCGGCAACCCCTCCACCGAGATCGTCAAGTACTTCCTGCAGCTGCACTACGGCATCAAGCAGGACTACCGACAGCCGTTCCTGATTGCGCCAACCAACTGAGCGTCCGGGTCCGGCCTCCGTGGACGGGGCGGGTATCCTGCCCGGGATGTGGCGTCCCGCGCGAGCGCAGGCCAGCAGCGGAAAGTCCGGCAACACGGACCGTCCGGCAATGGGGGTGACGTGGCTCCACGCGCAACGTTCCTGAGTCTCGCGACGGCCGCGCTGCTGCTGGCCGCGTCGGTCATGGCGCCGGCTGCCGCGGCCGCGCCGGCCCCTCCTGGCGGGCCGCCCCCTGCGTCCGGTGTTGCGCCGGTGGTGCGGGAACTGCCGCCACGGGCCCCGGCCCCGGCGGCGCGCGTCCTCCAGGACGGCCTCGCCATGCTGGCCCAGGGATCCGTGACGTTTCCGGCGGGACTTCGGCGGACGGGCGCCGGGGCGGCGGCCGGGACCATGGGCCCGGAGCTGGCGGTGTCGATCCAGGTCGCGCCGGAAGAGCGAACCGCGGTGGAGGCAGCCATGGCCGCGCTGGGCGGCCGGGTCGCCAATCGTGACCCACTCGGTTTCGAGGCATACGTGCCCCAGCGCGCCCTGGCGCCCCTGGCTGGCGTATCGGGGGTCGAAAGCGTGACCCCCATCCTCCCCCCTGTGCCGGCCGGGACGCTGACCGATGCCATCGCGCTGCAGGGTGCCGCAACCTGGCAGGCGGCCGGTACCGCCGGCGCAGGCGTGCGCATCGGGATCCTCGACGCGGGGTTTTCCGGGATCGGAGGGCTCCTGGGCGTGGACCTTCCCTCCAGTGTGCATGCCCGCTGCTACACCGCCGTTGGCGCATACACCTCGAGCCTCTCGGCCTGCGGCCAGGCAGGCGAGGCGCACGGCACGGCCGTGGCCGAGGTGGTGGCGGCAATGGCGCCCGCCGCCTCGCTCTGGATCGCCGACCCCACGTCCCAGGACGACCTGCTGGCCAGCATCGACTGGATGACCTCGAACGGCGTGCGGATCATCAACGCCTCGTGGACCGATACCGGATTCGAGGGCCCGGGCGATGGCACGAGCCCGTATGCGGACACGGCCTACACGCTGGTCAATCGCGCCGTCTCGGAGGGTGCGCTCTGGGTGAACGCGGCGGGGAACTCCGGTGACCAGGGATGGATCGGCCCCTGGCGCGAGGATGCCCGCGGCTGGCTGGAATTCTCGGGCACCGACACCTCCAACCGGCTCACGTTGCAGCAGGGCGACCACGTGGCGGTCTCGATGCGCTGGTCCGACCCCTGGGGTCATGCCTCGGACGACTACGACCTGGGGCTCTACATGGCCGGCGACCCGGTCCCGGTTGCGTTCAGCAGCAACGTCCAGAACGGGACGGGCGATCCGGTGGAGACGCTCGAATATGACGTTCCGTGGACGGGCCAGTACGAGATCTCGGCCCACCGGCATTCCGGGGGCGCGGCGGCCCGTGTCCAGCTCATCGTCCAGTCTGACTCGGAAGCCCCGCTGCAGTACCAGGTTCCGACGGACACCCTGACGGCTCCCGCCGACGGCCGCAGTCCGGGCATGCTGGTGGTGGGCGCCGTGGATCTCGCGTCCCCCGGGGTGGTGGAGGACTACAGCGGGCGGGGCCCCACGCTGGATGGGCGGATCAAGCCGGACCTGGTGGCGGTCGATTGCGCGGACACACAGTCGCTGGCCCCGTTCTGTGGCACCAGCGAGGCCACGCCGTTCGTGACCGGGGCGGCCGCCGATCTCCTTTCGGCGAACCCCACCTGGACCACGTCGCAGCTGATCGTGGATCTCACCCAGCACGCCACGGCAATCGGTGCCCCGGTGCCGAACGCCACGGCCGGGTACGGCCGCCTGACCATGGGCCCGCCGCCCAACGTGCCGGCGTCGCTCCGCTTCCTGCAGCCGCCGCTGGGCGCGCTGGCCGGTAGCCCGATCCTTCCGCAGCCGGCGGTGGAAATCCTCGACGGCCGCGGGCAGCGCGTCACCGCGGGGCCCGGCGCGAGCCTGACCGTCACTCTGTCGGCCGCAGCTGGACCGGGTGGCTCCGGGGTCGGCCCTGCCGGTTTGACAGCCGGTCCGCTGGTCTGCAGCGGCGGTACCACCGTCGCTGCGGTTGCCGGCGTGGCCACGTTCACGGGCTGTACGCTGGCCGAGCCTGTCGCCGGCGCGGTGCTCTCCGCGCAGGCAGCGGGTCTGCCGCCCGTGAGCTCCGCAGCCTTCAACGTGGTGGACGCGACCACGCCGATCCCGTCCCTGTCGATCACGCCGAGCGCGCGCACGGTGACCTGGGGATCCGGCGTGACGCTGGGCCTGCAGCTGGCGCTGCCGAACGGCGCGGCGCTGCCCCCCGGCGCCGCCGTGGTGCTCCAGACGTCCACTGACTCGGTGCTGTGGAGGACCATGGCGACGCTGCCGGTCGATGCGGCGGGCGCGGCGTCCATCTCGTACCGGCCCGCGACTAACCTGTGGTACCGGGCAGCCGCCCCGGCCGCCCCGGGGCTTGGTCCAGGCGTGTCTCCGCCCTCGAGGGTGGTGGTCCGGCAGATTGCCCTGCTGCGGCCGACGTACGGGACCAGCGTCCGGGTCGTCACGAGGGGGACGACGGTGACGTTCACCACCACGATCCGGCCCTCGCGCCCGGAACTCCGTCCGCCAGTGGCCGAGTTCCGCGTCTATCGGCAGCTTGCCGGGGGCTGGACCCTGGCCGCCGATGTCAGCGTGGGCGCCGATGCGGCTGGCGTGGCAACGCTGCCCTGGCGATTTGCGACGGCCGGGTCCTGGTACGTCGCGTCGGCGGCCCTTCCCCTGCCGCTCAACGCCAACAGCGTCTGGAGCCCGCCCGACCGCATCCTGGTGCGATAGCCGGGTCTAGTCGCGTGCCCGCCGTGGCAGCCCAAAGCGACGCCTGGGCTTCTCCGGCTCGGGGGCCGGCTCCGCGGTGCCCGCCACGATCGAGGCCAGCCGCGCCAGCCGTTCCGCGGGTTCCGATCGGGGGGCCGCGCGCACCACGGGGACGCCCTCGTTGACCGCTCTGGCGAAGAGCAGGTCGTGATGGGGTACTTCGAGGGCGATGGTCGTGCCGAGAGAATCCTCGATGTCGGCGAGCTTGAGCGGCTCATGGGCGAACAGGTGGTTGACCACGTGCACGGTCCGATCGGCCAGTCCGCGCTCGTTGAGCACGTGCTCCACGGCGACCAGGGCCCGCAGGGAGGGGATCTCCGGCAGCGTGATCAGCACGATCCGGTCGGCTTCGCCGAGCCCGGCGATGGCCCGTGCCCCGAGCGCCGAGCCCGCATCGACCACCGTGAAGAGGTAAACGGCACGCAGCGCCTCGAGCGCGCGGGTCAGGTCTGTGGCGCTGAGACGGTCCGCTTCCTCGGGATCGTCGGGAAGGCAGAAGACGTCGAGCGTGTCGGCATACTGCTCGGCGGCGGCGTGCACGCCGTCCGCGTCCGGCTCGGCCAGCAGATCGGTGAGCTGGTGGCGCGGCTTGAGGTCGAGGTGCGTCGGGACCTGGCCCAGCGGCAGGGCGAGATCCAGCAGGGCAACCTCACCCGGATGACGCCCCGCCAGTCCGACCGCCACGTTCACGGTGATGGTGGTGGTGCCGACGCCACCCTTGGCCCCGAAGAACGCGACCACCTGGTGCTGGCGAGTGACGACCGCTGCGGGTGACGGGGCCGGGGGGGTGCCGCCCGAGCGCTGGTAGCGAAGCGTGAGCGCCTCGACCCGGGCCTCGAGCTCGCGAGCGTCGTACGGGCGCACGATCACGTCGTCGGAGCCGGCCTCGAGCAGCCGCACGCGCTCGTCGACGTTGCGGGTCTGGGCGAAGCAGAGCACCGGGAGCGCCGCCGTCGAAGGATTCGCCCGCACCTCGTGGATCAAGGCGGCTGCCTCGGTTCCGTCGCCCGGGAGGTCCACCAGGAGCACGCCGTGCGAGGCGGCCAGGTGCAGCGTCGCCTCACGGTCGGCGGCAATCTCCACCGCGTGGCCCGCGTGACGCAGGATCTCTTCGACCCGCTCGGCTTCGGCCCGATCGGCCTCGAGCAGCAGGATCGAGCTGGGCGGCACGTGCTCCTCCGTGCGGGGTTCCTCTCTGGACCGATAGAGTGTAGCAGCGAGCCCGGGGGACGGGCCCGGTCCGTTGGCCGGTGGTCGGGCCCGGCTGGAGCTGGGTGCTATACTCCGCCGGTCCTTTCGGCCTCGCCGTCCGCTGAAGGGTCCGTCTTGGCCCAGTGCCCGGAACCCGCGGCGAGCGAGGCAGATCCCACAGGAAGGAGTCACTTGGCGCATGCGCCGATACGAACTCATGCTCGTCGTGCGGCCGGACCTGGCCGAGGAACGTGTGCAGGCCACCCTGGACCGCATTACCCGCTCGATCAGCGCGGCCGAGGGCCAGCTGGTCAAGGTCAGCCCCTGGGGCCGCCGCCGGCTCGCCTACCAGATCGGGCCGTTTCATGAAGGGTCCTACTACATCGTCCTCTTCGACGCGCCGTCGGCTGCGGTCGAGGAGGTCGAGCGCGGCCTGCGTATCACCGAGGAGCTGCTGCGTTTCCTGGTCACCCGGGTGGAGCGGCCTGCTGCGCGCCGGGCAGATGTCGAGGTCGCGCCGCCCGAGGAAGAAGAGGAGCCCCAGGGGGAGTTCATTGACGAGTCGGAGACTGAAGCTGCTCCGGCCGCCATTGAGTGACGTCTCGCGGGCCGCGAACGGGAAGGTGCCATGTCGCTCAACAAGTGCATGATCATCGGCAATCTCGGGCGCGACCCCGAGATGCGATATACGCCCAACGGCCAGGCTGTCACCCAGTTCACGGTCGCGGTCAACCGGAACTTCAAAGGGGCGAACGGTGACTGGCAGGAGGAGACGGAGTGGTTTCGCGTGGTGGCCTGGGGGCCGCTCGCGGAGCGCACGGCCGGCTACCTCCGCAAGGGTCGCAAGGTGTATGTCGAGGGGCGGCTCCAGACCCGCCAGTGGGATGACCGCGAGGGGCAGAAGCGCTACACGACCGAGCTGGTCGCGCAGACCGTGACCCCGCTTGACGCGCGCCCGCGCGAGGAGCGCGAGGAGCTTGAATCGCGGCCGCGCGAGGCGATGGAGGGGGCCGAGCCGGTGGCCCCTCGAGCGGGGCGCGGCGAAGCGGCCCCGGCCGGTGATACCGGCGACGAGTCCTACGCGGACCTGGACGACTTGCCCTTCTGACCAGGAGCGCCGTTCGGGGCGACGGCCGGCCGCCGGAGCCACGAGCGCAGACGAGAGGATTGACCATCGTGCCGCCTGTAAAGACGAAGAAGCGTGACGATTACTACCGCGATCGGCGACGCCGGAAGGTCTGCGCGTTCTGTGCGGACAAGGCATCGCAGATTGACTACAAGGAGGTCAACCGCCTGCGCCGGTACCTCTCGGAGCGCGGCAAGATCGAGCCGCGCCGCAAGACCGGTACCTGCGCCGCGCACCAGCGGCAGCTGTCCGTGGCGCTCAAGCGAGCCCGGCAGGTGGCCCTCCTGCCATATGCGCCGCAGCACCTGCGCCCCTGACGGGGTGGGGGCCGCGGTCAGCACCGGGCCTGGCTCGGCCGCGGCCCAGCTGACGGCACGAGCCATGGCGTGGGGCTGACGCTGCTTCCAGCCGGCGCCGCGCACCGGGGGAGCTCGGAGGAGCGGCGCGTCTCGGGGCGGTGCCTCGATCGTGCGGGCTCCAGCGTCCCCGAGGTGCCGGTGGCGCTTGCCCAGGTCTTGGCCGGGCGTCGGTAGGACCGTCCATGGACCTGGCCCTGTTGCTCGGTGCCCTGGTCGTGATTCTGGCGGGCGCCGAGCTGTTCACCAACGGCGTCGAATGGGTGGGGCACCGGCTCGACTTGGCCGAGGGCGCGGTTGGCAGTGTCCTGGCCGCGGTTGGAACGGCCATGCCGGAGACCATGATCCCCCTGGTGGCGATCCTCCTTGGCTCGAGTGGCGGCAAGGCGCACGAAGCCGGGATCGGGGTGGGGGCCATCCTGGGGGCGCCCTTCATGCTGTCCACTCTGGCGATGCTGGTCACCGGGGTCGCGGTTCTGGTGCGCGCGCGCGGCCGGGGCGGGGACGATCGTCTGCGCGTGGATCCGGCGGTCATCGGCCTTGACCTGGGGCATTTCGCGCTCGCGTACGCTCTGGCGATCGGTGCGGCATTCCTGCCGGCGTCGCTCGCCCCGGGCAAGATCCTGGTGGCCGTGGTCCTGCTCGGCATGTACGCGTGGTACGTGCGCGGCCACCTGACGGCCGAGCGGAGCGAGGACGCGGGGGAGGACTTGCGACCGCTTCGCTTCGGCCGCCTGGATCCGCGACGCGGCGAGCGCCCCCCTCGACTGCGGCTGATCGGGCTTCAGGTGGCGGCCGCGCTGCTGGCGATCGTGGGCGGCGCGGTCCTGTTCGTGGACGCCGTGAGTCAGCTCGCCTCGGGGGCCGGCGTGGATCCGATGATCATGACGCTGGTGATCGCACCGATCGCCACGGAGTTGCCCGAGAAGTTCAACAGCGTGATCTGGATCGCGCAGGGCAAGGACACCCTGTCCATGGGCAACATCACGGGAGCGATGGTCTTTCAGAGCTGCATCCCGACGGTGATCGCCCTACTGCTGGCGACCGAGGCCTGGTCCGTCACGCCGGCCAGCATGATCAGCTTTCTCTCGGCCGGGATTGCCTTCGCGTCGACCGCGTCGATCTTCCTCCCGATGTTGCGCAGCGGACGCCTGACCGGGCGGGGGTTGCTTGTCGGGGGTGGGTTCTACGCGGTCTACCTGGGGATCGTCTGGGCGTCGCTGGCGGGAGTCGTCCAGTAAGGGTCGCAGCGTATACTCGGCCCATGTTGAGGGAAGACGTGTCTCAAAGTGCATCGTCGGCCGCTGCTTCGGAGGCGGGAGTCACTGCTCCCGTCTGCTACCTGAACGGCAAGTTCTTGCCGCTGGCCGAAGCCAACGTGAACATCATGACCCACGCGTTCATGTACGGGACCGGGGTCTTCGAGGGGATCCGGGCGTACTGGAACGCGGACCAGGGCCAGCTCTATGGGCTCCGCCTCGCCGAGCACTACCGGCGGATCTCGGACTCGTGCCGGATCCTCTACATGGACCCGCCCGGCGCTGTGGACGAGCTGGTGGCACTCACAGTGGATCTGCTCCGGCGAAACGGCTTCCGTGAGGATGCCTACGTGCGGCCGTCGGTCTACAAGTCGACCCAGGCCATCGGGGTGCGGCTGCACAACCTCGAACAGGGCTTCTACATCCTGGCGATACCCTTCGGCGATTACATCGACACCACGCACGGCATCCGGGCGCAGACGGCGTCATGGCGCCGGGTGAGCGACCAGTCGCTCCCCGCGCGCGCCAAGATCGTGGGCGCGTACGTGAACTCGGCGTTCGCCAAGACCGAGGCGGCCCTGGTGGGGGCGGACGAGGCGATCGTCCTGGCGGCCGATGGGCACGTCTCGGAGGGGAGCGCGGAGAACCTCTTCATGGTGCGCCGCGGCGAGCTGGTCACGCCGCCGGTGACGGACGACATCCTGGAGGGGATCACCCGGGCCGGGATGATCGAGCTTGCCGAGCGAGAGCTCGGTCTGAAGGTCGTGGAACGGCACATCGACCGCACCGAGCTGTACGTGGCCGACGAGCTGTTCCTCTGCGGTACCGGGGCCCAGATTTCCCCGGTGGCGGAGGTTGACCACCACGCCGTTGGCGGTGGCCAGGTCGGCCCGATCACCAGGCGGCTCTCGGACGCCTACTTTGACGCGGTGCGTGGCCGGCTGCCTGCGTATCGGCACTGGCTGACGCCCGTCTACTAGACCGGGGGGCGCACCTGGAACCGGACCCGGACACCTCCGCGCCATCGGGGGTTGCGCAAACACAGCCCCGGTATTCGCGGCTCCTGGAGATCCTGCCGGGAGCCGCCACCTGGCTCCTCATCCTCGCGCCGATCGCGCTGAGCTTCTGGTATCCCGCGCTCGTCGCGTGGTTCGTCCTCAGTTTCGATTTCTACTGGCTGTATCGAGCGGTGATCGTCACCGTGAGCGTGACGGTCACCTTCCTGCGGATCCGAGACGTCCTGGATGCCGACTGGCCCGCCCAGCTCCAGGGCCTGGTCGACATGCCGGCACGGGAGCGGGAGCTGCAGGACCGGGCCGCGCAGATCCGTGCCCGGGTCCGTGACCTCGATCTGGCCCATGACCGGCTGGCCGCGCGGGGCGGTCGGCGCGAACTCCGCCGCCTGGAGCACGAGCTGGCCAACGTCCGGCGGCTGCAGGCCAGCGGGATCCAGCCGCTGGATCCACGCCGCCTCGTGCAGGTCGCGCTGATCCCGACCTACACGGAGCCGTATGAGAAGCTCGAGGCGACCGTCCAGGCCCTCGCGGACGCCGACTGGCCCACCGAGCGCAAGCTGGTCGCGATCATCACGCGCGAGTCGGACCTGGCTGGCAGGGAGAACGTGGCGCGGCTGCGGGAGCGCTTCGGCGCTCGGTTCGCGCACTTCTTTCACATCCTGGACCCGCTCGAGCCCGGAGTCGTCATCGGCAAATCGAGCGCGATGGCCTATGGCGGCCGGTGGCTGTACCAGGAAATGGTCGAGCTCGAGTACGACCCGGCGATGGTGATCGTGACGGACCTCGACTCCGACTATCGTGTGCACCCCCAGTACTTTGCCTATCTCGCCCACCGGTTTGCCACCGACCCGGAGCGGTACCACCGGCTCTACCAGCCGGTCCCGATGTTCCACAACAACCTGTGGGAGGTGCCGCTGGCGGTGCGGCTCACGGCGGTCAGCGCCACCCACATCCAGATGTGGCGCTCGCTGACGCCGGAGCGGCTGGTGAGCTTCAGCTCCTACGCCGTCTCGCTGCGCACGGTCCACGAGGTGGGCTACTGGGCCACCGACGCCATTCCCGAGGACTCGCGCTTCTACTGGAAGAGCTTCTTCACCTACGCGGGCACGTTCCGGGCCGAGCCGCTCTTCATTCCGGTCTTTGGCGACGCCGTCCGGGCCCGAACGTATCCCCGGACGCTCTACCAGCAGTACACCCAGATCCGTCGCTGGGCCTGGGGCGTGACCGACATCCCGTACTACATCCACCACGCCCTGGCGCACCCGGAGATCCCGCTGCGCGTGCGCATGCACCGCCTGGCCGACCTCTGGTCGGATCACCTCAACTGGGCCGTGGCGCCGTACGTGCTCCTCTTCGGTTCGAACCTGCCGCTGCTGATCAGCAACCAGTTCGGCCATTCGGAGTTTGCCCAGACCACGCTCGGGCACAACCTGCCGGTCTACGCAACCTGGCTGCTGACCGGGGCGTTCTGCTGCCTGATGATCCTGATCTTCGTGGAGGACCGCATTGCCCCGCCGCGTCCCGAATCCTGGGGAGTGCTCCGCCGGGCCCTGGTGTACGTGCAGTGGCTGACGCTTCCGGCAGTGGGCATGATCTTCAGCAACCTGCCGGCCCTCGACGCGCAGACGCGGCTGATGACGGGGCGACGCCTGGAGTACCGCGTCACCGAGAAGGTCTGAAGGGCCTCCGCGGCCCATCGTGCTCCCCGCCCGGCTGGTGCGAGCGACCGGGGTTACCCGCCCGGGACCGTCAGCTGGGGCGTCGCGGTGCCGGTGATCACGATCACGTCCGCCTTCACGGCCGGATTGGTGGCCGTCTGAACCGTCACCCCGAAGGTGGACTGGAGCACCTGGACTGTTTCGGGCATGGTGGCCTGGGCGCCGTTGTAGAAGGTGACCACCGTCTGTGTATACCCCGAGTGCGGTGCGCGGCCGTTATTGGCCGACGGTACGGTGGCGTTCATCCCCAGGTAGCTGAGGTACGCGGCGACGCCGGTGGCCTGTCCGTTGATCCCGGAGCCGTTCTCGACCAGGACCTGCGCGTTCTCCGAGGCGAGCGCGCTGCGGGAGGCGGCCAGGGCCGCCGCGCTCTTCGAGAACGCCTGGGTCACCGCCTGGCGGATCGCTGTCACGTTGGGGTGCAGCCAGTAGTCGATCAGGCACTCGGCCGGCGGGCACTGGACCGCGTACTCGGGCGGCGTGAAAACCAGCGAGTGCAGGTTGCTGGTATCGGCCTTTTCGATCAGCGAGACGAGCTGCGGCAGCTGGTCCCGCGGGAAATCCGTGTGGACCGCGTTCCGCAACGCCTGGCCCAGCGCATCGAGCTTGTTGGGATCGAGGAAGCTCAGGACGTCGGTTTGCTGGCGGATGGACGTGATCACCCGCTGCTGGCGCAGGGAGCGGTCGAAGTCCGAAGTCGCGTGGCGGGAGCGCGCATAGGCGAGTGCCTCCTCCCCGCTCATGTGCTGGATCCCGGGTGGAATGTACAGCTTGATCGCGCCGCGGCCGTTGTCGGTGGGATAGTCGTAGTCGGTGACCGGGATCTGGACATCGATGGTGACCCCGCCCAGCGTGTCCACCACCTGGCGGAAGCCCGAGAAGTTCACCTCCGCGTAGTAGGGGATCTGGATCCCGAGCAGGTAGCCCAGGGCGCCCTTCAGCGCGGTCACGCCACGGGTCGCGTCGGGCCCGGGAAACAGGTCGGGGGCGCCTTCTGCGTAGGTCCAGAGGCTGTTGATCTTGTTGGGGAAGACGCCCCCGAAGTACGCGGCTGCCGGCCACGACGGCGGGAGCGGGACCTGCTCGGTGTCGCGAGGGACGCTGAACATCGAGACCTGGCCGCTGGACGGGTCGATGCTGGCGACGATCATGGTGTCGGTGTTGAAGGTCTGCTGATCTGGACGCTGGTCCACGCCGAGGAGGAGGACGTTGAGCCGTCCCCCGTTCCATGGTGCGATGCTCGGCTGCGGCTGGGCAGCGGCTGCGGCGCCGGCGGCCTGGGGCGAGCCGCCCGGCGAGGCGCCGGGGGAGGCGGCGGCCGAGGCGACAGAGGGCGGGTTGCCAGGCGTGTCGCTGGTGACGGCCATGATCGTGTCGTGCGCGATCCGGTCGTACCGCGCCAGCGCCAGGTGGCTCATCCCCATGACCAGCACCACCGCCACCAGGCCCGCGAGCGAGAGGGGGGCCAGCGGGACCCGTGGGCGGGCCGACCGCCCCGGCCCCTCGGCCACCACCACCGCCGCGCAGCGGTACGCGTCCACGATCGCCAGCAGCCGGTAGAGGAAGATCAGCACGTCCAGGGCGAGGAGGACGTCCAGCACGAACGGGTCGAAGACGCTCACCTTGAGCGCGTCCCGCGTGGAGGCGCTCACCAGGAGGCCGCCCAGGAGCGCGAGCCCGAGGATCGGCGGCGCCGCGAAGGCCAGCCCTCGTGCGCTGCGTCCGGCGTACACGTGGCCCAGGCCCGGAAAGACGAGGCTGAGGAAGGCCGCCGCGAACGGAGAAGGTCGCCCCGTGGGACGGTCGACGTTCGGCACGGGCCGGATCATAGCCTGTTCGCGGACAGGCGTCGCGTTTGGGTATCCTACCCGTCACATGCAGACGCCCTTCCGGCCCGTCCCAGCCCATCCCGACTTCCCTGCCCAGGAGCATGCCGTCCTGGAGCTCTGGCGCGAGCGCCGTACGTTCGCGCGGCTGCGCGCCCAGAACGCGGGCGGGCCCCGCTGGTCGTTCCTGGACGGGCCGATCACCGCCAACAACCCGATGGGCGTCCACCACGCGTGGGGGCGTTCCTACAAGGATCTCTTCCAGCGCTTCCACGCGATGCTGGGCGAAGAGCAGCGCTGGCAGAACGGGTTCGACTGCCAGGGGCTGTGGGTCGAGGTGAATGTCGAGCGTGAACTCGGCTTCACCAGCAAGCGCGACATCGAGGAGTATGGGATCGCCGACTTCGTCAGCCTGTGCAAGCAGCGCGTGCTGACGTTCGCCGCCCGCCAGACGGAGCAGTCGGTCCGGCTCGGCATGTGGATGGATTGGAATGACCCGCACGAGCTGCGCCGGCTCCGCGACCTGCTGGCGGATGACCCGACCCGAGTGATCACGGTGGAGGGGCCGCGCGGACCGGTGACCGACACGGTCGAGCAGGTTGTGGGGCGGCTGGGGATGCCGGAGCTCGGCGGGTCGTACTTCACCTTCTCCAACGAGAACAACGACCTGATCTGGGGATTCCTGGCCGAGTGCCACCGGCGGGGCTGGCTCTACAAGGGCCATGACACGATGCCTTGGTGTGCCCGCTGCGGGACCGGGATCAGCCAGCACGAGATGTCCGAGGGGTACCAGGACCGCGAGGACCCCGGGCTCACGGTCCGTTTTCCGCTGCTGGACCGGCCGGGCGAGTCGTTGCTGGTCTGGACCACCACGCCCTGGACGCTCACCTCGAACGTGGCCGCGGCCGTGGGGCCGGAGCTTCGCTACGTGAAGGTGCGCCAGGGGGAGGCCGTCCACTGGCTGGGCCGTGGAACCCTGAAGCAGGCCCTGGTGGGTCCGTTCGAGGTGCTCGAGGAGCGACCGGGGGCCGAGATGGTGGGCTGGCGATATGCCGGGCCGTTCGACGATCTGCCGGCGGTGGAGGCGGCTTTTGCCGCCTCGCCGGGTCCAGACGGCCAACCGTACGAGCACCGGGTGGTCGCCTGGGACCAGGTGGGCGAGGACGAGGGAACCGGAATCGTCCACATCGCCCCCGGGTGCGGCGCAGAGGACTTCCAGCTCGGCCGGGAGCTCGGCCTGCCGATGATTGCCCCGCTGGATGAGAACGGCGTGATCCTCCCGGGCTTCGGGTTTCTCTCGGGCCGCGACGTGCGCGAGGTGGTCGAGCCGATCCTGGATCGGCTTCGGAAGACCGACCGCTTCTACCGCGTGGAGCCGTACCTGCACCGCTACCCGCATTGCTGGCGGTGCGGCACACCGCTGGTCTTCCGGCTGGTGGACGAGTGGTACATCAGCATGGGCCCGGTCTACGACCAGCCGCGGGAGACGCTGACGCGCGAGCAGGTCGACGCCAGCCTGCGCTACCAGATCATGGAAGTGGTGGACCGGATCCGCTGGATCCCTGGCTTCGGCTACGAGCGCGAGCTCGACTGGCTCCTGAACATGCACGACTGGATGATCAGCAAGAAGCGCTACTGGGGGCTCGCGCTGCCGATCTACGATTGCCCGGCGTGCGGCACGGTCACCGTGGTGGGCGGGCGCGAAGAGCTCCGTCAGCGCGCAGTGGAGGGCTGGGAGCAGTTCGAGGGGCACACCCCGCACCGGCCGTACGTGGACGGGGTCAAGATCGCCTGCCCGGCCTGCGGGGCGACCGTCGAGCGGATCCGCGACGTGGGGAACCCCTGGCTGGACGCCGGCATCGTGCCCTTCTCCACGCTCCACTATCGCGAGGATCCGGCCTACTGGCAGGAGTGGTTCCCCGCCGATTTCATCACCGAGAGCTTCCCCGGCCAGTTCCGAAACTGGTTCTACTCGCTGCTCGCGATGAGCACGGTCCTGCGACGGGAGCCGCCCTTCCGCACCATCTTTGGCTACGGCACCCTGTTCGGCGAGGATGGCCGCCCCATGCACAAGAGCTGGGGCAATGCGATCGAGTTCGACGATGCGGCCGAGCGGATGGGCGTGGACGTCATGCGCTGGATGTTCGCCAGCGCCCGGCCGGAGGACAACATCGTCTTCGGCTGGCATGCGGCCGACGAGGCGCGACGCGAACTGCTCGTGCTCTGGAACGTGTATGCGTTCTTCGTGACCTATGCGCGCCTCGCGGGCTGGGTGCCGGGGGAGGGGATCGCGGCCGACCTGGCCCAGGCGGCGGACTGGCCGACGCTCGATCGATGGATCCTCTCCCGGGCAGCCGGGCTGGCCGCGGACGTGGAGCGGGAGCTGCGTGACTACGACGCGCTCGGGGCCGCGCGTGCGGTGGGCGGCTTTGTCACGGACCTGTCCACCTGGTACCTGCGACGGTCGCGCGAGCGGATGCGTGGCGGCGCCGATCCGGCCGACCGCGACCGGGCGTTTGCAACCCTGCACGCCGCCCTGGTGGCGATCAGCCGGGTGCTGGCGCCAATCCTGCCGTTCCTCTCCGAGTCGATCTACCAGAACCTGGTGGCGGCAGTCGATCCCTCCGCGCCGGACTCCGTCCACCTGACGCGCTGGCCCACCGCCGAGCTGGCCGGGTTCCGCGACGCGGCGCTCGAGGCAGGGATGTCGACGGTGATGCGCGCCGTGGCGCTGGCGCGCGCGCTGCGTTCGCAGGCGGGGCTCCGAGTGCGTCAGCCGCTGGCTCGCGTCTGGCTCGCGCTCCCCGGGGGCGAGCTGCCGGAGCGCGAGGCGCTGCTGCGCCTGATGGCCGATGAGCTGAACGTCCACGCCGTGGAGCTGATCGGCGACGAGTCTGAGCTGGTGGAGCGGCGCGTCAAGCCACTCCTGCCGCGGATCGGGAGGCGCCTGGGGCCGCAGATCCCTGCCGTGATGGCGGCGGCACGGGCAAACGACGTCGAGTACCTGCCTGACGGGTCGGTCCGGCTGGGCGGCGCGGTGCTGGCCCCCGATGAGGTTGAGATCCTCGCCACGCCGCGGCCGGGAACCGCAGTGGCCCACGACGAGGGGCTGGTGGTGGTGATCGACACCACGCTGACCGACGAGCTGCGCGCCGAGGGCGACGCGCGGGAGCTCCAGCGGGCGGTCCAGGAGCTGCGCCGGGAGTCGGAGCTGGAGCTCGATGACTCGATCGAGCTCTGGCTTGGGCTGCCGTCCGGCGCAGATGCGTGGCTGGGACCGTACCTGAACCGGCTGGCGTCGGAGACCCTGGCGGCTGCGTTGCACCTCGGTCCGCCGCCCAACGGCCTGGCCGTGAGCACCGTGCAGCTGGAGGTGGGACCGGCGCAGGTGGCCCTTCGGCGGACGGGATCCGGCGGATCGCGGTGAGGAACGCCGCTCCCCACGCCGCGGCACCGACCGTGGCGGGGACCACGTGGCCGCGGCTGACAACCTTCTTCGCGGTGGCGGCCATGGTGGTGATCGCCGACCAGGTCTCGAAGGCGTGGGTGGATCGCTCGTTTGCCTTGAGCCAAAGCAGCGGCGCTCCGGCCGCGCCGCTCGCGCCTCCCACCCCGGTCCTGGACAACTTCGTGCGCATCGCCAAGAGCTACAACAACGGCGCGATCTTCAGTCTGTTCGGGTCCAGCGCCACCTTCTTCGCCGTGGCCAGCCTGGTGGCCATCGTGGTGATCGTCTGGTACGAGGTGGCGCGCGGTGGGCGGGCCTCATGGCTGGTGACGCTCGCGCTGGGGCTGCTCATGGGGGGCGCGATCGGGAACGAGATCGACCGGATCCGGTTGCACCATGTGATCGATTTTGTGGACATGGGCATCGGCACCTGGCGCTGGTATACGTTCAACGTCGCTGACGCGGCAATCAGCGTCTCGCTGGTGGTGCTGTTGCTGGTCGGCGTCTTCGGCGAGCCGGGCGCCCGGGGCGGTGCCGCCGCGGAAAGCCAGTCCGGTGCGGGCCCGGTCGGCGGTCCGTCCACTTGACGGGGCGGATGAGCCTGGCGGTGCCCGTGGGCGTGGCCGGGATCCGCGCCGATCGGTTCGTGTCCGACGCCACCGGCCTGTCGCGGGCCTATGTGCAGCGGCTGATCCGCGAGGGGAGGCTCACTCGGAGCGGGCACCCGATCCGGGCCAACGTCCCTGTGGCTGCAGGGCAGCGCCTGGAGCTGGACGTCCCCGAGGTGCAGCCGCTCGAGGTCGAGGCCGAGGCGATTCCGCTCACGGTTGTCTACCGGGACGACGACCTGCTGATCGTGGACAAGCCCGCCGGCCTGGTCACCCACCCGGGTCCGGGACACGCGGGCGGTACGCTGGTGAACGCATTGCTGGCGCTGGGAGGTCCTGAGACGTTCGGGGGGATCGCAGGCGTGGCACGGCCGGGGATTGTGCACCGCCTCGACCGTGACACCAGCGGGCTGCTGATGGTGGCGCGCACGGACAGCGCGCAGGCCAGCCTCATGGCACAGCTGAAAGCGCGCCGTGTCAAGAAGACGTACCTGGCGCTGGTGGCGGGGGAACCCCCCGCCTCGCTGGGCCGTATCGAAGCGCCCATAGGCCGCGATCCTCGCCAGCGGACGCGGATGGCGGTGGTCCCAGACGGCCGGCCGGCGATCACTGCGTACCGCGTGCGGGAGCGCTTCGGTGGCTGGACCCTGCTGGAGGTGGACCTGATCACCGGTCGCACGCACCAGGTGCGGGTTCATCTGGCATCGATCGGTCACCCGGTCGCAGGGGATTCCGTCTACGCGACCGGCCAGGCCCGCCGCGGCCCCGCGGGCCTGGCACGCCTCTTTCTGCACGCCTGGCGGCTGGAGCTCGACTCGCCGTCCGGGGGTCGGGTCATCCGGGCCACGGCGCCGCTGCCGGACGAGCTGGAGCGCGTGCTTGCCGCCCTGCGCGACCAGCGGGCCGGGGCGGCCGGATCGCTCGCCGGTCTGCCGTGATGGCCTGCCGGGGCGCGGCGGGCGCCATGGTCGTCATCATCTCGGGTCCCTCGGGCGTGGGGAAGGACACCATCATCGACGCGCTGCGTCGCCACCATGACCGCCCGGATTTCGATTTCATCGTGACCTGCACCACCCGCGCGCCCCGGTCCGGAGAGGTGGACGGGGTGCACTACCATTTCCTGTCCCAGGCGGAGTTCCTGGCGCTGCGCGAGGCGGGCCAGCTGCTGGAGGCCAACCTCGTGCATGGCGACCACTGGTACGGCACCCCTCGCCAGGCGGTCTGCGATGCGCTGGAGTCGGGCCGCCACGCGATCCTCAAGATCGACGTCCAGGGAGCCCAGGCGGTCAAGCAGCGGGTCCCGGACGCACTCCTGATCTTCCTCGTGCCGCCATCGCTGGAGGCCCTGTTCGCCCGGCTGCGGGCGCGGGCCACGGAGACGGCCGACGAACTGGAGATCCGCCAGCGGGACGCGGCCATCGAGCTGGCCCGTCAGGGCGACTACGATCGTGTGGTGGTCAACGAGACGGGCGAGGTGGAGCGCACGGCCGCTCGCGTCGCCGAGATCATCGAGGAGGAGCGGGCACGCCGCCTGGACCGGCGCGTCGAGCTCTGACGCATGGAGAGCGGCCCCGTCCCGGCTGAGCGGCTGGTGGAGGTGGCGGTCGACGTGGGGGGCCGCGCCGGGGACCGGACCTACACGTACCGGGTCCCGCCCGAACTGGCTGGGCTGGGCGTCGGCGAGGCCGTGCTGGTCGAGTTCGGACGGCGCCAGGTCCTGGGCGTGGTGCTCGGCGAGGGAGACGCGTCGGGCTTGGCCACGAAGCCGATCTCTGCGCGTGTGCGCTCCGATGGCCCGCTCTTGCCAGCCCTCCAGTTGCGCCTGGTGCGCGCGGTCGCGCGCCACTACCGGGCGCCGCTGGCGCTCGTGGTGCGGGCGGCACTTCCACCCGGCCTCCTCGAACGGGTCGAGTTGGTGGCGGTGCCCACCGGGGAGGGGAGCCGCGCAGCCGGGGAGGGATCTCGGCCGGCGGCCGGGGAGCGTGCTCGGCACGCGGCCGCGGACGGGGCGGCCGCCGGTCTCCTGGCCAGCGTCTGGTCGCGGGGGCCGGCCGGGGTGCCGATTCGCCGGTTGCCCTGGGGTGACTCGCGGGCGGGCCTGTTGCGCGAGCTCCGGTCCCTGGAGCGCGAGGGGAGACTGCGCCTCGAGTGGCGCCTGGGGAGCGGCGGCGGGGCGCCGCGCCTGGAGCGGCGGGCCGCGTTGAGCGAGCGGGGCAGGGAGCTTCTGGACCGGGACGCCGCAGGCGCCGTTCCCCGGCGCGCCCCGGCGCCGGCGGCCGGCGAGGGGCGGGCCGCTCGGCAGGCGGAGCCGGCGCCTTCCCGCGGAGCCCGCGAGCCGAGGCTGGGCCCGCGGCAGGCAGCGCTGCTGGGCGCGCTCGCGACGCTGGCCCCGGGGGATACGGCGGGTGCGTCCGAGCTGGCCGCCGTGCACGGGGCCGCGGCGCTGGCCCGGCTGGCGCGCCGGGGGCTGGTGGAACTCACGGTGGTGGCACGGCCCCGGCGGCCGCTTGCCGGCCGCTCCCCGGCCCCGGAAGGCGCCGCGCCGGTGGGCGCGGCGCTCGGCCCGGCTCAGCGGGAAGCCGCGGAGGCCATCGTGGCGGCGATCCGCGGGCGGCACGCGACGGCGTTCTTGCTCGAGAGCGTGACCGGAGCGGGCCGCACCGCCGTCTACGGGGCCGTCATTGACGCTGCGCGCGCCGCCGGGCGCCAGGCGCTGCTGCTGGTGCCGGAGGTTGCGCTGGCCTCGCCCCTGGTCGATCGGCTCCGCGGGGGGTTCGGGCTGGACGTGGCGCTGCTGCACGGTGGGCTCTCCGAGGGAGAGCGCTCCGACGAGTGGCGACGCATCCGGAGCGGCGAGGCTGGGGCGGTGGTGGGGACGCGGGGCGCGGTGCTGGCGCCGCTGGCCGATCTGGGGGTGGTGATCGTCGACGAGGAGCATGACCCTGCCTACAAGTCGGACCGCACGCCGCGATACCAGGCCCGCGATGTCGCGCTCCAGCTGGGTGCCCTGGCGTCGGCGCCGGTGGTGCTGGGCAGCGCGACCCCGGACGTGGTCACTCTGGGACGCGTGCTCGGCGGCGAGATCGCGCGCCTGCGCCTGCCGTTGCAGCCGGTTGGGCATCCGCCTCGCGTGGAGGTGGTGGACCTGCGGGCCGAGCTCGCGGCAGGCAACCGGGGGCTCCTTTCGCGGGTGCTTGCAGACGCGCTCACCGGGCTGGATCGCGCTGCCGGCGGCCGCGCCATCCTGGTGATCAACCGGCGAGGTTCCGCCTCGGTGGTCCTCTGCCGGGACTGCGGCTATGTCCAGGTCTGCCCGGAATGCCGGCGGCCGCTTGTCTATCACGCGGCGGCCGCGGCACTGCGCTGTCACCATTGCGGGGCCACCGCGCCGCTCGCCACCCGCTGTCCGGCCTGCGGTTCGCCCCGGATCCGCTATCTGGGCGGTGGGACGGAGCGGCTCGAGCACGAGGTCCGGGTCCGGTTCCCCGACTACCGGGTGGCCCGCCTCGATCGCGACGTGCTTGCCCGGCGCGGCGCCGGCGAACGGGTGCTGGACGGGTTTCGCGACGGGCTGCTGGACGTCCTGGTGGGCACCGGGATGGTGGTGAAGGGGCCTCACGTCCCCGAGGTCAGTCTGGTGGGAGTCGTTTCGGCCGATGTCGCGATGAACCTGCCGGACCTGCGGGCTTCCGAGCGGACCTACCAGCTCCTCGCGCAGGCGGTCGGCCGGGTGGGGCGCGTCGACCGGCCGGGGCGCGCCATCATCCAGACCTATCAGCCGGATCACCCCGCCGTGGTGGCCGCACGAACCGGTGAGCCGGAGCGCTTCTACCGGGCCGAGCTCGAATCGCGCCGACAGCTCGGACTGCCGCCTTTCGGGCGGCTGGCGAAGCTGACGGTCTCCCTGGCCGACCGTGCGGCGGCCGAGGCGGAGGCTGAACGCGAGGCGGCCCGGCTGCGATCCCGTGACGCGTCGGTGGAAGTGCTCGGGCCGGTGCCCGCATACGTGCCCCGGCGAGCCGGGCGGTGGCGCTTTCACCTGGTCCTGCGGGGGCCCGATCCGGTCCGCATTCTGGACGACCAGTTGGGGCCGGCGTGGAGCGTCGACGTCGACCCGGAATCGCTGCTCTGACGTGCCGTTCCGGCCGCGTGCCCGCGAGACGCGCGGCGGCGGCAGGGCCGGCAACCGGGGCGAAGCAGCGCGGGAGCTCGGAACGGCCCCTGGACGGCATCTCGCCGCCGGACCGGATATCCTGCAGCGCATGAGCGTGCTTCCCATCGTGACGCTGGGCGACCCGAGGCTGCGCCTGGCGGGCGAGCCGGTCGACAGCTTCGGCAAATACCTGCATGAGCTGCTGGACGATCTGACCGACACCATGCGCCACGCCCCCGGCGTCGGGCTTGCCGCCCCGCAGCTGGGGGTCGCCCTGCAGGCCTGCGTGGTTGAGGTGGACGGCAACCTGCACGAGCTCGTCAACCCGCGGATCGTGCGTGCGGTCGGCGATGAGCGCGACCTCGAGGGGTGTCTGAGCATCCCGGGATTCGCGGCGTACGTGACGCGCCATGAGCGGGTCTGGGTGGTGGCCCAGAACCGCCTGGGGCGGAAGATCAAGGTGGCGGGCAGCGGCCTGCTCTCCCGGGCCATGCAGCACGAGATCGACCACCTGCACGGCAAGCTCTACATCGACTACCTTGGGTCGATGGATGAGCTGATTCCGGTGAGTCCGGAGGAAGACGAGGAGGAGGGAGCCGCGCCAGCCGCGGAGCGGCGCACGCTCGTCGGGTGAGTGCAGAGCCGATCGCCTTCGCGGAGAGCGGTGTCGCAACCCTGTTCATCGGGAGCGGCCGGTTTGGCCTCCCGACCCTCGAGCTGCTCAGGCAGCTGCCGGCGATCCGGCTGGTCGGCGTGGTCACGGCGCCTCCCCGTCCGGCCGGACGGGGCGAGCGCATGCGGCGCTCGCCGGTCGCGGAGCGGGCCGCGGCCCTGGGGATCGGGCCCGTGCTGGAGCCGGAGCGGGTACGTGACCCCTCCTCGCTCGCCGAGATCGTGGCCCTGAAGCCGGCGTTGGTGGTGCTGGCCGACTACGGCCAGATGCTGCCGGCAGCCCTGCTCGAGCTGCCCATTCACGGCGCGCTGAACCTGCACCCCTCGTTGCTCCCCCGGCACCGCGGTGCCTCGCCCATCCCCGCGGCCATCCTGGCCGGGGACCGGGAAACCGGCGTGACGTTGATGGTGATGGAGGCCGGGCTTGACAGCGGGCCGATCGTGGCCCAGCTCGCCCTGCCGCTCGATGGCACCGAGACCGCCCCGCAGCTGGAGACTCGCCTGGCCCTCGCGGGCGCCAGCCTGCTGCGCGAGGTCCTGCCGGGCTGGCTGGCCGGAGCCCACCGACCCCGCCCCCAGCCGCAGACTGGCATCACGCTGACCCGGGCCCTGCGTCGAGAGGATGGCCGGCTCGATCCGGCGCGTGCCGCGGTCTCGCTGGAACGCCAGGTGCGCGCGTACCAGCCCTGGCCCGGGACCTGGGCGGAGACGCCTGCCGGACGGCTCATCGTGTGGAGCGCACGGCCCCTGACGCTGGGCGCCGCGGTGATCGCGGGCCACTCGCCCGCCGGTGCGCCGGCTGGCCGCGCGGCGCTGGGCGAGCGTGTGGGGGGAGGATCGGACGCCGGCGAGACCCTGGGGCTCGTGGTTCCGGACGACGATGGCCTGGCCGTGCTGGTGGCTGATGGAGCCCTGAGGCTTGACGAAGTGCAGCTGGGCGGCGGACGCCGTATGCCCGCCTCTGACCTGCGCCGAGGGCACCCTGAGCTGGTGGGGAGCCGGCTCGGACGGCCGACGATCCAATGAGCGGCTCCGCGTCGGACGGCGGGCCGGACGTCTCTGCCTCCCCGGAGTCGCCGCCCGCCGACGATTCCCGCGTCGGCGGTGCCCGGCCCCGCACACCAGGCCCGGATGCGCGGCCGCCAGGCGCCGGTCTCCGCGCCCCACGGGCTGTTCATCGCGCGCGAGCGCGCGACCCACGGCCCGGTCTGTCGGGGATCCCACCCGAGCAGCTCGTCGCGTGGCTGGCCGAGGGCGGGCAGCCCGCCTATCGCGCGCGCCAGATCGCCGATTGGCTCTGGCGCGGGCACGCCTCGCAGGCCGCCACGTTGCGAACCCTGCCCGCGGCGCTGCGAACGGCCCTGGAGGCGGCCTTTCAGCCTGACACGCTGGTGGAAACCACCACGCGCCTCGCGGACGACGGACTCACCGAAAAGGCGCTGCACCGGCTGGAGGACGGGCAGCTGATCGAGTCCGTCCTGATGCGCTACCCGGGCAGCCCGGGGCGCCGCGAGCGGGCCACGATCTGCGTCTCAAGCCAGGCCGGCTGTGCGGTGGGGTGCCCCTTCTGCGCGACCGGCGAGCTTGGGTTCGGCAGGGACCTGGACGTCGCGGAGATCGTGGACCAGGTGCGGTACTGGGCGCGGCGGCTGGCCACGGATGGCCGGCACGTGACCAACGTGGTGTTCATGGGCATGGGTGAGCCGCTCCTGAACCTCGACGTGGTGATCGAGGCGGCCGGGGTACTCACCGATCCCCGGAGGTTCGGGCTGGGCGGCCGCCACATCGCCATCAGCACCAGCGGCGTCACACCGGGCATTGAGCGGCTGGCCGCGCTCCGGCCGCCGTGGACGCTGGCAGTCTCGCTGCACGCGGCCCGAACCCCGCTTCGGGACGTGCTGGTGCCGCTCAACCGGCGCTATCCGGTGGAGGAGGTTGTCAGGGCGGCTACGGACTACAGCGTCGCCACGGGCCGGCGGATCAGCTACGAGTACGTGATGATCGACGGCATCAACGACACGCCGGCCGATGCGGCGGCTGCCGTGGCCCTGCTGCACGGGCGGCTGGCGCACGTCAACCTGATCCCCATGAACGCGGTGGCGCACACCCAATGGCAACCCAGCCGGCCCGACCGGCTCGAAGCGTTCGCCGGCCGGCTCCGCGCCTCGGGGATCCCCGTCACGATCCGCCGCAACCGCGGCGAGGAGATCGGCGCGGCCTGCGGCCAGCTCGCGGCCGAGCGGGCTGGGCTCCCGGCACCCGCGGCGGCGCGCCGCCGGCGGCAGCGGCTGGAGGAGGCGGGCGCGGCCGCCCCCGGCGGGGCCGGCCGATGAACGGCGGGCGCGCTCGTCTCGCGGCTGGGATTCTCGAGGCCGACTTCGGGAACCTGTACCGCGTGGTGCGGAAGCTCGAGCGCGCCGGCGCGGACCGGCTCCATCTGGACGTGATGGACGGGCATCTCGTGCCGCGCCTCACCTTTGGCCCCGACGTCGTGCGCGGGATCCGGCGCCTGACCAGGCTGCCGCTCGACGTGCACCTGTCGGTCGATCGTCCGTCGGCGCTGGTTGAGCCGCTCATCTCGGCCGGGGCCGATTCCATCACCCTGCAGCTCGAGGCTCCCGAGACGGCCGATCGGCTGCGGGGCGCGCTCGTGCAAATCAGGCGGGCCGGCCTGGCCGCGGGCCTGGCCGTGAATCCTGCGACGCCGGTCTCAGCGTTGGCCCCGTTTCGCGAGCTGATCGACATCGCGCTGGTGCTCATGGTTGACCCGGCCACGCCCGAGCGGCGCTTTCGGCGGGAGCTGGCCGGAAAGGTGGCGGATGCGCGGGAGTTGTTCGAGGGCCGGCCGCACGGGTGGGAGGTGCACGTTGCAGGGGGCGTGGACCGGGCCACGGCCGACTTGCTGGGTGGGTACGGCGCGGACCTTCTGGTCGTTGGCTCGGCTCTCTTCGAGCGCGGCCACGATGTGGCGCGTGAGATCCGGCTGGTGAAGGCACTGGCCGACGAGGGTTGGACACGCGAGATCGGGCGGGGCGAACCGCCCATTCCCCGGGAGTCGTGGTCGGTGGTGGCCACGCTCGCGCATGCCGAGGCAGATGCGCTGAGCCGGGTCATCGAGCGGGCCGGGATCCCCACCCTGGTCCTCCGAACCGGGGCCTTCGTGCCCGGAGTCGATGCCCAACGGGTGGTGATGGTGCCGGCGTCGGCCGAGGTCTTCGCGCGCAAGCGCTTCGGGCTGGGGTTCGCCGAGGAAGACGAGACGCTGTGACCCCGCCGGCCTCTCCGCCCAGCGAGCTCGGCGAGCGCAACAGCCGCCTCCTGCTGATCGGGGTCGCGCTTTACGTGGCGGTCCTGAGCGGGCTCATGATCGCCCGGGGAATCGGCGTCACTCCGGACGTCCTGCTGGTGGGGTTCGGCCTGGCCGCGGTCGTCCTCGGGCGGGGCCGTCTCTTCTTCCGCGACTGGGTGCCCTTCATCGCGCTCTTCTTCGCCTACGAGCTGATGCGCGGCTACGCGGACGACTTTGGGATGGCGATCCACGTGACCGACGTCATCGCAATCGATCGGATCATTGGCTTCGGGAGGCTCCCCACGCAGTGGCTCCAAGGGTGGTTTCACCCGGCGGCTGGGCCCGACCTGGTGGCGGTGGGTGCCACGGTGGTCTACTTCCTCCACTTCCCACTGCCGCTGGCGGTCGGGTTTCTGCTCTGGCTCAAGCGGCGCGCGCTCTACTACGACTTCGTGGCGGCCATGATCGTGCTCTGCCTCGCCGGGTTTGTGACCTTTCTGTTCGTGCCAGTTGCGCCGCCCTGGTGGGCGGCGCAACACGGGTTCCTCAACGGCGCGAACGGCCGGCCGCTGATCGAATACCTGAAGCCCGTCGGGTTCGACCAGCTGGCGACCTGGCTTGGCTTCAACGGCCACTACATCTACACGTACACGTTCTACGACATTGGGCCCAACGAGGTCGCCGCCTTCCCCTCGCTGCACGCGGCCTTCCCGTTCCTGGCGTTTCTCTTCGCGCGGCGCGGTTTCGGGCGCGTCGGATGGGCCGTGCTCGGGTACTTCGCGCTGGTGGTCTTCTCGATCGTCTACCTGGGGGACCACTACGTGGTGGACGCGATTGCCGGGGTTGCCTATGCCTCCGCCTCCTATGCTCTGGTGGCGCACGCTCCGGCCTGGTTCCGGGGCCTGCTCGACCGGGTGCGCGATGACGCTTTGGCGCAACCGGGCCTCTCGGGCATGCCGGGGACGGCGTCGGTCGCCCAGCGGGTCCAGGTCGCCTGGCGGCGCGTCGCGCTGGGCCTGGGGGCTGCCGGCGTCGGGGCCCTCGGGGTGGGTGCGCTGGCCTGGCGGGGGGCGCAGGCGGGCTCGTTCGCCTACGCGATCCCGGCCGCGCTCGTGCTGGTCGGGGGATCCGTGGCTGCCGCCGGGCTCTTCCGGCGCTGACGGCATGCGCCTCCTGCTGCAACGGGTCACCCGGGCCGAGGTCCGCGTGGAGGGACGCGTGACGGGCCAGATCGGGCACGGCCTGGTGGTCCTGGTGGGGGTTGGGCGCGGTGACACGCGCGAGCTCGCCGTTGCACTGGCCCGCCGGACCGCTGAGCTGCGCATCTTTGCGGACGACGCGGGCCGCACCAACCGCTCGCTGCTGGACGTGGGCGGTGGCGTCCTGGCGGTCAGCCAGTTCACGCTGTACGCGGACACTGGCCGGGGACGCCGTCCGTCATTCCTGCACGCGGCGCCGCCGGACCTGGGGGCGCGGCTCTATGGGGCGTACGCGGACGCCCTGGAGTCGCTGGGGGTCAGGGTGGGCCGGGGGGTCTTCGGCGCGCGGATGCAGGTCGAGCTGGTGAACGACGGCCCGTTCACGATCTGGCTGGAGGCCGACGCGGATGCGCTCCACGGCCCGCGGCCGGGGGCTGTGGCACCGGACGCGCGCGGAGTCCCGGAAAGTGCGGTTGACGTGCCTGGCCCCGATGCGCCACGCAACCAGTCACTGGGCGATCAGACACCGGGCGCGTGAGGCAGGTAGCGGACGGGTCGGTCCAGCGGTCCGGACGGCCACCGGGGCGGTCCGACGGACGGCACGACCGGCCGATTGATCAGGCGGACTTTGCCAGCGTGCGGCGGCAGCGCGTGCAGACGAGCGCCTTCACGAGCTTGCCGTTGCGCTCGACCTGCAAGGGATGCAGGTTGGGTTCGCAGCGCCGATGGGCGCGCACGCGGTTCATGCCGCTCGATTGGGGGTTGTAGCTCCCCATCGAGGTCTTGCCGCAGATCGCGCAGGAGCGGGCCATGGATTCCTCGGGTTTCGGTTGCGGGGCAGGGACCGACGCGCTGGCGGACCGACGCGACGGTTGCGTACTATAGCATGTTGTTCGAACCAGCCAGTGCCTGAGGAGCCTCTCCACGAACCCCCAGTCGTTGCCCGGACATGCGCTCGTCACGCGCCGCGCGGTTGCCGACCTGGTTCGCCAGGCGGCGGCCGGCTCCTACGGCGTGGTCGGGTTCACCAGTCCCGACCTGCGCTCGCGGCTGCTCTCGCTGCTCCGGTATGCCGCGCCCGGCGTGGCGGTCCGGATCACCCCCACGCTCGATGTCCGGCTCTCGCTGCGGGTCGCGTTCGGCGTTCCCATCGCCGAGGTGGCCAGCAACGTGGAGTCGGCCGTTCGCTACTCGCTGCACCAGGCGCTGGGACGCGACGTGGACAGCCTCGTGATCCACGTGGGAGGCCTGCAGGTGCGCGGCGTCGCGTCCCCGCGGCACGGGGTCACGCCGGAGTGAATCGGGGAGTCGCTGACGGGACGGATCTGCTGGACGCGTTCCGCAACGGCCTGGGGATGCTGGAGCAGTCGGCGGACGCGATCAACGCGCTGAACGTGTTTCCCGTGCCCGACGGGGACACCGGGTCCAACATGCTGAGCACCCTACGGGCCGCGCTTGCCGAGGGGGAGTCGATTCCCGAAGAGGAACGCAGTGCCGGGGCCGTCGCGGCCGCGATCGGTCACGGGGCGCTGATGGGGGCCCGGGGCAACAGCGGGGTCATCCTTTCGCAGATCCTGCTCGGGATGGCGCATGCGCTCGAGGGACGCCAGCGGATGAGCCCCCTGGATCTCGCGCATGCGCTTGCCATGGGCAGCCAGACGGCCCATCGCGCCGTCCTGAAACCCGTGGAGGGCACAATCCTGACCGTGGTCCGCGAAGCAGCCGCGGCCGCGGTGGCTGCCGCCGAGCATGACCCGGACATGGAGGCCGTCCTGGGCGCGGCGGTCGAGGCCGCGGAAGCCTCGGTCGCGCAGTCGCCCTCGCTGCTGCCGGTCCTGCGGGAGGCAGGCGTGGTGGACGCCGGCGGCGAGGGACTCTACCGGATACTGCTGGGAGCGCTGCGGGGGAGCCTCGGCCGACATGCGCCAGCCGGTGCCGCGCCTGGCGCGCCGGCCCGCGCGGCCGCCGTCATCGCCGGTGGTGACGATGGCTTCGGATACGAGACGATGTTCCTGGTGCACCCGCTCCCGGGGCACCCGCTGGATCTGGATGCCATCCGCGAGCGACTGGTGGCCCTGGGGGAGTCGGTGCTGGTCGCGGGAGACTCGCGGGCCGTCAAGGTGCACGTCCACAACGCGCGGCCCGATCTCGTCCTGGCGTACGGACTCTCGCTGGGGCCGCTCAGCCACGTCAGCGTCGAGAACCTGGATCAGCAGGCGCGCGAAGCACGCGAAGCACGAGCTCGTGCCTTCACCGGTTCGGGAGCCGCCCCATCGGGCTTGGGCGAAGCGGACCGGGCCATGATGGCAGGGCGGACGGCAGCCGACGAGCGCGCCGCGATCGGCGAGCCTGGGCGGCGCCTCGAGGGCGTGCCCCGCAGCCGCTCGGCGTGGGGCGACGATGGATCGAGCGCCGCAGGGGCTGCGGGCGCCGTGCTGGTGCCGGCCGGCGGCGCTCGAACCCAGGAGGCGGAGACCGCTGCCTCTGACGGATCCGGGTCTCCCGGACGGGATCCCGATCGGATGGCTGCGGTGGACGGCACGTGGGCCGCCGCTCGAGCGTCGGGGATCGCGATTGCGCCCGGTGTTCGCGATCCGGGGTCCGGCGGCGGAGAGGGAGGGGCCGGGTTGCGCGCCCCGGTCCCGGCACCGGAACACGTGGCGGACGCCGATCTCGACCTGCGTCCGCATGCCAGGCCGCCCGTGGTGGCCGTGGCGGCCGGCGACGGCGTGGTGGCCATCCTGCGCAGCTTCGGCGTGGCCGAGATCGTGGGGGGCGGCCAGGCCGCGAACCCCTCCGCCGGAGAGCTGCTGCGGGCTGCGCAGGGCCTCGGCGTCAGCGAGGTCCTGGTGCTCCCCAACAACCCGAACGTGAAGCTGGCCGCCTACCAGGCGGCTGCCCTCGCGCGAGGGACCCACATCGTGGTCGTTCCAACCCGCAACGCGCCCGAGGGGTTCGCGGCGCTCCTCGCCTACGACCCGGGCATGGACGCCGAAGCGAACGCGGTTGGCATGCTGGCAGCCGCGCGCCGAATCCAGACGCTGCAGGTCACCGACGCGGTCCGCGACGCGAAGATCGGCGGGCGCAGGGTCCGAAAGGGGCAGGCCATCGTGCTCGATCCCGACGATGGGCTCGTGGCGGTGGACGCCGACCGCTCGGCGGCGGTGCTGGCCGGGGTGGCCACACTCCGCCCGGGGTACGAGCTCGTGACCGTGTACTACGGGGATGGCGCTGACCTGGGGGAGGCCGAGTCGCTGGTGACGGCGCTGCAGCGGGCACTGCCCGGCGTGGAGGTGGAGCTGGTGCACGGGGGCCAGCCGCACTATCGGTACATCCTGGCGGCCGAATGAGCAACGCGTGCCAGGCCGGCGGGGGTGCACGGGAGTCCGGGTGACAACCGCAGGGCCTGCGCGCCGCGTGTCGGGCGGACGGCGAGGGAGCGCGGATGCGGCCGCAGCCCCCGCCGGACGTCCAGCGGTCAGCCTGGCGACGCCGCTGACCCGCGCCGGACTGGGAGCGGCGTCGCGGGTGAACCCATTGCGCCGCCTGGGTGTGGAGACCCTCGGCGACCTGCTCTTTCATCTCCCGCGGCGTTACGACGACCTCCGGGAGCTGCGGTCGCTGCGCTGGATCGCGCGGCACCAGCCCGAGGGCCCGGTGAGCGCCCGTGTCACCGTGGTGGACGTGGAGCTGGGACAGACCTTTCGCCGGCACGTCCGGGTGGTGACCGCACGGCTGCGCGACGAGGAAGGTGGAGAGGGGAGCGCCGTCTGGTACGGGAGGCGCTACGTCGAACGGCGGGTGCACCCCGGCGACCGACTGGTGATCACAGGCCGCGTCAGTCTGGGCGGGCTGCTGCCGGTCCCCGAGTTCCAGGGCCCCGAGTTCGGCCCCGACACCCCGGACGCGTTGCATGCCGGCCGGATCGTCCCCGTCTATCGGCTGACGGCCGGCGTGACCAACCCTGGCCTGCGCCGGCTGATGCGCAGGGCCTTGACCGAGCACGCGGGCGACATCGAGGAGTATCTCCCACCCGCCATCCGGGAGCGGAATCGGCTGCCGACCCTGGCCGAGGCCCTCGAACAGGTGCACTTTCCGGAGGACTTCGCGCGCCGGGATGCCGCCCTGCGTCGCCTCGCGTTCGACGAGCTGCTGGCCCTGCAGGTCGGCATGGTGGCCCGGGACCGCCAGCGGCGCCCCAACACGGCCGAGCGAATCCGGCCATCGGAGGAGCGGCTCCGGGAGACCGTGGCGGCGGTCGAGCGCGTTCTTGCGCAGCGGATCGAGGCACACCGGCGCAGCCCGGTGCCGGCACGACCGGAGGACGGGCCACCGCGGCCGGTCACCGAAGAGCAGCGCGCCGCGGGCGGGGCGGCGCTCCCGGGGGAGGACCACGCAGAGGTCCGGGTGCCGTTGACGGCTGACCAGCGCGCAGCGGTCCGGGCGATCCTGCGCGACCTGGCTTCGAGCCGGCCGATGCTCCGCCTGCTCCAGGGCGATGTCGGCTCGGGGAAAACCGCGGTGGCTGCGATCGCCCTGGCCCTGGTTGCGGACACGGGGCGACAGGGCGCGCTCCTCGCACCCACCGATCTGCTGGCGCGCCAGCACGCCGAAACCCTGGCCGGTTTCCTCTCGCCCCTGGGCCATGACGTGACGCTGCTGACCGGGTCGCTGCCGGCTGCGGAGCGGCAGCGGGCCCTGACCGGGATCGCTGGCCAGGAGGCCCGGGTCGTCGTCGGTACGCACGCGCTCCTGCAGGACGCGGTGCAGTTCCGGGACCTGGCCCTGGTGGTGGTGGACGAGCAGCACCGGTTCGGGGTCGCGCAGCGCGAGGCGCTGGCTCGGAAGGGGCGCAACCCCCACGTCCTGCTGATGACCGCCACGCCCATCCCGCAGACACTGGCGCAGGTCTTCTACGCAGACCTGGACGTCTCTGACCTGCGCACGCCACCCGCCGGCCGCGTGCCCATTCAGACCGGTATTCGTCGCTTTTCTCAGCTGTTCGGTGACGACCCGGACGCACCGGGCAAGGGGACCTGGCAGCTGGTGGCCCGGGAGGTGCAGCGTGGCCACCGCGCGTTCGTGGTGGTACCCCTGGTGGAGGACGACCCGGACGCGGAGGGGGTCGCGGTGGAGAACGCCGGAATGCTGGTGCGCCAAGCCCTGCCCGAGGCCGCTCGCCGCGCCGGCCTGGAGCCCTTCGAGCCGCGAATCGGCATCGTCCACGGCCAGATGCCGGCCCATGCCCGGGACGCGGTCATGGAGGCATTCCGTCGCGGTGCGATCGCCGTGCTCGTGGGTACCACGGTCGTGGAGGTGGGGGTCGACGTGCCGGAAGCCACCGTGATGGTGGTCCTCAACGCGGAGCGCTTCGGGGTCGCGCAGCTGCACCAGTTGCGCGGGCGCGTCGGCCGCGGCGAGTGGCCCTCCTGGTGCGTGCTGGTCTCCGACGCCACGGACCCGGTGGCGAGCGCGCGCCTGGAGGCGGTTCGGGCCACTCGGGACGGGTTTGCCCTGGCGGAGGAAGACCTGCGGCTGCGCCTTGCGGGGGACCTCCTGGGCGTGCAGCAGAGCGGCCTGCCACCACTTCGAGTCGCCCGCCTGGACCGCCCCGAGGACCGCGAGCTGGCGAAGGCGGCGCGGGAAGAGGCGCTCCGGCTGGTGGACGCGGATGGCTCGCTCGATCCGGCATGTGGCACGCTGCGCACGGCCCTGGAGGCCGGGTGGCTCGCGCAGGTCGGGGCGGGAGAGGCCCTGCCCGAGCCAGGCGTGGATCCTTCCGGGCGACTGCCGCCCGCGCGGTTGCCGCACCAGCGTTTGCCCCCGGAGCGCGCTCCCCATGCCTGAGGCCGGCCGCGTCATCGCCGGCACGGCCCGCGGGCGCCGGCTGCTCCATCCGGGGCCCGGCACGCGCCCCTACTCGGACCGCGTGAAGCAGACGATCTTCGGCACGCTGCAGCCGGCGCTCGCGGGCGCTCGAGTCCTGGACCTGTTTGCAGGCAGCGGCGGGGGCGGCATTGAGGCGCTCAGCCGAGGGGCCGCAAGCTGTGACTTCGTGGAACGCGACGCGTCCGCCGCCCGGGTGATCGAGGAGAACCTACGCCGCACCGGCCTCGACGGCCCGCGGGCGCGCGTGCACCATGCGGAGGCGGTTGCGTTTCTGGCCCGGGCGAGCGGTCCGTACGACGTTGTGCTGCTCGACCCGCCCTTCGGGGACGCTGCTATCCTCGTGTCGCTCGAGCGGCTGGGGACCGGCGCGCTGCTCGCCCCGGATGCCGTGGTGGTGGCTCGTCACTTCTGGCGTGACGAGCTGCCGGAATGGGCCGGCCGGCTGCGGCGACGCCGGACGCGCCGCGTGGGCGAGGGGATGGTGGCAATCTACCGGCTCGAGCGCGCGACGGACGCCGATGCCGAGACGGCCTGATCGACGGGAGGGGCTGATGCGCGTCGCGATCTACCCGGGTTCGTTCGATCCGATCACGTTCGGCCACCTGGACATCATCAGACGGGCCGCGCGGGTCTTCGATCGGGTGGTGGTGGCGATCCTGGAGAACCCGCGCAAGATGCCGCTCCTGGGTGAGGACGATCGAGCCGTGGTGATCCGGCAGGCCATCCGGGACGAGCTGGCTCCCGACGTCGCGCAGCGCGTGACGATCGAGTGCTTCGACGGGCTGACCGTGGACGCGGCCCGCCGCCAAGGCGCCGAATTTGTGGTTCGGGGGCTCCGGGCCATCAGCGATTTCGAGTCGGAACTGCAGATGGCGCACTTCAACCGGAAGCTTGCGCCGGAGATCGACACCGTCTTCTTCATGACCTCGCTCGAGTACGCCTACCTGAGTTCCAGCCTGGTCAAGGAGATCGCCCGGTTCGGGGGAGACGTGCGGGCCATGGTGCCGGCTGCGGTGGCGGAGCGGTTGCAGGCCGGCGCGGCGGCGCAGGTCGCGATGGAGGCCGATACCCCGCGGCGCGACCGGGTAGGCTAGAATGGCGCGTCAGTCCGGGACGCTCCGCCCGGCCCGGCGCAGGAGGTCCCCGCCATCGACATCATCTTCCTGGTCGAGCGTCTCGAGGCGCTTGTCGCCAACGGGAAGCGGCTGCCGCTCACCAACAACGTGGTCGTCGACCAGGCGGCCGCGCTGGACCTGATCGACCAGCTTCGTGTGGCTGTGCCCGAGGAGGTGCGCCAGGCGAAGCGCGTCAACCAGGATTCCGAGCGCATCCTGGAGAAGGCCCAGGAAGAGGCAGACCGCATCGTCGCGCGGGCGCAGGAGCAGGCTGCCTTCCTGATCGAGGAGCGCGAGCTGACCCGGGCGGCCGAGGTGCGGTCCCAGGAGATCATCGGCGAGGGGCAGCGCGAAGCCGACGAGATCCGCCGAGGCGCGGACGAGTACGCCGCCGGCGTCCTGGTGCGGCTCGAGGGCGAGTGCGTCAAAGCGCTGCAGAGCATCCGGCACGGGATCGAGCTGCTCGACGAGCGGCGCGGCCCCGAACCCGAATCGGAGGAGGCGCCGCCCCCTGAGGAGCCGGAGCGCACAGCGGGCCATGCTCGAGTTTAACGTCGCGGGCCTCTTGGGGTCGGTTCCCGGGACTGAGCGCCGGTACGAGATTAGGGATGTGTGGCTGCACCTGCCCGATGACCTGCAGCTTGCTCTGCCGCTCAACGGGACCCTGCGGCTCTCGCGTACCAGCCGGAGCATCCTGGTGGACGCGGAACTCGACGCTGCGCTGGCCGAGACCTGCAGCCGGTGCCTGAAGCCGGCGGTAGCGCCGCTGCACGTGACGCTGCGCGAGGAGGCGCTGCCGTCCATCGACCTGCGCACGGGCCTGCCCGTGGACACCAGCGCGGAGCCGGACGCGCTCCGCATCGACGACCACCACGTGCTCGACCTGGGGATCCCGGTTGGTGAGGCGATCTCCATGGCGGAGCCCATCGCGCCGCTCTGCCGTCCGGACTGCCGCGGCCTCTGTCCGGTCTGCGGTGCGGACTTGAACGAGTGGCCGGATCACGTCCACCCCGACGACCGCGCGGATATCGGCCTGGCCGCCCTGGGCCACTGGCCGTCGTCCGAGAGCGGCGATCCGGCCCGCTGACCATCTACCTGCCGACGATCGACCGGCCGCGCGCGGCCGTCCAGGAGGAAACACCCATGGCCCTTCCGAAGCGCAAGACCTCGCATGCCGCACAGGGCGACCGGCGCGCGCATCACGCGCTGACTCCGCCGCATCTCGTGTCGTGCCCGCATTGCCACGAGCCGAAGCTCAGCCATCACGCGTGCCCCAGCTGTGGCTGGTATGCAGGACGTGAGACGGTTCGAATCAAGGTCAAGTCCACCGGCGAGACCGGCCGGCCCTGACGGCCCGAGACCGCGCGTCGCGAGACGTCATGGACGCTCGCACGATCGCCGCGCTGCCGCCCTCCGGCACGGAACGGGTCCGCGTGGCGGTTGACGCACTGGGCGGTGACCACGGGCCAGCCGAGGTGGTGCCGGGCGCGCTGGCATGGGCCGGGGCGCATCCCGAGACGGACCTCATCCTGGTGGGCGACGAGGCCCTCATCGCCCCGCACGTGCGGGGCGCGCTGCCGTCCCACGTGACGCTGGTGCCTGCCTCCGAAACGGTGGAGATGGAGGAACAGGGCGCGCTGGCCGTGCGAAGGAAGCGGGACGCCAGCATCAACGTCGCGATGCGTCTGGTCAAGGAGGGCCGGGCGGATGCGGTCGTCACCGCCGGTCACAGTGGTGCGGGCGTGGCGGCGGCCGTCCTCAACCTTGGCCGACTGCCCGGCGTGGACCGGCCGGCGCTGGCGGTGCAGATGGTGAGCGACCGGGGCCCCTTCGTGTTGCTCGACATCGGCGCCACCACGGACGCAACCGGGCTCAACCTGGCCCAGTACGCGCAGATGGGCTCGGTCTATGCGGAGAAGGTCCTGGGCGTCCCGAGGCCTGCCGTGGCGCTGCTCTCGATCGGCGAGGAGGGGGGTAAGGGCGAGCGGCGTGTGCAGGAGGCGACGGCCATGCTGGCCGGCAGCGGCCTGCACTTCGTGGGCAACGTCGAGGGGAAGGACCTGGTCGCGCACCTCGCCGACGTGGTGGTCTGCGACGCCTCCGTGGGCAACGTCACCATGAAGTTTTTCGAGGGGCTCAGCGGGTTCATCTTCGACCTGGTGCGCCGAGAATTCCGTCGGCCGCCGCTGGGTCCGCTGGCGTACCTCATGATGCGTCCGGGCTTCGTCCGGATCCGGGAGCAGTTCGACTATGAGAAGCTGGGCGGCGCGCCCCTCCTCGGCGTGCGCGGCACGGTGATCATCACGCACGGTCGAGCGCGGGCGCGCATGATCTCCTATGCCGTGGGCGTGGGAGCGGCGGCCGCCCGGGCTCGCGTGCCGGAACGGATCACGGAGGCGCTGGCGCCGCGATCCCGCTCCCCCCGACCGGGGGCCGCCGGGGTGGAGGGCGAGCATGACTGATCAAGGGGTACCGGCCGACGGCCGTGGGGAGACCAGGCCCCGCGCGACCAGAGACGTCCACCTCGGCGCGCGGCCTGCCGTGCGCACGCTCACGGTGCGCCGGCGAGTGATCGGGGCGATGGCGCGGGCAGCGGCGGAGGCGCAACCCGGCGTCCTGCGGGTCGGGCGCGGTGGCGCCGCGTTCTGGGCGCGCCTGGCCGGCCCGTCGGTGACCGCGCGCCTGCGGGGCGGGCGGGTCCACGTCCGGCTCTTCGTGGTGGCACGCTCGGGCGAGTCGCTGGGGGTGGTGGTGGGCCGGGTGCGCCGTGCGATTGCCGAGACCATCGAGCTGCAACTGGGCCTCGATCTCGGCGAGGTGACGGTGCTCGTCGACGGCGTCGGCGACTGAGCGGTGCCGCGCAACAGCTCGCCGGGTCCGAACGCAGCACGGCGCGCCGCGCGTCGCCTGGCGCTGGCGGCGCTGTTCGAGGCCGACTTCGGACAACGGACGGCGTCGGCCTCGCTGGAACGGCAGGTGACCGAGCTGGGAGTCAGCGAGGAGGTCGCTGGTTATGCGCGCAGCCTGGTGGAGGCCGTGGTGCGCCACCGGGACACCATCGATGCGCAGATCGCGGCCGCGGCGCCCGCCTATCCGGTGGTGCAGCTGGCCCGGATCGACCGCGCGCTCCTGCGTTCGGCCATCGGGGAACTGCTACACTCCCCGACGGCACCGGCCCGAGTGGTCATCGCGGAGTGGGTCGGTCTTGCGAGAACCTACAGTGGGGAGCCTGCCCGTCGATTGGTCAATGGGGTCCTCGGACGGATTGCAGCCGAGACAGGATTGGCCGGGCCCACCCGGAGCACAGGGGATCGCGAGTCGAGGCGGTGACCGACCGCCCAGGATGAGGAGGTAGGACTGGTGACGGCGACAATTTACGAGCGGCTCAAGAAGATCGTGGTCGAGCAGCTGGGCGTCGACGAGGATGAGGTCAAGCCGGAGTCGTCGTTCGTGGACGACCTGAACGCGGACTCCCTGGACCTTGTCGAGCTGATCATGAGCCTCGAGGAAGAGTTCGGCACCGAGATCTCGGACGAAGATGCCGAGAAGATTCGCACGGTGCAGGACGCGGTCGACTACATCGAAGAGCACACCGCCCAGTAATCGCCGGGCACTCCAGGTGAGCTCGGCGGGCGAGCTTGTCTCGCGGCTCGGCCTGCCGGTCTCGGACCTCTCTCTCTTCGAGCGCGCCCTGGTCCACGGCAGTTACACCAACGAGCACCCGGAGGCGCCCATCGGCTCCAACGAGCGGCTCGAGTTCCTGGGGGACGCGGTGATCTCCGTGGTGATCTCGGAGGCGCTCTACGAGCGCCATCCCGACGAGGACGAGGGGGCGCTGACCGCGCGCCGCGCGGCCTTGGTCTCCACGGACGCGCTCGCGAGCGCCGCCGGACGGCTGGGGCTGGGCGAGCTGCTGCTGCTCGGCCAGGGGGCCGAACGCGCTGGCGAGCGGCAGCGCGCCTCGGTGCTGGCAGCCACCTTCGAGGCGGTCGTGGCCGCGGTCTACCTGGACCAGGGATACGAGGCGAGCCGGGCGTGGCTGACGCGCCTCCTGGCGGACCTGCTCGAGGCACGGACCCCGCTGGCCAGTCTGAAGGCGCCCAAGAGCCGTCTGCAGGAAATCGGCTACATGCGATGGGGCTCGCCGCCCACCTACCGGGTGGTCAGCGCCGCAGGTCCGGACCATGCGCGGCGGTACGTGGTGGAGGCGCTCGTCGGGGAGCAGGTCCTGGGGCGCGGCGAGGGGACCAACCGCCGCCATGCCGAGACGGAGGCGGCCGCGCGCGCCCTGGAGGCCCTGGAGCGCGAAGGTGACCTGGCCGACGACGCCGGCCCGGACCCGGATCCGGCCGGCGCTCCGGGCGCAGTGCCCCGGCGCCCGGAGCATTGATGGACGGCCCGGGACCCCCCCCGCGATGAGCGTCCCGGCGCGGCTCCGGTCGCTCCGGATGCTGGGGTTCAAGTCGTTCGCCGAGCGGACCGAGATCGAGTTTGGCCCCGGGATCAGCGCGATCGTGGGCCCCAACGGCAGCGGGAAGAGCAATCTCGCCGATGCCCTTCGGTGGGCGCTGGGGGAGCAGGGCCGCTCGCTGCGCATCCGTCGCGCGGAAGACGTGATCTTTGCCGGCTCGGAGCGGCGGCACGCGATCGGCATGGCCGACGTGACGCTGGTCCTGGATAACGCGGATGGTCTGCTGCCCCTGGAATATGGCGAGATCGCGCTGTCCCGCAGGCTCTTCCGATCAGGCGAGAATGACTACCTGGTGAACCGCCAGCGGGTCCGGCACCGCGACTTGGTGGAACTGCTGGATGCCGCGAACCTCGCCGAGAACGCCTTCCTGTTCATCGGCCAGGGGACCGTGGACCAGGCCCTGGCGCTGCGACCCGAGGAGCGCCGCCCACTCTTCGAGGACGTGGCCGGCGTTCGACGCCACGAACGCCGGCGCCGGCAAGCGGAGCTGCAGCTGGCGGAGGCGGAAGCGAACCTCGCCCGGGTGCGCGACGTGCTGGCCGAGCTGCGGCCGCAGGCGCGACGGTTGGCCCAGCAGGTCGAGCAGGAGGAGACGCGCCGGACGGCGGCCGACGACCTGGCCGCGGCGTTGGTTGCCATGGCCCACGCCCGGTGGGCCTCCACGGCCAGGGCCGGGGAACAGGCTGCCGGCGATTTGGCCGCGGCGCGCGCGGCAGTGGAGGCCGCGCAGCGCGAGTTGCGAGCGACCGAGGCGCGGGCCACCGCACTTGCGGCGGTCCTCTCGGAACGTGCCGCCAGCGAGCGTGCCGCGCGGGCCGCACTGGAGGCGTCTTCTGCAGCGCTCACCACGGCCAGGATCGCGCAGGGGCGGGCCGAGTCGAACCTGGAGGCGCTGCAGCGCGACCGGCGGCGGATCGGATCGGAGCGCGAAGCTGCCATGCAGCGGATCGAGGCCGCGCGGCGGGCTGCGGCGGTGCCCCTCCCGGAGGAAGAACCGGCGGCCTCGGAGGCGCTGGACGAGATCGAGCTGGCACTGGCGGAGGCGGTGGCGGAGATCGCGCAGCTTCGAGCTGCGGCGCGCGCGGCGGGCGATCGGGAGGCCGCCTTGCGTCGCGCGGAGGCCGCGCGGGCCGCCGACCTGGAGAAGGCCCGCCGGCGCGCGACGGCCGCCGCCGGGGGGCTGCGGGACCAGCAGGCGCGTCTCGCGCGAGCCGAGGCCGCTGCGGGCGCGGCGGAGGCGCGGCATGCGGAAGCCCTGCAGCGGCAGCGCGCTGCGCTCTCGGCAGGGGAGGTCGCAGACGTGCAGGAAGCGGAGGCGCGGTTGGCGGTCGAGCGAGCCGAGGCCGGCCGGCAGCGGCTTCGGGCTGCCGCCGAGGAGGCGTCCGCGCAGCTGGCCGCCAGCCGCCAGCGGGCCGCCGACCTGGAGCGCTCGATCGCGGCGGAGGAAGGGCTGTCCATCACGCAGGCGGCCAGGCGCCGCGGTGGCGCCCGCGTGGCCGAGGGCCTGGACGTCGAGCCGCTCTTCAGGGCAGCGGTGGAGGCGGCGCTCGGGGATTCCATCCGGGCCGCCGCGATCGGTCGTGACCGCGTGCCCGGGTTGCGCGGCGAGCGGGGCCTGGTGGTCCTGGCCGACGTGTCGCCGCCGGAGGCCGACGGCCGGGGGGCGCAGCGCGCACGTGCCGCGGCCGCCGCCGCCGGCGGGGGCATGCTGCTGGACGCCGTGCGGCGCGATCCCGGCGGGATCGTCACTCGGTTGCTCGCCACCGTCCTGTGGGTTCCCAGCCTGGAGGCGATGCTGGAGATCGCAACGCTGCTGCCGCTCGGCTGGTCGGTTGCCAGCCTCGATGGGCACCTGACCACGGCGCTGGGGCTGGTGGCAATGGGCGGCGGCGGCAGTCTCCTCGACCGGCGTGCGGAGCGCGAGGCCATCGCGGCCGACCTCGAGCGGCTGGCAGGGGCGGAGGCGGAAGCCGGCGCGGCAGCGCGAACAGGCGAGGAAGCGGCCCGGGCGGCGCGGGCCGCCCTCGAGGCGGCGCGTCAGACGGCCGAAGCGGCCCGGCGCGAGCGGCGCGCCGCCGACGAGGCCGAGCGGGCGGCCGGACGCGCGGCGGAAGCCGCGCTGCGCGAGCTGGCCTGGGAACGCGCCCAGGCCGACCGGCTGCGGGCCGACTCGGGGCGCGCGGCGGAAGCGCTGTCGGCGCTGCTCGGGGAGCGTGAACCGGACCCGGCGGCGGTCGGAGCGCCCGCAGAACCGGCCGCCTCTGGGCTGCTCCCGGCCCCAGCCGCCGCCCTCGCCACCTGGGAACGCCGGGAGGTGGAACTGAGAGAGCAGCGAGACCGACTGGTGGCGGCGCAGCGGGAACGTGCGGCCGCACGGCGCCAGGCGGAGGACGCGCGGAGCCGTGCCGAGGCGGCCCTGGCGCTCGAAGAGACACGCCTGGCCGCGCTCGAAGCGGAGTGGCGGCAGCTGATCCCGGCGCTGGAGGACGCGTCCGCAGAAGCTGCGCGCACGGCCGCCGAGGCCGCTTCATTGGCCGAGCGCGAGCGGGGTGCCCGGGAGACGCTCGACGCTCTGCTTGCCGCGGCTGGGGACGAGCGGGGCGAACTGGCTCTGGCCGAGGCGCGCCTGGCCGAGCAGCGCGCGCACCTGCGTGCCCTTGATGACCGCGTTCGACAGGCCGAAGTGGGTGCGCTCGAGGCGCGTCTCTCGCTCGAATCGCTGCGGGAGCAGACCCTGGTGGAGCTCGCATCTCTTGGCCCGGCGGGGATCGCGTCCCTGGGAGCGGGCGAGACGCCCGAGCCGGACGCTGCCCCCATGGAGGACGAGCCGACACGGGCCATCGAGGCCGCGCTGGACCTGGCCGTGCGCCGCTGGCAGCGGGACCCGGTCCCTGCCGACATGCCAACGGCGGGGCGGATCGCCGCGTTGCGCCGCCGGTTCCACGAGCTCGGGGCCGGAAATCCGCTGGCGCTGCAGGAGTACGGCGAGGTCCGGGCGCGAGTGGACGGGCTGGAGGCGCAGCGTGAGGACCTGGAGCGTGCCATCCGGTCCACGCGGGACCTCATCGGCGAACTGGACCGTCTCATCGGCGAGCAGTTCCGGAGCACGTTCGCGGCGCTGGAGGACGCCTTCGAACGGCGCTTCACCCAGCTGTTCGGCGGCGGTACCGCGCGGCTCAGCCTCACCAACCCGGACGATCTTGACACGACCGGGGTCGAGATCGTCGCCCAGCCACCCGGGAAGAAGCGACAGTCGCTCTCGCTGCTCTCCGGCGGCGAGCGCGCGCTGACCGCGGTGGCGCTCCTCTTCGCGATGCTGGAAGTGCGCCCGGTCCCGTTCTGCGTGCTCGACGAGGTGGACGCCGCGCTGGACGAGGCGAACGTGGGGCGCTTCGCGGACGCGCTGCGCCAGTTGGCACGTACCACGCAGTGTGTCGTGATCACGCACAACCGCGGTACGATCGAGGCTGCGGACGCTCTGTACGGCGTGACCATCGGGGATGACGCCGCCAGCCGGGTTATCTCGTTGCGGCTCGAAGAGGCCCGCACGATCGTGGAGCGGGCCGGCTGAGCTGGGCCTGCCGCGTTCGGGGCATCGGGCTGCGCGCATCCATCGATGGGGAGGCCGGTTTCCGGGATGTTCTGGCGACGAATCAGGCGCGAGGAGGCGCCGGAGGAACAGACAGACGACCAGGACGGGGGGCTGCCGCCCGGGACGCCGGCTGACGACGTGCCCGCCGCTGCCGTCACGGACGCGTCGGGCCCGGAAGTTGCGGCGCCGGCTGATGAGCGCCCGTCGCCTCTCGCCCCCGTCGCGCCGGGCGGGACGTCGCCCGGCGATCCCGGCACCCACGGCGGCGGAGCCGACGGGTCCGGGCCCGTCGCGGCGCCCGGCGAGCAGGGTGGCGCGACGCTCGCGGATGGGCTGCAGGCCAGTCGCCGCGGTTTCATGGCGCGCCTGCACGATCTCTTCCGCTCCGGCACCCCGGACGAAACAACCTGGGAGGCGGTCGAGGAGACCCTCATCGCAGGTGACGTTGGGGCGCGCCTGGCGATCGACGTGGTGACGCGTGCGAGGGCGCGACGTGAGCGCGGCGGGCCGGAAGCCGCCGTGCGTGCCGAGCTCGCGCGCATCCTCCCGCCGGGAAGTGCCGGACCGTGGCGTCCCGCGCGGACCGACCCGTCCCGGCCCGCGGTGATCCTTGTGGTGGGCGTGAACGGGACGGGCAAGACCACCACGATCGCCAAGATCGCCGCGCGGCTGACCGCCGGTGGAGACCAGGTGATCCTGGCCGCCGGGGACACCTTCCGGGCAGCGGCGATCGAGCAGCTCCAGGCCTGGGCCGAACGCCTGGGGCTTGCGCTGGTGGCGCACAAGGCGGGCGCCGACCCCTCGGCGGTGGTCTTCGACGCGCTCGACGCGGCGGTTGCGCGCGGGGCGGACGTCGTGATCGTGGACACGGCCGGCCGCCTCCACACCCGGCACAACCTGATGGAGGAACTGGCCAAGATCCGGCGCACCATCGACCGGCGCCTTCCCGGCCTGGTACCCGAGGTGCTGTTCGTCCTGGACGGGACGACCGGCCAGAACGGGCTGGCGCAGGCCAAGGCATTCCATGAAGCAACCGGGCTGACCGGAATCGTCCTGACCAAGCTCGACTCGACCTCCAAAGGGGGGATCGTCTTTGCCATCCAGGAGGCGCTGGGCGTGCCGGTCGTCTTCGCGGGCGTGGGCGAGCGCGTGGGCGACCTGGTCGATTTCGATCCGGCCTCGTTCATCGAGGCGCTTTTCGCCTGAGCGAGCTGGCCTGGCACGCCGCACGCTGGCCGTCCACGCGTCCTGCACCCCGGGCTGACATGCCCCGCGATACCCGGTACACTGCGCTGGCGCCGGCAGGTGCCGGCATCCCCGGTGTCGCCAGAACTCGCGCACCACCAGGACGCTCGGCCCGGGAGTGTCAGCAGGAGCAGATTCCAGCCCGTGTTCGATGCACTGTCCGATCGTCTGCGCGACGTACTGAGTCGCCTCACCGGGCGCGGCCACGTCACCGAGGCCGACGTGGATGCCGCCATGCGCGAGGTTCGCCTCGCCCTGCTCGAGGCGGACGTCAACTACCGCGTGGTCAAGGACTTTGTGGCGCAGGTCCGCGAGCGTGCCCTGGGCGCCGACATCCTGGAGAGCCTGAACGCCGGGCAGCAAGTCATCAAGATCGTGCACGAGGAGCTGACCGCGCTCCTGGGGCAGGGCGATCGCACCTTCCGGCTCACCGGCCAGCCGGCAATCGTCGCGCTGGTGGGGCTGCAGGGCTCGGGCAAGACCACGTCGGCGGCAAAGCTCGCCCGCTACCTGGTCAGGCAGGGCCGGCAGCCGCTGCTGGTGGCCGCTGACCCATACCGGCCGGCCGCCGTCGAACAGCTCGTGCAGCTCGGACGCAGCCTCGCGATCCCCGTCTACGCGGCTCCGCCGGGCACCCCCGTGGTGGGGATTGCCCAGGAAGGTGTGGCCCAGGCGAAACGCACCGGCCGTGACGTGGTGATTCTCGACACCGCCGGGCGTCTCACCGTGGACGAGGCGCTCATGGAAGAGATCCGGGAGGTCGCCGCGGCCATCCGGCCGAGCGAGACGCTCCTGGTGGTCGACGCCATGACCGGCCAGGAGGCGGTGCACGTGGCGCAGGCCTTTGGCGCGGCGGTGCCGCTGACGGGCCTGGTGCTGACCAAGATCGACGGCGATGCGCGCGGCGGAGCCGCCCTCTCCATCGGTGCGGTCAGCGGGCTGGCGGTCAAGTTCCTGGGTACGGGCGAGAAGACCGATGCGCTGGAGCCGTTCTACCCGGATCGGCTGGCCGGGCGGATCCTGGGGATGGGAGACGTGCTCACCCTGATCGAACGCGCCCAGGAGACGTTCGACGCGAAAGCTGCCGAGAAAGCCGCGGAAAAGCTTCGGAAGAATGCGTTCACGCTCGACGACTTCCTGGAGCAGATGCAGCAGATGAAGCGGATGGGCCCCATCGGGCAGCTGCTCGAGATGATCCCGGGGATGCGCGGCCTCGCCAAGGAGGCCCAGGGCGCGGCCGACCGGGGCGAGCTGAAGCACGTCGAGGCGATCATCCAGTCGATGACCCGGGGGGAGCGTGCCGACCCGTCGATCCTGAACGCCTCCCGCCGGCGGCGGATCGCGCATGGATCGGGCACCAGCCTGCCGGACGTCAATCGCCTGGTGAAGCAGTTCGGCGAGATGCAGAAGCTGATGCGGACGCTGCAGCGCCAGGGCGGACGGCGGCCACCGCTGCCGTTCGGACGATGACCGAGCCGACCCCGGCAGGCGCGGGCAGCGGGTGGGCGTTGCCGCCGGTCCGACCGGTGACAACGCGAGCGCGGGCCCCGTGGGTCCGTCCCTGGCGCTCCTGGCTCGCGATCCTCGTCACGCTGCTCGTGATCGCCGCCGGGGCGGGAATGGCGGTGGTCACGACGCGCGAGACCGCCTCGTCGACCCTGGCGTACGTGCCGGCGAACGCGATCATCTATGTCGAGGGCCGGACGGACCTGCCTGGCGATCAGGCCATCGCGGTCGCGTCGCTGCTGTCGCGGTTCCCCGGGTTGACGGCCGGTTCAGGCCCGGCCAACTCGGGCACGGCCAACTCGGGCACGGCCGCGGCCGGCACAGCCGGCACGGGGGGACCCTCGAACCTCGGCCAGGCCTGGGACCGGCTGCTGGGCAAGCTCGCCGGGACCCACTACACCTACACCGGAGATCTGGCTCCCTGGCTGCAGGGTCCGGTTGGGGTGGCGGTCCTTCCGGACCCGGCCGGATCGCGGCCGGTCCTGGTGGGCCTGGTAGCCGTAGGGGACCAGGCGCGGGCGCAGGCCGAGCTCGACAAGATCGTCGCGGACGCCACGGCGCATGGCAGCCCGCCGGCGCGATCAAGCGTCGGCGGGACACCCACCTGGACCTTCCTGGTCCGGGGCCCCGGAGACGGCACGCCAGGCAGCCCGCAACACGTGCTGGCGGCCCTGCTGCCAGGGATGCTCGTCATCGCGACCGACCGGGCCGCGATCACCGCGGTCCAGGCGGTCAAGGCAGGCGCAGCCCCGGGCCTGGCCTCGTCGCCGGCCTACCTGGACGCGTCGTCCGGCACGGCGGCCAGTGACCTTGCCTCGATCTTCGTCTCGGCGGCAGCGCTGCAACCGGGGGTGGCGGCGCGTCCCGGCGCCAGCGCTCCCGGCGCGCAGCCGTCCTCAGCGGGATCGTGCGCCTCGGGGTTGCTGCCGACCGCAGCGTATGGCACGCTGCGCGCCCGTGGCGACGGGCTGGTGGCCGATCTGCAGGCGCGGCTCCCGCTGGGCGCCAGCACCGGGATGCCCCGGGTTTCCACCCTTGTCGACCACGTGCCCCCGACCGCCGTCGCGTACCTCGAGTCGCACGATCTGGGGAGTTCCGTAGCCTGCCTCGTGTCGCAGGCGGGCCAGGCGCTTCCCGGGGCACTGCCCGGAGCCTCCAGCCGCCTCGACGGTGCGCTGCGTCAGATCCAAAGCCTGCTGGGCACGGGGCTCGACACGTCCCTTTCGTGGCTCGGTGACGCCGGCTTCGTGATCGAGCCATCGGCTTCCAATCAGCCCGGGCCGGCGCTGGGCCTGCTGGCGACGGTGACCGATCCGGGACTTGCCGGTGAGCGCCTGGCGCAGCTCCATGCCCTGGCTGGGCTGCTCGCGGCGGGGGACCCGTCGCGGTTCCGTCTCTCGGATCTGCAGCGGGGGCCAGCCACGATCTCCACGCTGACCATTGCGGGGCCGCTCCCGAGCGCTCCGGGGCCGGCCGGTGGCACGGCGGGCCCGGTGGCCTCGCTCTCGATCAGTTGGGCCCTCTACGGCGGCCGCTTCTTTGTGGGCACGGGGCATGCGGTGGTTGAGGGGCTGATGGACCAGGCCCCGGGCGCGAGCCTCGGCGCCAGCCCTGTTTTCCAGGCGGCTCTCGGGGCCGCCGGTGGGCCCGCGACGACCGGGTTCGCCTACCTCGATCTGCGGGGGATGCGCAGCGTGGCGGAATCCCTGCTACCGTCCGCGAGCCAGCCGGCGTACACGGCGGTTCGCCCGTACCTGCTCCCGTTCGACCGCCTGGTGGTGGTGCGCGGCGTGAACGGCTCGACCGTCACCACCCAGGCGATTCTCACCATCGGCAACCCAGGCTAGGCCCTTTCGCAGTTCAAGGAGGTTTCACTTGTCCGTCAGGATCCGGCTCTCGCGCGTGGGCGCGACCAAGCAGCCCGCCTACCGCGTGGTTGTCATGGACAGACGCAGCGCTCGTGACGGCCGCGCGATCGAGACCATCGGGCACTACAACCCGCGCACCGATCCGGTGGAGTTCCAGGTGGACGCCGAGAAGGCGAGCCGTTGGATGAGCCAGGGCGCCACGCCGTCGGCTACCGTGGAACGTCTGTTCCGCCAGGCCGGCATCCTGCCCGACACGAAGTAACGCAGCGAGGAGAGGCCGGATGGGTGCGGTGGATCTCGTCGAATATGTTGCGCGCTCGCTGGTGGACGACCCGGAGTCGGTGACGGTGGGGGTCCACGAAGATGCCGAGGGGACGGTCATCGAGCTGCACGTGGCCGAGGACGACATGGGGAAGGTGATCGGCCGAAACGGCAGCGTTGCGAAGGCACTGCGGACCCTGCTCAAGGTGATGTCGGCGCGGCAGGGTGAGCCGATCTCGCTGGAGATCGTCTGAGCGTGTCCCCCGAGGGCGAGCGGCTCGTGGTCGGGCTCGTCCGCGGCGTGCATGGCCTGGACGGGACGGTCCGGGTCGAGCCGCTCTCTGACAACGCCGGACGGTTCGCGCCTGGTTCGTCCCTGTATCCGGAGGGGAGCGAGCGGCGGCTCACGGTCGAGTGGGCGCAGGCCGACGCCCCGGGAATCCTCGTGCGCTTCCGGGAGGCGCACAGCCGGGATGCCGCTGATGGCCTGCGCAACGTCTACCTGGAAGCCATCGCGCCCTCCCGGGAACTCGGCCCGGACGAATACTGGTGGCACGAGGTGATCGGGGTGCCCGTCACCACCGCCTCCGGCGAGGCCCTCGGGCAGGTTGACGACGTGTTCCGCACCGGCGGCGGCGAGGTCTACGTGGTGCGTGGGGGACCACGGGGCGAGGTGCTGGTACCGGCCGTCCGGTCGGTGATCCGCGAGTTCGCGCCACGCCGGGGTCGGCTGGTGGTGGATGCGGAGGCGCTGGGCCTCGAGGATCTCCGCCCCAGGCGGCGGAGGGGCCGGCGCGCATCGAAGGCCGGCCCGATCGTTGCCGCCGGGGAGGACGCCGGTGAGCCAGTGTCGGGCGAGCCCGCCACGCTCGGCCTGCAGGCCGGAGCAGCCGTGCGCAAGGCCGACGGCACCGAGGCCGGCGGCACCGAGGCCGACGGCACCGAGGCCGGCGGCACCGCGGCACCCGAAGGCACCGTGGCTGACGGCCCGCACCGGGGGATAGCCGGCTGACGTGCGGATCGACGTCATCTCGCTCTTTCCGGCGCTCTTTCCGGGTCCTCTCGCCGAGAGCATTCCCGGCCGTGCCCTCGACCGCGGCCTCGCGGAACTCCACAGCCATGACCTTCGCCAGTGGGGCCTTGGCCGCCACCGCAGCGTGGACGACTACACGTACGGGGGTGGCGCCGGCATGGTGTTGCGCCCCGAGCCTGTGGCCGCGGCGCTGGATGCCGTGCGAGGTGCCGACGGCTTCGCGATCCTGGTCGACCCCGCCGGGGAGCGGTTCTCGCAGGCGCGTGCGCGGGATCTCGCCGCCCGGCCGCACCTGGTGCTTGTCTGCCCCCGCTACGAGGGCGTCGACGACCGAATCAGGCGGATGGTGGACCTGGAGCTTTCCATCGGCGACTACGTGCTCTCGGGCGGCGAGCTTCCCGCCCTGGTCGTGATCGACGCGGTCCTGCGATTGCTGCCGGGCGCGATCGACGCCGCCTCCACCGAGGAGGAGTCGTTCACCGAGGGGATGCTCGAGTACCCGCAGTTCACGCGCCCGCTCGAGTTCCGCGGCGAGCGGGTCCCGGACGTGCTGGTCAGCGGCGACCATGCAGCCGTGGCCCGATGGCGCCGCGAGCAGGCGCTGGCGCGCACGCGACGAAACCGCCCGGACCTGCTTCCGCCCGACTTGCCGGGCGACGTGCCGCCCCGCGATGGGGGCCGCGACGACGGGCGTCCGTGGCGGGGCGGAAGGGCAAGGGCGGATGACGCGGAACGTTGGGACGGCTCGCCAGGGGAGGGGAAGGAGCCCTGACCGTTCGGTCTGCTATACTCCGCCCTCGTTCGACCCGACCATCTCCGCCTGCCCAGGGGCCGGCCCCAGCCTGAGTGAGTGACTTCCTGTGAACGTGCTCGACGCCGTCACCGCGGACCAGCTCCGCACCGATCTGCCTGCGCTTGCGTCGGGCGATACCGTCCGCGTGGCCGCCAAGGTCATTGAGGGGAACCGGGAGCGGATCCAGGTCTTCGAGGGCACCGTCATGCGCCTGCGCGGCGGCGGGATCGGCCGGTCCATCACCGTCCGGAGTATCCGCAGCGGCGTGGGCGTGGAGCGGACCTTCAAGATCAACTCGCCGCGCATTGACAAGATCGAGGTGGTCCGGCACGGGGTGGCCCGGCGGGCGCAGCTCTACTTCCTTCGCAAGCGCGTGGGCAAGGCCGCCAGTCTTCGCGAACGCCGGACGAGCTAGGCGCACGGCGGGATGCGAGGTCCTTCCCGCCGGTCAGACGAGACGCACGGCACCGGGGTGCCGGATTCCGCCGTGGCCCAGACGGTCCCACCGGCCGGCCAGGCAGCGGTGGTCGTGCGGGCCACGCGCGGCCAGGCGACGGGACGATCGCGTCGGCGCCTGGCACCCGCTGCGGCGCATCTGCGGTCAGGATGGTTGAACGCGCCCACCCTGGACCGGGAACGTGCGCTCTGGCGCCTGGGTCAGACCCGGGTGGCGGGCGTCGACGAGGTGGGGGTGGCGCCGGCGTCCGGGCCGGTCCTGGCCGCCGCGGTGATCATGCCCCCGGGCTGCCGACGCCTCCCGGGCGTGCGCGACTCCAAGCTGCTCTCGGCGGCGCAGCGCGAGCGGCTCTATCCGCTGATCCTGCGCCAGGCCGTGGCCGTGGGCGTGGGCGCCGCCTCGGTGGCCGAGATCGACCGGCTGAACATCTACCACGCTGCGCACCTGGCCATGCGACGCGCCGTCCGCAAGCTGGGGGGCCACCATCACGTCCTCGTCGACGGGCTTCGCATCCAGGACTTCGAGGCCCACGTGGGACCATACGACGCGATCGTCGACGGCGACGCACGCTGCTACACGATAGCTTGCGCGTCGATCGTGGCCAAGGTGGTGCGCGACCGGCTGATGGCCCGGCTCGCGGCCAGGTACCCGGGTTACGGGTGGGATCACAACGCCGGATACGCGACCCGGGAACACCGGGCCGCGATGGCCTCACTGGGGATCACGGTCTTTCATCGGCGCAGCTTCGTTACCACCCGGCGCGTGCTGATGGGGGAGCAGCAAGTCCTGGGCCTCGATCCCGTCCCGACGCCCGTCGCGCGATGAACCAGAGCGGAGCGCGCGTCCGCCTTGCGCGCCGGCGGCAGGCCAGCGGTGCGCGCGGAGAGGGGCTTGCCGCGGAGTACCTCGAGGGGCTCGGCTGGACCATCCTGGGCAGGCGCGTCCGGGTCGGTCGCGACGAGATCGATCTGCTGGCGGTCGAACCGGGTCCCCCGGCCTGCCTGGTGGTGGTCGAGGTGCGAACGCGATCCTCCGGCCGGTATGGGACCCCGGAAGAGAGCGTGGACCGGCGCAAAGTCGCCCGCCTGTACCGTGCCGCGGCGGGGCTGCGGGCCATGGGCGCGCTCCCGGGCGGCATGCCGCTTCCGATGCGCCCATGGCGGGTCGACCTGGTCGCGGTTGACGACGGTCCGGCGATCGGCCCGGGGGCAGGCGGGCCGGCGATCCGCCACCTGCGCGCCCTGGAGCCATACTGAGCCACGGAGTGACGCCCGGCCCGGCCCGGGCGTTCGTCCCGGGCGGCATGGTGGCGCCGCCCGGTTCGCGTAACCGGAAGCGGCGGCAGAGGAGGACCCGGATGGCGCGTACGGTCTTCGCAGGCGGCAACCTTTTCGATGGCACCGGAGCCGCACCTGCGCGCGCGGACGTGGCGGTCGAGGACGGGCTGATCGTGGACGTCGGGGTGGGCCTGGACGGCGACCAGTCGGTCGACCTGGCCGGGCGAACGCTGCTGCCCGGCCTCTTCGACTGTCACGTCCACGTCATGCTGAGCCACCTGGACACACTGCGGGGGCTCGAGGAGCCGTTTTCGTACCAGTTCTACGCGGCGGCGCGCAACCTGGGGGTGACCTTGGCGGCGGGGATCACGTCGGTCCGGGACGCGGGCGGGGCCGACCTGGGCGTCAAGCAGGCGCTGGAGGACGGGCTGATCGTCGGGCCACGGCTGCAGTTGTCGATCACCATGGTGAGCCAGACCGGCGGGCACGGCGACGGGTGGCATGCGTCGGGCGCCACGGTGGACCTCTTCCCACCGCACCCGGGGCGTCCGTCTGCGATCGTGGACGGCCCTGACGAGATGCGCCGCCGGGTGCGCGAGCTGGTTCGCGCCGGCGCGGACGTCATCAAGGTGGCCACCACCGGGGGCGTGCTCTCGCCGCGCGACAGGCCCACGCAGTCGCAGTTCGGGGCCGGTGAGCTCGCCGTCCTGGTGGACGAGGCGCGTGCGGCCGGGATCCCGGTCATGGCCCATGCCCAGGGCACCAACGGCATCAAGGCGGCCCTGCGCGCCGGAGTCCGGTCCATTGAACATGGGATCTACCTGGACGACGAGGCGATCGCGCTGCTGCTGGAACGGGATGCATTCCTGGTCCCGACCCTGGTGGCGCCGCTGGGTGTGATCGAGGCGGCCGAAGCGGGGGCGGCGATCCCCGAACCGCAGGTCCGAAAGGCGCGAGAGGTGGTGGATGCGCACCGCGACTCGGTCCGGCGGGCCATCCGTGCCGGGGTCCGTGTTGCGCTGGGGACCGACGCCCCCATCAGCCCGCACGGGGCGAACCTGCGGGAGCTGGAGCAGCTGGTCGGGGTCGGCATGACGCCGGAACAGGCCCTGGTTGCCGCCACCGGCGCCGCTGCCGACCTCTGCGGTGTGGCCGATCAGCTCGGGACGGTCCAGGTCGGGAAACGAGCCGACCTGGTGGTGGTGCGTGGCGATCCGCTGGACGTCCGCGGCTATGCCGCGCGGATCGAGTCGGTCTGGAAAGACGGCCGCTGCGTGGTGGGCCAGCCCGTCGCGGGCTGATCGTCTCTTCGCACACGGTTGGCGCGGGAAATCCGGCTGTCGCGGGGCCGCAGCCCGTCAGCAGCCGGCCGACACGGCCACCGCCGGCCGTTCGGCGCAGGCCGTGTGCTAGACTCCGCCACGCCGACGGGGTCCCCGGCGGCGTACGCGTGTCTGCGCGCACATTTCACACACGGGCCGTTCCCCGCAGCGGTGTCGATCGGTGCATGCACTGGCGATCTGCGGACCAAGGCGCGTGGCGGTCGCAACCCAACAGGAGGACTGTATGGCAGCCGTCTCGATGCGTCAGCTGCTGGAGGCCGGGGTCCACTTCGGCCACCAGACGCGGCGCTGGAACCCCAAGATGCGCCCGTATATCTTCGCGGAGCGCAACGGCATCCATATCATCGACTTGGCGCAGACGGTCCAGCGTCTCGATATCGCGCTTGACTTCGTGCGGCAGACCGCGGCCCGGGGCGACGCGGTCCTCTTCATCGGCACCAAGAAGCAGGCCCAGGAGCCGATCGCCGAGGAGGCCACCCGCGCCGGCATGCCGTACGTCAACCAGCGCTGGCTGGGCGGGATGCTGACCAACTTCGTCACCATTCGCAAGCGCGTGGCGCTGCTTGACCAGCTCGAGGCGCGCCAGGCGAACGGCGACTTTGACCGCCTCACCAAGAAAGAGGCGGCCAAGCTGGTCGAACAGATGACGCGCCTCCAGCGCACGCTGGGTGGCATCCGGCGCATGCGGCGGCTCCCCGGCGCCGTCTTCGTGGTGGATCCGCACCGCGAGCACATCGCGGTGACCGAGGCCCGCAAGCTCGAGATCCCCGTGATCGGGACGGGCGACACCAACATCGATCCGGACGAGCTCGACTACATCATCCCGGCCAACGACGACGCGATCCGTGCCATCCGGCTGCTGTGCGGCCTGGTTGCAGACGCTGCCGCCGCCGGTCAGCACGACCGGGCCGCCCGCGTGGAGTCCGAGGCGGAAGTGCCCGTGGCGCCTGTCGAGGAGCCCGGGTCGGACGAGCTGTTGAGCGCCATGGCGGCGGGAGGCACCCTGACCTTCGAGCCGGACCCTGAAGAAGAAGAGCTGCTGCCGGGCCGCGCTGTGCCGGCCACTGCCCCGCGCGCACGCCGAGTGCCGAGCGAGGACGAGGCGATGGCCGAGGCACAGACCTCCGACGCCTGACTCCATCCACCACACGAAGGGATTCCCACGCACATGGCTGAACAGGTAACCATCAAGGCCGAGACCGTCAAAGAGCTCCGCGAGCGCACCGGTGCCGGGTTCATGGACTGCAAGCGCGCCCTCGAGGAAACCGGCGGAGACCTGGAGCGAGCCGTCACGATCCTTCGGGAGCGCGGCCTGGCGGCGGCCCAGAAGAAGGCCGGTCGCGACGCCCGCGAGGGTCTGGTCGCGAGCTACATCCATCCGGGCGGGCGCGTGGGCGTGCTCATCGAGGTGAACTGCGAGACAGATTTCGTGGCGCGCACGGAGGATTTCCAGAAACTGGTGCGCGACCTGGCGATGCAGGTGGCCGGCCTGGCTCCGCTCTACCCGACCGTCGAGTCGATCCCGGCGACCGTGATCGAGGCGAAGCGGGACGAGCTGCTGGCCGACGAGACCACCCGGAAGAAGCCGGAGCATCTCCGTGGCCAGATCGTTGAGGGGCAGCTCAAGAAGTGGTATTCGCAGGTGGTGCTGACCGAGCAGCCCTTCCGTGACACCGACATCACCGTGGGTCAGCTGCTGGTGGACGCGATCGCGCGGCTCGGCGAGAACATCCGGGTGCGGCGGTTCGCACGGTACCAGCTGGGCGAAGAGCTGTGACGGAAGGCGCCGCCACGGCGTCGACCGCGGGGGATAGCGGAGACGCCCAACGCCGCTATCACCGTATTCTCCTGAAACTGTCCGGTGAGGCGCTGCTCGGGGAGCGCGCCTACGGGGTGGACCCGGCGTTCTGCACCTTTATTGCGCGCCAGCTCGTGGACGTGCACGCCCTTGGCATCGAGGTGGCGATCGTGGTGGGGGGCGGGAACATCTTCCGCGGCTTGGCCGCGGCCGCCAAGGGGATGGATCGCGCCACCGCAGACTACATCGGGATGCTGGCCACGGTCATGAACGCCCTGGCGCTCCAGGACGCGCTGGAGCAGGAGCACCTGGACACCCGCGTCATGAGCGCGCTCGCCATGCACGAGGTGGCCGAGCCGTACATCCGCCGGCGGGCAGTGCGCCACCTCGAGAAGGGTCGCGTGGTCATCCTGGCCGCGGGCACCGGGAACCCCTACTTCACGACTGACACGGCAGCCGCGCTGCGCGCGGTCGAGATCCACGCCCAGGTGATCCTCAAGGCGACCAAGGTCGACGGGGTCTACGACGCGGATCCCGTGGAGCACCCGGACGCCCATCGGTACGATCGAATGAGCTACGACGACGTCCTGGCCGGTCACCTGCGGGTGCTCGACGCGACGGCTGTCTCCCTCTGCATGGAGAACGACCTCCCGATTGTGGTCTTCGACCTGAACGGACCGGATAACATCCGCAGCGTGGCCCTGGGCGAGCCGGTTGGTACCCTCATCAGCGGAGGTGGGCGCACATGAGCAGTCAGGCGTTGGCAACGGCCGAGCCAAAGATGGCCCGTGCCGTGGACGTCATGGTGCGGGACTTCCAGGCCGTCCGAACGGGGCGCGCCTCGACGGCCCTTGTGGAGCGCCTCACCGTGGAGTACTACGGCAACCCCACGCCCCTCAACCAGCTGGCCGGGATCAGCGTTCCAGAGGCGCACGCGATCGTGATCCAGCCTTGGGATCGCTCGGCCCTGGGCGCCATCGAGAAGGCGATCCAGAAGAGCGACCTGGGGCTCACCCCCAACGTGGACGGGTCGGTGGTGCGGCTCAACATCCCGCCCCTCACCGAGGAACGACGACGCGACCTCGTCAAGCAGGTGCACCGGCGGATGGAGGAGGCGCGGGTCGAGATCCGCAACCTCCGCCGGGAGGCGGCCGAGGAGGTGAAGCGCGAGGAGCGCGACGGTGAGATCAGTGCCGACGAGGGGCGCCGAGAGCTCGAGAACCTGCAGAAGCTGACCGATCGCTACGTCGAGGAAGTGGAGCGCCACGGCAAGGCCAAGGAGCAGGAGGTCCTGGCGGTCTAGATGGAGGCGACGGTCGTCCCTCGCCACGTGGCGATCATCATGGACGGCAACCGTCGCTGGGCGCACGCCCGTGGCCTGAGCGAGGCGGAGGGACATGCGGCCGGGGTCCGTGCCATTCGCCCGCTCCTGCACCGCGCGGTCGAGCGGGGGGTCGAGGTGCTCTCCCTCTACGCGTTCAGCCGGGAGAACTGGGGCCGCTCCCAGGAGGAGGTCGGCGCGCTCTTCGAGCTGTTGCAGTCCGCGATCCGGGACGAGACGCCGGAGCTGCAGGCCCAGGGCGTCCGCGTCCGCCTGCTGGGGCGATTGGATGACCTTCCCGACGCGACCCGCCGTTCGATCCTCAGCGGCCTGGACGCCACGCGCTCCGGGGAGCGGCTCCTCCTCAACGTGGCGTTCAACTACTCGGGTCGTTCGGAGATCGCCGACGCGGCGCGCCGCTGCGTCGAAGACGGCCTGGCGCCGGACCAGGTGGATGAGGCCGCCATCGCGGCGCGCCTGTACACGGTGGGCGTCCCGGACCCTGACTTGCTGATCCGGACGGCCGGCGAGGAGCGCCTGAGCAACTTCCTGATCTGGCAGGCGGCCTACGCGGAGCTCTATTTCTCCGAGCTGGCCTGGCCGGATTTCGGGCCGGACGCGTTCGACGAGGCGCTTGCCGAGTACGCGCGGCGGACCCGGCGCTTCGGCCACTGAGGCGGGCGTGCTCCGGCAGCGCCTGGCCAGCGCCGCGATCCTGGTCCCGGTCGTCGTCGCGGTCTTCCTGCTCGGGGTTGCCTGGATCGACGCGTTCCTGGTCCTGGTGGCGGCGCTCGCCGCCTGGGAGACCATGGGACTGCTGGCGGCCGCCGAGTACCGGGGCTTCGCGCGGTACGGCACCGGGTGGGCCGCGGCGATCGTGCTGGCGGGCGCGGTCCCCTGGGCCTGGCGCAGCACGGTCCCGGGGTCGAGCCTGGACCCGGTCCTGGGCGTGCTGGCGGTCGGAGCGCTCGTGGCGGGGGTGGCGGCGTTCGCGTCGCGGGATCCGCGCGAGGGGCTCGCGGCCTGGATTGCCACGGCCTTCGGGGCTGGCTACGTGGGCCTGCTCGCCTTCGCCGCCCGGGTGTTGGCGGACGCGCCATCCGCGGTGCCCGGTGCCGCACTGGGAGGCCTCGGGGGTGGCCGGGAGTGGCTGGTGGTGCTCGTGGCTGCCGTCTGGGCCTATGACTCGTTTGCCTATGGTTTCGGTCGGGCCTTCGGACGGCGGCGATTCCTGACGCACATCTCGCCGTCGAAGACCTACGCCGGGTTGTTCGGGGGTTTGCTGGGCTCGGTCGTCGTCTCCGCGCTCGTCATGAGCGCGATCGGGCGTTTGCCGGTGGAGGGGGTGGTGGTGGGAATCGGGGTGGGCCTGGCGGCCCAGGCGGGCGATCTCGCTGAATCAATGCTCAAGCGGGCGGCCGGCGCGAAAGACTCCGGGCACCTGATCCCGGGGCATGGGGGGATGCTCGATCGGCTCGATTCCTTTCTCTTCGCGGCGCCGGTGCTGGCGCTGTACCTGGCGCTCGTGGCGCGGTAGGGTGGCCCGATGACGGACACGCCCCGCATCCGCGTCGCGCTGCTCGGTTCCACCGGCTCGATCGGCCGCCAGGCGCTCGACGTGCTGGCCGGCCTCAAAGGCCGGTTCGAGGTGATCGCCCTTGCCGCCGGCCGGGATCGCCGGGCGCTCGAGGCGCAGGCCGCGGTTTGGGTGCCGAGGACGGTGGCTCTCGCGGACACGACGGTCCGCGCGCTGCTCTCCCTGCCCGGTGGTGTCGATCTCGACGATGGACCCGATGCCCTGGAGCGCATGGCATCGCGCGACGACGTCGACCTGGTCGTGGTGGCAACCGGCGGCGTGGTCAGCCTGCGCCCCGTGCTGGCCGCCCTGCGCGCGGGCAAGGTGGTGGCAACGGCAAACAAGGAGACGCTGGTCAGCGGCGGGCACCTGGTGATGCCGCTGGCGCGTGCGCTGGCCGGCGGAGCCGGCCCGGCCGCCGACAGGCCCAGGCCGGGCCCAGCCTGGGCCGGGGCTCTCACGGGCCAAGCGGGGGACCCGTGGCGCAGCCCCCTGGCCTGGCTTCGGCCGATCGATTCGGAACACTCGGCGATCTGGCAATGCCTGGTCGGCGAGTCCATGTCGAGCGTCGAGCGGATCTGGCTGACGGCCTCCGGCGGGCCGTTCCGCACGCTGCCCGCAGACGCGCTCGCGCGCGTCACACCGGAGATGGCCCTTGCCCATCCAACCTGGCGGATGGGCGCGAAGATCACGGTGGACTCGGCCACCTTGATGAACAAGGGTCTTGAGGTGATCGAGGCTGACCGGCTGTACGATGTCGGCCTCGCCCGGATCGCCGTTGCGATCCACCCCCAGAGCACGGTTCATTCGGCGGTGGCATTCGTGGACGGCTCCCTCAAGGCCCAGCTTGGACAACCCGACATGCGCATCCCCATCCAATACGCCCTCACTTTCCCCGACCGGGTACCCTCGCCGGCGCCGCGCGTCCCGCTCGACTCGCTCGCGGCGCTGACCTTCGAGCCGCCGGACGAGTCGCGGTTTCCGGCCCTCCGGATCGCCCGCGAGGCCGGGGCCGCAGGCCCGCGCGCGAGCGCGGCCCTGATCGCAGCCGACGAGGTGGCCGTGCGCCGGTTCCTGGAGCGCCGGCTGAGCTTTCCGGGGATCGCGCGGCTGGCGGGCGAGGCCGTCGAGCGGTTCGGTCCGGGCGCCGAGCCGGAACTCGAGGACCTCCTGGCTCTCGATGCGGAGGTGCGTGCCTGGTGTGAGGCGGCGCCGGCGGATGCGCCACGGAGCACGTTCCTGCCGTCGCCAGGGCCTGAGCCCGGGCCCGCTGCCACGACGGACCTCCCCGCATGAGCGGCCTCTTCAGTTCCGGCGTCTCGCTCGTCGTCTTCCTGGCGATCCTGGTTGGCCTGGTGGTGGCGCACGAGTTCGGTCACTTCATCGTGGCGCGCCTGTCGGGCGTGCGCGTCCACGAGTTCGGGATCGGCTTCCCGCCTCGTGCCGCCCGGCTGGGCAGTGACGGCGAGACGGAGTACACGCTCAACTGGCTGCCGATCGGCGGGTTCGTCCGCCTCGAGGGCGAGGACGGCGACAGCGATGATCCGCGCAGCTTCACCCGTAAATCGCTGCCGGTGCGGGTGACGATCCTCCTGGCCGGCGTGGCCATGAACCTGTTGGTGGCGTTCGTCATCTTCACCGTGATCGCTGCCGCCCTGGAGCCGAATGCTGACGCCCAGGTGGATTCGGTGGTCCCCGGAACTCCGGCGGCGGCCATCGGGCTCCGGCCGGGTGACCTCATCACCGCCGTCAACGGCCAGTCGTTCCCGTACTTCGATGCCCAGGCGCCCACCTCTTACACCCTCGCCCACGCGGGTGACCGGGTGACGCTCACGGTTCACACTGTCGCCGGCGGCACCCGCCAGATCCCGGTGACGCTGCAGGACCAGGCCGCGGTCAATGCAGGCAAGGGGGCCTTGGGCATCACGGCACGCATCGTGCCGGGTGCGATCGTCCAGCGCTCCCTGGGGGCGGCGATCGGGGTCGGCGCGGATCGGACCGTCCAGGCCTGTGGGCTCATCGTGGGGGCGCTCGGCCAGCTCGTCAGCTCGGTCGCCAGCAACCCCGGCGCGGCGCCGCCCGTGAGCGGGCCGATCGGGATCGCCGAGATGGTGGGCACGGTGCGGACGGAGGCCCCGCCGGTGGTGCTGCTCTGGCTGATCGGCTTGCTCTCGGCGAACCTGGCCGTGGTCAATGTGCTGCCCTTTCCGCCGCTCGACGGCGGCCGCATTGTGGTGTCGGTGCTGCAGACGGCGAGCCGGAACCGGATCAGTGCGAGCCTGGAGCGCGCCACGTACTTCGTCGGGTTCGTGCTGCTCTTCGGGTTCCTGATCTGGGTGAGCTACTTCGACATCGTGAGGGGAGGGGCTGGCTCGTGAGTACAGCCGAACGGCCCGCGGGCGCTGCGGGGTCACAATCGCCGGAGCGCCCCGTCCGTCGTCAGACACCCACCGTGATGGTGGGGGACGTCCCGGTCGGGTCGCGCTGGCCGGTGGTCGTCCAGTCGATGACCAACACGGACACGGCCGACCCGGACGCCACGGCGCTGCAGGTCGCCTCGCTGGCGCACGCCGGCAGCGAGCTGGTGCGTGTCACCGTCAACAACGAAGGTGCCGCCGCCGCGCTCCCCGAGATGGTGCGCAAGGTGCGCGGTCTCGGGGTCGGGGTGCCGATCGTTGGCGACTTCCACTACAACGGGCACCAGCTGCTGGTCGAGTACCCGGAGATGGCGCGCGCCCTGGACAAGTACCGCATCAACCCGGGGAACGTGGGTTCGCGGGACCATCACGACGAGCGTTTCACCACCATCGTGCGCGTCGCCATCGAGAACGCCAAACCCGTCCGCATCGGCGTCAACTGGGGCTCGCTCGACCAGACGCTCCTGACCGAGCTGATGGACGCCAACGCGCGGCTGCCGGAACCGAAACCCGCGCGTGACGTGCTGATCGAGGCGATGGTGCAGTCCGCGCTCCGTTCGGCCGAGCTGGCGGAGGCGACCGGCCTGGCGCACGAGCGGATCATCCTGTCGGCCAAGGTCTCCGGGGTGCCGGACCTGGTGGAGGTCTACCGCCGCTTGGCGGCCCGCTGCGACTATCCGCTCCACCTCGGGCTCACGGAGGCGGGGATGGGGATGAAGGGGATCGTCGCGTCCACGGCCGGTCTCGCGATCCTGCTCCACGAGGGGATCGGCGACACGATCCGCGTCTCGATCACGCCCGAGCCTGGCGCAGACCGCGCCGAGGAGGTGCGGATCGCGCAGCAGGTGCTGCAGTCGCTCGGGCTGCGCCAGTTCCTGCCCCAGGTTTCCGCCTGCCCGGGCTGCGGACGGACGACCAGCACGTTCTTCCAGCAGCTCGCCCGGGAGGTGCAGGACTACCTGGCGGCCTCGATGCCGGCCTGGCGCGAGCGCTACCCGGGCGTCGAGGGGATGCGCGTGGCGGTGATGGGCTGCGTGGTGAACGGGCCAGGGGAGTCGAAACACGCCGACATCGGGATCTCGCTGCCTGGCACGTTCGAGGAGCCGGTGGCGCCCGTCTATGTGGATGGGAAGCTCGCGACCACGCTGCGCGGCGAGCGGGTGGCCGACGAGTTCAAGGCAATCCTCGAGCGCTACGTCGAGCGGCGCTACGGCCGGCGCGAGGAGCCCGTCGCGGCCGGGTAGGTCGCGCGGCCAGCCGGGGTTGACGCCGGCGAGCTGATGGTCGCGCGTGCCCCGTGCCGATGGCCGGGTAGGCGGGCTCGACTGCCTCACGGATCAAGCCGGCCATCCAGGTTCGGCGCCGTCGAACGAGCCCGGTCGGCCGAGCTCAGTCAGACCCTTTGTCGGCGAGGGCCAGCCAGCCCTGGGCCTCGGCGAGTTCGACGAGCGCGGTCCGGTTGAAGACGCCATACCGGCCGAACAGGCGGCGGAGGGAGCTCTCGACCCCGCGCGTTCCGATGCCAAGCCTGTCCGCGGCCTCGTCGTTCGACAGGCCCTTCCTGACGAGGCGGATGAGCTCGAGTTCCCGATCGGATGGCCGCCGTGGCGCGAGGGCCGCGTCGCGCATGCCCGCGGCATTGAATGCCGTCCCCCCTGCCCCCACTCTCCGGATCGCGGCCGCGATCTCCTCGAGACTCGCCGTCTTGAGCAGGTACCCGGCCACGCGGAGGTCGAACGCGCGCTGGCGAAACGCCGGGTAATCGAACGAGCTGAAGAGGAGGACGGCCGGCCCTGAGCCTTCTTGCAGGCGACGCGCGATCTCGAAGCCGCCGGGCGCGCCGTTCAACTGGATGTCGCACACGACGACGTCCGGACGACGCTCGCCAATGAGCCGAAGTGCGTCTTCGACCGCGCCCGCCACGCCGAGAACCTCGAGGTCGGCCTGGCGATCGAGGAGCGCCGCAAGGCCGTGCGCCGCCGCGGGGTGGTCGTCGACGACGAGGACCTTGATCATGCCGGCCACCGGAGCAGGACGAGTGTCCCGCCGCCGGGGCGCAGGTCGACCTGGAGCGCCCCGCCGATCGCGGCGGCTCGACTGCGCATATCGACGAGTCCGAGATGGCCGCCGCGGACCGCTCGGTCCTCGTCGCCCGGTCGGATGCCGGCGCCGTCGTCGGCGACTTCGAGTCGGGCGTGGGCGGCGTCGACCTCGAGCCGCACCCGAATCGACTTCGGCCGCGCGTGGATGAGCGCATTGTCGAGCGCCTCCTGGCAGACGCGGTAGTAGGCGATCTCGACCTCCCGCGGCGGACGGTCCTCAGCCGCCAGCCCCGCGCCCTCGACGTCGAGCTCCACCCGCACGCCGGTCCGGGTCTCGACATGCTCGACCAGCCACTCGAAGGCCGGCACCAGCCCCAGGTCCTCGAGGACGCCGAGCCGTCGCTCGGCCATGAGCTCGCGGAGCTCGGCCGAGATGGCCCGGAGGCGATCGGCGGCGGCCCGTGGAGAGTCGCCTTCTTCGATCGAGCGGATCACGTCCGAGAGGTCGGGCAGGACGTCGGCGTGGAGCTCGGTCGCGAGCCTGACACGCTCGCGCTCGATCGCCGACAGGCGCGTACGAGTTCGGCCCGGCACGAGCTCGTCGATGACCGCACCGAGGGCAACGGCGAGGGGGAGGCCGGCCAGGCCCTGCGCGGATCGTGAGCGGGCCCGTCTGATGGCGCTGGAAAGCGAGGTCGCGGCGCCGAGCGCCCCGAGCGCCAGGGACGCGAGGACGCCGGCGTCGCGGATGACAGTCCAGTTCTGCCATGACGCCGCATAGGCCACGAGCCAGGCGACGAGATAGACGATCACGACGGCAGGGCCGAGCGCCAGCCAGCGTCCTCGCGGACGGCTCGCAGCGCTGGTGACGAAGAGCGCGGCCACGAGCGGACCGATGCCCTCGAAGGCGAGGCTGATCGGAGGGTCGACGAGCATCGCGCCGTTCAGCGAGGCGATGGCCGGTGGGGCGAGCGTGAGCAGCCACGCCACGGTGGGCACAAGACGGAACGCCAGGATCGCTGCCGCGAGCGCGGCCACACAGACGATCAGCGGTTCCGGGGCGGGTGGGAGATCGTGGCGCTGGATCGTGATCTGGACGGCACCGTTGGTCACGAGAAGTGACTGCCATGCGCCCGATGGGAGCGCGTCGCTGGGGCTGATCCCGATGATCTCCATACCCGGGCGGATCCCGCAGTTCCACGCATCGCCGCCGGGCGCCACGGAGGTGACGAGCCAGCGATCGTCGGGCTCGTGGCTCACGCCGATCCCGATCGGCGGCGTGCCCACGACGACGAGCCAGCCGAGGAGCGCGATCGCTGCCAGATCGAGAACGACTGCTGCCAGGAATGCGCCGGCGCTGCGGCGCGAGTCGCCTCGAGATACCAACGCTTGCCTGTTGCCCGCCGTCATCGCGTCCCTGACCGCCGCACCCCCATCCTACCCGCGTCCAGCTCCATGGCGTGATTATCCGCCCACCTGATGGCGTGATCTCTGGCCTCGCATCTGGCCCGGGTGGGTCCGACACTGAGGCTGCATCTCCTGGCGCTCGCAGGCGAGGTGAGGACAGATGATTGGACGTCGGGGGCCGTTGACCCGGCTGGTGGCGTCGATTGCGCTGACAGGTGGACTCGCGCTGACGGTGTCGAGCGCCAGTGCCGCGGCAGCGTCGTCGGGGGGACCGGCGCTGGTACCGCGACGCGAACAACTCGGGCCCCAGCTTCGAGTCGTACGCGTATGAGGCCGATCTCGCCTCGATCGGCTGGGAGGACCAGATCAGCTCGTTCACGCCCCTCAACGGCGGCCATCCGCTGTGGTGGGCCGGGGCGAACAGGACGGGTACGAAGTGGGACTGGGGCACCGCCCCGATGTCGACGCTCGGCGCGGCGAACGACCAGATCTCGAGCGCCGACAAAGGATAGCTGATGGTGTGAGCGATCACCGGCAGTCCGGCCCTCGCGGGCAATGCTCGTCAGTGGATCGACGGCACGGTCTGGCATGTGGATTCGGGGGCGTACCGCACTCTCCTGTGGATGGTGGGCGGTCAGACGATGTTTGTAGCGGGCCGCGACCAACGAGGAGAGTGGATCGCGCTCATGGGGCATCAACTCGATGAGTGCGGCGCGAGCGACCCGGCAATACCGCGTGGGGTCGGCGGATGACCAGATCTCGAGCACCCAGAGGCGCTGGGAGGTGGTGCCGCCCGAGTGAGGCTCACGGCTGCTGCCGCTGTCCATCCAGGCAATCGAAGGGCTCAGTCGGCTCAGGCCGCGACAAGACTCGGTTGGTTGGTCTGGGCTGTGACGCTGTATGGACCCACTGTCGCATGGGGAGAGGGAGATGAAAGGATCGAGGCTGAGGCGGAAGCTGCAGACCGCCGCCACACTCGTGATCGCAGTAGTCGTTTCGTTCTCGATCGTGCCGCCTCAGCCGGTCTGGGCCGGGTTGAACGATGGCTACTGCGACAACAACGAGGTCTGCGTCTACAAAGACGCGAACTTCGGCACACCCCGGTCGGACTTCCTGTACTACTACGACGACATGGATGGCGGCCTCTATTTCCATACGTACAACTACCCGTCGGAGTGCAACTCGTGGGCCGCCTTCTCCTGCCGGCTGAACGACTCGATCAGCTCGGTCCAGAACCTGTCTGACCCTCGCAGCGTGCGCATCTTCACGGATGCGCACTACGATGGCAACTACCAGAAGGTTGGCATCTATGGGAGCGTCAGTCAGGTCACGTACAACGACCAGACGAGCTCCGAATGCTGGAACGACGGCGGCATCCCCCCTGCCACCGATCCCGACTGCACCTTCTCCAACTGAGGAAGCGCGGCGATGAAGAAGACCGTCCTTCCCCGCGCGGTGTCACTCGTCGCGGGGATCGTGGCAATCGTAGGTGTCGCCATGGTGACCACGGCCGCCTCGGCGCCGCCCGGTGAACCGACAGTCGACTCGATCCCGACCATCACCGACTGGCGCGACATCTCCCTGCCGCTCGATGCGTACGTTCAGGACTTCGCCGATCGACAGGTCGTGCTTCGAGCTGAATACGCGCTGACTAAGAGCTGCGTCGAGCAGTTCGGCTTCCAGTTCGCCGCGCCGGCGTGGGACAAGAGTCCCGCCGACGTGCCAAACGCTGGGCAGCCGGCGCACTACCGTCTATACGGCCTGCTGGACGTGGGCCACGCGAAGCAGATGGGCTACCACTCGTACGGGGAGAAGCTCGCGAGCGAGGCAGCCTACGCAAACATGAAGCTATCGGACGACTACTACAACGTCGTGGCGGCGAAGTCCGGCGGCGGTATCTTCAACGGGAAGACGATTCCGGACGGCGGGTGCTTCGGCGCTGCGCAGCGCGAGGTCGAAGGAGCGACCGATCTCAGCATGCCGGATCAGCTTTCCTTCGCTTCCTGGACGGCTGCGAAGAGCGACAGCCGAGTCGTGGCCGCGTTCGCGAAGTGGAGCGAATGCATGGCGGGCTCCGGCTACCACTACAGCACCCCAATGGAGGCGAACAACGACCCGAAGTGGAGCGGCGAGAAGGCTTCCGCCGAGGAGATCGCGGTCGCCGTGGCCGACGTGAACTGCAAGAAGACCACCAACCTCGTCGGAATCCGAATGGCCGTCGACGCCGCCTACCAGCGAGAGGCGATCAGCCAGCACGGCGCGGAGCTGAATGCGATCAAGGCAGGCCTCGTTCGACAAGCGGCGACCGCATCGGCGATCCTGGCGAAGCGCTGAGAGAGGACCATCGCGGAATGATCCGACAAGGATCTCCGTGGCGGGCGGCGACTCGCAAGGGGGTCGCCGCCCTCTTCCATGCCCGACTCGACGGAGACGCTGCGGGCGCCGATCGCGCCAGGTCGAGTGTCAAGGTGGAACGGCTTCGGCGTGCGGTCTGCGCTGCGATCTGTGCGGCACTCCTCGTCTCGGGCTGCGCGAGCGGAAGCGCGACCGTCACGGGGACGCTCGAGGGCTCCCACGGCGCCTGTCTCTACGTCCTCGTGCCGCATAGGGACGCCACTGATCGCTACTGGCTTCGGCATCTGCCGTCTGGCTACGAGGCAGACGAGCACGGCCTTCACGGACCCAACGGGAGCCTCATCAGGATGGGGGACTCGGTGACAGTCTCCGGGGCCCTGTCGTGGCAGCCATTCGACCATCTATGCGCCGGCGAGCACACGCTCGACGTCACGGCGATCAACTAAGGTCTCGGCCTGAGGACATCTTCAGTGCCGCTCGCCGGCAGCCAGCCGCCCAGTCTTCTTGTTCCGGCGGCTCCAGTCCATTCGGGGACGCGTGACGGGCTGGGGGACTCCGTGCAGGTGGCGCATGGGTGGCGCGTGGGTGGGCTCCCCGCACGGCGGGGTGGGCCGTCGAACCGCCACTCGCTTCGCTCCACGCCGCTCGGTGCCGTCTGGCCCACCCTTCCGTGGCGTGATCAGTTGCCCCAGCTGTGGCTGTAGGGTGGGGACATCAGCCGGCCGCCACGCCTTCGTCGTTGCCGGCGCTGCGGCCCGAGTCGCCCTGGGGTATCAGCGCTTGCCTGTTGCCCGCGCTCGTCGCGTCCCTGACCGCCGCACCCCCATCCTACCCGCGTCCAGCTCCATGGCGTGATTCTCCGCCCACCTGATGGCGTGATCTCTGGCCTCGACCGCGATCCAGACGCGTCGGACACTGGTGGCGCGTCCCCTCGCTCGCCCACACGAGGTCGAGACAGATGACTGGACGCCGGGGGCCGTTGGCCCGGCTGGTGGCGTCGATTGCGCTGACAGGTGGACTCGCGCTATCGGTGTCGAGCGCCGGTGCCGCGGCAGCGTCGCCGGGGGGACCGGCGCTCGTCGCGTATCTCGGAGCCCAGCGGATACCGTTCAGCACCGCCGCGAGCTACCACTGCCACGACCGCGAATATCCGGTCATCCGCTGCTTCCATTCGCGCGCTGAGCTCGAAGCCGACGAGCAGGGTGCACCGACGCCCACCCTGGCCCCGCAGCAGCTCCTGAGCCCCTTCGTACGCTGGTTCCAGGACGCGAACTACGTCGGCGCCTTCCTCGATGCCTACGACCCGTACCCCGATCTCTCCGTCATCGGCTGGGAGGACCAGATCGGCTCGTTCACGCCCGTGAACGGCAGTCACCCGATCTGGTTCCAGGGCGCCAACTACACGGGTGTCATGTGGGACTGGGGCACCTCGCCCGAGGCCACTCTGGGCAATGCCGACAACCGGATCGTGAGCGTGCAGAAGAAATGAGGTTCCACATGTCCTGAGGCAGCTGAGAACACGCCAGTGCGTTTGGAGATGACCCGACGTCAAGCCGGATCAAGAACGACAAGGGAGGGATCAGCACATGAGAACGAGAATCGCGACTGCCTTGGTATGCTCTGTGATGACCTTGAGCCTGCTGCCCACGACGGCCGCTGCCTGGGACCCGTCGCCGGTGGACCAGCCGGTTTCCACCCCGTCCAGCGTTACGTACGACCCAGCCACCGTCGTGCAGGATCCGGCCGTTGTGGCGGCGAAGGCAGCGGACTTTGCAGCATTCACATCGCGCCAGCAGTCTCAAGCCGCCACGCCGCTGGTGCCGTCGGCGGTAACGCTAGTCATGAACAAGTACCATCAGAAGACGACCTACTACTGCCTGGCAGCGAGCAATCAGACCATCCTCGACACGAAGTTCGGGGGGTACGCGACGCCGTCGGTGAAGGCGGGACAGGACGCGATCTACGCTTGCACCGGAACCAACGCGGAAACCGGTCGTCAATGCATGAACACTGAACTGCAGAAGCACGCTCGTACGCCGTCGGATTGGCTCTACACGAACATTGACGTTACCAGCTCGTCGAGCTTGTGGAACTACATCCTCTACGATGTGGGTACGTACAGCTGGCCGACATTTGTGCGTGTCAACTGGGATAGTCCCTACTGGCCCGACCACAACACGGGGACCACGGTGGTGGGACACGCCTCTGATGCTATTGGGTACGACTCCCCCAGCTCGGCGGTGAAGGTCTACGATCCATGGACCTACGTTCAGACCGACGGTACTTGCTACGTGGGGCCCGGCTACAGTTCCTCTGCCGATCGGGCGTGCCATTTCACCCTGACGTTGCAGAACTACTGGAACGCGACGCTCGGACCCGAGTGGTACTGATGACTCTCTTGCGGAGCGTGCCGGCCCTTATCGTGGCTGGCACGCTCCTCTTGACCTCAGCTTGCACCGCAACCCTTTCAGGCTCACCACGCGTCAACCCGAGCGGGAGTCCAGTGGATACCACCCCAGCTACCATGGCGCTGCCGGCGACGGGCACTCCATACGCGGAGTGGCCACACGGTGCCCTGCCGCCGACTGCGGCGCCCGCGACCTGGCCGACTCTGGCGCCATGGCCCAGCGACTCGTATCCGCCAGGACAGGGGTGGCGTGCGATGGCCGTGGTCGACCTGCCCGACGGAGCGCTCCATACCGCCATTCTCCGGAACAACCTCCGCGTGCTGCGGCTCCACACCAGCGGCCCGCGTGCCGTCTTCACTGACGCGCGCGGACCGGAGGGCAAGTACAACGAGATGATCTTCCTCGCCGATGTTGCGAGCGGCAGCGTGCGCAAGATCCACACCGCGACCGAGGGATGGCACGTCTGGGAGCCGGTCATCGATGGGACGGTCGTGTATTGGATGGAGGGGAAGTCCGAGCAATGGCGAATTCGCTCGCTTGGCGTGACTTCGGGGGATCTCAGTACGGTGCTCGATGGCCACGGAGACCCCAGTTACAACCTGGCGGCAGGCGACGGCCGCCTGGCCTTGGTCAGGCGAAACTCGGGCGGGTCGGACGCGATCGAGGTGCGGAGCCTGCCCGGCGCTCGCCTGATCCGAACAATCGAGACCGACGGACGAGCGTACAAGGTTGCTTTGTCCGGGGATGCGGTTTTCTACTCATCCGGCAAGGTCGACAGTGCAGGACTCATGACGACCGCAAACGCTTGGCTGTCGACCCCCTCGCATCCAGCGCCCCTCCTGGTTGCGAAGGATGCGTATGAACTCGATGCCCATGACGGTATCCTCACCTGGGTGTCGGATCCTGCCGGGCACGGACGCTCTGACCGGGTGATGGCCGCGCGCATCGACGATGTTGCGCCCGTCGCGCTGACTCCGAGCCCGCACGGCGACCTCACGGGTTCGGCATGGCCGGCGACCGGTAGCGGATTCGTGGCGTGGCGGTCGGATTGGGCCGGGCTGAAGGTTCCTGCCCGTCTCTCCGTGTGGTCGCCCGGCATGGGTGCGCCAGTTGGAATTGGAGGGACGGCGGCGGTCGGCATGGTTGGGATAAGGGACGGCTGGGTCGTCTGGTTCACGGAGTACGACGAGTACGCCGACCCGCCTACGCCGGCGATGATTGCCGGGATCCGCGTGGCAGACCTCGCGACTGCGCTCAATCAAGGCCGGTGAGCGGGGAGCCAGCCGGCGCAGCCCCGCCGCCCAGGGGAGATGAGAGATGGATTACGTAGTCGCGTGGATCGCCGGCCTGGCGCACACGTGTGCGCGCCTAGCGGTGCGCCGTGCACTCCGTTCCCTCCACATCCCTGAGGACGGGTGTCTTGGACACCGCCTCCCGTGTATCAGCCCCGTTCGGCCGGGGCCGAGCACCATGGCCCACTCGTTGACGGGTCAGAGAGGCCCGATCCGGGTGCCCGAGACCTGGGGAGTGTCAGTGACCAACCCTGGGGAAATTCCGCTGATCCGCGACAGCGGCAGGCGAACAACTTCGCCGATCCGACATTACCGGATGCGCCGTCGCCGGTGGCGCAGCTCGTATGGAGCGTTCCCTTCACAGTCACCCTGTCGCCAGCTGAGCAGTTCGAGGGTGCCTTCTGGGTCGACGCGGGCAGTGGGGATCTTGTTGGCGGGACGACGGTCTCGTAACGTGACGAGGCGCTCGCTCAGTCCGGTGGCACTCGTCATCGCTGGGCTCGTGGCATGCACGAGCCCAGCCCCATTCTCGTCATCGGGGACCGTAACCCCGTCGCCGGTGGCAGTGCGCGCCACGGCTTCGCCGCCACGGAGTCCCGCCAGCGACAACGTCGATCGCGGCACACCGCCGGCATTGTTGGAGTGGGTATACCTTGGCGCCGACCAAGGGCTCTGGAGGCTCGAGGGTTCAACGCGGACGCGCATCGAGATTCCGCCGGGCGTCTGGACAGTCACCTTCGAGCCGCGGGATGTGTTCCTCGCGTCACGAAGCGGTTCACCGGCGCTGCTTGGCAGTCGAGTGGTGGGCACCCGCCTTGTGGTAGAGAGACACCTGTCGCTGCCGTCGACGGAAGCGTGGCAGACGGCCTTCGTCGCGTGCGAGTCGGCCGCCGGGCGTCTCGTGGTGGCGGACGGCGGCGAGCGGTTGTATCTCGTGGAGGAATCCGGGACGTTGCGGCTCATCCCCGGGCAGCGCTCGAACTTGGGTGCCTGCGCGTGGCTCGATGAGGAGCACCTCGTCTGGGACCAGGAAGACGGGCCGCTTATGCTGTGGGATGCCTCGACCGACGCTGTGACGGTCACTAGCATCCTGGCCCGGAGTCCGTCGGCGGCCGCCAGCGAACTCGCTTTCTACGACACGTCGGCCGAAGAGGTCCGAGTGTGCCGCTTCTCGCTCGCTAGTATGCATCTCCGTCTCGATTGCCGGATCGGGGCCGTCCAGGCGGCCGCGCCAGGGACGCCACTCTTATCGCCGGATGGGCGGTGGCTCATTGCCCTGGGCGTAGAGCCCGATACGGCAGTCCTCTTCCGCGTCGGGACCGCGCTGCAGCGCGCCGGCACAGTCCCGCTCCTGATCGGAAGCCTGGTCGGCTGGATGCCCGCCACACGCGAAACGCAGACCTAGCCAAGATGACAGTAGCGGTCGCGGGGTGGCCGCCAGACGTCCGCGCCGCGCGCGCTCGAGCGCTCGATGGGGGGCGCGGGAGAGGCGCGCCGGATCTCCCTTCCGCCAGAGTAGCGCGTGCCTGTCGGCAAGGACGGTCATCGGCCGCCAGCGTCCACGTCCCAGGGCTCGGCGGTTTCGTAGTACGCCTGATCCTCGGTGACGAGCAACCGCACGGATCCGTGGGTATCGGGGGGGCGCCTCGGCTTCATCGAGCGGCACCACGCGCGCGACCGGCCGGCCGCGCTTCGTCACCACGATCGAGACGTTCGTGCGTTCGACCCTGTCGAGCAGCGCGACGCACTCCGCCCTGAAGCGACTCGCCATCACCGTCAGCTCATCCATCCGTCACACACCGCCAAGATGACCATAGTCGCTGACCATGAGCCTGGCAGGGGTTGGGTGGTGCGAGCCGACGGGCGCTCACGGCGCCGGCATCGTCAGGCGGAACGCATCTCCCGAGGGGGCGAACGCATGGAAGGTGAACGGCCCGGCCCGGTAGTCGATCCAGAACCCGGCCAGGTGGAAGAACCCCCATCGTGCGCCATCGATCTCGACCACGATCTGATCGTCAGGCTCGCAGCAGCTCCGCGGAGCAACGCGAACCGGAGGCGGGGCGAAGACGCCCCCCGTGCCGCGCCCCACGAATAGGGTGTTGGGCGAGATCGTGGTTGCGCCCGCCGCATTGGGATCGGCGGCCCGTACGAGCACGGCGGAGACGGCGGGTGGGGTTCCGATCCAGGATGGCTTGACCCGCTCGACGACCGCGTCCAGCGGCCACTCCATCTTCATCCATGTCTCGGCGAGGAGAATGTGCTGACCCGGCGCCAGGCTCCCTGTGGGCATCCACGTGGGGAAGGCGACAGGTCCAGCCCCCAGCCGAAGCCAGAGCAGACCGGATCGGCTGCCGGTGGCCTGCAGGGGTCCGCCGGGATAGCGCGCCACACCCGCAACGTTGAGGGCCACGCCGGTGGCGATCAGGAGCGCGAGGATCCGTCTCACTCTTGTACGTGTCACGTCATTCACGCCGTCGCTTTCAGGCCAGACAGGTCGCCCTCGTCCCTTCGCTTCGATCTGCCAGCGGCGGGGTGGAGGGAAGGACCGAGTCCAGCTGGCGACACATCGCCCGATTCGTTCCAAGCGAGGGGACGCCCGACACTGCTTCGGCCACAGTCCAGAGCTCTGCAACTGCCGACGACCATCCCACGCGGGGGAGCACGAGCTGAGCGGCCCCGCTTATCGGTCCTTCCATCCGGTCTGGCCCGCTGTGCGGGTGTGGCAAGGACGAGGGCGTCTCCAGAGCAGGTGCCAACGGGTGCAAGCGCAGCCGGGTAGTGCCTTGCACCCGTTCAGTAAGTGGATGGGATTTACGGGTTCGCCGGGTTGACAACGATGGGGGCGTAGCTCGCCGGGATCGACTTGGTCGCTCCGGGTGCCGGTGCACCGTCCATCCCTTGCTCGAGGGTAGGATCGTGCTGGTAATCGGTCTGTTGCTCCGCTAAGTCTGACACCAGCCATGTGCCATCCCGTTGGACTACCTGGGCTGTGAAAGCGAACGTGATCGTGCCCCCCCACGTCATCGTCTTGCCACCGGTGTTCTCGGCGCCCATCTTCTCGAAGATGACGCATGAACCCGAGACGGTGGCGGTGTCGCCGCTCACCATTGGTTGATCCGCCTGGAATTGGCCCATGCGAAATTGTAGCAGGTGGGTGTCGCCGGGGGCCTTGCTGACACGGTCGGCCCACGCTAGGAGACCGTTCAGCCGGGTTGTCAAAGCGGCCCCAGTGAAGTGCGCTCGGTAGTCGGTCGCGATGCGGGATCGCAGCTCAGAACGGGCATGTGCGGTCGCATGTCCCACCTCGAAACCGGCCGGCAGTGCGGTCATCTGTTGATCGATAGCTATCGCGTCACGCACCGCGTTCTTGAGAGCCGCACTATCTTGCGCAGTTGTGGAGGAGGATGCAATCGAGAGGCTCGCGACTACGACCAGGCCAAGGGCGAGCATGCCCATGACGGGACGTGATCGCGCCGCCAAGCGTGGTGCGTCTGTGCCAGGGCGATTCACGGACTTACCTCCGATCGAACGACTGATTCAAGCGTCTTGACGGTCGAGAACTCCAAGCAGCTGGCTGCGGCTAGCCGATGTGGACCTGGTAGATGCGCACTGTCGCTTGCGTCGTCGCATCCATCTGGTAGTAGCCGTTCCAGAAGTCGTGGTAACGTGCCGGCGTGTGTTGGTCGGCGTAGTCGCCGACTGCTCCATAGGACCCGTCGTACGTGCTGCTCCTGCCCCTGAATCCGGGCTCTGGATAGCCGGCCTCAATTCGCATGTGGTCCAGGGTGCCATCTCCCGTCCAGTCGAAGTACAACAAGTCTCCCTTGGAAAGGGAGTTGTAGGTATCCGTCGATCGGGCGCCGTTGGTGATTGTCACCAGAGTCCCACCCAGATGGCCATAAGACTTCTCGTAGTTGACCAGGAATGCGTACAGATATGGGGTGTTCACCCAACTCGTGCTGAAGACCACCGAGTTTGTGTAGTACCAGTTGTTTCATGAATTCAGATTGACCTGCGGGTAACCACCCGCATTCATTGCCCGCGATGCAAAGTTGGTGCAGTCCGCGCCGAAGCAGGTCCACGGACTTGGCGCCGGATAGGTGGGGAAGCCCGGCTGATCGCCTCCACATTCGCTCCAGTGCTGATCAGCGTAGGAAGCCGCAGCCGTTCCATCCCACGCGGCCGCTTGCTGTGCTGCCGCGGGCACAGCGACTGGAAGCAAGGCAAGGGCCAGGACCGCGGGGATGAAAGTCATGACTGATCGTCGTCGTTGACGGAGCATTGCGCGTCTCTATTTGATGACTTGACCCGAGGTCACGCGCATGAACAAGAACCTCCTTCGCTGACTCGGTTCTCGTCGGAACTGAGAGGGCATGGCGCGTGTTGTCCCGATAGGCCTCATCTCCGTCTTCTTCTGGACCGTGGGTGACCTTCAGACTGCTGGTCATTGGGAATTGGCTGCGTTTCGATCAGCGTTGGCCTCGATGCCGGCGCTCGGACTTGTGCGTCTGGCCGCGTTGGCACCGAGCTCCCCCGTTCACTTCTTGCTGACACTGGAGAACTGATCGTTGGCAACGCCGAGGGTGGGCTGGGCCACGGTGCCCCAGTCCCACAGGACGCCGGTGTCGTTGGCGCCCTGCCACCACACCGGATGGCCCCCGTTGAGCGGCTTGAAGGAGCTGATGATGTTGTCCCAGCCGATCGTGGCGAGATCGGCGTAGTTGTTGTAGGCGTCGAAGGAGGCGCCGCCGTAGTTGGCGTCCTGGTGCCAGCGCACGTAGGGGCTCAGGAGCGTCGCCGGCGACGCGGAGCGCGCCGTGGAGCGCGCGGCCTGCTCGTCGGCCTCGAGCGCGGCGAGCGTGCCGAAGCAGCGGATGAGTGGGGCATCGCGATCGTGGCAGGCGTGACGGGCGACTTCGCCCGGCGGGATGGGGCGGCCGTCGAGGGTCGCGGACAGATCCGGCACCGCGCTGGCTCCCGCCTGGGCCGGCAGGACCAGCGCCGCCAGCGCGAGGGCGACGGCGAGCCCGAGCCAGCGCCGGCCTGGGTAGTTCGTGCCGCTCGAGTTGTCGATACTTCTGCGCCTCCCGTGACTCCCTGGAACGCGCCGCCATGCTGGTTCGCTCGGAGCCGGGATACCAGCACGAACACCCGCCATGGGCATGGCGGGGAATCCCGCAACGGACGGGGAGCGCACGCCGAGGTTGACGCCCCGCGTGAGGAGCCGTCTATGATCGAGAGGTGCCCACTGATGCGCCGCCGCCCGGGAAGTCTTCGATGACCGAGTCACGGCCACGACGAGGCGTTCCCTCCGCACGCCGCCGACGGTTCGATCTCGTGCTCGGCACCGCGCTCGCGCTGGCATGCGCCGCGCTCGCTCTGTTCGCCTGGATCGTGGTGATCGGTCCACCGGCCAACGAGCTGACGATCGCGCGTCCGGGCAGCGACACCTGGGTCGTGGCCGCCGTCCCGATCGGCGGGCCGGTCTGGAACGCTGGCGTGCGTCCGGGCATGGAGGTGATCGGCGTCGGGCCAGCGGGGGCCGATCCCGCCGTCGCCTGGGACAGCCTCCTCGTGACCGACGGAACGATCCGGATCGCCATCTCGCGTCTCCAGCTCGCGCCGAGCGGCGAGCCCCTGACGACCGCCGGCATCGCGCTACTTCTGGCGGTGCTGGCGGCCTTCCGCCTTCCGAATCTGGCCTGGCTGTGTGCGCTCGGCTCGCTCTCGGTGACCACGCTCAACGCCACGCTGCTCTTCGACCCGCCTATGAACGCCGCGCTACTCCTCGCCGGCCCGGTTGCCGGGGCCCTCTACGCATCTGATCGGCGTCGGCGGCTGCATCCGCGAGTGGCGGTCCTCGCGGGAGCGGTGGTGGCGCTCGTGCTGGCCGCGTGGGGAGTCGCGTACCTCGACCGCCTGGACGACTGGCGGACCCTGCTGTGGTTGTCCGTCCTGGTCATGGCGGGGTTGACGTCGCTCGGAGTGGCGGGCGTCGTGCACGCGGCGTGGCGCCGCGCGCACGCTCGCCAGCACGCGTGGAGCCCTATGACCGGCTCGACCCTGGCACTGCTCGCCGACGAGCTCGTGCCCGGGCGGGCACGGACGCGGCTCTCGGCGATCGAGCGCGAACGGTCACGACTGGCGGGCGAATTGCACGCCGACGTGCTGCCGGACCTCTCGGCCGTCATCCGCGACATCGAGGCGGGCGCGTCGCCTGAAGAAGCCGCCCGGCGCCTCCGCGGAATCGCCGCCGAGCTGCGTGACCTGATGAGCGAGCGGCGCCTGGCCGTCCTCGAGGAGCTGGGACTGGTGCGCGCCCTCGAGTGGCTGGCCGAACGGGTCGAGGAGCGAACGGGGGTGTCGGTCGAGCTCGACGTGGTAGGGGGCTCCCACGACGATCCGGAGACGCGCCCGCCCCACGAGGTGGAGCTTGCGGTCTACCGGGTCGCCCAGCAAGCGCTCGACAACGCGCTCCTGCACGCTGGGCCGCGGACGGTGCGCCTGCGCGTCGACGTGGACGCTACCCACGTAGCGCTCGAGCTGGGCGACGACGGGATCGGCATGCCGGCCGGTGCGGAGGACCGTGCCCTGCGAGAGGGCCACTTGGGCCTGGCCGACATGCGGCAGCGGGCGGAGTCGATCGGGGCCGCCTTCTCGATTGGCCCGCGGCCGGGCGGCGGCACGCTGGTGGCGGTCCGATGGCCGGGCTGATCGGCGTCGCGATCGTCGACGACCATCCCGCGACGGCTTCCGGCCTGGCCGCGCTCCTCGCACGAGAGCCAGACCTGCATGTGCTGGGCACGGCGGGGTTCTTGGCCGAGGCGATCGAGCTGCTGGAGCGCCAGATGCCGGACGTCGCGCTCGTGGACATCCAGCTGGGGGGCCAGCCGGCCGGGTTCGAGATTCTCCGTCGCTGCGCCCGCCCGGGGGGACCCGCCGTCATCCTCTTCAGCTCCTACGACTACCCGGGCTTCCACGCCCGCGCCATCGAGCTCGGCGCGCGAGGCTACCTGGCCAAGACCGCACCGCTCGCGGAGATCGTCGCTGCGATCCGGAGGGTGGCGGCCAGCGGCACGGCCTTCAGCGCGGCGGCCATCGACGACGCGAGGCAGGCCCCGCGTCCGCCCTCGGAGCGAGAGCTGCAGGTGATCCGGCTCCTTGCCGCCGGCTACTCCAACGACGAGATCGGCGCGCGGCTGGGTTTGACCGAGAAGTCGGTCGAGAGCCACCTGCGGCGGCTGTTCGGGCGCTACGGGGTCGCGACGCGGACTGAGCTCGCCCTGCTGGCCGTGCGGCAAGGGTGGATTGAGCCGGGGAAGTGATGCCGCGATGGGGCGATGTCGTTGAGGCTCCGTTCCTGGAACCCATTTGCCGGCCGGATGTCTCTGAGTATCGCGGGGTCTCGATACCGTCGCCGTCAAGGTAAACCAAATGGTGACGTAGCCGGCGCGGCTGCCCAGAGCGGCCTGATCGGGCGAGCGAAACGAACGTCGTCGAAGGGGTCGAGAACCGCATGCCCGCCTGCGGGAAACCTCCCTGGTCATGCGGGTTATCACGCGCCCGTTCACCACGGTCGCGCGCCACCATCACCCTGCGTCTCGTGGAACCCACAAGCAAGCAGGGAGGAAGCCACCGATGGCTCGACTGGTCATGCGCTCAGCGCTCGCTGCTCTGATAGGCGCGCTCCTCTTGATCACCCCCGCAGCGGCCGCGGGCCCGACAGCAGCCGCGGACCCCGCGCCGTCGGCGCCACCGATCTCGATCACGGGCGGTCCGACGGCCGGCGGTCCGGTGGTCCGCACGCCAGCGGAGCAGGCCTTCTACGAGCTGCGCTCACACCTCGTCTCTGACTATGCGAAGGTGCGGGCCGGAACGCTCGACCGGGCCGGCTTCGCTCGCGAGAACGACGCATTCCTCGCTCAGTACGGCGGGCTGACGGGCGGGGAAATCGCCGTCGTAGACCTTGCTCCGCTCGCCACGAGCGGGACGCTTTCGATGTCGCAATACGCGCAGTCGACGACCACCTACTGTGGCCCTGCCACCGCCTACGAGATGCTGAAGTACCTCGCCGTGAGCTCGGGGCCGGGCGGTCTATCACTATCGCAGTCGCACCTCGCGGGCCAGTGCGCGACCGGTTTCTTGTGCACCGACACCCTTGGGAACACGCCTTGGTACTACTACTCGGGCTACCCCCACCCCATGCTCTCCACGCTCAACACATGGAAGACGCCCGCCTGGTATGCGGTCTCGTCGGGGGCGACGAACTACACGACTTGGCTCGTCTACGACATCGACAATCACCACCCGCTCGCCGTTGCGGTGCGCGAACTCGCCAACGGGTCAACGCCCCACCTGGTGGGGCACCCCACGAACATCCAGATCGATCACTGGATCGCGGCGAGCGGCTACCAAAGCGCAGGAGCGAGCACGTACTATGCAGACTCTGTGCATGGCACCACGTTTTGGTCTTGGAGCGGGAATGTCCCCGCCCTCAGCTGGATCTCGAGCTGCACCGGGTCACGTCCCCATACTTGGTGTAACAGCGCGGGTGGCCGGGACAG
>JBMFSS010000009.1:0-89502 GCA_049967415.1 Candidatus Limnocylindrales bacterium
CCGGTTCAGCCCGCAACCGACCCGGTCAGCCGGAGGTTCGGTGGATCCGGGGTAATCCGTCTGGAAGAACCGGCCGTTGGACAGCAGCAGACCGTCCAGGCCGCCGGTGCGGGCGACATCGAGCAGATTGGACATCAGGGCCGGGACCGGACCATAGGCCCCAGGGGCAACGGTCACCTGCCCGTTCGCGACGGTGGCGTTTCCGAGGGCTTTCGTGTACGCCGTCAGCCAGGCCTGCTGCGTGCCGCTGGAGGCACTCTGGTACTGCTGGAGAGCGCTGGCCAGCGCGGGGTTGCCGGGCGTCGCGTAGGAGAGCGGATCGAGCACGAAGTCCTTGGCCGTGTCAATCGGTGTGCTGACACCGGCCAGCTCCGCGGGCGCGAGGGGGCCAATGGCCTGGCTGACGCCACTGGTGCTGGTGTACGGCGGTCCATATCCGGCCGTGGTGCTGGTGCCCGCGAGCTCGGACGTGGCGGTGGTCACAAAGTCGACCGGGGCGTTCCGGGCCCAGCTCTGGATGGTGACCGGCGGTTCGTCGGGGGAAGAGAGCACGCCGGCCAGCACCACGATGAGGATCGCCGAACCGGCGAGCGCGAGGACAAGCTCCTTGACCAGGTCATACGGGACCGTGCGGATTCCGGCGTAGTACCCGCCCTGCCCGGGCGTGGTGCCGCTCACGGCCGCTCCTCCGGTGCCGTCGTGCCGGCCGGATCGATGGGCTTGACAACGCCCCGCATGCGTACCTGCACCACGTGCAGGACAACCAGGGTCGTGACCAGGATCGGGAAGAGCATCACGTGCAGCCCGTACATCTGCCCGAAGTTCAGCACGTCAAAGAAGGCGCCCACGCCGGTGGCGTTGGTGGCGTCCTTGGCGTTGACCGCGATCCACTGGGCATCGAAGTTCTGCTGCGACAGGTACCCGGTGAATGCTGCCACCACGCTGACCCCAAAGATCACCACCCCGATCATCCAGGTGGAGGCCCGCCCGTCGCGCCAGGCGGCCATGAAGTACTGGCCCCACAGGTGGAGGACCATGAAGACAAAGAAGACTTGGACGGCCCAGAAGTGCAGGCTGTTCACGAAGTGCCCGGCGCCCGTCTCGTGCCACCACTGGGGCCCGAAGAACGCCAGCACCACCCCGCTTGCCACCACCCACGCCAGGGCGGCCAGGGTGACCACGCCGAACACGTAGACCCAGGAACCGACGAAGTACGGCTGCCGCTCCGGGAGCAGGTTCTCGAGCGGGAGGCGCTCCTCCAGGAAGTGGCGAATCGCAGCCGTCCAACCGACCGATCCCGCCGAGCGCGGCTGTTCACTCATGGCGGCGTTCCTCCGGGTCGGTATCGCGATGGAACGGGAACGGAGCGAGAAGCGCCAGGGCGAAGACCACAATCATCCCCAACACGAGCAGCAGGTTGGGAACGGAGACCAGGACGAACCACCAGTGGACGTAGGTGGCGGGAACATCCAAGGCGCAGCGACCTCCACACTTCCGGATCCGCGGCCAGCCGGCCGGGCCGATCCGCGCCAGCGGGCCGCAACAATGCTGCAGCTACCATACGGCATGCTAAGGCCAAAGGCCTGCCCATAGGGAGGCCATTACTACCGGGTTTGGGTGCCAGATGGCCTGGTTTCGACGTCCGAGGCCCGGCCGCGGATCACGGGCCGCGGCGGGCCACCGGGATCAATCGCCCAGGATCGTCAGCTCCGCCCGGCGGGGGAAGTCGTCCGGCGCGTGCCGGGCAACTTCGGCGACCGTCCCCACAAACCGCTCCAGCTCGGCCTCCGTGTTGAACCACCCCACGCTGGCCCGCAGCGCATCGCGGCCCGGCAGCGTCCGAACCGAGACGAAGGCCCGTCGCTGCAGCGCGTTGCTGGCCTCCTCGGCCGGCCAGCCCGCGATCCGAAACGCGACCAGCGTTGCCATCCGCCGGGCGGGTGTCAGCACCGTGACGCCCCGGGTTTCCCCCAGGGACCGGGCTACGGCCGCCGCCAGCCGCGGGCCGCGCTCGTAGATCCAGGGCAGGCCCACGTGCATGGCAAGCCAGCCGGCGGCGCGCCCGAACCCGGCCACTGACGGGCGATGAAACCCGCTGGTGTCGAACCGCCGGGCGTCGCCCCAGGGTCGAAGTTCGCCCGTGCCCGAGCCACCCATGCCCGACCCGCCCATGCCCGAGCTGCCCGTGCCGGAGCTGCCCGTGCCGGAGCTGCCCGTGCCGGGATGGGCCGTCGCCTCGTCCGTGGTCCACCAGCCCGCGTAGGGCTGCCACGCTTCGGCGATTGCCCTCGGCGATGCCCAGAGCGCCCCCATTCCCTCCGGCCCCAGCAGCCACTTCTGGGCCGGGATGGCGTAGAAATCCGCCCCAACCGAGGCCGGGTCGACGTCGATTGCCCCTGCCGACTGAGCCCCGTCGACGAGGCACCAGGCGCCGGCCAACCGCGCGACCTCCGCGACGGCCCCCACCGGCAGCACGGCCCCGGTGAGCCAGGAGACGTGCGAGAGGGCCACCAGGCGGGTCCGCGGGCCCACCGCGCGCGTGATCGCCGCGAGCGTGGCGTCGTCATCCCCTCCGTCGCCAACCTCAGCCACCCGCACCCGGACCCCTCGCTCGCGCAGGGCCGCCAGCGGCGCCAGCAGCCCCGGGTGCTCGATCGAGGTCGTGACCGCTTCGTCGCCAGCGCGCCAGCCGAGCGACCAGATCGCCGCGTTGAGCCCATCGGTGGTGGAGCGGGTCAGCGCCACCGCGTCAGGCGAAGCGTGCAGGATGGCCGCCACGGCCGCACGGCACTCGGCCATCCGGGCCACCAGCTCCTCGTGCGCATCCGGGCCGGCTCGCCCATAGCGGAGTTCGTAGTCCTGGAGCTGGCGCATCGCCCGGTCCACCTCGAGCGGGAGCGGCCCGGACGTCCCGGTGTTGAGGTAGATCGCCGACTCGAGGGCCGGCAGCTGGGCACGTGCGGCCGCGATCCGCGCTTCCTCTTCGGGACCCGGGCGATCCATGGGCCGGTATGATACCGGCCATGCCCGCTGCGTACGCCCGGCCGGAGCTGCTCGCCTCCGTGGACTGGATCGCGGCCGAGGTGGCGCGCTCGTCGGTGCGCATTCTCGACTGTCGCTGGCGCGCAGACGGGACGGCCCGCCAGCTCTTCGCGGAAGGGCACGTCCCCGGCGCCGTCTTTCTCGACTGGATGACCGAGCTGGCCGACCCGGACGACCCGACGCCGTTGCAGCTCGCCGGCCCGGACCGGTTCGCAGCCGCCATGTCCCGGGCTGGCGTTGCCGACGGCATGACCGTGGTCTGCTACGACGACACGGCCGCCCTGTACGCCAGCCGCGTCTGGTGGGGGCTGCAAACCTACGGCTTCGATTCGGCCCGCGTCCTGGACGGCGGCTGGCCCGCCTGGGTCTCGAGCGGACGGCCCTCCTCCACGGCCCAGCTCGCCCCCGAGCCGAGCACCTTCACGCCACGGCTCGACCCGCGACGCCGCCTCTCCACGGCCGACGTGCGCAGCCTGATCGGATCAAGAGACGTGCAGCTGATCGACGCACGCAACCCCGCCGACTTTGCCGGCCGGCAGGGGGACTCGAGCCGCCTGGGGCGACTCCCCGGCGCCGTGAACCTGCCGGCTGTCCTGCTGACCGAGGAAGACGGCCAGCACCTCCTTGGGCCGGAGGCAATGGGGCGCGTCCTCGCCCGGGCCGCGGTGGCGCGCGGGCGCCGCATCGTGGTCTACGACGGAACCGGGATCGGGGCCGCCAAGGTCGCGCTCACGCTGGCCCTGATGGGCTACCCGGACGTGGCCGTCTACGATGCGGGCTGGGCGGAATGGGGGCCCCGCCTGGACCTGCCGCTCAACCGCTGAGGCCCGGGGCGTCCTCGGTCTCCCCCGTGAACGGCGCCAGGATCTGGGAGCGCGCGTGGTTGAACGCCACCATGGCCACGCCGGTGCGCGGGACGCCCAGGGACGGCGCGGAGAAGGTGACCGCCGTCAAGGGCACAAACCGCCCGAGCAGTTCAACGAGCGCCTGTCGCAGGTCGCGCTCGGGCAGCACATGGATGTCTCCCACCAGCCGGAACGGCGGGAGGCTGATCAACGCCGGCTGGGCCACCTTGACCGTCCGCAGCTCGGGCGGCGTTTCCAGTTGATCGCCTGGTTCGTAGGCGAAGAGGACCGTGGAGAGGTTGACCTGCGCGAACTCGGCGCGCTCCACCAGCTGGCCGGTCCCGTGCGCCTCGAAGCTCACCTGTTCGAGCACCAGGAACGGCTCCCCGGACGCGTTGAGCGCATCCGAAAGCCGCCGCGCGCGCGCCTGGAGCGTGCCACGGACCACGAAGGCGTCCGTGTACAGGATGACGTCGCGGGTCCGGGGCGCAATGACGGACGGGTCGAAGCTGGGCTGGGCCGCACCGTAGCCGAACACGAGTCTCTCCATGCAGCGAGTATGCCGGGTTGGCCTCGCCGTTGGAAGGACTTTCCGCAGGCCCGTCAGCATCCCGGCCCCTGCGCGGCCGGTCCGGATCGCGCGCACCCTCCCTCGCCCACGGGCCCACCGGCCCACGGGCGCAACCACGGGTCCATCGGCCCACGGGCGCAACCGCCGGTCCGCGGATCGGCGGCCCCACGGGCGCAACCAACCGGCCCACGGGCGCAGGCCCGCGATGGGTTAGCATCGACCCCTTGATGCGCATCGACGTGGGCTCCTCTCGCTGGCATCCCGAGACAATCCCGGGTCGCCGGGTCGTCCTCCGCCGGCATCGGCCGGAGCAGTTCCCGGCCGTGCTGCGCTGGTATCGCGACCCGGAGGTGGCGCGCCTGACGCGCTTCCAGGTCGGGCCGGTCTCGGAAGAGGAAGTGCGCCGCTACTTCCAGTCGCGGCTGCTCGCCCCCGACGCGTTCGTCTACGCCGTGCACCTGGCCGCGGACGAGCGGCTGATCGGCACCACCACGTTGAGCTCGCTGGACCCCGAGAACGGCAGCGTCCTCTTCCATATCACCATCGGCGAGCACGACTGCTGGGGGCGCGGGTTCGGCAGCGAGGCCACCGACCTCCTGGTGGGCCACGCCTTTGAGGTGCTGGGCCTGCACCGGGTGGGGCTGAGTGTCTTCGAGTTCAACCCGCGCGCCATCCGTGCTTACGAGAAGGTTGGCTTCCAGATCGAGGGCCGCAGCCGCGAGGCTGTCTGGCGCGACGGTGCCTACTGGGACGAGATCCACATGGGGATCCTCGAGAGCGACTGGCGCAGGCTGCATGGGCGGGGGCGACCTGCGGTCCGGGACCTCTCCACGGCCCCGGCCCCTGCAGAGGAGACGGACGACGACTCTGCGGCTGACGATGCGTCAGAGGCGTCCGGGGCTCGCCGGCGACGGGCCCGTCGCTGAGCTGATCTCTGGGGGGGTAGGCCGGCCGGCGGCCTGGCACGGCAGGCTCCCGGCGCCTCGGCGGGCACGATCAGCCTCGCGCGCAGTAAAGCGCAGAAAAAAGAAGCCGCCGGGTGGGGTCCGGCGGCTTCTGTCGTTGCCAGCCGCCCCGGGACGCAGGGCAGGCTGGCAGGGGGAACGTTCAGCAGGAGCAGGCGTGCGGGGTGCCAGCCGAATCGGCCGTTCGGAAGCTGCTGCCGCAGCCGCACGAGGAGACCGCGTTCGGGTTGTTGACCGTGAAACCGGCGCCCATCAGCGTATCGACATAATCGATCTCGGAGCCGGCGAGGAACGGAATACTCCTGTCGTCGACATAGACCCGGATCCCGTCGGCGTCGACCTCAAGGTCCTCGACCGTGGGCTGGTCCTCCAGCATCATCCCGTAGCGGAAGCCGGAGCAGCCCCCGCCGTAGACGTAGACGCGCAGCCCAATGGCCGGGCTGGTCTCCTCGGCCGTGAGCACGCGCAGTCTCTGGGCAGCGGCCTCGGTGAGCCGGACAACCGGCTGGACGGGCGCCGCGGGGACGATGGGTCCTTGCTCTGTGTTCAGCATCGGACGTGGAACCCTCCGGGTTGTCGGGACTCGCGGAGCGGCGGGGGCGACCGCTCCTGCTAATCCTAGTACTCAGCTCGGATTATGGCAAGAGTTCTGACAGAACTCCGCGGCGATGCGGGCTGCGGGTGGGCTGCGGGTGGGCTGCGGGTGGGCCGCGGGTGGGCCGCGGCGCAGCGATGGATCCCGCAGCTGCGGGGCGGGACCGGTCAGCGGTCGACCCGCTCCACCACCGTGGCGATCCCCTGACCCACGCCGATGCACATCGCGGCCAGCCCGTAGCGCCCGCCGCGCTGCGCCAGCTCATGCACCAGCATCGTCATCAGCCTCGCCCCGCTGGCACCCAGCGGATGGCCCAGCGCGATGGCCCCGCCGTTCACGTTCACGCGCTCCGGGTCGAGCCGCAGCTCTCGCACACAGGCGACCGACTGGCTGGCAAACGCCTCGTTCAGCTCGACCAGGTCCAGGTCCTCGACCGTGAGGCCGGCCCGGGCGAGCACCTTCCGCACCGCCGGGACGGGGCCCATCCCCATCACCGAGGGGTCCACGCCAGCGACCGCGGTGGCAACCACCCGGGCCATCGGTCGCAGCCCGAGCGCGCGCGCCCGGCCAGCCTCCACCAGCACCAGCGCACTCGCCCCGTCGTTGATCCCCGAGCTGTTGCCCGCCGTGACCGAGCCGCCCGGCCGGAACGCTGGGCGCAGCTTCGCCAGCGCCTCGGCCGACGTGTCGGCACGCGGATGCTCGTCCCGGTCCACCACCAGGGGCTCGCCCTTCGGCTGGGGCACCGCCACCGGCACCAGTTGGCCGGCGAAGGCGCCCGATTCGATGGCGGCCACCGCGCGGCGCTGGCTCCGGAGCGCAAACGCGTCCTGGTCCTCGCGGCTGACCGCGTACTGGTCGGCCACCTGCTCAGCGGTCTCCCCCAGCGAGATGGTCCATTCCTTCGGCATGCGCGGGTTCGTGAAGCGCCACCCAAGCGTGCTGTCCTGCAGTTCGTGCGTGCCGCGCTCGAAGGCCGCGCTCGGCTTGCCCATCACCCACGGCGAACGGGTCATGCTCTCGACCCCGCCGGCGACGAAGATGTCCCCGTCGTCCACCATGATCGCGTGGGCCGCGGCGCTGATCGCCTGCAGTCCGGAGCCGCAGAGCCGGTTGACAGTCTGCCCGGCCACCTCCACCGGGAACCCCGCGAGCAGGGCGGCCATGCGCGCCACGTTCCGATTGTCCTCGCCCGCCTGGTTCGCGCAGCCGAGCACCACGTCCTCAACCAGCGACGCCTCGATTCCCGCCCGGTCCACCGCGGCCCGCAGCACCAGCGCCGCAAGATCGTCGGGCCGGACGTCCTTCAGGACACCACCGTAGCGGCCGAACGGCGTGCGTACGGCGCTGACGATCCAAGCTTCGCGCAGGGCGCGGTGCAGGTCACGAGGCATACGGGCGGCTCCCTGGGGCAATCGAGATGGCGAAGACGGGCCGGATTCTAGGCGGCGCGACCAACCGCCTGGGGCGCTGCGCGGCCGGCGGCGCGGCCGGCGGCGCTACCGGCCCCGCCAGGTCGCGGGCCGCTTCTCCAGGAACGCGCGCATCCCCTCCTTCTGGTCCTCGGTCGCGAAGAGCAGGTAGAAGAGACGCCGCTCGAGCGCCAGCCCATCGCGGAGCGGAAGTTCCCCCGCCGCGTGGATCGCCTCGAGCGCGGCCGCCACGGCCAGCGGAGGCAGTGCGGCGATCTGCGTCGCCAGCGCCAGCGCGGCGGCATGCACTTGGTCCGCCGGCACCAGCCGGCTCACCAGGCCGTGCGCCGCGGCTTCCGCGGCGGGCAGGTTGCGCCCGCTCAGGATCAGCTCGGTCGCCTTTGCCTTGCCCAGCGCGCGGGTCAGCCGCTGTGTCGCACCCGCGCCGGGGATGATCCCGAGGCGCACCTCCGGCTGGCCGAAGACCGCGTCCTCCGCGGCCACCACCATGTCACAGGTCATGGCGAGCTCACAGCCGCCCCCCAGCGCGTAGCCGCGCACGGCCGCGATGGTGGGCGTGCGCAGCTGGCCGATCCGTTCCCACTGCGCAAACCGGTCCGAGGCGAGCAGCCCCGCGGCGGTCTCCCCGGCCATCTCGCCAATGTCGGCGCCCGCGGCGAAGGCACGCTCTCCGGCACCCGTCAGCACGATGCACCGGCAGGCCGGGTCCGCATCCAGCCCGGTCAGGGCCACCACCAGCTGGTCCACGGTGGCGGCATCCAGCGCGTTGAGAAGACGCGGCCGGTCGATGGTGACCAGCGCCACCCCGGCCAGGGTGCGTGCCTCCGGGCCCAGCTCTGGCCGCCCCCCGAGCTCCGGAGCCGGGGCAGGGGCAGGGAAGGCGACGCGAACCCGGGGTGCGTCCGACTTCGCGCTCATCTCGGGGCCTGTGGACGCAGGCTGCGGATCGCTCATGAGGGGCCTCCACGTTCAGGATGCGGGGGATGCGGCCGATGGGCAACTGGCGACGATCCGACGGGGAACGATGCCCCGGTTCCGGCACCGACGTCCGACCGGAGCATGGCGCCCGGCAGCGGCGCCCGCCGGGGCAGGGACCCCGAGACGCGGTGGACGGGACCGGAGGTTGCCCGTTCGGCCGCCATCGAGGCCGTGGACCGGTAGAACTGCTCGGCGGCGTCGCTGAAAAGGCGGGGGCGCAGCACCATCGCCTGGTGGCCGCAGTCGGGGACAATGCAGAGCCGCGCGTCGGGGAGCTGCCGGTAGAAGGCCACCGCGTGGTCCGGCGGCACAAAGACGTCCCGGTCGCCGCAGACGACCAGGGTCGGCACGTGGACGCCCCGCAGCTCAGCCGGGGTCAGGGCTGTCTCGGAACGGATACCCGCCTGGATGGAGCGGAGCAGCTCGCGCCAGGCGCCCGGCCCGTGCACCGCCGCGTGGCGGCGCTCCAGCTGCTCGGCCCAGGCCGGCTCCCGCGCCGCGATCCGATCGGGGTCCATCAGGACCCGGGCCACGCTGGCACGCGGCTCCAGCTGCGGGTCCACCCCGACCAGGATCAGCGTGCGCAGCCGCGCGGCATGGCGCAGGGCGAAGTGGAGCGCGGTCAGCCCGCCCAGGCTGAAGCCTGCCAGGTGGAAGGTCGAAAGCCCCAGCGCGTCGACGGTCGCCAGCAGGTCGGCCGCCAGGTCGTCCAGGTCAAGGTGGGGGCCGATCTCACCCCGCGTCCCGGCGTGCCCACGCAGATCCACCAGGTAGAGGCGGAAGACCTTTCGGAAGAGGGGCCGCTGCGCCGACCAGTCCTCGAGGGCGGACGAGCTGGCGCCGTGCAGGAGAACCAGCGGCGGGCCGGTCCCCTCGGCGGTGTAGTGGACGTCGATCCCGTTGGCGTGGACCAGCGGCATGGCCGGGCTGCCCTACACGTCCGGTTTGCCGCGCAGGTCGGAGGTTGCCATCCGCTCGATGCGCAGGTAACGGCCGCGGAAATAGAGGAGCGGAAGCGCATGATCGTCGTCCGCCGACGCCGCGGTCACGCGCCCAAGGTAGATCGTGTGGTCTCCCGCGTCGATCGCCTGGTCCACCTCGCACTCGAGGTGCGCGATGGCAGCATCCAGGATGGGCGTGCCACCGGGCCCGGCGTGGAACGGGGCGTCACAGAACGCGGACCGGGGCAGTGCCGACGGGGCGCCCGCGAAGCAGTCGGAAAGCTGCTGGCTGGCCTCGCCCAGGATGTTGACCGCGAACCGGCCAGCCGACGCGATGACGGGATGGATGGAGCGCTCGCGCCCGATGCAGATGAGGACCAGGGGCGGGTCGAGCGAGACCGACGTGAAGGCGTTGACGGTGGTGCCCCACGCGTGCTGCCCGGGCGGATGGGGGAGCTGGCCGCAATCGCCGTTCTGGTCGTGGCCGGCGTCGCAGAAGGCGGTGACCACGGTGACACCGGTGGCGAAGCGCCCGAGGGTCTCCCGGAGGCGATGGGTGTCCAAGGGTCCGTCCGCGCTCATGGCGCGGAGTCTACGCCGGGGCCTATCCGCCCGCGCCCGTCGGGCCCGTCGGCGGCTCGTAGCCCTCCGGCATCCTCGGCGTGTACCGGAAGCCGCCCGCCACGCCCGGCTCGGTCAGCTCGTGGGGGTCGAGGATCGCGTCCAGGTCCGCTTTCGAGAAGATCCCCTTCTCCAGGACCAGCTGGCGGATCGTCCTGCCGGTGCGGACCGCCTCCTTGGCGATGTCGGCCGCGAGCCGGTAGCCGATGTAGGGCGCCAGCGGGGTCGCCATCGCGCTCGACTGCTCGAGCAGATCGGCGCAATGCGCCTCGTCGGCCTCGATCCCCCGCACCGCCTCCCGCGCGAACTGCCGGACACCGCTGGTCAGGATGGTGAGTGACTCGAGCGTGTCGTGGGCGATGATCGGCATCATCACGTTGAGCTCGAGCTGCCCGCGCGAGGCCGCCCAGGTCACGCACGTGTCGTTGCCGATCACGTGGAAGCAGATCATCGAGAGGTTCTCGACCATGACCGGGTTCACCTTGCCCGGCATGATCGAGGAACCGGGCTGGCGGGCCGGCAGGCGGATCTCGCCGAAGCCGGTGCGCGGCCCCGACGACATGAGCAGAAAGTCCTCCATGATCTTGAGCAGGTCCACCGCCAGGCCGCGGATGGCCGCGGACACCTCGAGCATGGGCCCCATCGTCTGGGTGGCTTGCACCAGGTGCTCCGCCGTGCGCAGCGCATGGCCGGTCTGCTCGGACAGGAAGCCGATGACCCGCGCGATGTACTCGGGCTCGGCGTTGAGCCCGGTCCCCACCGCGGTGGCGCCGATGTTCTGCTCGCGGATCGCGTCGGCCGCCTGTTCCAGGCGCTCTTTCGCGCGCCGCATGGTCAGCGCGTACGCGGCGAACTCCTGGCCCAGGCGGATCGGGACGGCGTCCTGCATGTGGGTGCGCCCCGACTTCAGGACGTGGTCGAACTGGCGCCCCTTCTCGGCGAACGCGTCGATCAGCTCATCCAGGGAGGGGACGAAGTCGCGCACCAGGTCGAGCGTGGCGATCCGCATCGCGGTCGGGAAGACGTCGTTGGTCGACTGCGCCATGTTCACGTGGTCGTTGGGGCTGACCACGGCGTAGTCGCCGCGCTTCCCGCTGCCGATTCCGCGGTCGTGGAGGATCTCGATGGCGCGGTTGGCCAGCACCTCGTTGGTGTTCATGTTGTGGCTGACGCCGGCGCCGGCCTGGAAGGGATCCACCCGGAAGCCGTCGATCAGGCGCGCGCGGAGGGCGGCTCCCTCGGGCGTGTCGCTTCCCGGCGCCAGGCCGAGCACCTCGTCGGCAGCCTGGACGATGGCCTCGTACAGGTGGTCGGCGAGCCGGCCGGTGGAGTGGTTGGCGCGCGCGGCGGCCTTCTTGACCTGCACCCCGGCACGGACCAGCGCCAAGCTGGGGCGCATCCCGCTGATGGGGAAGTTCGCGATGGCGCGCTGGGCCTGCACGCCCCAGTAGGCGTCCTCGGGGACCTCCAGCCAGCCCAGCGGATCGCGCTCCATGCGGTACCCGGGGCGGGGCGTGGGGGCGGCTTCTGGCATCGGGATCGGACCTCCGGGACGTGGCCTCGTGGCACCCGGCGGGTGCAGGCCAGCGGGTTCGTGTGGGCCGGAGTCTAGTACGGGCCGGGCCTCTGCAGACCCGGCCCGTGATGCTGTCAGATGCTGGCTGGCCGTTCTACTGCGGCACCTGGAACGAGGAGCTGGCTCCCGGCGCCAGCCAGCGCAGCAGGCCCGTGACGTTCGGCGTCCCGAGCCCGGTCGGGAGGTCGTACCCCTTGCCGGCCAGGAAGCCCGGCCCCGCCGGATACGGATCCTGGTTGTTGCCCACGGTCACGTCATGGAACGCCGCGCTGTAGCTCTTTACGTTGGTGGCTAGCCCGTAGAGGGTGGGGTTGAGCTGGCCGAGCGGGCTCCCGCCCTGGGAGGCCCGCGCCTGGTCGAGATCGGCCGTGATGGCCGCCCAGCTGGGCGCGCCCTCGCTGGTGCCGCCGAAGAAGTAGAACCCGTTGTTCGACCCGCCCAGGAAGCCCAGGTAGATCATGGTGGCGGTGTACACCGAGGCGTTGAAGGCGACATCGGACGTGGTCCGCATCGTCTTGCCGGTGACACCGGCCTGGTAGGTCGGCGCGGGGAAGACCACGCTCGGCGCACCGCCGGTGGCCCCGAACGGGCCGTACGCGCAGCCGAAGGGGCACAGGGATGGGTCGGTGTCATTCCAGGCGGTCTCCGACTGGTACGCGTAGCTGCCGCTGCCCTTGCCCTTGGCGCCGACCGCGCTGACGAACAGGTCTGTGCCGCCGACCGCCGTGACCAGCGGGTCGGAGGCGGGGAAGAGGGCGTTGGCCACCGGGTAGCCGTCCGATGCGCCGCCGTCACCCGAGGAAGCGAACACGGTGATGCCCAGGGCTGCTGCCTGCTGATAGATCGCCTCAGCCTGTTGGAGCTGCAGGTTGTTGCCACCGCCAGCGATGGCTGCCTCGTCGGACCCGAAGCTCATCGACATGACCGCGCCCAGATGGTTGGTTACCGCGTACTGCTCGGCCACGTTGAGGGCGTTGCCGTAGCTGCTCGGCGCGACGACCAGGTTGATGGTGGCGCCGGGCGCCAGTCCGTGGACGGTCTGCACGTCCAGGCTGGTCTCTTCGGCCCAGCCGGTCTCGTTGCCGCCGTTCTGCAGGGGGTTGTAGGTGGGCGCGCCCTGCGGGTAGTAGACGTGCAGGTCGGCGGCCGGCAGTCCGAACTCGGCCGAATAGGTGGCCAGGTCGCTGGCCACCGTCGGGCTGCCGTAGGCGTCGATGATGGCGACCTGCTCGCCGGTGCCCGCCCACTGGCCGTTGATGGTCCAGGGGATGTTGTACGCCTGGTGAAGGATCTGGGGGGTGTAGCAGGCGAGCCCGTCCTGGGCCACGCAGGTGCTGGGGCTGGGGAACTGGGTGGGCACCGCAGACGCCGCGGTGTCCTGGATGACGATCGGGTGGACCTGGTAGACGATGTTCGAGCTGTTGCCCGCGGCGGCCGCGACCGGCCCGGGCAGCCCGGCGGCCACCGCAAGAACGATTGTGCTGGTGGCGAGCGTCGCCACGCCATGCGCAAGACGGCTCTTTCCCGGACTCATGGTCTGGCTCCTCCTCTTGACGAGCGCCTGTCCGAGCCAGCCTCCCTGGCGGTTCCCCCTCCTGCCCTCCCCTTGGCGACGAGCGGCAGCCGGTGCACCGGTGGGCTTCACCGACGGCTGCTGCGAGCCTGGGTGACAGTACCACCGGCGCGGTCACGTGGGACCATCGGTCCCGGCGGATGGTGCCCGGTGGCACCGGTTCGTGGGGCGGCCTCCGGGGCGAGTAACGCCCACCGGGGCGAGACTCGCCTCCCGGGTTGCGGCAGCCGAGCTCCGGGTACGAGAGAGCCGGGCCTCTCGACCCGGCTCTCGGTGGGTGTGTCGCCGGCCATGCGGCCAGGCGATCAGAGATCAGGGTTTGGTGTAGGTGGTCAGCGCGCTGATGAACGGCGAGCCGTTCGGCGTGCCGAGGCCGGTCTCATCGTCGTAGCCGGTCGTAGCGTGGATGTAAAGACCGTCAAAGTCGGTGGTGCGCAGGTAGTAGGAGTAGCCGTTGGTGGCATTCACGGAGTTCTTGTAGTTGGCGCGGACCTGCGCGACCGGTGTCGTCGAATGGGCGATGTCGTTGAAGGCGGAGGCGTTCGCCGCATAGGCCGCATAGAGCGCCGGGTTCGCGAAGCCGAGGACCGGCTCGTTCTTCGCCAGGCGGGCCTGGTCGACCAGCGCGGAGATGCCCGCGAAGATCGGAGAGGCGAGGCTGGTGCCGCCGATGCGGTAAGTGCTATAGCAGACGAGTGGATTGTTGGGCTGGCAGACGGCGCCGCTGGGCGGCGTGCTCCCCGCCGGGAAGGTCTGGGTCTGGCCGATCAGCATGCCGGTCTGGGGATCGGCGATGGCGGCCACGTCGGGCACGACGCGCATGCCGGTGGACAGACTCCCCAGAATGGCGCTCGTTTGGTACCACGGCTGGGCGAAGATATGGCTGATCCCGCCGCCGCCGCCATAGAGCCAGGTGCCAGGACTTGCAGCCGTTACGGCTGGGCTCCACGCACCGTTCACCAGCTTGGCGTTCGTGGTCTCCCAGGCGACCTCGCCGGAGTAGATATTGCCCTGGCCGATCGCCAGACTCGTCCCGCCGACGGCGGTCACCCACGGGCTCGACGCCGGCCAGTCGGGCGTCGGCGTGACGCCGGACAGGCCGCCGGTCTCATCGCCGTTGTCGCCCGACGAGAAGTAGACGCCGATCCCCTCGGCCGCGGCCTGGATCAGGGTGTCCTCAAGCGGCTTGATGTAGCCGCGAGGGATCGCCTCTCCGGAGAAGCCGTAGCTGTTGGTGACGATGTCCGCCAGGTGCCGGTCCACGACATGGTTCATGGCCGCGTCGAGGTCCTGGTAGTTGTTCGGCGCGCCCACGTAGACGATCTTTGCGCCTGGGGCCATGCCGTGCACGGCCTCGACGTCGAGGGTCTCCTCGCCTGACCAGCCCTGCGGATCCTGCGCACGGCTTTCCGGGTGTCGGTACGTGCCGGGCGCCACCACCTGCATGAAGTTGTCGGCACTGCTGAACCAGTTCTTGCCATACCCATGGATGGCGTTGAAATACGTGTTGGCGTCGGAGACGATGGTCGGCGAGGCGTACGCGTCGATGATCGCGACGGTGACGTCGGAGCCGTCGAGCCCGCTGTTGCCGAAGCCGTACGCATCCCGGATCTGGTCCGGCGTGTAGCCGCAGACCACCCACGGCTGGTAGACGCCGTAGGCCTTCGGGATGGACGTGCCATCCTTCGCCGCCTGGTAGCCGGACGACTGACTCGAGCCAGTCGTGTACTGCCCGTAATACGTCGAGCACGGCGGCGCGTTGACGAACGCCGCGGGCGGCGGCGCGTTGGTGTCCACCACGTGGTCCGGGTGGATGAGGCTCATGCTGTCATCGAGCCCCACCACCGAGTCCACGATCCCCGACAGCGAGGCTGGAATGGAGAGGGCGGTGGTGGGCGCCTGCAACAGCTGCCCCTGCACCGCGTACTCGCCGAAGCTCGTCCCGAAGGCCGCGGCTGCCTGTGCCAGCGTCCCCTCGGCCGCCACGTAGTGGTTGTTGAGCGGCGTGTAATCGACCGTGAATCCCTGGCTGCGCAACCAGGACGTGACCGCGTTCACGCTGGCCTGCGACGGCGCGAACTGCTGCCGGAACTGTGCCGGCGTCAGGTAGTGCCCGTAGCTGGGGCTGTGGGGATCCGAGACCGCCTGGGCGAGCGCGACCGCTGCGCTCTCGTTCTGCCATCCCAACTAGACCCGGAAGCCGACATACGACGACGGGTTGGCCGCCGTCTTGAAGCTGGCCGCCGTTGCCCACGGCGGGACGCTGCCGACCAGCGTCGCCTGGCCCGACGGCGCCGCGCTCACGCTCCCCGCGGCGACCGTGCTGATGAGCAGGGCAGACGTCACCACCGCTGCCGATAGACGGAAAGGAAGTCTCACGACAACTGCTCCTCCCACTCCTGACCGGCCCGAAAGGGCTCCTGCAAGGGCCCAAAGGTACCACCTGGCAGGCCCGCTGGAACGCAGATTCCCGGGCAGCGCGGTGCGCGAGCGCACCACTTTCACGCGCCCCCGTCACGCCCCCGGGGAGCAGCCAAGCGACGCGGCGGACTAACGGCGCCGGCTCCCGTGCCGCCTGCCATCCCCCTCGCGGCCCTCGCGCTGCGCCCGGAACCGGCGCAGCGCCTCCAGTCGCCGCTCGGCATGGTCCACGATCCGCGGCGGATACTCGCCGGGCACGCCACCCGGCGCATCCCACGGACGATGGACGAAGGCGTCCGGCACGCGGCCGAGCTCCGGTACCCACCGGCGAGCCCATTCGCCACGCGGATCGAAGCGCTCCCCCTGCAGCACCGGGTTCATGATCCGGAACCAGGGCGCCGCGTCGGGGCCCATGCCCGCCACCCAGCGCCAGTTGTACCAGTTGCTGGCCACGTCCCCGTCGACGAGGACACGCTCGAACCAGTCCCGCCCGAGCCGCCAGTCAAGGAGCAGGTCCTTGACCAGGAAACTCGCCGCGATCATCCGCGCCCGGTTTGAGATCCAGCCGGTCTGCGCGAGCTGCCGCATCGCGGCGTCCACCACTGGGTAGCCGGTGCGCCCCTCGGTCCACGCCGCCAGGAGCCCGCTGTCCTGGTCCCAGGAGATGGGTCCCTCCGGCCCACCCGAGTCCCGATCAGCCGTCCCGCGCTTCTCTCGCACCGACGCGGGGTCCCACCAGGCGCGGTGCGCGGCGAAGTCCCGCCAGGCGAGCTGCCGCGCGAACGCCTCTTCGGACACCAGCTCGAGCACCTGGCGGGGCGAGACGGTGCCCAGGTGCAGATCGGGCGAGAGCGCGCTGGTGCCAGCCAGATCGAGTCGATCGCGGTCGATGCCATAGCGTGCGGCTCGCGGCGCGAACGCACGCAGGCGAGCCAGGGCGTCTGCCTCTCCCCGCGCGGCGACGCCGACGATATTCACCGGCTCGGACAGGAGGCCGACCGGGACGAGCACCTGGCCCGGTGGCGCGGGCATCGGTGCCAGGACCAGCGCGCGGGACCAGGCCCGGTGAAACGGGGTGAAGACGCGGCGCTCCCCGATCATCTCCGGCTCGACCAGGAGCGTGCCGGCATGCAGGCGAAGCGGCACGGCGGGACCGAGCGCGGCGGCGACCGCCTCGTCCCGTTGCCGAGCATATGGCGTGTAGTCACGCTGGGCGTGCACCTCCCGCGCACCGCTCTCCCACGCCACCGCGCCCAGGACGTCCTGCGGGCGACCGGTCCGCACCACCAGCCTCCCGCCCCGCGCTCGCAGTTCAGCCTCGAGCGCGGCCAGCGCGGCCTCCAGGCGTTCCCGGCGCAGCGGGCCGACGCGCCCCCCGTCGAGGATCGCCGGGTCCCGCACGAAGAGCGGCACGACCTGGTCCGCGGCCGCAAGCGCGGCCGTCAGGGCCTGGTTGTCGGCCACGCGCAGGTCGCGGCGAAACCAGAGGATGGCAACCGTGGGGCGCTCCATGAGGGGGCTCACCGCCCGCTCACTGCCCGCTCGCCGCTGACTTACCGGCCACTCACCGTGCGCTTATCGGCCCTGAGGAGCTGCCCCCGTTCGTCCCGGCGCAAGGTACGTGGCCAGCCCTTCGCGGAGCGGCGTCAGCCGGCGTGGCATGACGGCCAGCAGCGGCCCTACGTCGACCGTTGCTGGCTGGTTGACGAAATCCACCCCGTCCGGCGTCAACGGCCGGCCGGGGAGGTACTGAATCAGCTGCGCCCCCAATCGGAGCAGCGCGGCCGGCGCCGGCATGATCGGCCGACGCTTGCCCGCCACCTCCAGCGCCGTGGCCACCACCTGCCGCATGGTCATCGTCTCCGGGCCGCCCAGCTCGAAGACCTGGTTGGCCGCCGCCGGGTCCCGGAGCGAGTCGGCCGCCAGGCGCGCCACGTCGTCGATGAAGACCGGGGCGAGCAGCTGGTTGCCCGACCCCGTCAGCGGCACGACCGGCAGCCAGCGCGCGAACCCCAGGAAACGGTTGAGCGACACGTCACCCGGGCCGTAGATCCAGGTCGGACGGATGATGGTGCAGGTGATCCCGCTCGACTGCACGGCCTGCTCGGCACGCCACTTGGCGCGAAACCAGCTCCGCGCCGCGCGTTCGGCAGCCCCGGCGCCCGAGATGTAGACCAGCCGCCCCACCCCCGCGCGCCCCGCGGCAGCCACCAGGGCGATGGTGCCCTCCGCGTCGACGTGCTCGTACGTCCAGCCCTTCGCCGGGTTCTCCATCGGCGCGTTGGGGAACGCCAGCGCGATCACCAGCGCGTCCACGCCGTCCAGCGCGGCCTCCAGCGCGGCCGGGTCGCCGTTCACATCGGCCGCGCGCACCTCCACCTGCTCCGGCAGCCCGGCGCGAGCGATGCGCGGCCGATGGCTGAGCACCACCACCCGCTCGCCCCGGCGCACCAGCTCGTCGACGATCCCGCCACCCACGAAGCCGGTCCCTCCGGCGACTGCGACTGTCATGGCATCCTCCCTTGCCGTTGTGCCGGGCAGCCGCCGGGTCATGGCCGCCCCGCACTACCCTTCGACGATCTGGGCCTCGCTGGAGCGCAGGTCGGGGTGGAGCTCCGGATGGCGGACCCGCATCCAGTCGCGCAGCGCCCAGGTAGTGGTGCGGAAGGCGATCTCGCGCCAGGGGATGGCCTCCGCACGGAACGCGCGCACTTCGAGCGCCTCCGGGCTGGTGTGGGCCTGACCGCTCACGATGCGGGCCTCGAAGGCGAGCACCACCACGGCCGCCTCGATCCGCGAGTAGAGGCCCACGACCTCGCCGGGCTCCACCACCAGGCCGATCTCCTCCAGCGTCTCGCGGACGGCCCCTTCGTTCACGGTCTCGTCGATCTCGAGGAACCCGCCGGGCTGCGCCCAGAGCCCGTACCCGGGCTCGAAACCACGGCGCAGCAGGACCACTTCGCCTTGATCCGTGATGGGGAGCGTGGTCACCACCAGGCGCGGGTTCACGTACGCCACGTAACCGCACGCCGGACACGCCAGGCGTTCTCGATCTTCCCCCTCGACGGGACCGAAACGCAGCGGCGCGCCGCAGCGCGAGCAATAGTTCAGGGTGGCCGCCAGCCAGGCGGGAATGCCCCCGTGTTCGTCACGCAGCGGGGGCAGTCCGTCCGGACTGTTGTCGACGCCCGAACCGTCGTCGATGCTCATCGCTCCCCCTCTTTCACGGCCAGCGGGGCGGTTACTCGCCCTGTGCCTTGGTGTAGGCCGGCTCTCCGTCGAACGACTGCAGCCGAAGCACCTCCGTCCAGCGATACCGCGCGGCGATCCGCCCGAGCAGCGCGAGCAGGTCATCCTCGGAGACGGTCCTGCCAGCCCGGGCCACGAACCGTCCGCGGTACCAGCGCACGTCGTCGGTCGCGAGCCCGATGGGCGGGTACACCTTGGTGCCCCGGCTTTCGACCATTGCCAGCTCGAGCACGTCGCCCGCCAGGCGTCGCAGGTCATCCCCGAGCTGCTCGACCGGCAGGTCGGTCTCGATCATCACGTCGAGGCCCACGAGCTCCCGGCGCATCGCAGCGTACCGTTCGGGGGCGTACGACCAGGATGGGCGCGCCGTGATGCTCGCGTCGGAGGCGTGGACCCGCACCGGCACGCTGGTCGGATGCCGGCCGAGGTTGGCGATCACCTGGTCGGTGAACCCGGTGGTGGAAGCGGCGTGCTCCACGTCCCCGCCGGTCTGCCGGGCCAGGTCCTGGGTCATGGCACGGCCTTCCTCGAGGGTGACGAGCACCGCGTCCTCCACGGCGGCCGCCGCGTCGGCCTGTCCAACGTGCCGCAGCATCATCACCGAGGAGAGGATCAGCGCGGTGGGGTTGATCACGTCCTTGCCGGCGTACTTGGGCGCCGACCCGTGCACCGCCTCGAAGATCGCGATCCCGTCGCCGTAATTGCCGGAAGAGGCGAACCCGAGTCCGCCCACCAGCCCGGAGGCCAGGTCGCTGATGATGTCGCCGTTGAGGTTGGTGGTGACGATGATGTCGAACTGGGCCGGGTTCTTGGCCAGTTGGTGCGCGACGTTGTCGATGATCAGGTGCTCGGCCTGGATCTCCGGGTACTCGGGCGCCATCTCCTCGAAGACGTGCTTGAAGAGCCCCTCGGTCAACTTCATGATGTTCGCCTTGGTGGCGCAGGTGACCTTTGAGCGCCCCTCTCGCCGGGCCAGCTCGAACGCGTAGCGGATGATCTTCTCCGAGCCCTTGCGGGTGATGATCTTCAGACCCTGCCCCACGTCGGGCGTCTGCATGTGCTCAATGCCCGCGTAGAGATCCTCGAGGTTCTCGCGGACGATGATCATGTCCACGCCCTCCCCGCTGTAGCGGGTGGGAACGCCGGGCAGCTCGCGCGCGGGACGGACGTTGGCGTAGGTCTCGAAGAGCTTGCGCAGGGTGACGTTGGCGCTCTTCTCGCCGAACCCCACTGGCGTCTCGAGGGGCCCCTTGAGCACGACCCGGGTGCGCTCGATCGAGTCCCGGGTGGCCTGCGGGACTCCGGAGCTGTCGCCGCGCCGGAAGACCTCGGCGCCCGCCTCCGCCTCCTCCCAGGCGATCTTCACGCCCGCGGCATCGATGATCCGCATGGCCGACCGGACGATCTCGGGGCCCACGCCGTCGCCGGGGATGACGGTGACCGGGATGGGCCGGCCCGGGTGGCTGGCGGTGGCCGCGCCCGGGGCGGTGGCGCTGGTGGTACTGCTGACGCGCCCGCTGGCGGCGCTGGCCGAGGCCTCTGAATCCATCTGGCTGCTCTCCTAGTCGAGGCATGAGATCGGCCGCTCACGGGGCCAGATCCGGCCCCCCGGCCCCGAGACACAACCGCCCGCGATGACGTCGCGGGTGAATCGTAACGCCCCCCGGTGCGCTGTGCGGCGACGGTGCTGGGCGGCGACGGTGCTGGGCGGCGACGCAGTGCGCCGGCGGGCCGCGTTGTGCGGCGACCGTGCTGTTCGGCGGGCAGAGGCTGGGGACATCGCTCCACGCGTGCGGCGGGTCAGCGGCCGTCCGGGGCTCACCGGCCGTCCGGGGCTCACCGGCCGTCCGGGACTTGCCCGCCGTCCGGGGCTCGCCGGCCGTCCGGGACTTGCCCGCCGCGCGCCGCGCCGTCGGCCGCGCGCCGGATCTTGACCTACGCTCGCCACGCGAGCGCCGAACGGCCCGCTCGCCCAGCGGCCCTTCCCGGGAAGCTCTCGCTGGCCGCGAACCGACTACAGTCCAGCTCGGGTCGGTGACCAGCGGATCGCATCCTGGCGCAGCGACCATCCCGGTGGCCACCACGCGCCGTCACGCGCTCGCCTTGCGCGCATTGGTGAGGATTGCGCCCCGGAGGTAGGGCGCGGGGCGGGTTGGGGGGCGGCACGCGCCGGGGCACGCGCCGGGGCACGCGCCGGGGCGGGGGGCCATGCCGAGACGGGCGGCGGGGCAGGTCGCGGGGCGGGGGGCCGGTTGAGGTACGCGGCGGGGCACGGTGGTGCACGCGCCGGGGCACGGTGGTGCACGCGGCGGGGCGGCGCACGTGCCATGAAGCGGCGCTAGGATCGTGGCCGTGACGCCCGGTCCCGTCCCGCTCCTGATCGACTGCGACACCGGCATCGACGACGGCCTGGCGCTGCTGTATGCCTGCGCGTCGCCGGAGGCGGAGATCGTGGCCGTCACCTGCACGGCGGGGAACGTGGAGGCCCGGCAGGTGGCGGAAAACACGCGGGCCGTGCTCGAGCTGGCCGGCCGCGCTGACATCGAAGTGGCACTCGGCCGCGAGGTGCCGCTCTCGCGCCAGCTTGTGACCACGCCAGAGACGCACGGGGCGCGCGGCATCGGCTGGGCGCACCTCTTGCCGACGGCCGTGCCCCTTTCCCGTCGGCACTCGGCCGACCTGATCGTCCAGGAGGCACGCCGTCGGCCGGGCGAGCTGACCCTGGTGACGCTGGCGCCACTGACGAACGTGGCGCTGGCCGTCCTCCGCGAGCCGGAGCTTCCACGCCTGCTCCGCCGCCTGGTGGTCATGGGCGGTGCCTACGGCGCGCCGGGCAACACCACGCCGGTGAGCGAGTGGAACGTCCACGTGGACCCGGAGGCAGCGCAGATCGTCTTCCGGGCCTGGGCATCGGCAATCGGCCCAGATCCTTCCGTCCCCCGGGTGCTCGCGCTCGGTCTGGACGTGACCGAGCGGGCCAGGTTGCTCCCCGGCCACATGGCTGCCCTGGGCCGACGGGCCGGGACGGACGGGGACGCGCTGGAGGCGCGAGTGCGATCTGCGGACGCGCCGCCTCCGGCCAACCCCGTCCTCCGCTACGTGGCGGATTCGCTCCGCTTCTACATGGAGTTCCACGAGCGGTACGACGGCTTTTACGGGGCCTTCATCCATGACCCCCTGGTGGTGGCCGTTGCACTCGACCCGGCGCTCGTCCGGACCAGGCCGGTGGCAGTGGACGTGGAGGTGGCCGGCGCCCTCACGACCGGGCAGACCGTCGCGGACTGGCGTGGGCTGTGGCAGCGAACGCCCAACGCGGACTTGGCCGTGGAGGCGGACGCGGCAACCTTCCTGGACCGCCTGGTCGCGCGGCTTGGGGGGCTGGCGGAAGAGGGATCCGGCGTGGCAAGCTGACGGCGCGCGGGGGCGGGTACGGCGGCGCGCTGCCGCCGGGGCAGGAAGCGACCGAAAGGGAGGCCACCGCGGGGGCGGGACGCCGCGGTGGGCATGGCGTTGCGGAAGAGCGTGGCCCGCCGCAACGGGAGGAGCGACTCGATGGACTGGCTGTCTCGGCAGTTCCCCACCCGGGTGATCGCGCTCATGCCGGTGGCGATCGCCATCAACATCGTCCTGGGCTACACCGTGCAGACCGTGCTCAAGCTGCCGATCTACCTGGATTCGATCGGTACCATCCTGGTGGGCGTGCTGGCCGGTCCGATCGCCGGCGCATTGACCGGCATCCTGTCCAACCTCATCTGGCAGTACGCGCCGGGGATCGGCGGCGGGACCATCGGCCCCTTTGCCGTGACCGCCGGCGTGATCGGCCTGCTGGCCGGGCTGTGGGGCTACCTGGGCGTCTACCGGCCGCGGCCGGCAACCGGCCTCAAGCTCTACGGCTCAACGGCCATCGCCATCCTTGTGATCATCATCCTGGCCTGGCGGATGTACACCATCCCCGCCTACGGCGCGTCGGGGAGCGGCTACCCAGAGTGGGTCTACGGGGCCATCGTGGTGATCGGCGTGCTGGCCGCCGTGGTGGTGGGGGCCGTGGTACTCGTCCGAAAGGACACGGCGGGCGCCTGGGTCACGCTGGCCGGTGCCGTCACCGGCATGGTGGCCGCGGTCGTCTCGGCTCCCATCGCGGCGCGTCTCTTCGGCGGCGTCACCGGGTCCGGCACCGACTTCCTGGTGGCGGCACTCCGCCAGGGTGGGGCAGACGTGTTCAACGCCTCGCTCGGCCAGGGCCTCTTCAGCGACCCGATCGACAAGACCATCACCAGCTTCGTGGTGTACGTGGTGCTCCTCAGCCTCTCCCCCAGGCTGATCGCTCGCTTCCCGCTCGGCGAGCGGACGGTGGGCGACCGCGCCCGGTGACATCCAGCGCGGGCGGCGCCGGCCTCGCACGAGCACCGGGTGCCGTGTCGCCGAGTGGCGCGCCGCGCGTCACCCTGCCCGAGTACGTCCTGCGCCCGAGCCACGGCCGATACCACGGGCTGAGCCCCACCACCAAACTCGTCATCGCCTTTGCCGAAGCGGCTGTCGCCTTCGGCGTGCGTGGCTGGACGGGCCCCATCGCCGTGCTCGTGGTGCTTGCCGCCACCGCAGCTGCGGCCGGTGTGGCACGCCGGATGGTGCCGTTCGCGCTGGCCACGATCCCACTCGTGATCTCGATTCTGCTGGTGAACACGCTCCTCTACCCGGGCGCGACCGACGTGATCGCCCGCCTAGGGCCCCTCGCCCCAACCTGGAGCGGCCTGACCGCGGCGCTGCAGGCGACCCTGAGGGTCATTGCATTCGCGTTATCCGCCGCGATCCTGGGGCTCACCACGCCGACGGACGACCTGCTGACCGACCTCGAGCGGCGCGGCCTGGGCCGGCGTGGGACATTCGTGATCGGTTCCGCGATCCGGATGGTGCCGCGCATGGGAGAGCGGGCGGCCGAGATCACCGACTCGCAACGGGCGCGCGGCATGGACACCGAGGGCGGCCTGCTGCGGCGGGCTCGGGGGATCGTGCCGCTGGCGGGCCCCATGATCTTCGGGGCACTCACCGAGGTCGAGGAAGAGACCATGGCGCTGGAGGCACGCGCGTTCTCCGCTCCAGCCCGACGGACGGCGCTCCGAACCCTCCCCGACAGTGAGAGCCAGCGCCTGCTGCGCTGGGTGCTCTTCCTGGGCGCGCTCGCCGCGATTGCCGCCGAGATCGCCGGCCTGTTGCGTCTGCCGTGACCCCCCGCGGGCCCGCGTTCCCTGACTTTCCCGAGGCGGCGGCCGGCCGCCGGGTCCGAACATGACGCTGGCCCTCTCCGGCGCCAGCTACCGGTACGCCGGAACCCCTCACGACGTGCTGGCCGACATCACCCTGGAGGTGGCGCCCGGGCGCGTGGTGGGGCTGGTCGGGCCAAACGAGGCCGGGAAGAGCACGCTCTGTCTGGTGGCGTCGGGGCTGGCACCGGCGTCCATCGGCGGGAGCCTCGAGGGCTCGGTCACCATCGACGGCGTTGAGACGCGGTCCCTGAAGCCGCACCAGCTGGCCCAGCGCTGCGGCGTCCTGTTCCAGAACCCGGCCACGCAACTCTCCGGCACGGCGGTGACGGTCTACGAGGAGGTCGCCTTTGGGCCGCGCAACCTGGGGCTGCCGATTGCCGAGATCGTCAATCGCGTGGAGTGGGCGCTGGCCACGCTGGACATCGAGGCGCTCGCGCCCAAGGACCCGGCACGCCTCTCCGGGGGCCAGGCGCAACTGGTGGCACTGGCGTCGGTCCTGACGTTGCGGCCCGCCTACCTGGTTCTGGACGAGCCGACCAGCCAGCTCGATCCACAGGGCACGCGGCTGGTGGGCGGGGCGCTGGCGCACCTGGCCGCCGAGACGGGAACAGGGATCCTGGTCGTGGAGCACAAGACGGAGCTGCTGGCCGCGCTGGCCGACCAGGTGGCGGTGCTCGACGGGGGGCGGATTGTCGTTTCGGGCCCGGCGGGCGCAATGCTGGGCGATCCGCGCCTGCCCAGGCTGGGCGTGGAGCCGCCGGACGAGGTCCGGCTGCGCCGAGCGCTATCGGCCGCGGGACTCGATGCCGAGGCTGTCCTGCCGGCGAGGACGCTCAACCGGGTCCCGGCAGTCATCCGGAAAGACGGTGGGCCGGCGGGACCAGCCGGCGCCATCGATCGCCCAGGCAGCGGGGACGGCCGGGCGTGAGCATGTCGATCGCCCTCGAATCGGTCGTCTTCGTCTACCCCGACGGCACCCGGGCGCTGGACGGGGTGCACCTCCAGATCGCGCCGGGCGAGCGGGTGGCCATCGTCGGGCAGAACGGGTCGGGCAAGTCCACCCTGGTACGGCATCTGAACGGCCTCCTCCGCCCCACCGAGGGGCGTGTGCTGGTAGGGGGCGAGGACGCGGCCCCGCTCCACGTGGCGCAACTGGCCGCGAAGGTGGGACTCGCGTTCCAGAACCCGGACCGGCAGATCTTCGCGGGACGGGTACGGGCCGAGGTCGCGTTCGGGCCGCGGAACCTTGGTCGGAGCGGGGCGGAACTGGACCGCGCGGTGGCCGAGGCGCTGGACGCGGTGGGCATGGGCGAGATGGCCGACGCTAACCCGTACGACCTGGGCTTCTCGCGGCGCAAGCTCCTGGCGATCGCCTCGATCCTTGCGATGCACACGCCGGTGGTGATCCTGGACGAGCCGACCACCGGCCAGGATGCCCGCGGCGTGGCGCGCGTCCGCGCCATCATCGAGCGACTGGCAGGTGAGGGGCGCACGGTGGTCACGGTCAGCCACGACATGGGCTTCGTGGCGGAGACAGCGCACCGGGTGGTGGTGCTGCGGGGCGGACGGATCGTGCTGGACGGTTCGCCAGCGGACGTGTTCGCAGAGCCGAACTGGCCGGCACTGGCCTCGACGTACCTGGAACCGACACTGTCGGCCCGGGTGGGCGCGCGGCTGGGACTGGGCTCCACGCCCACGGATGCGAGCCTGGTGCGGGCAGTGGAGTCGTGGGCCGGGCCTGCAACGGGATAGTCGCGCAGCGGGGGCGGGACGATCGCGCGGCAGCGGGGGCGGGACGATCGCGCGGCAACCTGCCGCTATCGTACACAGGGCGGGAACAAGCACCGAACCGCGCCCGCCCGGCCGCTATCGCACACGGGACGGGCACTACGCGGCGTTGGAGCGTTTCGCGGCGGACACAGGGGCGCTCCCCGGAGGCAAGCCCGGCTCGGCCGCGCGCCCAGTCGGACCAGCGCCCCGCGGCGCGCCGGGTCGGCGGTCCGTAAGGCTCTCCTGGCGTTCGTCAGCGATTTCGCGGGCGTCCGTGACTCCGGTGTTCGGATCCGTGTGCTGAGCGGCGGCGTCCGCCAGACGAGCGCCCGCGTCCGCCAGACGAGCGCCGGCGTCCGTGCGCCCTGCGCCCCTCCCGATCCGCCGCCGGCGCAAGCTCCCGCTGGTGCGGTCAACGCGTTGGAGGACTAGACTGAAGCATCGTCGAATGTCGGCGGTGCGCCGCGTGGTCTCCCCTTCTCGGACCTGCGCCTGCGGTCTCCAGTTCGGGAAGCGGAGAGGATGGTTGGTATGGCCACGGGGACCGTCAAGAAGGTCGTCTCGGACCGAGGATTCGGGTTCATCACGGCCGAGGACGGCAAGGAGTACTTCTTCCATCGAAGCGCGGTTGAGGCGTCACTCGACTTCGACCGGCTGATGGGGGGCGAGCGGGTCACGTTCGAGGTTGAGCCCAGCCCGCGTGGGCCCCGCGCGGCTCACGTTCGCGGCGCGGCCGAGTAGCACGGCCTGAACGGCCGCCATGCACTGGCAGCGATCGGGACCTGCACACAAGCCGGCAGCCGGCGGGGTGGATCAGGTCGAGCCGGTCAAGCACGTGATCGCTGAGTACCAGCATCGGCTGCACCACGTGACCTGCACTTGCGGGTGGGAGGGCAGCAGCCTGGACAACGACCCGGCCGGCTGGAAGGCGCACCTGGCGGCAACGCGACGGCCGCACGCCTGATCGGGCGTGACCGCCGCTCCGTCATCGCGCGCCAGCTGGCGTCGAAGGGAGGAGCGAGAGGCCGGCACTTGGTTCAGGGTTGCTTCAGCATCTCCCTGGACAATAGTGCTCGTTTCGGCGAGCGAGCCGGCCTCACAGTCCTGCACACGCGGTGATGGAAGATGATGTACTGGGGTTGGGGCGGAGGCCCGGGCGGCTGGATCGGCCCTGTTGTGGGCATGCTGATCTGGCTTGTCGTCATCGGGCTCTTCGTCTGGGTGATGGTCCGGCTCCTGTCCGGATCACGTTCCCCCGACCGTTACTGGACGGCACAGACGCGCCCCGACGACCCGGAGGAGATCCTTCGGGCTCGGTTCGCGCGCGGGGAGATCGGGCCCGACGAGTTCGAGCAACGGCTCGAGGTGCTGAGGCGCACGCGCCCGCCACAGGCGCCGCCTCCGAAGTAACCACCTGGTCCCGGCCCCGTCTGGCAGCGCGCGCCGGGGTCCGGCGGTTCAACGCCGGGCACGACGCAGTGGGATCGCTCCGGGTGCCGGCAACGCACCTCGGCCTGCACCCGTGACGGGGCCCACGGTCGCGCTCGTCGGGGGGCTTGGTGCGGCGCTCTGCTGGACCGTCACCACGATGTCCTCCGCGGAGGCGAGCCGCCTGATCGGCGCCCGGCTCACGCTGGCCTGGGTGATGACCATCGGCCTCGTCATCGTGGCGCCGTTTGTGATCACCGAGCCCGCATCCCTCGACCTTCGCTCGGCCTTCTGGCTTTTCCTGGTGGGCGCGGGCAACGTGGTGGGGCTCCTGCTCGAGTACGCCGGCATGCGACTGGGAAGGGTTGGCGTGGTCGCCCCCATCGCATCGGCTGAGGGCGCGGTTGCCGCCATCATCGCGGCCATCGCCGGAGAAGCGATCGCACCGGCAGTAGGGGGAACCCTCGCGCTGATCGCCGGCGGCATCGTCCTTGCGGCCGGGCTCGATCCGTCCTCGAAGGCGACGGAGGGCGAACGCACGGCCCGGCTGGTGCCGGCGCTGTTGGGGTTTGGCGCGGCCCTGGCGTTCGGCACCGTCCTCTTCTCCGCCGGACAGGTCAGCGCAGACCTCCCGATCGCCTGGGTCGTCCTTCCCGCCCGCCTCGTCGGCTTCGTGTTCATCGCGCTGCCGCTGCTGTTCACGCGCAACCTGCGCCTCACCCGGCGCGCGGCTCCGTTCGTTGCGGCCTCGGGCCTCATGGAAGTGGTGGGCTTCGCGATCTACACCGTCGCATCGGAGCACGGGATCGCCATCGCCTCTGTGCTGGGATCCGAGTTCGCGGCCATCGCGGCCGTGGCTGCCTGGGTGCTGTTCCGCGAACGACTGAGCCGGATCCAGGTCGCAGGAGTCGGAGCAATTGCCGTGGGCGTGGCGCTGCTCGCGGTGTTCCGCGCCTGAGGAGCGGCGCCCTGTACCCCCCGGGGGCGGCTCGGCCCCGGACCCGCCGCCTGCCCAGGCCGGCCTTCCCGCCCAGGCCCGCCTTCCGGACCAGGCCCGCCTTCCGGACCAGGCCCGCCTTCCGGACCAGGCCCGGCACGCCTCTCGGCTGGCATCCCGCCCCGCCGCCTGCCAGGGTTGGGATACTTTGTATAGCACTCTAACCTGCGACGCACACCGCAGGGAGGCGTTGCGTAAGCAGGGTCAAGTTTCCGCGCAGCAGAATCGTGGGTCCCGAGCCTGGATCCGGACCCGGGATCCGGACCCGGGGTCCCGAGCGTGGGGCCCGAGCGTGGGGCCGGAGTTCCGGTCCGGAAATCGGGAGGTCCGGTCCCGGGCTTGCGCAGGGAGCTTGCGAAGCCGACACGGGCAGATCCCGGCGCGATGCGCGATACTTTGTATAGCAGGTGGGCGGGCGGTGATCCGGCGGGCGGTGATCCGGCGGGTGGTCATCCGGCGGGTGGTGATCGGCCGGTTGATAATGCGCCGGGCGATCGCCCGCCGCGACCGCTCGGCCGGCAGGACTGCCGCGACCGCTCGGCCGGCGGGACTGCCAGGACTGCCATACGCCCGCCGTCGTGCGACTCGGAGGTCCACGGATGCTTCCGTACTCTCTGGCGCGGGTCAACACGGTGGTGATGCTCCACGCGGCAGCTCCGCTCGCGACCTCGGACATCGCACACGCAGCGGCGCTCGCCTACGCGCCAGCCAGGTCGGCGCTGGCCACGCTCGAGAAGCGGGGCATCATCCGGCGTTCACGGCGGGCCGGGCGCGACAGGTACGGGCCGAACCGGGACAGCCTTCACTACCCGATGGCCTACCTGACTGCTCTGGTCGACCTCCCGGTCGCCGACGCGCTCCGCGGCGAACGGGTCTCCGCGGTCTACGCATATGGCCGGATCGCGCAGCCCAATGACTCGACCAGGCAGAGCGATCTCGACTTGCTCATCGTCGGCGAGATCGAGGACCCTGGCGGGCTGGTCGCGCGGCTCGTGATCATGGGGAGCCGGCTCGGGCGGGCAGTCGTCCCGTTGATCCTGACGGACGATCAGCTCGACCGGGCGAACCAGCGGGGCGACGGACAGGTTGCGGCGGCGCTGGGCGGCGTGCAAATCTTCGGAGACCGGCCGGGGGGCGGGCGCCCCGAACCAACCTAGTCGTCGATCTCCAGCGGGACCTCGGTGACGGCGCCATCCCGAATTCGCCACGCACGGACGATCGGTGCGCCCATGTCGGCCAGCGAGCAGAGCAGGTAGAGGGCGTCGGGATAGAACGCCAGGCCGATGTCGGTCGGCGAAGGCACCGCGGGGGAGCGCACGTGCGAATGGAAGATCCCCCACACGACCTCGTCGGCGTCATCGAGCGCCAGCATCAGCCCCAGCTGTTCCTGGGGATCGATCAGATAGCGGTACGGCGAAGCGGCCGCGTTCGTCAGACCGTGGAACGCCAGTGCCACGCCACCGCGATCATGAGGCGCGGTGCCGGAGAGGACCCCACACGCCTCGTTCGGGTAGCCCGCCCGCGACCAGGCGACCAGTTCGTCGCGGATGGCGCGCGGCAGGCGCGCCGGTCCAGGTGCCGCCCCGCCGCCCACGCTCACCACCAGCTGCGCGACTCCAGATCGCGCTCCATCTCGTCGAGATCCCTGGTCCAGACCCCACCCGAGAGGTACTTCCATCCGCCGTCGGCGAGCAGCACCACGATGGTGCCGTGCTCCATCTCGCGCGCCACGCGGGCCGCGGCCACCAGCGCGGCGCCGGAGGAGACCCCGGCGAAAATGCCTTCCCGCTCAGTCAGGTCCCGCAGGGCCGCGATCGCGTCGGCATTGGAGACCAGGTATTTCGCGTCGAGGATCGCCGGGTCGAACACCTCGGGCACGAACCCCTCCTCCAGCGAACGGAGCCCCTGCACGTTCTCCCCGGGCATCGGCTCAGCCGCCACGATCCGAACCTCCGGGTTGTGCTCGTGCAGACGGCGGCCCACTCCGGTAAGCGTGCCGCCGGTCCCGAGCCCGGCGATGAAGACGTCCACCTCGGGGCAGTCGGCGATGATCTCTTCCGCAGTCCCCTCGTAATGCGCCAGCGGGTTGGCGGGGTTCCCGTACTGATAGGGCATCACGAACCGCTCGTCGCGCGCGACCAGGTACTTGGCCAGCTCCACCGCGCCGTTGGATCCCTTCTCGCCCGGCGAGTCGATGATCTCCGCGCCGAAGAGGGCGAGCAGCTGCCGTCGTTCGTTGGTGACGTTGTCTGGCATCACGACCGCGATCCGGTACCCCTTCCGGCGCGCGATCATGGCCAGCGCGATCCCCGTGTTGCCGCTGGTCGGCTCGATGATGATCGAGTCCGGGCCCAGCGCGCCCCGCCGTTCCAGGTCCTCGATCAGGTACTTTGCCACGCGGTCCTTCACGGATCCGGTGGGGTTCATGAACTCGAGCTTGGCGTAGAGGCGGACGTTCCGGTTGGGGCACATCCGCGGGATCTCGACGAGGGGGGTGTGCCCGATGGCGTCCACGATGGACGGGAAGCGGCCGCCGTGTGGCCCGGCCCCCTCATGGGGATGCGGCCGGAGCCGCTCGACCTTGACGCGGGACGGCGCCCGAGCCGGAGCGCGACGGGCAGCGGCCGGCTCCCTCACATGGGTGGCCATGGCTCTACGCGCCGCCGGCCATGGCTGGCAGGATCACCACCGTGTCGGATAGCGACACCGGCGTCGCCAGCTCCTGGAGATAGCGAATGTCCTGGTCGTTCAGATAGACGTTGACGAAGCGGTTCAGCGCCCCATCGGCGCCCAGCAGCTGCTCCTGCAGCCCCGGGTATCGCTCGACCAGCCCGTGGACCACCTCGCCCACGGTCGCCCCCTCGATCTCGACCTGTTTGTTGCCCTCCGCCTGCGCCCGAAGCACAGGCGGGATCCGTACCTTGCTCATCTGAGATCAGTGCTCCTCGTGGACGGCAGTTGCCGTCGGAACCCCGTCGCCGCACACCGGGCAGTGCGGATCGCGGCGCAGCTTCAGCTCCTGGAACGACATGTCCAGCGCGTCGTAGATCAGCAGGCGGCCCACCAGCGGGTCCCCGATGCCGAGCAGGAGCTTCAGCGCCTCGGTCGCCTGCAGCATCCCAAGCGTGCCCGGCACCACGCCCAGGACGCCGGCAACGGAGCACCCGGGTGCCAGCTCCGGAGGCGGCGCGGCCGGGTAGAGACAGCGATAGCAGGGCCCCGCGTACGGCTGGAAGACCGTGAGCTGGCCCTCGAAACGAAACACGCTCGCGTGCACCACCGGGATCCCCGCGCGCACCGCCGCATCGTTCAGGGTGTACCGGGTCTCGAAGGTGTCCGTGCCGTCCAGGATGACGTCGTACCCCTCGATGATCCGGACCACGTTCTCCTCGGCGAGCATCTCGTCGTAGGCGACCACCTCGACGCCCGGGTTGAGCGCCTGGATGGCCTCGCGGGCCGAGTCGGTCTTCTTCTGGCCGACCCGGTCGGTGGTGTGGATCACCTGGCGCTGGAGGTTGCTCAGGTCGACCACGTCGAAGTCGACGATGCCGATCGTCCCCACCCCCGCTGCGGCAAGGTAGAGCATTGCCGCCGAGCCGAGCCCACCGGCGCCCACGAACAACACCCGCGACTCGAGCAGCTTCGCCTGCCCTTCGGCGCCCACCTCGGGGATCAGCAGGTGCCGGCTGTAGCGCCGCTTCTGCTCCAGCGTCAGCACCCTGGGCTGCGTCCACGGCCGGCCCTCGGACTTCCAGAGCTGGAACCCGCCGGCCAGCGAGATCGGGTCCGCATAGCCCATCTCGCGCAACTCGCGAGCCGCCAGGAGCGAGCGCACGCCGCCGGCGCAGTACAGGATCAGAGGCGCATTCCGATCGGGGACGGCTACCTCGACCTCCTGCTCGAGGTAGCTGCGGGCGAGATGCAGGGCGCCGGGGATGTGCCCCTGCTCCCACTCGTCCTGCTCGCGGACGTCGATGAGCCGGGCGCCGGACTTGAGGAGGCGCGCGGCCTCCTCGGGCCACACCTCGCGGGTGGAGGCGCGGGCCTCGCGCATCAATTCGTTGAAGGTCTTCGGCATGCGACGGAACTCCAGAGAGCGGGGACGTCAGGGGACGCGATGGCGCCCGCCGGGTGGGCGGTGCCGGTATCGCGGTTGCGAACAGGGTCGCCGGCGACTCAGGCCGGCCGCCGACACCTGCAGCGGCCTGCGGCTCGCGCGGCGAACCCTGCTCCGACTGGCGGCCGCTTCACGCCGGTTCCTCTTCTTCCGTCTCGGCCTGCCACGCAACGCGGTCCTGGAGGCCGCGCCGCAGCGTGTCCACCGAGAGGAGCGCGCACTTCAGGCGGGCCGGGCTGATCTCGATCCCCAGTGCGTCGAGCACATCCTGCCGGCCGATCTTCGCCACCTCCGAGAGCGGCAGGCCACGGATCCGGTCGGTGAGCATCGAGGCGGATGCCTGGCTGATGGCACAGCCGCGCCCGCTGAACGCCACGTCCTTCACGATCCCCTGCTCGTCGATGTCGAGCATGATCGTCAGCCGGTCGCCGCACAGGGGATTCGACCCCTCCTCCACGACGTCCGGGTGTTCCAGGGTGCCAAAGTTGTGGGGGTGGCGGTAATGCTCGAGGATCTCGGCGCGATACAGATCGTCCATCAGGTTTCAGTATCGTCCATCGTGTGCCCGGATGCGTCCACTGCGCCCGGGCGCCTCCACGGCCGTCATGCGAACAGCACCTGGACCTTGCGCAGTGAAGCCGCCAACCGGTCGATGTCGTCGGTGGTGCTGTAGACGCCAAAACTGGCGCGTGCGGTGGCCGCCTCGCCGAGCCTCTCGTGGAGTGGCTGGGTGCAGTGGTGGCCAGCGCGGATCGCCACGCCCTCCCGGTCGAGCAGGCTCGCCACGTCATGCGGGTGCACGCCGGGAAGGTTGAAGGAGACGACGCCTGCCCGATCGTCGGTGGTGCGGGGTCCATACAGCGTGATGCCCGGAACCTCGCGGGCGAGCGCGTCCAGGGCGTACGCGGTGAGCAGACGCTCGTGCTCGCGCACCCGGTCCATCCCCAGGGCGGTCAGGTAGTCAACCGCCGGACCGAGCCCGATCGCCGCCGCGATGTCCGGGGTGCCTGCCTCGAACTTCCAGGGCACGTCGTTGTAGGTGGCGGAACGCAGGTGCACCTCGCGAATCATCTCGCCGCCACCCATGTACGGCGGCATCGCCTCCAGGAGCTCACGGCGCGCCCAGAGCACGCCGCTCCCGGTGGGACCCAGCGCCTTGTGACCGCTGAACGCGTAGAAGTCGCAGTCGAGCTCGGCCACGTTCACAGGCATGTGCGGCACCGCCTGGGCGCCGTCCACCAGGACCAGCGCGCCGGCCGCGTGGGCGCGGTCCACCATCTCCCGGACCGGGTTGATGGTCCCGATCCCATTCGAGACGTGGGTGAACGCCACCAGCTTCGGCCCGGTACGCAGGAGCGCGTCGAAGGTCGCCTGGATCAGCCGGCCCTCATCGTCGATCGGGACGAACTCCAAGCTGGCACTCTTCTCCTGGACCAGCATCTGCCAGGGCACCAAGTTCGAGTGATGCTCCAGCTCAGTGAGCACGATGGTGTCGCCACTGCCGATCTGACGCCGGCCCCAGGTGGCTGCCACAAGGTTGATCGCCTCGGTGGCGTTTCGCACGAAGACGATCTCATGGCGGTCCCGGGCGCCAATGAACCGGGCCACCTTCTCGCGAGCGCCCTCGTAAAGTGCGGTGGCCTCCTCCGCCAGGACGTAGATCCCGCGATGGACGTTCGCCGTGTGGAGCGTGTTGTAGTCGTTGACCGCGTCGATCACCGACCTGGGCTTGAGGCTTGTGGCAGCGCTGTCCAGGTACGCCACCGGTCGCCCACCGAAGGCGCGCTCGAAGATGGGGAAGTCACGGCGGATCGCAACCGGGTCCAGCGGGTCGCGCCGGATCGCCCCGGCCAGATCGGCCGCCGCGGGCACATCCGCGAGCAGCGTGCCGGCTCCGGTCCTCGGCACCGCGACGTCGCAGTCCGCGACGGGCTCCGGGCCGTCATGCGGCAGGATCGCCAGCGGCTCCGCAGTCCGTCGATCTCCGATCGCCATGATCCAGGTCCTTTCCTGCGCCTCAGTGCGCCGCCGGCTCCGGCTCCGGGGCCTCGTCGCTGACGAAATCCTCGTACCCCGCCGCGCGCAGCACGGGTCCGTATCCCTCCTCCTCGAGCTGGAGCGCCAGATCACGTCCGCCCGACTTGAGGATCCGGCCGCGCGCCAGCACGTGGACATAGTCCGGCGTGATGTAGTTGAGCAGCCGCTGATAGTGGGTAATGAGGAGGACGCCCATCTCCGGGCTGAGCTGCGCGTTGACGCCCTCCGCCACGATCCGCAGAGCGTCGATGTCCAGACCCGAGTCGGTCTCGTCGAGGATCGCCATCTCGGGCTGGAGCACGGCCATCTGCAGCATCTCCAGCCGTTTTTTCTCGCCGCCGGAGAACCCCTCGTTCACGTAGCGCCCGGCAAACGCGTCGTCGAGCTTGAGAAGCGCCATCTTCTCGCGCATCAGCTTGCGGAACTGGCCCATGGTGATGCCGCCGCGGGCCGGGTCGGATGGGTCGTAGTCGGACTGGCCGTCCAGCGCACGCATGCGGGCGTTGCGCGCCGTGCGCAGGAAACTTGCCACCGACAGACCGGGAATCGCCGTGGGGTACTGGAAGGCCAGGAAGAGGCCCAGCCGAGCCCGCTTGTCGGGCGAAAGCGACAAGACGTCGTGGCCGCGCCAGGTCACCGAGCCCTGGGTGACCCGGTAGGCCGGGTGGCCCATGAGGGCATAGGCAAGCGTGGTCTTGCCGGAGCCATTGGGGCCCATGATGGCGTGCACCTCGCCCCGCGGGACGGTCAGATCGATGCCGGCGAGGATCTCGCGCTCCGGGTTGGCAATCGGTACCACGTGCAGGTCCTGGATCACCAGGGCGTTGTCATCCGTGGCGGTCGCCGCCTGGGAAGTCGCGCCGGTCGCGCTGGGGCCGTTGCCGGTCGCGCTGGGGCCATTCGGGATCTGGTTCGGGTCGGTCACGTTGTGGTTCGACTCCTCGGGACGCTGGACGATCGCCGCACCGGCACGCCGGTCGCGGACAGATCGATTACTTCAGGCGACAGCATGCTCTGTTGGAACCTCCGGTGCGGGAACCGCGGGACGGGCAAGGTCGGCCAAAGTCAGCGAGTCCACGGCGTCGTTGATGGCGTCGCGGACCCTCACCCAGAGGGCGTTCACCGTGCAGAAAGCGGTTCTCCCGCATTGCTCGGAGGCCTCCGCGTCGTGGGAGGCGCAGATCATGGGGACGATCGGTCCTTCCAGCGCCCGGAGGACGTCCCCCATCCGGATTTCGGCCGGCGGGCGAGTCAGCGTGTACCCTCCCCGCGCGCCGCGGTGGCTGACCACCAGATCTGCCTCGCGCAGGCTCACCACCAGCTGCTCCAGGTACGGCCGCGGCAGATCCTCGTGTTCGGCGATCTCCGCCAGGCTCAGCGGGCCCTCGCCGTAGTGGCGAGCGAGCTCGACCATCAGCCGCACGCCGTACTCGCCCTTCGTGGAGAAGTGCACGGCGCCGCTGCTCATGTAACTGGTTCGCACGGTCGAGTCGCTGCCCCCGGGGTATCCGCCTGTCAATTCCGATGCTTTCCGTCGGATTTCAGTCTAGCGGCTCGCGTCGCCAGCGTCAACGAACGCCCCTCCGGCGCCACGTGACCGCCGCTCCGCCACGTGACCGCCGCTCCGCCAGCGGGCGCCGCCGGCCACATGACCGCCGCCGGCCATGCGCAGCACAGAGGCCCGAAAAACAGGCTATTCGGGCCTGTCCAGAACCGACACTTCGAGCCAAATTCCTCTTGTGAGACTCTCCATCAGCAGGCGAACGGATCTGGGCCTGAAGGCGCTCCGCATTCTGGCCACGGAGCCTCGGGTGTGGACGGCGAGCGCGCTGGCAGAGGCGGTCGCCACCACACCCGGGTTCATCAGCCAGGCCATGGCGGCGTTCGTCCAGGCGGGCTGGGTCTACAGCGGCTCCGGACCGTCGGGCGGGTATCTCTACGCGCGGCCCGCCAGGCCCCCCTCGCTGCTCGAGGTGATCGAGGCGATCGAGGGCCCCACGGTGCCGGACGCGTGTGTCCTCCACGAGGGCAAGCGGTGCGGGTTGATCTCGGGAGAACCGCTCTGCGAGCTGCACGAGGGCTGGCTGCGGGCGCGGGAGGTGCTGGTCGAGGTCCTCGGGGCCACCCCCGCCATCCAAGCGCCGAGCTCGGTCGGTGAGTCACGCAACGGGCTGGGTGAAACGCCTGCGGCTGCAGCGCACCTGTCTGAGGGCCGCGCGGCCGATGCGGCGCGCGGCGCCAGCGGACCGAGGTGGACGAGTTAGCGCGGCCCTGATCGGGCGGACCGATCACGGACGGACCGGCCGATGCCGTGGGGCCTCCCAGTTCCCCTGCCGCGCAGGACAGCCTGACGCGCCACCCGCAGCAAGGGGCGGATCGGCCCTTGGGCATCCCACCGGTCGGGGGCGGTCCGGGTCTTGTCAACGCCTCCGTGTCGGCGGATGGTGCCGCGAAGCAGGCAGGAGGGTCTGACGACAGATGGGCATCGACCCATCCCCATCCCCGGCCGGGGCGGACACCGGAGAAGCCGCTGCGGCGACTCGCCGGAAGCCTTCCGAACGCCGCATCCTGGCCCACGACCACCGGGCGATCGAGCACGTGGTCGGCCGGGTGGAAACCACCGCCGAGATCGTGGGCACGCTCACGACGCCGGACCTGGCGAGCGCGCTGCGCAACCTGCTCGACACGGTCGAGCGGTCCTTCGGTCCGCACCTCGAATGGGAAGAGAAGACCTGCTTCGCGCAGATTGACGGGATGGCCGGCACGGCCTGGGCCACCCGCATCCTGCGCGTCCAGCACGACCAGATCCAGGAGGCCTTCAGCGCGCTCGAGCGGGACTGGCGGGCCTTGCACGGTGAGGTCACGCACCGCCAGTTGACGGACCTGCGGGCGCACCTGTACCGGCTGCACGCCCTCATGAGCGCTCACCTGGAACAGGAAGAGCTGGCGCTCATCCCCTTCCTCGAGGCGGAGGGCAGGGGACCGGCCGCTCACTGACCGGAGCCGTCACCGTCGCGGCCGTCCACGCGCGGCCGTCCACCGGCGCGTCTTGGGAGCGGACCCCGGACGGTCAGGCGTGCAGAAACCGCCCGGGACCCGGGCGGTTTCTGCACCGATGGGCGATTTCGGCAGTAGCCGAAGGCCCTCGCGGGGGATCCCCGCGCTACGTGCCAGGGGCTTCGTGCCCGCGACCGTGACCGCTGGCGGGCGTGTTGTCCCGGTTGCCGGGGTGCGGCCCGGGCCCGTGGCCCTTTATGGGCAGCATGGCCAGCCGCGTGACGAGCATGTTCGACCCGTTGGTAAGGGTGGCCCCACCGGTCTGGATCGCGGTGACCCAGGCCTGCGTGGCGCCGCTCAGGAGGGCGAGGTGCTGATGGCCGTTCCCGTTGCCCCGCGCGTTGGTGCGAACCGTGAACGTCGTGCCGCAGGTCCCGGGCGACTGCTGGACCGCCACCGCGTAGGTGGCGTTGGGGGCGGCGCCCTTCAGCGACACGCTGACATTGAGGCCGCTGTGGCCGGTGGTGTTGAGGATCGCAAAGCCGAAGCTGGGTGTTCCGGCTGTCGGAGTGGCCGGCGCTGCCGCACAGGGCGTCGCACCGGTGGTGGCGTAGAAGGCGACCTTGCGCGCGCCCTTCCCGTGCTCAGGCCCGATCGCCCGGCCCTGGGACGGCACTACCTTCGTGAACGTCACGACGGTGGCCGAATCGATCACCGGCGTCGGGCTGCTGCCAACGGGCAGCAAGCTCACCGTGATGGTGGCCTGGCCCGGGGTCGTCGGCGCCTGGAGGGTCAGAGTGGCGTTGGCGACCGAGTCGAAGCTCGTGCACGCCACGGTGACGGACTGGCCACTGACCGGGCTCGTCACGACCGGCAGAGTCGTGACGATGAAGGCGCCGGCTGTGGTCGTCACCGTGAAGCTCTGGTAGCTGGAGCAGTTGGTGGTTGTCGGCGTGCCGAACGTCAGTCCGATGGTGCTGGTGCCGTTGGCGGGCACCGAGAGCGGGCTGACCGTGACGGGGACAACGCCGCTGGTGACAACGGCACCGCTGGCCGTCAGGGTGGCGATCACCACGTTGCTGCCACCGCCCACGCTCAGGACGATGGGCGCAGCACCGGAAGTCAGCTGCGTGAGCACCTGGCCGCCAGTGAGCGCGAGCGTCCAGCTGCCCGATGTGACACCGAATGAGATCAGCGTCCAGGTCTCCGTGACGCTGCCGTTCAACGAACTCGCCACGGGCCCAGACAGGCTGATGCTGTTGGTCGAAGAGGCGAGCGTCGGCGCTGCAGTCCACGTGTACCCCGCCGGGAGCGTGACGGCAAACGTGGTGCCTGGCGCCAGCGAGTCGGCCGGCACCGTGCCATTCCAGACGTAGTTGAGGTTGACGTTGGTCGCAACACCCGTGGGCACGGTCACCGACGGATCGGCGTTCGTGACGCTCAGGGCAAGCGCGGAAGCCACGAGCGACGTGGCGAGCAGCGAAGCGAGCAGCGTGGCGGCGACGCCGACGCCGACCTGGCTTCTCCAATGGTTCATGCGATACCTCCTTGGCTCCGTGTCGGCCCGAACGGGCCACGACGGCGCCCCGTTCGCGGAGACGGTCACCACTCGAAACGATGCAGGAGCCGATGCGTTACGCGCACCGTGCGCAGCGCGAGCCTGCGCCCGGGGAGGACCGAAGGCGGCATCATGATCGAGCGGCGAGCCCGGGCAGTGAGCCTGAGCGCCATCCGCGACATGCCGGAGCGCTACGCCCCGCCCAGGTAGCGCAGCGCCACCGCTGCATGGAGGGCCGCGCCCACCGCCAGCGAGGGCTCGTCGAAGACCACCCGGTTCGAGTGCACCTGGGGAGCAGTCGCCTCGTCAACATCGGCTGGACGGGCGCCCAGCTGCACCATCGCACCCGGGACGCGCTGCAGCACGTAGGAAAAGTCCTCGGCACCCATGAGCGGCGCTTCCAGCACGTGCACCGCGTGGGCCCCGACCACCTCCGCGGCCACCTCCCGGACCATCCCGGTGAAAGCCGGGTCGTTGACCGTGACCCCGTAGCCGGGCTCGATCTCCAGCTCGGCGGTCGCGCCGTGCGCCTCGCAGACCCCGCGCACCACCCGCCGGACGCCCTCGTGGACAGTCGCGCGGGTCGCCTCCGACACGGACCGGATGGTCCCCTCGATCAGGGCAGTTTCGGGCGTGATGTTGTCGCGCGTCCCGGCGACCACGTGGCCGATGGTGAGCACAGTCGGATCGAAGACATCGACCGTGCGGGTCACCATCGACTGGAGGGCCAGGATGATCTCGGCGGCCACCGGGATGGGGTCGAGCGAGAGATGGGGCGTGGAGGCATGCCCGCCGCGCCCGCGCACGGTCAGGTGGATCGTGTCGGCGGCCGCATAGATCGCGCCGGGGCGCAGGTGGATGGTGCCGGTCGGCCAGTGGGTGCCGATGTGGATCGCGAACGCGGCCTGGACCGGGCTGGAGGCCGCTTCGAGCAGCCCCTCGTCAAGCATGTAGCGCGCGCCGTGCCAGCCCTCCTCGCCCGGCTGGAACATCAGGAGGACGTTGCCGGTCAGCTGGTCGCGCCGGTCCAGCAGGAGCCGCGCCGCGCCGAGCAGCATCGACATGTGCGTGTCATGGCCGCAGGCGTGCATGGTGTCGCCCGTCTCAGAGGCAAAGGCGAGCCCCGTGTCTTCGTGCAGTGGCAGCCCGTCCATGTCGGCTCGCAGGAGGATCGTGGGACCGGGCCGTGCGCCCTCGATCACGGCCGTCACCGAGCTGACGGAGGTTCCCAGGCGGGGCTTCAGGCCGAGCCGCTCGAGCTCCGCGACCACCACCGACTGGGTCCAGGGCAGCTGCAGCCCCACTTCCGGATGCCGGTGGAGGGTGCGCCGGAGGGCGACGATGTCGGGAAGGATGGCCTGGGCATCGGAGAGGAGGGAGGGTCTGGCTGTCATGGAGCGAAGTATGCGACGGAGGCGTGGGCGACGAGACAGCGAGGGCCACGCAGCCCCGTCGGCAGGAGCCACGGGCTAGGGAGCGAGGCGCTGGGGAGCCGCTCGCCGCGGAGCCGCTCGCCGGGGAGCCCAGGCGCCGGGGAGCCCAGGCGCTGCGGGAGCCGCTCGCTGGGGAGCGAGGCTCCCCGGGGCCCCGGGGGGTGCTGGCGGGAGAATCCGGGGCCGGAAGCTGCGGGACAGTCACCCGGAGACTCCTATGCCACACATTGCGCCGCGCCGGTCGCGATTCGCGTGAGGGACGGCCGGCGCACACGCGAAGGGAGCAGCTGGGCCCGGTTCCCCTGCTCGGATCCTGCGTGGATCCGAGCAGGGGCCGGTGATCCACGGCTCCTCACGCGGCGCGAGAGGGGCCTCGTGGCCTGGTCGCCGGATACGAGTCCCCGGGTGCATGTTGCGCGAGAGATCTCGGCCCGGCGGCAGATACGATGCCAAGGGTGCATGCGGCGCAAGTTCCTCGCCCGCGCGCCCGCGCCCGCGCCCGAACCCGCGCGCCCGCGCCCGCGCCCGGACGAACGGCAGCCGATCCGGCCGTCAGTAGAGCGGGCAGACCAGCGGGTGTGGAGTCGGGTGCGACGCGGCGTAGGTGGCGCTGGCCCCGGCGATCCGCCGTGCCACCACGAAGAGCTTGTTGTAGGTCCCGTACGGGCCCTCGGACGTCTGCAGCCACACCTCCTGGCTGGTGGTGGCAGCCAGCGCGGCAGGCACCGAGTACACGTGCCGGAGCACCTTGATCACCTGGTACGTGTAGACGTGACTGTCGCTGGTCCAGGCATAGACCTTCATGCCGAGCATGCTCGCGCCGTTGTTCACCAGCGAAGCCTTGAGCAGCGGCAGGAACATGCCGGTTCGCGCGTGTGCATAGATGAACGCCGCGCCGCCTTCGCCCGGCTGCGAGTAGTCCGGCAGATACATGGCCACGTTGCAGTAAGGGAAGGCGTTGCTCTTCTGGAGCACCACCGGCAGGTTGATCCCGAGCGCGGGGACGGCCACCCGCGTGGCCACGGCATAGGTCAGCGCCCCGCAGTGAGCATTTGACCCGCTCGCGATCCGCGCCCCGATGTTCCCGGCCCAGGTCGCGCGCCAGACTGTGGTCTGCTGCGCCGTGGTGAGCGGCAGCGAGCCGGCCAGGCTGCCACTGGCGTCCGAGGCGATCCCGCCCAGCTTGACCACCGCGATCGGCTTTGCGCACGTGCCGCGGTAGACCATCACCGAGTAGGTCGTGGACGGCGCCAGGCTCTGGGCCGTGATGGTCATCGTGCCGGTGCCGGTGGTGTAGGCCACCAGAGTCGCGGTGCCGCTGGCGCCGCCACCCAGGGGGGCGTGCCAGATGCGCCGCGCCTGGGTCGCGTCCACGGATGGGACGGCAAGCAGCGCGAAGGTGGCGAGAGCGAGGCAGAGCGTGGCGGCTCGGAGGGGAAGCTTCATCGGCCGAAAGGATACCCGGATGGACGCTGCTGGCGTCTAGGAGCGGCGGGAGGACACCGGAGCCCGCCCTCGCCTTCACAACTCCTGGCGGCGGAAGGACAGCCAGGCGAGCAGCGCGGCGGCCAGCGCGATCGCCACGTCGACCGCGATCGGGCCGAGCAGGGGTCACCCAGCAGGGGCCCACCCCGATGGGCAGGCGCATGGGAACCGCGCGCGTCCCGCCGGCGTCAAGCGTTCGGCACCGGCGCCACGTGCCGGGCCCATTGGAAACCAGGCACCTGCTGCAGGGCCACCCGGAGGGCGATCACATGCGACGCACATCTCTCACCCGATCCACCATCGTGGCGCTGGGCGCGCTGGCGCTGGCGGCAGCAGCAATCGCCTCACCCGCGCTGGCAGGACGGGCCCAACCTGCTCCGGACGCAGCCGGCCTGGTGCCGGCCGTCAACGCCAGCACGGGCACCAACCAGCCCGCGATCACCGTCCACGGCACGGGCACCGTGACCCTGACCCCGGACATGGCCACGGTGGTCCTCGGCGTGGATGCACGGCAACCCACCGCCAGGGCCGCGCAGGCCGCGGCTTCATCGGCCATGAACGCCGTGATCGCGGCCGTGAAGCGCCACAACATCGCTGCCGCCGACATGGCCACGGTCAGCATCTCGCTGGGCCCGGTCTATGACTACAACGGCAACACGCAGAAGCTGACCGGCTGGGAGGCCCAGCAGGCACTCTCGGTCGAGGACCGCAACCTGGCCGACACCGGCTCGCTCATCGACGACGCGGTGGCCGCCGGCGCGAACTCGGTCCAGGGCGTCACGCTGTCGGTGGCCAACCCGAGCGCCGCGACGGCGCAGGCACGGGCCGCGGCAGTGGCCGACGCGAAAGCGCGGGCCCAGGGCCTGGCTTCCGCGGCGGGCGTGACGCTCGGCTCGCCGATCTCGATCGAGGAGACCGGTGCGCCCTCGCCGACGCCGGTCGCCATGGCGGCACCGGCCGCGGGCGCGATGGCCTCCACGCCGATCGTACCCGGATCGTTCGAGGTCACGGTCACGGTGGACATCACCTACGCGATCGACTGACGCGATCGACTGACGCGATCGGCTGACGGGATCGGCTCATGGGATCGGCCGACCCGGCGGATTCGGGATGGCGCGCTGGCTTACCCTGACCAGGAGCACCAAACCCCTGGAGACCACGCGCCATGCCGACTCGCCGCCCGCTCCTTGCCGCCGTTCTTGCGCTCCTGGTCCTCGCCGCACCTGCAGCTCCCGTCGCCGGCCCACCTCGCGTCCTCGCCCAGGCCAACGCCCCGCTGCAGCCAGGGCAAGTCGCCCAGCGGCCCATCGACATCTTCGGCTATCTCCCCTACTGGGAGGTTGACTCGTCCACCGACGCCTACCTGCGCTACGACGTGCTGAACACGATTGCACTCTTTGGAGTCAGCTTCCGCGCCGACGGCAGCCTCAACACCACGGATCCCAGCTACCAGACCGTCACCGGCAGCACCGCCTCCACCATCATCCAGCACGCGCACACCGCCGGCGACCGCGTCGTAATCACGTTCGAATCGTTCAACGCCGACCACAACGCCCAGTTCCTCTCCAACCCGCGGGCCCAGAGCACGTTCATCGCGAACGCCATCGCGCTGCTCCAGCAGCTCGGCGCAGACGGGGTCAGCATCGACATGGAGGGGCTGTCGGGCACGTACTTCACCGCGTACGGCGCCTTCGTCGCGGCCGTGCGGACGGCCGTGCTGACCGCCGACCCCGCGGGGCAGGTGAGCGTGGCAACCAACTCGAACGCCAGTGGCGCGAAGATGGCCGCGGCCGCGGCGGCCAACGGCGCCGACCGCATCCTCCTGATGGGCTACGGGTACCGGTCCGCCAGCAGCAGCCCGGTGGGCAGCATCGATCCCCTGGTCACGGCCTCTGGCAACCAGAACCTGACCTGGAGCCTGGACCAGTACGCCGCAGCCGGGGTTCCCGCGCAGAAGCTGATCCTGGGCCTCCCGCTGTACGGCCGCCAGTGGCCCACCGTCAGCTCGAGCCTGACCAGTGCCCGCCAGCCGGCCGCGACCTTCGGAGGCGGAGGGCCGGTCTTCCTCAAGGATCTGGCCACGGCCGGGGCCGGGCTGTCGGTCCGGTTCGACGCGTACGAACAGTCGGTGGTGTTGACGGGCTGGGACCTGGCGGACGGCACGTGGACGCAGCTGTACTACGACGATGCGGCGTCCCTCGCTCCGAAGGCCCAGCTCGCCCTCCGCCGGGGGCTTGCCGGCGTGGGCTTGTGGGCCCTGGGGTTCGATCGCGGCCAGCCCGGCTACTGGGACGTCCTCGCGTCGCTGCACCGGGGGCTCGAGGTGTCCCGGATCGCCGTCACGCCGTTCCTCTCGAAGTCGCTCCAGGTGACACTGACCGTCGGCTGGAAATCGGCGGGACACGCTGTCACCAACCTCCGGGTCTCCAACGACGGCCAGACCTGGTCTGCCTGGCGGAAAGCAGCCGCGACGATCCGCTGGACGCTGGCCGCCGGGCCCGACGGGCTCCGGACGGTGTACGTGCAGGTGCGCGACGCCGCGGGCGCGGTCTCCACGATCCGGCCCGTGGACGTTGTGCTTGACCGCCACGGCCCGGTGATGGCGACGCTGACGCTGGCCTGGTCCGCGTCGGCCGCAAAGTGGGTCACGCAGTTCAACGCGACGGACCTCTCGGGCGTGACCGAGTACCGGTACCAGTACCGGATCGGAACCGGCTACTGGCACCAGCTGACCCGTTCGGTGACGGGAACCACGGTGCGGATCGGGGCGGCGCGCGGAGCGCCGGTCACGGTGCGGGTGCGGGCCAGGGACGCGGTGGGGCTGTGGGGCTCCTGGAAGACGGTGACGGTGCCATAGGCAGGCCCATGGGCCGGCGGGACCCCGCCACGGGACCCCACCCCTTGACCGAGCCAGGGAGGGCGCGGTCAAGGGGTGCCGACCACACCCCGCCACGTCACATCCCGGACAGCTCCCGGATCGAACGGGCCAGCGCGGACATGTCCTCGTCGCCATGTCCACCGGCAATGAGCCCGTTCTCGAGCTGCGCGGTGAGTGCCGCCACCGGGAGCGAGACGCCGGCCTCGCGGGCCAGGTCGAGCGCAATCGCCAGGTCCTTGCGATGCAGTGTCACTTTGAAGCCAAGCGGATAGCGTTCCTCGATCATCCGCCCGCTCCGGTTGGTAAGGACCCATGACTGGGCACCGCCGCCGCTCAACGCAGTCACGACCGCTGCGGGGTCCAGGCCGGCCCGCATCGCGAGCACGATCCCCTCTGCAACCCCCAGGTACGAACCGGAGAGGATCACCTGGTTCACCGCCTTGGTGGCCTGGCCGGCCCCGATGGGACCCATGTGGGTGATGGTGCGGCCCATGGCAGCCAGAACAGCGTGGGCGCGAGCCACGTCGGCTGCCTCGCCGCCCACCATGATGGTCAGCGTCGCCTGCAGCGCGCCCTCGGAGCCACCCGACACGGGCGCGTCGATCATGGCGATTCCCCGCTGGGCGAGCCGGCGGGCGAAATCACGCGTGGAACTCGGGCTGATGGTCGAGCAATCGATCACCAGGGTGCCGGGCGCAGCGCCCTGCGCGACCCCATCCGCGCCGAAGAGGACCGCCTCCACGTCGGGCGTATCGGAGACGCAGGTGACCACGATGTCCACCGCCGCGGCCAGCTCCCGGGGCGTCCCGGCCTCGGTCGCCCCCATCTCGACCAGGGGCCCAGCTTTGCCGGGGGTCCGGTTCCAGACATGCAGGGGATACCCGGCACGAGCGAGATTCGCCGCCATCGCCGCGCCCATCGTCCCCAGGCCCACAAACCCGACTCGCTCCATGGCATCCTCCCGCTGCTGCTCCGCCCGATCTGGCGGGCATTGGTCCGCCCGATCCGGCCATGCTACCGGCGCCCTGGCCCCGGGGAGGCCGCAGGGCCCGTCCGCGTCTGTCCGTCCTCGCGCGGCTCCCCGAGAATCTCACGGCCCCGCGTTGCCGCGGGGCCGTGTCGTCAATCCATGCAGCCCGGCAGGGATCTACCCGCGCCCGCCTCCGCCCGTCACGCGAAGCAGCATCAGGAACAGGTTGACGAAGTCCAGGTAGAGCGAGAGCGCCCCAAGCACCGAGGCGTTTTCCCGGTTGTGAACCCACGCCATCCGGCCGTTCTTGATCCGCTGCACGTCGAAGGCGGTGAGGCCCGTGAAGAGGAGCGTGCCGACGATGCCGATCACGAAGCTGAGCCCGCTGCCGCCGATGAACATGTTGGCCAGCGAGGCGACCACGATGCCGATCAGGCCCGCAAAAAGGAGCCCTCCCAGGCTTGTGAGGTCGCGGCCGGTGACGTACCCGTACAGCGCCGCGGCGCCGAAGATGGCGGCCGCGCCCACGAAGGCGGAGGTGACCGAGCCGATGTTGTAGATCGCGAGAATGATCGCGAACATGGCGCCGTTCACGGCCGCGTACACGAACAGCATCAGCAGCGCCACGGTGGAACTCAGCCGGTTGATGGCGGCGCTGAGCCCGATGACCATGGCGAACTCGGCGATGATCAGCAGCAGGAAGCCGTTCGACGCAAGTTGCAGCGCAGCCGGGTTGGCCAGCGTCATGAACGCGGTGGCGGCGCTCACCAGCAGCGCCAGGAACATCCAGACGAAGCTGGCGGTCAGGAAGCCGGTCTGGACCCCCGCCACGGGCCGCGCGTTAAGGGCACGCGGATCCCAGCCGTAGCCGACCGGACCGCGCTGGGCATCCGTGTTGTCCGGAGCCTCATAGCGGTGCGGATCGGCAGGATTCGAGTTGAACACAGAACTTATCTCCTTGAGTTTGGGCCCTCAGGCCAAACCAGAGTGTATGCCTCCTGCGTCAAGAGGCGATGAAGACTCGGTAAAGCCGCCGTTTCAGGCGCGGCGGGTCTTGGCGCCGGGGCGCACGGGCCGGGCCGCTTTCGACTCCGCCACTTCGGCAACCCGCGCGAGCACCCAGAGATAGTCAGCCAGCCGATTCAGGTAGGGCACTGTCCAGTCTCCGGCGAGTCCCTGGCGCTGCAGGGCGACCGCTCGACGCTCTGCCCGCCGGACAACGGTGCGGGCCAGCTCGATCGACGCGGAGACGCGGCTCTCCCCGGGGACCACAAACTCGGTGGGCATGGGGACACGCGACTCCAGGTCCGCCAGCGCGGCCTCCACGCCCGCCACCATCGACTCGGTCACGCGGCTCACGCCATCCTGCAGGCGGTCGCGCGCCTCGGGGTTGGAGGCAAGCTCGGCGGCAACCACGAACAGCTCACGCTGAAACCGGAGTACGTGCTCGCCGATCTCCGCCAGGGACGGTGTCAGGACCCCGTACTGGACCTTCATGGCAAGTTCGGCCCGCGCCAGCCCCAGCGCGGCGACTGCCTCGTCCACCGTTCCGTAGGCCTCGGTGCGCGGGTCATCCTTGGCGATCCGCGCACCCCCGTAGAGGAGTCCGGTCGTGCCGTCGTCACCGAACCCGGTGGCTACCGCGCTCGCACGAATGCCCTGCCTGCGCTCCGTCACAGTCGCTCGGTCATGCTGGCGCGCCTACCAGGTGAGCCCGGCGTCGCGTGGGTCCCAGCGCTCGGCCAGCAGGGTGATCTTGACCTCGTTCGCCACCACCTGCTCGGTCGCTTCCTTGACCTGCTGGATCATGACGCCAGCATAGGGACAGAACGGCGTGGTGAGAATCATCTTCACTTCGGTGCGTTCGGGCCCGAGGACAATCTGTTTGATCAACGCGAGCTCCACCACGTTCATGCCGATCTCGGGGTCCACGACCGAGCGCAGGGAGTCAAGGATCGCAAGTTCGGTGGCACGGCGCTCGGCATCGAAGGGCGGCGGCACCGGCGTCGCGACCGGCGCTGACCCGGACGCCTGGAGGGCGCCCGCGGGCTGGCCGCCGTCGGGCGGCTCGGACGGGAGTGGCTGGGATGGGACCGCCGGCTGGGACGGCGCCCGTCCAGCCTCGACAGGCTGGGCCGGCGCGAAGCCGGGTTCGGTGGAAGAGGCGGTGTCGGTCATGATCGGATCGGATCCCTCGTGCGCCCGGGCCGCTTGAGAGGCGCGGCCATGGGCTGAGCGACGCTCATCCTAGCACCGATGAGCCGAATTCCGACTGGATTGCTCGGATAGGCCAGCAGTCAGCCGGCATCCTCGGGTGCGTAGCCGGGGCCGCGCAGCGATCCGTCGGGCTCGAAGAACTCCGCGTAGCGCGCCCGGTGCTCGGTGGCATACCGAAACGCCTCAGCGATCCCGACCCGCCGGAGCTCGGGGTGTTCGGCGATCATCTGGTCGGGCCGCAGACCATGCGCACGCATCTCCAGGATGTTGCGAACCGTCAGCCGGGTCGCGTAGCAGAAGGGTTCGCCGTTCATGGTGAGCGGGTCGCTCTGGACCCACTTGATTGTCATCGCCGCTCCCCGGTCATCTCGATCCTCTAGTCCAGGATTCCCGCGCCCTTCCAGAAGAACTGGAGGATCGGGTTGCGCGGCCGGTCGCCCGGCAGATGGCGGGGACGTTCCAGGCGCTTGAGGCCAGCCTCGATCGCGATGGCCGCGGCGTCCCCTCCGGCCGGCGGAAGCACCGCACGACACGCGTCGAGGGTGCCAAGCAGGATGGTCGCGAGGTCTTCCAGCGGCACGTGGCGGCGGCGGTAGAGCGGGATGATGGTCCGGACATATTCGGCCAGGGGCCCGACGCTGCCCGCATCGAGCGCGGCTGCGAGCTGCAGGACGTGCCGGTCGCAATCGCGCAGGAACGTCTGGAGCTGCGACGTCGTGTACCGCTCCAGCAGGCCGGGGTCGCGCCGGGCCGCGGCCGCCAGGGCCTCCGGACCGAGGCGCGCGCGTTCGGCGCGCAGCAGGGCTGCAGCCTCCGGCAGGCGCGGGAAGGGCGAGCTGGCAGCTGGCAGCTGGCGGGGCTCCATAGGACGCAGTGTAGCGTCTTGGGCCGAGGCGGCAGCTCCAGGAACGGCGAGGGGGCCCCGGCTCCGGCTTGTCGGCTCCGGCCCCGGCAGGGCGGCGGTCCCCGGCTCCGGCTCGTCGGCCGCGCTACGCCGATCGGCCGGCCGACGCGCCGGCCCGCACCGCATCGTCAATGCCCGAGGGCGTCAGCTGCTCGGTCAGCAGACGAAGGAAGCGTCCTCGCGCCCCCTCCGCCGATGCGGCCAGATCGCACCACTCGCGCGCCAGTGCCTCCCCACCGGCGTAGCTGAAGACGTAACTGCGCCACAGCGGATGCTCGATGAACTCCAGCCGTTTCGCAGCTCGTGCCGGGGAGAGCAGCGCCACCTCCCGCAGAAAGTCGAGGACCTCCGGCCGCGGCCGCCCAGCCGCGTGCAGCAGCAGCGCCGCATCGCCATCGGCCGCCCGCAGCGCGTGCTGGCGTCCGGCGATCGCGGTCGCCGCGGAGAGATCCTCTTCGCCGACGCGCAGCCCGGCCGTCCGACAGGCCAGTCCAAGGAGCTCGGTACGAGTCCGGACGTCAAGCAGCAGCTGTCCGCCCAGCTCCGCCAGTCCCTCGCTCAGGTAGCACTCTGGCGTGTCGATCAGGAGCACGCTCGCTTCCAGGCGGCCCTGCTCCAGCACCAGCCGCCGCTCCTTCCAGGCGTGCTCCAGATGGTGCCCCGGATACGTCTCGTGGACCAGCGTCTCGAGCAGGCTCACGGCTCGCAGCGGCAGATCCACGTTCAAGTCAATCCGCGACCGCAACCCGCCCAGGTACCAGTTGTACCCGCTCCACGGCTGGCCGGTCACCACCCCGACTTGTACGGACTCGCCGTCGGGAAGCGGCAGGGCCGTCAGCGCTGCCGCGCGAATCTCCGGGAGAAGCGCGTCCACCACGGCCGGTACCCGGTCGCGCGGGATCGAGAAGAGCGCCTCCCAATCCTCGAGCCGGTCCGCCAGGTGGCCCTTGCCCGGCAGCAGCCGTTCCAGGTCGCGGTGCACGGCCCCCAGGCGGGACGGGGAGTGCCGCGCAGGGGCGGCGTCGAAGCACCGCGTCACCTCCGCTTCATATGGGATCTCCTCCCCGGCGCGGCGGGACGCCAGTGTCTCCAGCGCGACCAGCTGCCGATCGAGCCAGCGCTGCCGATCCGGCTGGGCGACCTCCACCCCGACCCGCTCCCGGAGCGCCCGAGCATCCGCCGCCAGCGCCGATGGCGGACGCAGGTTCTCCATGTCGACGCGGGCCTTCAGATCGCGCGGGCCGTAATACGCGTCCACCAGGCCGGGCAGGTGCTGGTCCAGGCGCAGCGCCAAGAGCAGGTACTCGCGCGCCACCGGGTCCGGCTCCGGCACCAGCCGCTCCCCGCCGACGGCCGGCACCAGACGGCGGCCGTCGGGCCCGGCAGCGTCGCCGGCCGTCCCCGACACGCCGATCAAGCCCGCCCCGCCGGGCCCAGCGTTCGATCCAGGAATGCCAGCGTCCGATGCCACGCCTGCTCGGCCTCGGCGGCAAACTCCGCCCGGCGCTGGTCGAAGAACGAATGCGTGGCGCCCGGGTAGACGTAGATCTCGTGCGGCACCCGGTGGGCCGCCAGAACCTGGCCGAACTGTTCGACCTGCTCGACCGGGATGCTCTCGTCGGCGCCGCCGTAGTGGCCCAGCACCGGGCGGACGAAGCGGTCCGCCACGGCGAGCGGCCCGCCCTGGCCGGAGCGGTCGGGGCCGAGCTGGCCGTAGAACGAGACAATCGCCTCCGGCCCAATGCTGGAGTCCGGCAGCCCCTGAAGGAGGGCATTGCGACCGCCGAAGCAGAAGCCGAGGACGGCGAGGGCACGGAAGCGCTCGCCCGCCCGCAGGTGGTCGGCCGCTGCCGCGGCGTCGGCGGCCACGCCCGCGGGGGTGGTCTGCGCGACGTGCGGCAGGTTGTCGAAGTCGGCCGGATGCGGCGCGGTGCCTGCAGTGCGACCGAAATAGTCGAACGCGACCGCGTCGTAGCCCGCCTCCGCAAAGCGCATCGCGAGCTCTTCGTAGAACTGGCCCAGGCCACGCCAGTCGGGGAAGATCACGATGCCCCCGCGGGGCTGCGGTGCGCGCGCCTCGAAGGCCCGCAGCCGGTTGCCGTCGGAGGCGACCAGGATGGGCTCGTGGGTTTCCAGCGCGCCGCCAGCCATGGGGGCCGGGCGCAGGTCTGCAGGGAGGAGCGGGGGATGGGAGTCGGCTTCGTGGCACATGCCCGGAGGATGCCACGCCCTGGCGGAACGGGCCTGCGAGCCGCTATTCCCCGTCGCGGGCGAACGCCTCCCGCTCGGCACGCGCCCGAAGCGTCCAGCGGCCGGGTCGGCCATCGCCGATCGGCCGGCCATCCACGCCCGTCACCGGAAGGACGCCCGCCACCGAGCTGGCCAGGAAGACCTCGTCGGCCGCAAACAGCTCGTCCGGCGTCAGCCAGTCCTCCCGGATCGCCAGCCCCGAGCGCTCGGCCCACTGCAGGAGCCACTGGCGCGTGGTGCCTGCCAGGATCCCGCAGGCCAGCGCCGGGGTCGCGAGCACCGGCAGGGGAGGCGCAGGGGCCGGGGTCGCGGGGACTGGGGCGGGCGCGTCGCGGTTCGCCCTCGTGAGTCTGCCGCCACGGACCAGGAAGATCGAGGCCGAGGTTGCCTCCGCCAGGTGCCCGTCCACGGTCAGGAAGAGCGCATCGTCGGCGCCCTTTCGCCGCGCTTCCAGCCGTGCATAGACGAACTCGGCACGGCTGGTGGTCTTCACGGCGCCCAGCGGACTCGCGGGGTCACGGCGCACCGAGGAAGTCGCCAGGCGCAGCCCGCGTACCAGCATCTCCTCGGGGGGCGGCGCCACCAATGCAGCCTGCACCACCAAGGTGGGGTGCACCACGGCCGGCGGCAGCAGCGCGCGGCCCTCGACCGGCCCCCGGCTCAACGTGGCCCGGATCGAGACCACCAGCCCGGGCGAAACCAGGTTGTCCGCGGCCAGCAGCTCGGCGATCGCGATCCGCAGGGTCTCCTCGACGTCAGCGGGGACCGGGATCTCGAGCGCCTGGGCTGACGCCCGCAGCCGCTCGGCATGGAGAGGAAGTTCCAGGATCCGGCCCGCCACCACCCGGATCGTCTCGAAGACGCCGTCGCCCAGCTGAAACCCGCGGTCCGTGGCGGCCAAGAGCGGCGTGCCGACCGGGACGAGCAGCCCGTCGGCCCAGACGTGGCCCACCCGGGGCAGTTCCTCGGCGGCGCGCCAGCGTTCCGCCGGATCGCCGGAGCCGCTCTCCGCCGGATCGCCGGCGCCGCCGTTCATGGGATGTCTCCCGCCTCGTGCGCGAACGTCCGGAGCCGCTCCGCGCAGGCCTGCACCAGCTGGCGGACCTGCAACACCATCCAGGGATCCACGCGGCTCGAGTCCTCGATGGTCACCGTGGCCCCGTAGACGTCCGACCCGACCCGGATCCCCTCCGCGGTCCGGTAGTCGGCCATCCAGTTCGCCTGCAGCTGGACGATCGCGTTCGTCACCACGGCGCGATCGAAGGACCAGTCCATCCAGCGCGCGTTCAGCTCATCGACGATGTCCCGGACGCGAACGGGCGTCCCCCGGGGTACCTGCGCGAGCAGGTGGACGATCCGCAACGCGGCGAACGGATCGCCCGACTCGGCCACCACAGGCGGACGCAGGTCCGGCTCCGGCAGACCGGCCACCGGGCGCAGGCTCAGCATGGAAGCGCGCACAGGTTGACCAAGGATGGGCTCCCATCTCCATCGCGTTCACGGCATGCGACGGCGAGGCTAGCACGGCAGAGTTCCCGGCGTCCCCGTACCATCTCGGCATGCCCGAGCCGTCCGCGCGAGATCCCCGGCGAGCGTCGCAGCCGCCCGCCCTGCGCGCGCAGTTCGCCGAGCTGGTGGCGCGCCCGGATCCGCTGATCGATCTGGCGACGGCCTGCGCGTGCATCGCGGCCGAAACGGACGCGGATTCGGACCCCCGCACGCTCCACGAGACGCTGGACGCACTGGCCAAAGAGGCGCGCGGCGAACTGACCCCGGCGTTGCGCCAGCTGGCCCGCCGTGACAGCGGGATTCGCACGGCGGCAGAGCTGGACGCGATCCTGGCTGCGCTCCACCGCTGCCTGTACGACGAGCTGGGGCTGGCGGGCGCGCCGCGCGACGCCTGGGAACCTCGGCACGCCTTCCTCGCTGACGTGTTGCGCCTGCGCCGGGGCCTCCCCATCGCCCTCGGCGTGATCGAGATCGAGGTGGGCCAGCGGCTGGGACTGAGCCTGTTCGGGATCGGGCTGCCCGGCCATTTCATCGTGGGTGGCCCCGACGGACGGCTGGTCGACCCGTACGGCGGCGGCCGGACACTGGCCGAGGACGACTGCGAGCGGGTGATCCACGAGGCGCTGGGGCGCCGGGTGCCGTTCCGGCGCTCGATGCTCCGACCGGCGACCAACCGGGAGATCATCGCCCGGATCCTGGGGAACCTGCGGGGGATCTATCTCTCGCGCCGCGAGTGGGGGCCGGCGCTGGCGATGCTCGAGCTGCTGGTGATCCTGGAGCCCGGCGACGCGGGCCTGCGGCGCGACCGCGCTCTGCTCTACGGTCGGTGCGGGCGCTTCTCCGATGCCGTCCAGGGGCTGGATCGCTACCTCCAGGAGATGCCGGAGGCCTCCGACCAGGAAGAGGTCCGCATCGCCCGCGCCATCTTCGGGGGGCGGCGCAACTGAGCTTTGGCCGGGCCTCAGTCGCCGGCCTCGCCTCCGTCTCCCTGGCTCCCCGGCGTGCCCGGCCCGCCCTCCGCGAGTTGCGGGGGCGCCTGCCGTCCCTCGATGGGGCCCACGCCGAGCGGCACCCATTTCGAGGGATCCTGCAGCCGGTGCGCCTCCGTGGCGCCGCGGGCGTGGATCTGGGTGAAGCCGGCCGGCTCGATCCACATCGCATCGCCGTCGAGCAGTGCCGTCACGCCCTTCTGACCCGGCTCCGGGCGCTGGTGCTGGCAGTACCAGCACTTGGACCGGTCGTGCTGCGTGTAGTCAGTGGGCTCCTCGTACGTGGTGATGTACCCCTCGTAGTTGCGCAGCACCACCTTGTGGTCGGAGTAGCTGATCAGGTAGTTGGGCATCACCGGGATCTTCCCGCCTCCGCCGGGCGCGTCGATCACGTAAGTGGGCACGGCAAACCCGGACGTGTGGCCGCGCAGCCCCTCCATGATCTCCAGCCCCTTGCCCACCGGCGTGCGGAAGTGGCCTGCGCCCTCGACCAGGTCGCACTGGTAGACGTAGTAGGGGCGCACTCGGATCTCGACCAGCTTCTGGACCAGGTCGCGCATGGTATGGACGCAGTCGTTCACGCCGGCCAGCAGCACCGACTGGTTCCCCAGGGGCACGCCCGCCCGCGTGAGCCTGTCGCAGGCACGCGCCAGCTCCGGCGTGATCTCGTTGGGGTGGTTCACGTGGATGTTGAGCCAGAGTGGGTGGTACCGCTGCAGCATGTCGCAGAGCTCGTCATCCACGCGCTGCGGCATGAAGACCGGGACGCGGCTGCCGATCCGGATGATCTCCACGTGGGGGATCTCGCGCAGGTTGCGGATCACCTCCTCGAGCAGCTTCGGCGCCAGCGTCAACGCATCGCCGCCGGAGATCAGGACATCCCGGATCTGGGGCGTGCGGCGGATGTAGTCGAGCTGGGCCTCGTGCTCGCGGCGGTTGAAGTTCTGGGTCGGGTCGCCCACGATCCGCGATCGGGTGCAGTAGCGGCAGTAGCTGGCGCACTGGGTGGTGACCAGCATCAGGACGCGGTCCGGATAGCGGTGTACCAGCCCCGGAACCGGCGAGTGGCGGTCCTCCGCCAGGGAGTCCTCCATCATCCCGGTGAAGGAACGAAGCTCCCGGGCGGTCGGGATGACCTGCAGGCGGATCGGGTCGTTCGGGTCGTCAGGGTCGATCAGGCTGGCGAAGTACGGCGTCACGTCCACCCGGAACTTGTCCGGCGCGCTGAGCCCTTCTCGCTCGTCCTCGGTCAGGTTGAGGACCTGGGCGATCTCCTCGAGCGTGTTGATCCGGTGCGAGAGCTGCCAGCGCCAGTCGTTCCACTGCGCATCGGGGACGTCCGCCCAGATCGGCGCCCGGCGGCTGACCGCGGGCTTCCCGTCGGGCCCGAGCCTGCGGGCCGGATCGCGCCGGTTGACGAAGGGCGCCGGCTCTACGGCCTGTCGGGTCGCCCCGGCGCCTGCGCCCCGGACGAGCTCGCTGCCTCCCATGGCCCCTCGACCTCCTCGCGTCATCTCGCCGGCCCCTGTGGATGAACTCGACAGGGGAGGCCCACCCGCGCCATCCCGATCCCGCCGGCCTGCCCGGGCAGCGGCTCAACCCGGCCCGGCGGGCCCCTGCTACCTGTCCCCGTGCACGCTGCGTGGGGAGACGATGGTAGCGCAGGCACGCTGACGCGCGCGCATGCCTGCGGTGCGCCCCGCGGCCCTGTGGGCCGTGCGATCCCGTGCCCCATCCGGTCCCGTGCCCCATGCGGTCCCGTGCCCGGCACGGGCGCGCCCGATGCAATCGCATCGCGAGGTGCGGTCCGGGCTGACTCGCGCTCGCCCGGGGCGCCTTCCCGGTATCCTCGCGCCGAGCATCTGCGCTTCGCCAGGCCACCCTTACGGCGATCGCGGAGCCATCTCCGGAGGAAGTCGTGAAGCACGTCACCGTCACCTGGGATCCCGAGGGCGCCTCGTTCGTGGCACGCGGGACCCGCCCCGAACACACCATCGCGATGGCAGCCCCAACCGAGGACCGCTCCGGGCGCGGTTTCTCGCCATCCGAGACCCTGCTGGCGGCCGTTGGCGGCTGCTCGGCCTGGGACGTGGTGGAGATTCTGCGCAAGCGACGCCAGCCGGTGACCGGCGTCGAGTTGCGCGTTGACGGCCAGCAACTGGACGAGGCGCCCTGGCCGTACACGCGGGTGGTGGTGACGTACGTGGTATCTGGCAAAGGCGTCGATCGGGGCGCGGTGGAGCGCGCGGTCCAGCTCAGCAGTGAGAAGTATTGCTCGGTGATGGCCACGATCCGGGGGGTCGCGAGCATCGAGACCGAGATCGAGCTGATCGACGAGGACGATGCGCCCGGCGCGGGATCGGCGACGGCGCCTGCGGCCCGCTCGAGCGACTGACGCGACGGGGCAGCTGGCACGGGCGGCGGCTGGTGGCATGCCGGCCGTCTCCGGCGAACCAACCGACCGGCGCGGGCAGGAGGCCGTGGGCGATTCGGTACGGGCCGAAGGGTCGGACCCGCCTCGCGGTCGCTTCGGACGGACGGGCGCGTGGGTAGCCCGGCATGCCTGGCTGGTCGTCGGAGCCTGGGTCGCGCTCGTGCTGCTCGCCGCGCCCCTGGCGCCACGTGCCCCGGGCGTGCTGAGCGCAGGCGGCTTCACCAGCCCCCAGCTCGAATCATCCAGGACCCAGCAGCTCCTCGAGCAGCAGCTCGGGCTGCCGCCGTCGGCCCTGGTCGTCGTCATCCAGTCCGAGACGGCCGCTCGTGCCGGGGATCCCGCGTTTGACAGCGCGGCAGCAGCCGCGATCGCCGGTGTGCCCCACGCCGCGCACGTGACCGGCGTCATCCCGTACCAGCTCAACCTGCACCAGGTCAGCGCCGACCGCAGCGTGGTCTACGACGTGGTCTCGCTGGACCTGCAGCCCGACCAGTCGCCGGAGGCACTGGCGCCCGTCCAGGCAGCGCTGGTTCCGCAGCCCGGGATCCGCACCTACCTCGCCGGCGGCCCCGCCTTCTATGGCGACATCCAGACCGTCTCCGAGTCCGACCTACGGCGCAGCGAGCTGGTCTCGTTGCCGCTGGCAGCGCTGGCCCTGCTGCTGGTGTTCGGCAGCGCGGTGTCGGCGGCCGTGCCGCTCGCGGTGGGGGGAACAGCGGTTGCCCTCTCGCTCGCGGTCATCTTCATCCTCGCCAGCCTCACCCCCATGAGCATCTTCGTGCTCAACCTGACCACGCTCCTCGGGCTCGGGCTGGGCGTGGACTACTCGCTGCTCATGACCAGTCGCTTCCGCGAGGAACTGGCGCGGCGGGGCGGCGGACGACTGCCGGACGGTGGGGTCGATCGGGCCGCGGTCGAGGCAGCGGTGACGGTGACGGTCGCCTCGGCCGGACGCGCCGTCTTCTTCAGCGGCCTGACGGTGCTGCTGGGCCTCGCGGGTCTGGTCCTCTTCGAGTTCATGATCCTGCGCTCGGTCGGGGCAGCCGGGGCGATTGTGGTGGGTCTCGACGTGGCCGCGGCCATGACCCTCCTCCCGGCACTGCTGACGATCGCCGGGCCCCGCATCGACGCGCTGGCGGTCCGACCCTTGCGCCGCCGGCACCCGGACAGCGGGGAGGGCTGGTGGGGTCGTCTCGCGCGCTGGGTGATGGCCCGGCCGGTCCGCGTCTTCGTCCCCACGCTGGCGCTGCTGGTGCTGGTTGGGCTTCCCTTCCTGCATGCCCAGTTCGACGCGCCGGATGCGAGCATCCTGCCGCCCAGCGTTCCCTCGCGGCAGGCGTATGACCTGCTGGTTCGCAAGTTCGGCCCGGGCGAATTCGATCCGCTGCTGCTGGCGGTCCACACGAGCGGACCAGTCACCACGCCCGCGAACATCGGGTCGCTCTACGACTGGTCGCGCCGCCTGGCGGCGGACCCCAGCGTGGTCCGAGTTGAAGGGATCGTGGACCTTGACCCGCGCCTGACCCGGGCGCAATACCAGCTGCTCTACGGCACGCCGGGAGGACCCCCGGACCGCTTTGCCGCCGGGGAGCTGGCGGCCACCACGCGCGGGAACCTCACCACGTTCTCCGTCTACACCCCCTACGACCCCAACCGGGCGGCCTTCCGGACGCTGGTCGACGCCCTGCGCAATCCGTCATCCAGGCTGGCGCCGCCGCCGGGGATCAGCGTGCAGGTCGCCGGGGGAGCGGCTGACGTGGCGGACGTGGTGAGTGCCGTCGCGGCGGAATTCCCCCGGACGGCGCTCTTCATCATGCTCACCACCTACCTGGTGCTCTTCTTCCTGCTGCGGTCCGCGATCCTGCCGCTCAAGGCCCTGATCATGAACAGCCTCTCGATCGTGGCCAGCTTCGGGGCGCTGGTCTGGATCTTCCAGGACGGCAATCTCTCCGCTCTGCTGGGCTTCCAGCCGCTGGGGTTCGTGGAAACCACCCAGCCGGTGATCCTTTTCTGCGTCCTCTTCGGGCTCTCGATGGACTACGAGGTGTTCCTGCTGAGCCGGATGAAGGAAGTCTGGGATCGAAGCGGCGACAACCGGGAGGCGGTGGCGCGGGGTCTCGAGCGGTCGGGCCGGATCGTGACCAGCGCCGCCCTGATCGTGGTGGTGGTCGCCGGATCGTTCGCGTTCGCGGACATCGTGCTCATCAAGGCACTTGGGCTGGGCGTCGCCATCGCCGTAGCCCTGGACGCGACCGTGGTCCGCGCGCTGCTGCTGCCGGCCACGATGCGGCTGCTGGGCGACTGGAACTGGTGGATGCCCCGGCGGCTGGCCCGCTGGATGGAGACCCGGCTGCCGCTCGTCGAAGGGACGACCATCGTCCAGGTGGTGGCGCTCATGGCGGTCGCTGCGGTGCTCCTCGCCGCGTGCTCGCCCGAGGGCCGGTTGCTGGGCACCGATCCGACGCCGCGGCCGGCGCCCCCGGCCGCGCCGGCAACAGCGACAGCCGCCCAGGACCCGCAGCCGCTGGTCTTTCCACGTGACGAGGCACCCCACAACCGGCTGACGGAGTGGTGGTATTACACGGGGCACCTCCAGGCGGCATCCGGCCAGCGGTTCGGGTTCGAGTTCGTGATCTTCCGCGCCGAGCGCGGTGTGTTCCCGGTCTCCTGGGCCTCCCACCTGGCCCTGACGGACGAGACAGGGCACCGCTTCGTGTACGACCAGCGCTCCGAGATCGGACCGCAGGTGGACCTGGTCGGCGCGGCCGGGACGGGCTCAGGACCGGGGGCCACGGGGCCTGCCTGGCGCGGACTCCTGGCAAGCGAGGGGCTCGCGGTGCCGACGGGGATCGGCGCTCAGGCTGGCTTTGCCCTGGGGATTCGCGGCGCTCCAGCCGAAACGAGCACGGCCGGAGCGGGCGCGGCGGGAGCGGGCGGAGCCGGCGCGGGCGGAGCCGGCGCGGGCGCGGAAACCACGGGAGCCGTGGCCGCGCCTGTCTCGGGCGCCTCACTGGCCGCCCCCTGGGTCATGGCCGGGATCGGCGCCCACGACGTGATCAGCGCAGCGAGCGCCAGCGCCGGCTTTGGCCTGCAGCTGCAGCTCAGCGCGGGCTCCCGCCCAGCCGTGCTCCAGGGCGACAACGGCTGGATCGACTTCGGACCGGCAGGCGGTTCCTACTACTACTCGCGGACCCGGATGCGTGCGCAGGGCGTCCTCACTCTTGGCACGCAGCGCCTGGCGGTGGACGGAGAAGCCTGGTTCGACCACCAGTGGGGCAACTTCATCGCCGTGGGAGCAGGTGGCTGGGACTGGTTCGCCGTCAACCTGTCGGACGGCACGGATTTGACGCTCTCACTGATCCGCGACACGTCAGGCAGCTATCCGCTGGTCTACGGGACCCTGGTACACGCTGACGGGACATACACACACCTGGGCCGCGCGGCGTTCACGGTCCAGGTCACCGCGCACTGGACGAGCCCGCGCACCCGGGTCACCTACCCTGCCGGCTGGACGATCACGCTCCCCAGTTCGGGCTTGACGATTCGGCTCCGCCCGACGGTGGCCGACCAGGAGCTGGACACCCGGGCCACCACCGGCGTGGTCTACTGGGAGGGATCAGAGATCGTGACAGCCCAGCAGCGTGGCCGGCCCCTGGAGGGCGAAGCGTACGTGGAGCTGACGGGATACGAGCCGCTCGCGCCGGGCCAGACCGCGCCGAAACCGACGGCCGCACCCGGCGGTACGTCCGCACCGGGAGGCGCGACCGCGCCCTGATCGACACGGCACAGGAGGTATTCGCGATGCAGGCTGCCATCTACACCCGGCACGGTCCCGCGCGAGAGGTCCTCTCGCTCGCCGAGCTCCCCGACCCGCAACCAGGCCCCGGCGAGGTACGAGTGCGGATCTGCGTCTCGGGCGTGAACCCCACCGACTGGAAGTCCCGCTCGAGCGGCGGACCGCTGCCCGACGGGCCGCTGCCTTCCGGTGGGACCGGTCCCATCCAGGTCCCCGGCCAGGACGGCGCAGGCGTGATCGACCGGGTCGGCCCGGGCGTGGACCCGGCCCGGGTCGGCCAGCGGGTCTGGGTCTATCACGCCGCGGCGGGAAGATGGAACGGGACTGCTGCCCAATACACGTGCGTGCCCGCAGCCCAGGCCGTGCCGCTCCCCGACGCCGTCCGGTTCGAGCAGGGCGCGGGGCTGGGCATCCCCTTCATTACGGCCCATCGCGCCGTCTTTGCGGACGGGCCGGTGACGGGGCGCCGCGTCCTGGTCACGGGGGGCGCTGGCGCAGTGGGCAACGCGGCAGTCCAGTTCGCCGTCCTCGGGGGCGCGGAGGTCTTCGCGACAGCCAGCTCGGAAGAGAAGCGGGGGCTCACCATGCAGGCCGGGGCGATGCACGCTTTCGACTATCGCTCGCCCGGATACGTCGCCGCGGTCCGGTCCGCCGCACCCGAAGGCGTGGACCGGATTGTGGACGTGGCGATTGCCGCCAACCTGACGAGCGACCTGGAGGTCCTGGCCCCCCAGGGCACGGTGGTCGCCTATGCCAGCGACGCTGCGGACCCGCTCCTGCCCGTGCGGCGGCTCATGACGGCCAACGCCAAGCTGGAGTTCGTCCTCGTGTACAACCTGACCCAGCCGATGCTGGAGGCGGCGGTCGAAGCGATCACGGGGGCCCTGCAGGCGGGCCGGCTCCGACCGCTCCCGTCGACCGCCTTCCCGCTGGCCGAGATCGCTGCCGCGCACGAGGCCGTGGAGGGACATGCGGTGGGCAAAGTCCTGGTCGAGATCCCCTGATCCGCCGCCGGCCCAGGGCCACGCTCGCCGCGCACGTGCGTGGCCCACGCGCGGCGGCCACCCGTCCGCCGGACTCTCCTGGCCGCCCGACCCTGCGCCAGCGCTGCAGTCCCGGCGGCGCCACGCTCAGTCGTTCGGGATGAGGCCTTCGCGGACTGCTCGAGCCGCGAGCTCCGTCCGGCTCTGCGCGTGGAGCTTCTCCAGGATGTTCTTCAGGTGGAACTTCGCGGTGTTCTCGCTGATGCCCAGCCGCGCCGCGATCTCCTTGTTTCGCAGCCCCTGCGTGACCAGGCGGAGGACCTCGATCTCCCGGTCCGTGAGCCGCTGGGGATCCGTTGCCTGGCGGGGACGATCGGGGCGCAGGAACTCGTCGATGATGCGGGCCGCGGTCGCAGGCGTGATGGCGGCCTCTCCCCGCTGCACCGCCTCGAGCATGGCCCGCAGCTCTGCACTCTCGAGGTTCTTCAGCAGGTAGCCCTGGGCGCCGGCTTTGATCGCGGCAAACAGGTCTTCTTCGTCCTCGCTCACGGTGAGCATCACGATCGCGATCTTCGGATGAGCGGCTTTGATCCGCCGCGTGGCGGCCAGCCCGGAGAGCCCCGGCATGCGGACGTCCATCAGGATCAGGTCGGGCCGCAGCCGGCCGGCCAGCACGACCGCTTCCTCCCCGTTCGATGCCTGGCCCACCACCTCGTGGCCCCAGGCCGAGATCAGGGAGCCCACCCCGTCGCGGAAGAGCGCGTGGTCGTCCGCCAGCAGGACCCGCATCAGGCCACCCTCCTCCCCGCGCCGCCGGTCAGCGGCACGCGCAACACCACCCGGGTCCCCTGCCCCGGACCCGGCCCGATGCGCAGCTCGCCGCCCACGGTCGCCGCGCGGTCGCGCATCATCTGCAGGCCGTAGTGGGGCCAGTCAACGGCCGGGCGCGCCGCCATCGTCACTCCCCGCCCGTCGTCCTCAACCCGCACTTCCAGGGCGTCCGAGTCGGCCCGCAACGCGATCACCACGCGTTGTGCGGCGGCGTGTTTGCGCACGTTGGTGAGGGCCTCCTGGACGATCCGAAAGATATGGGCCTCGACCTCGGGGGCCAGCATGAGATCCCGGACCGTCTCGGGCGCCTCGACGTGGGTTGCCAGCTTGGACGCTTCGGAGAAGCGGACCGCGTACTCCTCCAAAGCGCCCACCAGACCGCGGTCGGACGAGATGGGGCTGGAGAGGCCCAGGATGGCCTCGCGCACGTCCACGTACACGGAGCGCGCCGCGACGGCCAGTTCCGCAAGCTGGGCGCGCGCGGCGTCTACCCGGTTGGAGGCCAGGAGCTCCTCCACGGCCTGCGACTTCGTGTTGACGTATCCCAGCACCTGGGCCAGCCCATCGTGCATCTCGCGCGCGATCCGTTCCCGCTCGCTCCGCACCGCCAGTTCGCGCAACTCCCGCTGCAGCCGATCGTTTTCGAGGGCGATGGCCGCCTGGCTGGCGAGGGACGAGAGCGTCTCGGTGTCCTCCTGACTGCAGGCGCGCGGAGCCCGGAAGCCCACGGCCAGCGTCCCGATGCTCCGCGCCCCGAGCGCGACGGGCGCCTGCATGGTGGCGCTGAGGAATGGCGGGCTGATGAAGCGGCAGAAACCATCGCCGGGCTGCCCGGCGCGTGCGTCAAGGGCGGCCTCGGGCCCGCTGGCCGCAGCCAACCGCGGTTCACCATGCAGGTCGGTCAGCGCGAGGACCGCCACGTCGGCCCCCAGGAGCCCGCGGGCATTGTCCACCACCGCCTGGAGGATCGCGTCAATGTCCACCAGGGCGGTCATGGCAACGCTCACGCGATGCAGCGCCGAGGCAGCTGCGTGTTGCGCCTCAAGCTCCTGGTTGCGCTGCCGCAGCGCGTCGGTAAGCCGATCGATGGTCCGGAAGACGTAGGACCCGTAGGCGATCGCAAGCACCACCACCACCGTCATCACCAGGACGGTGTCGCGAGGGAACGGCAGGTGGGTATCGAGGAACCTGTCGGCCGCCAGTTCGATGATCCCGACCACCAGGACCGGGACAAGCACCGCGAGCCAACGCCGCTGGATCCGCATCGCCACACAGCCTACGCCGCCGAAGCCCGGAAAGGGCGATTTGTCCTGTCTTCCGGGGGGTCATGCGTCCCACCGCCCTACTCGGATGGATGGCGGCTCGGGCCACCCGGCGATCTCCGTCTCCGGTGCCTCCGGCAGGTCCGGCGGCTGTTGACGCCTCCGTCGGTCCACCGTCGGCCGCGGCGTCACCCGGACGCAACGGCGGGGCGGGGGCAGCTGCCGGGCTCGCGATCCCGGTCCGTGCCGCACCGACTGCCTGACGGACCCGGGCTTCCCAGGGGCGCGCGAGCAGCACTCGCGATCCCGGTCCGTGCCGCACTGACTGCCGGCGCATGACCGATGACCCTGGTATCTCTGGCCCTCCCGGCAGACGATCCGACCGTCCCCGATTCGCTCATGCCGCGCAGATGGAGCCCACCTCTGTCGTGACCTCTCGGACCATCGCCCCCCTGTCGACGACCATGGCACCTGCGCCCCAGCTCGACCGCGCGGGCAAGACCGCGATCGCCTTGCTCCTGCTGCTGGGGCTCGGCGCTTTCGGGGGCGGGATCGCCCTCGTGTCGAGGCCGGACGGCAGTGTCATGCACTTCGACGTCGCGCTGCTCGCGGGCAGTCCGTTCAGCGACTACCTCGTCCCCGGCCTGATCCTGGGCGGCCTGTTCGGCGTGGGCTCCTTCGCGGTCGTGGCGATGGGCCTTCGGCGCTGGCGGGTCGCGCCGTTCCTCGGCTTCGCGGTCGGTTGCGCTCAGATGATCTGGATCGTGGTGGAGCTGGCGGTGATCCGGGAGGCCAGCGCCCTGCATCCCATCTTCTTCGGCGTCGGCCTGGTGATCGCCCTGGCCTCCGTGCGCTGGGGCTGGCCAATGTTCCAGGGCTGGCGCGCGACCCACTGACAGCCTGGCCACCGCGACGGCAGCGTCCGGTCCGGCAGCGGCATCCCGCCTCCCCGGCGACAGCACCTCACCGCGGCCGTATCCCGCTCACCCGGCTGCGGCCAGCGCCTCCAGCGCCTCCGGCAGATCCGCCCGGCCGAAGCCCAGGCGGAATCGATCCGGCGCACAGCCGAATGCAGGACCGGGGGCAACCACCACGCCGGCCCGGTCCCGCCAGTGCGCGAGCACGCGCTCCGGGTCACCACCATGCCGTGCCACCAACGGCGCAGCGACGCGCGCCACCGACACGGTAGTGGCTGCCGGCCGCTCCCACGCGAAGAGGTCCGGGTGCGCCGCCGCGAACCCCGCCAGCCGGGCCTGGTTCGAGGCGCAGAGCCGCCGCGTGCGCTCACGCAGCGCCCCGTCGGCACGGAGGGCTATTGTCGCGAGTACCTCGGACGGTCCAGCCGCGCAGAGTGTCGTGTAGTCTTTGATCGCCATGGCGTGCGCTCGAAGCGCGCGGTCACCGGTGACGAGCCAGCCAATGCGGAGCCCGGCCAGCCCGTACACCTTGGAGGTGACGCCGATCGCGGCCGCCCGTTCCGACAACTCGGTCACCGAGGGTGGAGTGGGGAGCGACCATTCAAGCCCCCGGTAGACCTCGTCCCCGACCACGCGGATCCCCAGCTGATCGCAGCGCGCCACGATCTCGCGCAGTTGCCCCTCCGACGCCGCCACGCCGGTCGGGTTGTGCGGCACGTTCAGGGCCAGGAGCCTGACCCCCGGCCGGAGCGCATCCATCAGCCGCTCAAAGGGGAAGCGCCAGCCGTCCCCCTGCTCCTCGACCGGGACAAGATCGAGCGAGGCACCCATCGCCCGGGGGACCTCGTGGAGCGACTGGTAGGCGGGCGTCAGTGCCACGGCGCGGTCACCGGGCGTCAGGGCCGCCGCGAACGTCAGCAGCAGGGCCTCCGCGGCCCCCACCGCCACCAGCACGTCCTCCGGGCCGCGCCCCCGATACAGTGCCGCGATGGCCGCCCGAAGCTCCGGGTCGCCGGCCGCCGTCCGGTAGCCCAGCCGCAGCTGTCCCCACCGGGCGACGAGCTCCGCGTCGGCCAGCGACAGGAGGTCGGCAATCGAGAGCGTCTCCGGATCCGACGACCCCGCCTGGTATGGAAGATCGAACTCGAACCGATCGAAAAATCGCTCCAGGGCAAACTCCGGCATGGTCCGCAGATGCCCGGCGCCCGTCGGCCCGGGCCCCGCCACCAGCGGATCGCCCGGCGCGGGGCTACCCGCGCCGGGATTTGCGGCCAGTGGCCCCCGTGCCCGGTCGAGTGGGTCTCGCATCAGCGTGGCTCGCGCGCCCGGTCGATGTCGTCTCGCGTCGGCATGCCTTCCCGGGCCCCCTGTCGCGTGGTCGCCAGCCCGCCGGCCGTCCGGCCGCGCCGCACCGCCTCCACGAACGGGCGCCCCTCCGCGAGGGCGGCGGCAAAGGCCCCGTTGTACGCGTCGCCGGCACCAACCGTGTCGATGGGGTCCACTTCCAGCGCCCGGAATACCTGCTCCACGTCAGGGCCAACCGCCATCACGCCGCGTGCACCGAGTGTCACCGCGATCCGCAGTTCGCGATCGGCCGCCGCCAGCTGGTGGGCTGCCGCGGCGGGATCGTCCGCGAACTCGGGCATCAGCAGGCCGATTTCCGTCTCGTTGGGGGTGATGTGCGAGGCGAGCCGGAGCAGCGCCGGGGGCACGTTGCGGGCCGGGGCCGGGTTCAGCACCACCGGCGCCCCGACGGTCCTGGCGACGTAGGCAGCCGCGAGCACCGCGTCCGCCGGCACTTCCAGGCTCGCCAGCAGGACCGAGCCCGGGCCCAGCACGCGCGACAGCGCGGCTTCCACGTCGGCCGGTGCCAAAGTGGCGTTGGCGCCCGGCGCCACTGCGATCTGGTTCTCGCCGTGGGCGTCCACGACGATCAGGGCCACCCCGGTGGCCACGCCCTCTCGGACGCAGATCGCCGAACAGTCCACGCCCTCGGCCCGGAGCGCGGCGAGCGCCTCCCGGCCGAACGCGTCGTCGCCGACCGCCCCGACCATGGCCACGCGGCCGTCCAGTGGGCCGTCCCGCAGCGCCCGAGCTGCCGCCACCGCCTGGTTGCCACCCTTCCCGCCGTGATGCATGGAGAAGACACCGCCGACAACGGTTTCCCCGGGCGCGGGCAATGGCGCGCCGCTGACGACCATGTCCACGTTGATCGCGCCCAGGACCACCACGCTCGCCAGGGATGTTGCTCGCGACGCAGGCTCGTGCCCCGCCGCCTGCCGCACTGCCACCGGCGGGCCTGTGCGCCGGTCGGCAGTCATGCGGTCACGAACTCCCCGCCATCTATCCCGATGACGTTTCCGGTCATCCACTCCGTGCCGTCCTGCGACAGCGTCACGATGGCGCGCGCGACGTCCTGGGTGGTGGTGATCCGCCCGCTCGGATTGCGGCGCCGGGCCGCCTGCACCAGCTCGTCGCCCTCGGGGATCTGGTTCAGCGCGTGCGTGACGGTCACCCCTGCCCGGATCGCGTTGCAGGTCGCGCCGAGCCCCCGTCGCGCAAGCTCCACGGCGAGCTGCCGGCAGTGCGACTCGAGCGCCGACTTCGCGGCGCTGACTGCCCCATAGCTGCCGACCACGCGGCTGGAGCCCTCGCTGGTCATGGCGTAGATCCGCGATCCGGCCTCGATGAACCCGCCCCGCACGAGGTCCTGGGTCCAGTAGACCAGGCTGTGGGCCATGACGTCCAGGGTCATCTCCATGTTCTTGCGGCTGATCGCGTCGGCCGCCTCCGGCGCCAGGAACGGCTTGAGGGTCCCGAAAGCCAGGGAGTGCAACAGGACCCGGACGTAGGCGTGGCGGCCACTGGTCTCGGAGCGGTCGAAGCGCTCCCGAAGCGCGGCCAGGACACGGCCACGCTGCTCATCGTCGGCGGCGTTGGCGTTGAAGAACCGGGCCTCGCGTCCCAGGGCCTCGATCTTGCCGCGGATCTCCTCCACGTGCGGCATGCCGGCCCGGCGGTCGAGATGCACGCCCGCGATGTGGTACCCGTCGGCCGCGAGTGCCAGGGCGGTCGCCTCCCCGAATCCGCTGCTTGCACCCAGGATCAGCGCCCACCGCTCGCGCTCGTCCGCCACCCTGTGCCTCCTCCCGGCTTGTCAGTCGCCGCCGAGTCTAGCAGCGGGACCGTGCCCCGGCCGGGCGCCCCGCGCCAGGGGCAGCCGGGGTGGCCGAGCCCCCAGGCGGCGCCCCAGCATCTCGTCGCCTGCCTGTTCTCTCCGATCAGTGAACAGCACCCCGCCCGCTCGCGCACCTGGTGGGTCCGTGGGGCGCGGCGCGTCCGGGGGCGCCCCTGCAGAGGTTCCGTCGTGGCACGCCCGGCGCGTCATCGGCGGCGTGGACGCAGCCCGACGGCGCGGGCGACGCAGCTGGCCGTGGGGCGAACCTGCTGCCGGTGCGCAGGACGCCGCAGGACGGCCGCGGGACGCCGGCCGCAGGACGGCCGCGGCCCGCAAGGCGACGCTGCCAGTTCGTTACGCTTGCGCGCCCGTGACCCGCCCCCACCCAGAACCTGCTGGCTGTTCACTGATCGTCGAACTTCGCCCGGGCGGAGGGGGGGCCACCGGGCGGCGCTCCAGGCGCAAGCGGGCGCCGCGCCCCACCCTGCCCCGTGCCCCGCGCCCCACACCGGGCGCCCCATACCGGGCACCGGGCGGCCCACACCGGGCGCCCGGCACGCTGCTGCACCGCGGCCCCCACCGGGCGCCCCGTGCCACGTCCTGGGAAGTGCCCCTGCCCGCCGCGCCGCACCCGGCACCGGGCGCTCCCCGCCCCTGCCCGCCGCGCCGCACCCCCAATCGGAAGCGCACCGCTACCATGCCAGCCATGAGCCCACCCCTGACCCTGATGACCGTCCATGCCCACCCTGACGACGAGACCGTCACCACCGGCGGCAGCATGGCCAGGTACGCGGCCGAAGCGGTCCGCGTGATCTGCGTGACCTCCACCTGTGGCGAGAACGGCGAAATCGTCGTCCCCGAGCTCGACACCCCCGAAAACCATGCGCGTCTCGGGGAGATCCGCCAGCAGGAACTCCTGCACGCCCTCTCCCATCTCGGCCCCATCGACCTCCACTGGCTGGGGTACCGCGATTCGGGGATGATGGGCACGCCCGAAAACGACGACCCTCGCGCCTTCTGGCAGGCCGATCTCGACGAGGCCATCGGCCGGCTCGTCCGCCTGGTCCGCCTGGAACAACCCCACGTGATGGTCGGCTACAACGACTTCGGCGGCTATGGCCACCCCGACCACATCCGCGCCGCGCAGATCGCAAAGGGCGCCTTCGCGCGCGCCGGCGAGCCGGACTGGTACCCGGAGCAGCTCCGGGGCCCGGACGCCCTCGCGCCGTGGCAGCCGCTCAAGTTGTACGAGAGCGTGCTGGACGTGGAGAGGCGCGACGAACTGAACGCCTTGCTCGAAGAGCGAGGCGTTGCGTCACCGTGGGGACCGCGCGCCGACGAGACCGCCGACGAGCGGCGCGTGCGCGAGGAGTGGCTCACGAGGATGGCGGCGGCGCAAGGGCCGGTCACAACGCGCGTGGACGTCAGCAACTTCCTGACCGCGAAGCACGCGGCCCTGCGCGAGCACGTGACCCAGATCCGGAGCGACAGCCCGTTCCTCTTGCTCGGCCCCGAGGATTGGAAACGGATCGCACCGGCCGAAGCGTTCACGCTCCGCGAGTCACGCGTTGCGCCGGTGCGCATCCCCGAGGACGACCTCTTTGCCGGACTTCGCGACCGATAGCGCCCGTCTCGGCACCGAGACCCGCCTCGCCACCGAGACCCGTCTCGGCACCGAGACCCGCCCGGGCCCGGACGCCCCCGCGAACACGGAGGGCGCCGGGATCAAACCAGGAGGAAACCCAGATGACCGACACCGATATCCTGCGGCAGCAGCTGCTCGACCTTGTCGACGGACACGGCGCCCACATGCCGTACGACGCGGCGGTCGCCGATTTCCCGGCCGACGCGGTCAACCGCCGGCCGCCCAACGTGCCCTACACGCCCTGGCACCTGCTGGAGCACATCCGGATCGCGCAGGCGGACATCCTCGACTACATCCGGAACCGCGCGTACGTCGCGCCGAACTGGCCGGAGGAGTACTGGCCGGCGCGGGACGCGACCGCCAGCCCGGAGGAGTTCGCCCGGACGGTGGCCTCGTTCAAGGCCGACCGGCAGGCGCTCCACGACCTGGTGGCCGACCCGTCCACCGACCTGCTGGCGACGATCCCGGGCACGCCCGGTCACACGATCCTGCGCGAGGTCCGACTGGTGGGCGACCACAACGCCTACCACATCGGTGAGTTCGCGATCCTCCGCCAGGTCATGGGAACCTGGCCGGCCGATCGGCGCGAGTAGGAGCGCGAGAAGCAGGTCGGTCGCAACGAGGGAAAACCCAGCCGGCGGCCCCGCAGGCCCCGCGGCGCCGGGAGAGGCCCGAGCGGCCGGCCGCATCCCAGGCCCGGTGCGGGGAACCTGGCGGACCCGACCGGATTCGAACCGGCGATCTCCAGCGTGACAGGCTGGCATGTTTGGCCGCTACACCACGGGTCCGTGGGGCGGGGCGGAGTCTAGCAGGTGCCGGCATCAGCCGCACCAACCGGTCCCTTCGACAACCCTATACTCCGCCCGATGGCCCTCATCGATCTCCGTTCCGACACCGTCACCCATCCCACGCCGGAGATGCGGCGCGCCATGGCCGAAGCCGAGGTGGGCGACGACGTCTTCAGCGACGACCCCACGGTCAACGCGCTGGAGGAACGCGCGGCCGAGATCACCGGGATGGAGGGCGGCCTCTTCGTCGCCTCCGGGACCATGGGTAACCTGGTCTCGCTGGTCGCCCACGTGCCCCGTGGCGGGGAGATCATCGCCGAGGCCGAGTCGCACACCCTGATGGACGAGCAGGCCGGGCATGCCGTGATCGTGGGGGCGTCGGCACGCGGCATCCCGGCGCGGCCCGATGGCACCATGGATCCCGTCCTGGTTGATGCCGCGTTCCGGAACCCGCTCGACCTTCACGAGCCCCGCACCTCGCTGATCGTCCTCGAGAACACCCACGCCCACTCCATGGGCCAGCCGCTCACGCCCGCCTACACTGCCGAGATCGCGGCCATTGCCCATGGCCACGGCGTTCCACTGCACGTGGACGGTGCGCGGCTCTTCAACGCGGCGGTCGCCTTGGGCGTCTCGGCTGCCGACCTGCTCGCGCCGGCCGATTCGGCAACCTTCTGCCTCTCGAAGGGGCTGGCATGCCCGATCGGATCGGTCGTGGTCGGCCCCGGTGGCTTTATCGCGCGGGCGCGGCGAGCGCGCAAGCTGGTCGGCGGGGGGATGCGCCAGGTCGGGATCGTGGCGGCCGCGGGGCTCATTGCGCTGCGCGACGGCCCGGCCGGCATGATCGATCGGCTGGCAGAGGACCACGCCAACGCGCGCCGACTGGCCGAGGCCCTGGCCTCACTGCCGGGGATCACCGGCCTCGACCCGGCGCGGGCGACCACCAACTTCGTGATCTTCGGCGTGGCTGCCACGGACCCGGCGAGCGAAGCCGCCTCGCTCTCGCGGCGCGAGCTCCGCGACCGTTTCCTGGACGCCCTCCGCGCCGAAGGCGTGCTGATGGTCGACTATCCCCACGACACCATCCGGGCGGTCACGCACTACGGGGTGGACGAGGCCGACGTGGACCGGGTCGTGGTCGCCTGCCGGAAGGCTCTGGCCCAGTGCGGCGCCGCCCCGGCCCCGGCGCATCCGGTCGCCTGAGCCTGCCAGTGGACGCGACAACCGTGCCGCTGGACCCGACAGCCAGGCCGCTCGACTCCCGGTTCCAGAAGCTCATCGAGGACCACTTTCAGCACCTGGTGCAAGCCCTGCCCGTCGCCGCAACCTTCATGGGGATCCACTCCGAGGACCACCGGCTCGGAGACGCGAGTCGGGAGGCGATCGAGGATCGGATCGCGCGCGAGCGGCAGTTCGTGGCGCAGCTGGAAGGGCTTGACTCGGCGGGCCTCTCCGAGCAGAGCCGGTTCGAGCGCGAGATCGCGCTGCACGGGGCGCGGCTCGACCTCTTCGACCTCGAGGAGCGACGCGAGTGGGAGCGACGTCCCTCGGCCATGGAGGAGATCGGGGACGCGATTTTCTCGGTCCTGGCCCGCGAGTTCGCCCCTCTCCCGGATCGACTCGAGTCGATCGCTTCGCGGCTGGAGGGCGTGCCAGCCGCCCTGGCGCAGTATCGGGCCCGGCTGTCGCACCGGCTGGTGCGGACGTGGAACGAGATCGAGCTGGGCGGCGCGGAAGAGATGCCGGCCCTCTTCGACGAAGTGGTCGGGACGGCACGAGGCGTCTGGCCGGAGGGCAGTCCGGCGCTGCGTCGGATCGAGTCGGCCGCATCCCGTGCCAGTCTGGCCGTGGATGCCTACGCAGCATGGCTCCGCGCCCGTACCGCCGATGCGTCCGACACCTGGTCGCTCGGCCGCGAGCGCTACGAGCGTCTGGTCGAACTCCGCGCACTCGACGGGCTGACCGCTGACGAGATCCTGGCCCTGGGCGAGGATCAGCTCGAGGCGAACCGACGTGCGCGCCGGGAGGCGGCCGTGGCGCTGGACCCGGAGGCCGCGGAGTCGGACGTCGTCCATCGCCTGAAGGAGGACCATCCAGCCACGTTCGAGGAGGCCCTCGCCGCCTACCGGGATGCCATGCTGCGAGCCCGCCAGCACATCCTGGACCACGGCCTGGCCACCCTGCCTCCGGGCGAGACGCTCAGCGTCGAGGCTACCCCGGAGTATCTGCGCCGCGCCGCCGTCCCTTTTGCCGCCTATCTCGAGCCGCCGCGGTTCGATCCTCGCCCGGCGGGCATCTACATGGTGACGCCGTCCGTGAATGGAGGCGCCGCGGTCCTGCGCGAGCACTACCGCGCCTCGATCAGCAACACCAGCATCCACGAGGCGTACCCGGGCCACCACGTCCAGCTCTCCGCGGCCAACACCCATCCCAGCCTCGCCCGCGCGCTGGTCCAGGCACCCGAGTTCATCGAGGGCTGGGCCATGTACGGCGAACAGATGATGCGCGAGGAGGGATTTGACAACGGGCCCGCCTTCATGGTGGCCCTCTACACGGACGCGATCTGGCGCGCCTGCCGCGTGGTCCTGGACGTGCGGATGCAGCGCGGCGAGATGACGGTGGACCAGGCGACCGAGTTCCTGGTGGCACAGACCGGGTTCGAGCGCGCCAACGGCCAGGCCGAGGTCCTCCGCTACACCTACACGCCCACCTACCCGCTCAGCTACCTGGTGGGCAAGGTGCTCCTGCTCCGACTGCGCGACGAGGAGCGACGCCGCCTGGGTGAGGCGTTCTCACTGCGCCGCTTCCACGACCAGCTCCTGTACTCGGGCAGCCTGCCCATCGCGTTCCACCGCCGGCTGCTGGCAGGAGAGGGCGGCGGCTCGACCCTGCCGTGATGCAGGTCATCCCCAGCATCGACGTCACGGCCGGCCGCTCGCGGCTGGTCTTCTGGCCGGGCGCCTCGACCGGCAGCGGGACCCCCACCGACCGGCCCGAGCGGATCGCGCGCCACTTCGTGGAGCTGGGCGCGCCCGCGATCCACCTGGTCGACCTGGACGGCGCAGCAGCCGGGCGGCCGGCCGCGCTCGACGCCATCGCGCGCGTCGCTGCCGAGGTGGCCACGCCATTGCAGGTCGCAGGTGGAGCCGATGGGCCCGAGCAGATCCGTCTCGTCTTCGCCGCAGGCGCCACGCGGGTGGTGATGCCGCTCTTCGCCGTGGCCGAGGACCCGGGCACGCTCCACGCCTGCCTGGAGATCGCGGGCAGCTGGCTGGCCGTGGGCCTTGATCTGCGGCCGGATCGGCTGCGCGCCTATCCCTGGCGATCGGGCACTGCGCCCACGCTGCAGGCGCTCGTCGCGCGCCTTGCCGCAGCCGGCGTGGAGCGGTTCGTGGTCTCGCACGGCGGCGCGAAGCCGGACCTTGGCCTGCTCGCCGGCTTGATCGCGAGCACCGACGCCGAGTTCCTGGTGGCGGGAGGGGTGAACACCCTGGACGAGATCCGCCAGCTCCGCGACGCGGGGGTCGCTGGCGTCATCCTGGGAGAGGCATTGCTCGCGGGCCGCCTGGAGTATTCGGCCGTCACCGCGGCGGCGGCCCGCGGCCCGAACTGACGGAGAACCGCGCGCGGGTCGGTTACGCTACGTGGCCGACCACGCCACGCGGTCGACACCCGCACCTGGAGTTGCACCTTGCTCTCGATCACGCCGCGGATCGCACGGACGATTCTGGGCGGCCTCGCCGTCACCCTGCTCATAGGGGCCTGCGCTGCCGCCACGCCGAGCGGCCCCGGGAGCGCCTCCAGCGCGCCGCGCACGCCACCTGCCTCCTCCTCCGCCTCCCTCGCCGCCGCAACAGCCGAGGACGGCACCACGGCGGTGCTCAAGCCGCCCACTGCCACGCCCCTGGCGTCGGCCCCGGCGCAGACCAGCGGCGACGGCACCACCGTCACGCTTCACACGCAGCAGGGCAACATCGTGATCACGCTCTTCACCGACAGCGCCCCGGTGGCGGCCCAGAACTTCGAGAACCTGGTGCGGGCCGGCTTCTACAACGGGACCGTTTTCCACCGCATCATCCCGGGGTTCGTGATCCAGGGTGGCGACCCGACCGGCACCGGCATGGGCGGCCCGGGTTACACGTTCCCCGACGAGCCATTTGCGGGCTCCTACACGCCGGGCACGGTGGCCATGGCCAACGCGGGCCCGAACACCAACGGGTCGCAGTTCTTCATCGTGGTCGGCGACCAGGCCGCCTCGCTCCCCCACGCGTACACCATCTTCGGGACGGTCACCAGTGGGCTCGCCGTGGCACAGCAGATCGCCGCCGGGCCACGGGGTGGCCCGAACAATGACCAGGCCTTGCAGCCCGTGAAGATCCTGACCGCGACCGTCCACCCGCCGGGCGCTCCCCCTGCGCCTGCTTCCTTGGGCCCCGGAGCCTCCGGCCGCTGAGCGGCGGGCGGCTGCGAGCGCGCCGGCCCGCAGCAACCGTGCGGCCGCCAGCCCGTTTCGCGGCCCTGTGCTAGCGTTGCCCGGCTATTGGAGGCTCGGCCTTGACCGCGACCATCGAAACCACGCTCGGCACGTTCACCATCGAGTTCGAGCGCAACGCTGCGCCCAACACCGTCGCCAACTTTGAGAAGCTGGCGCGCCAGGGCTTCTACGACGGGGTCCTGTTCCACCGCGTGGTGCCGGGGTTTGTGATCCAGGGCGGCGACCCCACCGGCACCGGCCGTGGGGGGCCGGGCTACACGTTCGCGGATGAACTGCCGGGAGCGGCGCTGGACTATGCGCGGTACACGGTGGCCATGGCGAACGCGGGTCCCAACACCAACGGCAGCCAGTGGTTCGTCTGCCTGGACGACCTGCGAGGCCGGCTCCCCAAGCAGTACACCATCTTCGGCCGCGTCACCGATGGCACCGACGTCGTCGATCGGATCGGACGTGTCCGGACCGGGCCCGGGGACCGGCCGGCAGAGGATGTACGCATGACCCGAGTGACGGTGGCCGAGGAGATCCAGGCGCCGGGCTGAGCAGGTTCGACGGGCCACAGAGGATGCCGGCGGTGGCGAGGGACGCAACGCCGGCGTAGTGACAATCGGTCGCAAAGTTACGGAATATTAACCGGCCTGCTAGGTGAATCGCTTGAGCCAGCGGGGGGCGCCGCGTACACTCTCTTTGCTGCTCGTCAGCAACTGCCCCAGCAGCAGGGTCATGGGTAGGTTGGGTTAGGGTAGCCGGTGCAGCCGGCGTGATAGATGCCCTTGCAGCGTGGCAGAAGCTCCGTATCGCCAATGCGGTGACCGGGGTCTTCACCGGGACAGTGTCGGAGGGCCCCTCTTCGGAGGGGCCTTTCGCGTGGGCGGACAAACTGTGTCGGTCGCCGGATCGCTGGTAGACTGGCCCCTCGCGCGCCCGTAGCTCAGCGGATAGAGCGTCTGCCTCCGGAGCAGAAGGCCGTGGGTTCGAGTCCCGCCGGGCGCGCCAACGCTCCCCGTTCTAGATCTCCGGCCGTGCGCGCGCGTCTGCGCGCCTCTGCGCCCGCCTGCGTTCTCAGAAATACCCTGGGACCCCCATCGCCGGTCGCGCGTTCCGAAGCCGCAGCCCCAGGAAGAGCATGACGACGCCGAAGACGATCGAGAAGGCGCCGATCAGCGTGACCAGCGCGAGCGCCCCCGCTCCCGGAAAGACGATCAGCGCGGCCCCGAAAACCGTGGACAGGATCCCGGCCAGTCCCAACAGCCACTCGTCCTCCATCTCGCGGCGCAGACGGATCGCGGCGGCAATCTCCATGATCCCCGTCAGCACCGCCCAGGCCCCGATGACCAGGACCAGCGCTACGGCCGTGATGCCGGGCACGGTGAACGCCACCACGCCGGCGCCCACGCCCAGCAACCCTTCCACGAGCACCACCCACCAGCGGCTGCGTTCCTGGTGGCGCAGCACCGAGAGGATCGCGACCAGCCCATCGAGGAACGCATAGGCACCGAACAGGGCCACCAGCACGATCAAGGTCAGGCCGGGCCAGACCAGCGCCGCGATCCCGAACGCGATCCCCAGCAGGCCGCGCAGCGCCAGCAGCCACCAGCTGTAGGCGAACAGTCTCGTGGCACACCTCCATCCACCGCTGTGAACGACGCCGTCGCCCACAGGGTACCCACGCCCCTTCTCGAGCGCACGCCGGCTGGCCGGGGAATTGCCCGGGACGGCCGGCCGGCGCCGTCAGTCGCCGGGATGCGACCCCGAGCGGATCTCGAAACGGCCGAACCCTCCGGTCGCGATCCGGTCGCGCACGTCCACAGAGGCGACCGACGCGCCGGGCGGGCCCTCTCGCAGGGCGGCAATCAGCGAGTCGATGGCCGACGGGTCCCCCTCCGCCACCACGGCCACCGAACCGTCGGGCCGATTGGCAACCCAGCCGGTGACTCCCAGGCTGGCAGCCTCACGGGAGGCGTACCAGCGGAACCCGACCCCCTGCACGTACCCTCGCACGGTGATCTCGACCGCGCGCTCAGCGCTCATGCCGCGCTCTCCCTCATGCGCCGCGCCCGCTGTACGGCCACGCCAGCAGGAGCACGTCGAGCACCAGCTCCGGGTTGGCGTTCCCCTCGACCGCCCCGGTCATCGCCGAGACCCGCTCCAGGAACGTCTCCGCCGCCCCCGCCGGGACGTTCGCAGCGGCCGCTACCAGCTCCTCCAGCAGGGCCATGTGTCGCAGCTCCGCGCGGCCGCCTCGTCCGGCCAGGGCCAGGTCGCGCGCGAGGCCCAGCCAGAGGGGGAGCAGCGCCAGCAGCGCGCGGCGTCGCGCTCCCGGCGCCTGCCGGTCTCGACGCCCGTCCCCGGCCGCCTCGTCCGCCGGCGCTGCATCCTCGACCGGCGCGCCCCCGGAATCGAGCAACGCCTGCAGCCGATCGCCTTCGGCCAGCAGGCCCGCTGCGGCCGCCAGCCGTTCCGCACGGCCCAGGCGCGTGAGGTCGAGCAGCTCGCGCAGGATCTGCTCCTGGAGGATCACGGCCTCGGGCGCGGCTGCCAGCGCCAGTGCCCGTCCCGGCCGGCCGTCGGCCAGGGCTGCGAGGGAAGCGGCGCGTACCGGGTCCGCGATCCCCTCGCCGGCGAGCAGATCGGCGATGTCCGCCTGGGGCACTCGGCCGAGCCGCACGCGCACGCAGCGGGAGCGGACTGTGGGGAGCAGTCGCTCGTCGTCGCTGGCGCACAGCATCAGCACCGTCGCAGGTGGCGGCTCCTCGAGGAGTTTGAGGAGCGCATTCTGCGCATCCTGGTTCATCCGCTCGGCCTCTTCCACGATGGCGACGCGCCAGGCTCCCTCCATGGGGGCGAGCGCAAGCTCCCGGACCAGCGCCCGCACGGTCCCCGGTTCGGGTGCGGCGCGCTCGCCGATGCGGATCTGGCGACCCGGGCCGGATGGCGCGAGCCGGTGCAGGTCGGGATGGTTGCCGTGGGCGACACGCCGGCAGGCGCTGCAGGATCGGCAGGGTCGCTCGGCTGGATCCACGGCCGTGCACAGGAGCGCTGCCGCCAGGTCGAGCGCCAGGGTGGTCTTGCCGCTCCCCGAGGGACCGGCAAGCAGCAGGGCAGGCGGGGGGTTGCCCCGCCGCGCGTACGCGGCAACCGCGGCCAGCGCCACGGGCTGGCCGCGGGTATGCCAGGCAGCCATCCGATCGATCAGGACTCCTGAGCAGACGCGCTGCGCCGCGTGCGACGAGGTGCGGACGGGGCGGGCGGCTCGCCCGCTGCGGCTGGTTCGCCCGCTGCAGGCGCCTCCGCTGCAGCCCGTGTCGTCCGGCGTCCCCTCCGGGCCGTCGCCGCCACCTCGCCGGGCGCTCCCTCGGAGCCCTCGCCATTTCCGGCCGCCGTGCCTGCGTGGCCAGCGGCCTGCTCCGGCCCCGATCCGGTCTCCGCGCTGGCCGTGGCCCCCGCGGTCGATGCCCGCCGGGTGCGGGTACGCACCGTGGCAGGCGGCTTGAGAGCATCGGCGGCCGACCCGACAGCATCAGCGGCGGCCGCCCGGGTGCTGGCTGCCCGGGTCCGCCGCCTCGGTGCCCCGACCTCTCCGGCAGGTGCCTCTGCGGCCGAAGGGCCGGCCTCTGTCCGTCCGGCAATCGACTCCACCAGGCCCGGCGTCGCGTCGGCGCCCGGCGTCGGGGCCACGGCGGCTGCCGAGCCCCGGGTCCGCGATCGTCCGGTCCGGCCTCGCGGCTCGGTCGCCGCTCGCGCGCCGACTTCGGCTCCCGCCGCGGCCGTTGCCCCGGCCGGCCCAGGCACCGCGGCGCCGGCGTCGGCCTGCACCGGAGTGGCGGCAACGGACGGACCGGTGCCGTTCGGTTCCCGTTCCGGACGTTGCTCCGCGTGTTCCCCACCGCGGCGCGCCAGTTCCGCCCGCAGCAACTCCGCGACCTCGGGCGGCACCTCACTCCACGGTTCTGCGCTGGAACCACGTTCCTCCGGCTGACTCACGCGGGGCGCGCGGGCCCGTTCCGACCGCTCGTATTGCGGGCGCGTCCCGCGGTCCTGGTTGCGCGAGGGCCGGTTTCCGGTGGTCGGCGCAGAGCCGCCTCGCCCGTAGCGCTCGCGTTCCACGGCCTGCTGGTAGGTAGTCCCCCGCCCGCCCCGCACGACACGGTTGCCGCCGCTGCGGCTGCTCCGTCCCCGCTGCCGGCGCTCGGCCAGCAGGTATTCCGGGATCTCCGGTTCCTCCAGGTCCTCCTCCTCAAGGCTGCTCGCCGCGGCGAGCGGGGCGGTGGGCATGCCCAACTGGCTGTCCCACACCGACCCGAACGTCGAGTGCTGCGGCACGTGCGGAGCTTCGGGCTCCAGCAGCTCCTCGGTCTCGGGCTCTTCGCCGGCGGAGCTCGGCTCGGACCCAGCCGCCACTTCCTGGCCGCGACCTCGGCCGCGACCCCGGCCGCCCCTCCGGCGCCTTCGGTGCCGGCTGGCGTCCTGCGCGTCCACCGATTCGCCGGCGGCGCCAGCCAGCGCGGCCTCGGGCGCAACCGCCACGGGCTCCTCCTCGCCAGCGGCTTCCGACACGGGGCTGGCGGCCAGCGCGGCCACCTTGCTGAGCTTCTCGCCGGGAAGCACCACCAGCGGGATACCAGTCGAACCACCGGAGGTGACCGCCGGGACGGCAACCGCGGCGTGCTCTCGCGGCGCCCCGCGCCGCTCGTCATGCCGGGGCTCGTCGCGGCCCGCGCCACGCCAGCTGCGCCGGCGCCGGGACGCACCCTCAGTCTCCTTTTCGGGGACCTCGGTCATGGAGAGGTCCTCCTCGGCCGCCACGCGCCGGCCGCTGCGCGACGATCGCTCCACGCGCGCGATCTGGGTGATGTCGGTGAAGACGTCCGCCACGTCGATCAGGTCCGAGCTCGTGTTGCCTCGGAAGCTGATCACCTCCACCCGTACCCCGGTCTGCTGCACGGCGCGGATGGCCGGGGCGAAGTCGCCATCTCCGGAAACCACCACCGCGATGTCGAGGTTGCGGGCGGTGCGCATAAGGTCCACGACCAGCTCGATGTCGAGGTTGGCCTTGACCTTGCCGTCGCCGTACTTGCGAATGTCCTTGCTGACGACCGAGTACCCGTTCCGGGCAAGGAAGGCGTGGAACTGACGCTGGTTCTCGTTATCGGGATCGAGCCCGGTATAGGCATAGGCGCGGACGAGATCTCGCCCGGCACTGGCCGCCTTCAGCAGCGTGACGTAATCGATGTCCACGCCGGCCGCCTTGGCCGCGTAGAAGATGTTCGCCACGTCGACGAAGACGGCGACGTTCTTGCTCACGCAAGTCTCCTGTTCATTGATTGCCGGTCCCGCTCCCGCGAGCCGGATGCCGGCGTCCGTAAACGCCGGTGGATAGTTTCAGGCCGGAGGCGCGCCGATCCGCGCGAGACTCCGGACCATGCGCCGGTCGGCCTCCAGGAAGCCGCTCTCCGCCCAGCGCTCGCGCTCCGCGGGATCGTCGGCGGGGGCCGTCTCGATCGCCACGCAGCCCTTGTTCCGCCCCGATCTGAGCAGCTCGTCCACGAGCAGACCCCGCACCCCCGCGGCCTGCAGCGTCGGGTCCACAACGAGCACGTCGATGCTGCCCACGAATCCTCCCAGCGCCACGCTGGGATACAGCGCCAGCACCGCCGCGCCAGCCAGCCGCCGGCCGGATTCCGCGACCAGGACCACTGCGTGCGGAAGCCCCACGAGCTGCCGGAGCAGGTCGCCCGAGCCGGGCGGAATACGGTCGGTGCCCGGACGATCGGCCACCGCATCGAGCATCGCAACGATGCGTTCGACGTCGGTGATCCGGGCGGTGCGCACCTGGTACTGCACGTTGGCGAGCGATACCTCGAGTGAAGTCGCCGGGCGTCTCCCGTCGTCCGCCGAAACGGTCGATCGCTGCAGAGACGATCCTCCGGTGAGCGCGCCGCACCGGGTGGGGTTGAGCCTTTCAGCCTGGCCGCACGCGCCCGGGGCGCTCCGGATCACCTCTTGCATTCTGGACGCCAATCCATATCATACGCTAACCCGCCGGCACGTGGCAGCGATGCATGGTGGGCCCGGTCATCGTTTCGCCGCGAGGCTCGGCATCCACTCCGGTCGCGAGGGGCAGCCGCTGCGGGGCCGTTGCTTGGATGTGCTGCGTCCCGATCTGGCCGAGCCGCCCCATCTCCACACTACGCGCCGCAGGTCGACATGCGGAGGGCGCAGGAACTTGGAGGAGGAGCGACAGTCCATGAACCCCCGGAGAATCACGGCACTCGTGGCCACAGCGCTGCTGGTCACGTCTGCATGCAGCTCGGCGGCCACCCACGCGCCGGCTTCTGCCGGAGGCGGCCAGGCCGCCGGCGGCGGCAACGGACAGATCGTGCGTATCGGCACCGAGCTCCCGATGTCAGGCGGAGAGGCCCCCAACGGCGTGCCGACCCAGAATGGCGTCCAACTGGCCATCCAGGACATCAACGCCGCGGGCGGGATCGACGGCTACAAGTTCGCCATCAACTCCCAGGACGACGCCGTGAACGGCGTGAACAACCCGCAGCAGGGCGCCAAGAACATCACGACGCTGGTCAACGACCCGTCGGTCATCGGTGTAGTCGGACCGTTCAACTCGGCCGTGGCCAAAGCGGAGATCCCGATCAGCAACGCCGCGGGCCTGCTGCAATGCAGCCCGGCCAACACGAACCCGGGCTTGACCAAGGAATGGGGCGGGGTGAGCCCGCTGACCCTGCGGTCCACTCATCCCGACCAGATCGCCTATGTGCGGGTCGCCTCCACCGACGACTACCAGGGCCTGGCCGGCGCCACCATGGCATACCAGGAACTGGGTGCCCGCCGCGCGTACGTCGTCGACGACACCACCACCTACGGCGCTGGCCTGGCCGGCGTCTTTGCCCAGGATTTCCAGCAGATGGGCGGCACCGTGGTCAAGCATGACGGCGCCGGCTCCAACGTGACCGACTTCACGGGCATGCTGACCGCCGCCAAGGCGCTCAACCCCGACGTCGTCTACTACGGCGGTGTCACCACCGGTGGTGGCGGCCTGCTCCGCCGGCAGATGGTCGCGGCCGGCATGGCCAGCATCCCGTTCATCGGCGGCGACGGCATCAACGACGGCTCGGCCGCGACGCCCAGCTCGTTCCTCAACCTGGCCAGCCCGCAGGGCGACCTGAACACATACAGCACCGTGGCGGCGGCGCACGACATCCCGAATGCCGGCGCCTTTGCCGCGAAATACAAGGCGGCGTTCGGCAAGGACCCTGGTGCCTACAGCGCCGCGGCCTATGCCTGCACCCAGATCATCCTCGACGCTTTCAAGCACGTCGGCAAACCGGACCGGGCCGGCATCCGCCAGTACATCACGAGCGGCGCCTCCTTTGACACCGTCACCGGCACCGTCCAGTTCGACAAGAACGGCGACACCAACCAGAAGATCATCAGCGAGTACAAGTTCAGCCCGACCCTCAACGGTGGGGACTGGCAGTTCATCAAGCAGGTCAACTTCGGCCAGACCCAGGGCGGTGCCTCCAGCCCCGCTCCAAGCGGCAGCTAGCCAGCGCCAGACCAAGTGAGCACAGCCGGGGGACGCATCTCGCCTCCCGGCTGCCTCCATCCCGGCTTTGCTGACATGCCACGACGGAGCTCAGCTTGGACCTGACCCTCATCGCGCAGCAGACCGTCAACGCTCTGACGCTCGGCGCGATTTACGCGTTGATTGCCCTCGGCTACACGATGGTCTACGGGATCATCGAACTCATCAACTTCGCGCACGGCGATGTCTTCATGATGGGCTCGTTCGTGGCCTATTACATGCTGACGACGCTCGGCGTCAACGGCACCATCGGCAACCCCGTCGAGTTCGCCGTCCTGCTGTTGTCCACCTTTCTGGTCGCGATGATCGTCATGGGGATCGTGGGCGTGATCATTGAACGGTTCGCCTACCGACCCCTCCGGCACGCGCCACGTCTGGCGCCCCTGATCACCGCGATCGGCGTCTCCTTCATTCTGCAGAACATTGCTCAGATCCTCTTCGGGTCGGCACCGGTGGTCGTGCCGCAGCTGATCAACATCGAGTCGGGCGTCGTTCTCGGCGGGGTCACGGTGAAGTACACGAGCATGTTCATCCTGGGTTTGACGTTCGCCATGATGATCGCTCTGCAATTCTTCGTGACCCGCACCAACCTCGGGCGCGCGATGCGCTCCACGGCACAGGATCGTGAGGCGGCCCAACTGATGGGCGTGGACATCAACACCACCATCGCCCTCACGTTCTTCATCGGGTCGGCGCTCGCCGGGGCTGCCGGGGTGGTGCAGGGCCTGTACTTCGGCACCACGGTCTTCATCATCGGGTTTCAGGCAGGCCTGAAGGCGTTCACCGCAGCGGTGCTGGGCGGCATCGGGAACACGACTGGCGCGGCGCTGGGCGGCTTCGTCATCGGGTTCATCGAGGTTTTCAGCACGCAGGCCGGATACAGCAACTGGAGCGAGGCGATCGTCTTCAGCATCCTCATCCTGGTCCTGGTGTTCCGCCCGACCGGAATCCTCGGTCAACAGGTCACGGAGCGAGCATGAACACGATGGCACGTGCGAGCTCGGGTCTCGCGCCCGTTGGGCGGTGGTTCGGCCGGCACCAGTCGATGTCCATCATCGCGGCGATCGCGATTGTCGCGGTGTTGCTCCCCTATCTCATCCTCATCCCGCCGTTCAACGGATTCGGCAATCAGCAGGACTGGGTTGACGGCTTCGCCAATGCGGGTGTCTTCGTCCTCCTGGCGATCGGCCTTAACGTCGTGGTCGGCCTGTCCGGCCTGCTCGACCTGGGCTATGCGGCCTTCTTCGCCATCGGTGCCTATACCTACGCGTGGGCCGCTTCCCCATTCTCGGGGCTGCATCTCCCGTTCTGGCCGATGCTGATCGTGGGCGCGATTGTTGCCGCCACGTTCGGGCTCCTGCTTGGCGCCCCCACGCTTCGGCTGCGCGGCGACTACCTGGCAATCGTGACCCTCGGCTTTGGCGAAATCGTCCCGGTCGTCTTTCTGCACTCCGACAAGTACACGGAGGGAGCGAACGGGATTGGCGGGGTCTACACGCCCTCGCTTCTGGGATACACGTTCCCCATCGGGGATCCGTGGCCCTACTACGCGACCATGGCCGTCATCCTCGCTCTCGTGATGATCGTTGTCTATCGGCTTCAGGACTCGCGGCTTGGCCGTGCCTGGATGGCAATCCGCGAGGACGAGCTGGCGGCTGCCAGCATGGGAATCAATACCGTCACCACCAAGCTGCTGGCCTTTGCGATTGGCGCCTCGACGTCCGGTTTTGCCGGCGTCTTTCTGGCCTCCAAAGTCACCCTGGTCAGCACGGACTCGTTCCACTTTGACACCTCGTTCACAATCCTCGCCATGGTGGTCCTCGGAGGCATGGGGAATATCTGGGGGGTGGCGGTGGGCGCATTCCTGGTCTACGAGTTGCAGACGCAGGGCCTCAAACAGCTCAATCAGTTTCTGCACCCGCTCAACATTCCCGTGCTGTCGAGCGTCGACTTTCTGCAATACCAGTTTCTGATCTACGGCATTGTCCTGGTGCTGATGATGCTGAGCCGTCCTGAGGGACTCTTCCCGAGCCGACGTCGACGGGCCGAACTGCACGAGGAGGGCGCAGAAACGGCGGCCGAGGAGGTGGCACCCGAATGAGCGGCCTGTCGGAGGCGGGGACAGCCGGGACGCGCCGGTACGTGCTCCGCGCCACTCGACTCACCAAGCAATTTGGCGGCCTGGTCGCGGTCCGGGACGTGGACTTCGACATCCCCGAGGGCGCGATCGTCAGCCTCATCGGCCCCAACGGCGCAGGCAAAACCACCTTCTTCAACGTGATCGCGGGGCTGATCGACCCCACGTCCGGCAGCGTGGAGTTTCTCGGGCACCGGCGGATCGCCCGGCCAGAGCGAACCTGGCTGGAGCCCTTCATCTGGATCCTTCCGGCGGCCGTTGCCGCCGTCATCGCATTGCTGGCCAGCATGGCCGGGATCGGCGCCAATGAATCAGCATTGCTGGCCGCGCTTGCGCTCGCCCTCCTGATCGTGATGCTGCTGGCGGCTGTCATCCGGCCGGCCTGGTACGGGCGCATCATGGAGCGAATCCACGTGTTCAAGAGCGCACGGCCGAACGACATGGTCGTCGCGGGTCTGGCACGCACGTTTCAGAACATCCGGCTGTTTGCCAACATGACCGCGCTGGAGAACGTACAGGTAGGCATGCATACGCGGCTGCATGCCAGCCCCGTGGACGCGGTTCTCCGACTGAGCGGGCAACAGCGAGAGGAGGCCGAAACCATCCGGGAGGCAAGTCATCTGCTCCGGTTCGTCGGCCTGGCGGGCCGTGAAAACGAACTGGCCCGGAACCTCCCCTACGGCGACCAGCGCCGTCTCGAGGTGGCGCGAGCCCTCGCCAGTCAGCCCAGACTCCTCCTGCTCGACGAGCCGACCGCGGGCATGAACCCGGTCGAGACCAGCGAGATGACGGCCCTGATCGGGCGCCTGCGATCAGAGCTGGGCCTGACCATTCTCCTGATCGAGCACGACATGCGCGTGGTCATGGGCATCAGCGACCGGGTGACCGTCCTCGACCACGGCGAGAAGATCTCAGAAGGGACACCGGCGGAGGTGCGAAGCGACCCCCGCGTCATCGAGGCATACCTCGGGAAGGCGGCCACGGCATGAGCGCGATGGCTGCGGCGCAACCCGTGCCGGATCCCGATGGCGCGCTGCTCAAACTCGAGGGCGTGAAAACGTTCTACGGAAAGATCCAGGCACTCAAGGGGATTGACCTGGAGGTCCGGCGTGGCGAGATCGTGACGCTGCTCGGCGCCAATGGGGCGGGAAAGAGCACGACGCTGAAGACGATCAGCGGCCTCCTGCACTCCCGCGAAGGCCGCGTCTGGTTCGACGGCCGCGACATCACGCACGCAGCCCCCCATGATCTCGTCCGGCACGGCATCAGCCAGGCACCGGAGGGCCGGCGCATCTTCAGCCGCATGTCGGTGCTGGAAAACCTCCAGATGGGGGCGTACACGACACCGGCGCACTTCGACCAGCACCTGGAGCGCGTCTGGACACTGTTCCCACGCCTGCGCGAGCGCGCAGGCCAGGCGGGGGGCACGCTCTCCGGCGGCGAGCAGCAGATGCTGGCGATCGGGCGGGCCCTGATGTCGGAGCCCAAGATCCTGCTCCTCGACGAGCCGTCGCTGGGGCTGTCTCCGCTCCTGGTCCAGCAGATCTTCGACATCATTCGCGAGATCAACTCGCAGGGCACCACCATCCTGCTGGTGGAACAGAACGCGCTCCAGGCCCTGGCGGTAGCCGGTCGCGGGTACGTGCTCCAGACGGGCCGGGTCCTGCTGGCGGATACAGCCGCCGGCCTGGCGGCCAACTCCGACGTGCGGCGCGCATACCTGGGGGAGATCTAGGGCCAGCTCCGAGCTGCCGCCCGGCAGAGCGGCCAAGGGGCCGGGCCGCCAGCCCAACGCGTGTCGCGCCCCCGGTCAGTACCGGGGGCGCTCGGTCAGCATCTCGGCGAGCCCCCAGACCACGATGGCGAGGCCGATGCCGGCCACCCACAACCCCAGGCCGCGATCGGGGAGGGCGAGCAGGCCGTCGCCGACGATCTGCCAGAGCTTCAGGAGGAACCCCACCAGGCCCACCGCGCCCACCAGCCAGAAGGCGAGCGGCCGGTCCAGCGGCACTGGCTGGTCGCCCGCGGCATAGGGCAACGCGATCAGCGCCAGCAGCCCGATGGCGGCAACGAAAACCAGGATCCCGAACCCGTCGAAGGCGCCCGTCTGCAGGGGCGGCAACCCGACCCCGGCCGTCTGGCCCCACGGCAGCAGGCAGGCCAGCAGCGCGACGATGGACCCGACGCCCACGATCAGCCGGCCGCGCCCGAGCGAGCGACGGTTCACGGCTCGGTGTAGACCTCCGGCTTCAGGACCCCGATGAACGGCAGGTTCCGGTAGATCTCACCGTAGTCGAGCCCGTAGCCGATCACGAACTGGTCCGGGATCGTGAATCCCAGGTAATCGATCGGGATGTCCACCAGTCGCCGGGCGGGCTTGTCGAGCAGGGTGCACACGTGCAGCGTGCGCGGGTTCTTGCCGTGCATATAGCGGATCAGGTAGTTCAGGGTCAACCCTGTGTCGATGATGTCCTCGACGATGAGGACGTCCCGCCCCTCGATGGAGGAGCTGAGGTCCTTGAGGATCCGCACCAGCCCCGACGACTCGGTGGTCTTGCCGCCATACGAGCTGACCTCCATCAGGTCGATCGAGACCGGGATGGTGATGGCCCGCATGAGATCCGCCATGAACGGCAGCGAGCCCTTGAGCACGCTCACCAGCGTGAGCTCGCGGCCCGCGTAGTCGGCGCTCACCTGGGCACCCAGCTCCGCCACCCGGGCGCGAATCTGCGCCTCGGACAGGAGCACGCTCGCCACGTCGTTGACCAGGTCCGGGGTGTGCGCCACCGTTCAGCCCTGGACCCCGACCCGGCGCGAGCGCAACCCGGCCCTCACGGCCGACTCGCCGCCGCCGAAGCGACGCGCCGCGCCGATCGCCGACGGCGCGAGGAGCCCGGTGAGGGTAGGCCACCGGGCCGCAGGGCAGCCCCGCCGGCCTCCTGGCCACCGCCACCCGTCCGCTGGCCACCCGCGGGCTGCCCTTCGTGGCCACCCGGGCCTTCGGCTCCGCCAGCGGCGGCGTTCCCCGCGAGGCTCGGCGCCACACCGGGCCCGGCTGCCGCGGTCCGCCGTGGCGGCGTCGCCTGGCCCTCGGCGCCGGTCAGCGAGTCGAGCAACCCGATCCGGCCGTACTTGAGCATGAGCGCGCGAAAGTCACGGGCGTAGAAAAGCTTGATCTGCACTTCCGGGTACAGCTCCCTGAGCCGACGAAGCTTGCGGTTCTTCTTGCGCACGAGGCTCTGCTTGAGCGTGGTCAGCTCCAGGTACAGGTGCAGCTCCGGCAGGAAGAAATCGGGGGCAAAGCTCTCGACAACCTCTCCGTCCAGGTTCCAAAGGATCGGGAATACCCGAGCCTCGTACTCCCAGCCGATGCCGTAGTAGTCAAGGATCCGCGCGAGCTCCGCCTCACTGGCGTGAGCGAACGGCGCGGTCGGGTTCACGCGATCGGCGTGCATCGGGGGCAAGTCTACCCGGTCGGGGGCGGAATGGCGCAGACCCGCCGGTCCGGCGAGGGTCCGCGCTGCTACACTCCCGGGGAGTATTCGTCAGGACAGCTCCTGTCGCTGGCGATGGAGGTCGGGCGGGCGGATCGCGTTAGCGGATCGGTCCGCCGGTCGGAGGCCACGTGAACGAGCAACGGGACGCGCGTCTGGCTGGGGGCGCAGGCCAGGGGGCGCCAGCCACGGAACAGCCGCCGGCAGCCGAGCCGGGGCCAGGGCGGCCGCGAACGTCACCGCCGCCGCATGCGTCGCCGCCAGCGGCCGTACGGTCCGTCACGGGCGCCGGCTCGGCGACCAGCGCCAGCTCGATCGCGGCCATCCAGGCCATCAACCCACACTTCCGCCATAGCTACGACAAGGACCGCCAGCAGCTGCTCCGCCGCCTGTCGCGGATCGAGGGCCAGGTGCGCGGGATTGCCCACATGATCGAGCGCGACGAGTACTGCATCGACATCCTGCAGCAGACCGCCGCGCTGCGTGCGGCCATCGACGCGCTGTCAATGATGGTGCTGGAGGACCACATCGCAGGCTGCCTGCGCACCGCGGTCGAAACCGGAGACGCGGCAGCCTACACTGACGAGGTCATGGACGTGGTGCGAAGGACGCTCGGACGACCGGTGCGCACCCCACGTCCTGCCGCCGACCAGGAATAACGGATGGTCCGCAGGGTCCAGGGCCCGGGTCCGGAGATCCCCGCGGACACCCGGAGCAGCACGGCCGCCAGACCGGAGTCGCTCGCAGCGCTCTTCCCCTGGGGCGACGGGGCTCGTGCAGTGCGCGCGGATTCACCGTTTGCGTGGGAGCGGGACGCGCGGTTTCTCGCCCGTCTCATCGAGGTCGCGGCCAGGGATCGCCCGGTGGAGCTGCGGCTTGCCCACGTCCTCGACCTCGCCACGTCGGCGGGGGGAGCGGTGGACGTGGCGGCCGCCATCGCCGAGCGGGACCATCTCGCACTCGTTGTCCGGGCGGCTCCCGGGGATACCGGCGACGGCGATCTCCGGGAGATGCTGGGCGCCTGGCTCGAGGGGGACGGCGCGCCGCCCGGGACGATGCGCGCCGCTGCCGTGAGCGCCGACGGATCGCGCCATGCGACTGCGGCCCGGCCCCACCGCAACGTGGCCTGCATCGAGGTCTCACCCCGGATTCCACGGCGCGCCCCGGCTGGATCCCGAAACGCGGGCGCGCGGGCGGCGCGACTGGTGGTCCCGCCGGGCCACCCGCGGGTCGCGATGGCCTTTGCCGTGCGATCGTCGCGGGCCGCAGGCGATCTGGAGCGCCGGTTCCCGCCGTCGCTGTCGAGGCCGGTGGCTTCGGTGATCGCGTCCCTGTCCGTCCAGTGGGCGCGAGAGCGCGAGCTGCACGCGCTGCAGCGCGCCGAGGCCGAGCAGCGCCGGTTCGTGACCGTCGTCGCCCACGAGCTGCGAACGCCGCTCACGTCATTGGCCGGCTACCTGGACCTGGCGGCCGGGGCACCCGGTGGCGACGCAGCACCCAGGCAGGGCACCGCCCCGCAGGACGCCCGGGAACCCGCGGACCGGCAGGCGTTCCTGGATCGAGCCCGTGACCTCGTGGATGGCATGGCCACCCTGGTGGCCGATCTGCTCGAGATCAGCCGGCTCGATGCCGGACAGCTGCATCTCTCGCCCGCGCCCTGCTCGGGGGCTGAGGTCGCCCAGGCGGCGCTGCACGATGTGACGCCGCTTGCCATGGCGCGGGGGATCGCCCTGGAAGCCGCCCTTGCGCCGCGACTTCGCACCGTGTACGCGGATCGACAACGGGTCCACCAGATCCTCGTGAACCTGCTCGCCAATGCCATCAAGTTCGCCCCAGCCGCCAGCCGCGTGGGCCTCTCTCTGCGCTTCGCGGGGTCCGTGGCCATCTTCGCCGTGCGCGATCGGGGGCCCGGCATCGCCCCGGAGGAGCGATCCCTGATTTTCGAGCCGTTCCACCGCGCGGCCGGCGCGGAGCGGGTTGCAGGCACCGGGCTCGGTCTGCCGATCGCCCGTGACCTCGCACAGCGCATGGGAGGCGCGCTGGACGTGGCATCCGTCGTGGGCAAGGGATCGACGTTCCTGGTGGCACTCCCGGCCATCGATTCGGTGGGGCACGACAGCGTGGCCGCAGCCCTCCGGGAGGCGACCGAGCAAGCGGAGGCCGACATCGTCGCGCAGGCGTGAGGGCTGCGCGTCCCGAGGCGGACCACGGGCGCTGCCAGAGACCCGGGGCCCGCAGAAGACCCTCAGGCGTGCAGCGGCGCCGCGCAGAGCCGGAAGCATCCAATCTTCTGTGCTGGCGGGGCGGGCAGACGGTCATGCCGCAGTCG
>JBMFSS010000010.1:0-70295 GCA_049967415.1 Candidatus Limnocylindrales bacterium
CTCGGACAAGGCTGGCCCATAGGTACACGCGTGAGTTCCAGCTGCGGAATCCCGGACGGACAGACACAGACAATCGGGTCGTGGCGCCCACGGTCGGTGGCCGTGCCGACCGGGAAGCGGCCCGAGGCCGGCTGAGCGGCTGCACGGCCGGGCCGCCGAGCTGCCGGGCCGCCGAGCGGCCGAGTTGCCGAACGGCCGAGCTGCCGAACGGCCGAGCTGCCGCCCTGGCCCTGACCGCTTCGAGCGAGGAGATGGAGGCGAGCTGCATGGCAGCGTGCTGCAGCGCAGTGTGCGGCCGCGCAGGTGACGGCCACGGGTCCGGCGCGCGTGGGCCGGCGTTCACTGATGAGAGAAAGGTGGCCGCCCCGCGCCCCCGCGCCCGCGCTCCGCGTCCCGCGTCCGGGCCCGCCCCGCGCCCCGCGTCCACGCCCGCCCCGCGCGCTGCGCTCCGTGCCCGCGCTCATCTCCGTTGCCAGCGCGTCGTACGCGTCCATCGCCGGTTGAACGCCTGGCCGCGACGAGGGACCACGTGCGGCCGCCGCGCTGGCCGCGACGACGGACCAGGTGCGGCCGCCGCGCTGGCCGCTCGGACTCAGGACGGCAGGTCCTCCTGACCGTAGCCCGTAGCCGCCTCGTCCGCGCGTCGGTCGCCATCCGCCGGTCCCTGGGCTCCGTCGAGCCCCGCGGTGCCGTCCGCGCGTCCGTGGTCCTCTGCCGACCCCTGGGCGGCCTTCCGCCCCGTAGCCGCCTCGTCCGCGCGTCGGTCGCCCTCCAGCCCGTCCTGCATCGGCTCCCGTCGCGCCGCGTTGCTTCGCTCGGCCCAAGCCGCCAGGACAACGTCGCGATGCGGGCGGATCGGGCAGTGGCCATCCCGGTTGCCGGCCTCGTCGCAGTACCCGAGCGGCACGCACTTGGGCGCCAGGAACGAGCCCAGGAAAGGACTTACGGCAAAGACCTCGTGGCGGATCAGCTGGAAGAGCCGGCGGATTTCCCACTGGGCCATGGTGCAGAGCCGAAGACCGCTCACATGGATCAGCGCGCGCAGGTTGATCGTCATCAGCAAGTTGGTGCGCGTCGCGTTCGGCATCACGAACCGCGCGTCCTCGCCCGGAATGCCAGCCGCAAGCAAGTCGCCGTAGAGCGCCAGCGCGCCGTCCATCTCCTTGACGTACCGCTCGCGGAGCTCGGGCGCGGCTGCCTCCAACGTGCCAGGCAGCATGTACGAGGGACGCTTGTAATTCACGTACCGCTGCGATTGCTGGTCGAACGCCACTCCGACCCGGTGCCGGACCAGCTGGTGGCTCAGGGTGCGCGAGACGCCGGTGATCCCGAAGGTGAACACGACGTGCTCGATGGTGGAGCCGTGGCCCGATTCGATCACCCGCCGGATGAGCTCCTGCTGCTTGGCGGTGGTGACTTCCCCAGTGGAGGCGCGCCGGAAAATCTCGTCGGGCTCGAGCTCCGAGTAACAGGTGCGACAGGCGGTGTAGATGATCGGCAGGTAGAACTGGCGGGCGATCTCTGGTGTCGGGAAGAGGAGAGTGGCCCGCATCCCGAGATCGGGGCGCTGGGTGGCCGCGCGCGCCGGGCCGCGGGGGGCGCTGTAGGTTCCCCGGACACCGCCCGCCCCCCGGACACCGCCCGCCCCCTGGACACCGCCGGCACCCTGGGAGGCCCCGTCGCCGCGCACGTCGCCCACGCCCTGGGCCGCGGCCGATCGGTCCGCAGCGCCTGACCCGGCCGGGGTATTGCGCGGCTCCCGTGCGGCGGAACCGGAACCGGAACTGGGGACCATGCACTCCCACCGTGGACGCGGGACGGTCGGGCGGATCACCGGGCACGCGAGCCGCGAGAGGGCGAGTCTAGCACCGGGTCCCGTGCTAGCCTGCATCGTGCACCGTCAGCCAGACGGATCGCGGCGGCGGGGTTCTCGGCCGATCGCTTCGGCGCGGTTCTCGGCCGAGCGCGGAGGGCTGGGTTCTCGGCCGATCGCGGTGCGGCTGGTCCTGCCCCTCACACAGTCGGCTGACCGCGGAACGGCCGGTCCTGCGCCTCGTACATGCCGGGCCCGCGCCTCGCACACAGGAGCCAACCATGCGCGTTGCGATCGCCACCGACCACGCAGGCTTCATTCTCAAGGCCCTCGTCATCGAGCAGGTCCGCTCCCTCGGCCACCAGCCCGTGGACCTCGGGACCTGGGACACCACGCCGGTTGACTACCCCGACTTCGTCGCGCCGGCGGCCCGGGCGGTGGCTGCCGGCGACTGCGATCGGGCCATCGTGCTGGGAGGCAGCGGCACGGGCGAGGCGATCGTGGCCAACAAGGTGCCGGGGATCCGCTGCGTGGAGGCCTCGGACCCGGTGGTCGCGCACCTGGGGCGCCTGCACAACGACTGCAACGCGCTCTCGATGGGCGGGCGCATCGTGGGCGCCGAGGTGGCGCGCGCATGCGTCACCGAGTTTCTCACCACGGACTTCGAGGGCGGCCGGCACGCGCGGCGCCTCGACAAGATCCGGGCGCTCGAGGAGGAAACGCGCGGCGCCCAGTGACCGGAGGTCGGGCACTCCGGCGCGCACTGACCGGCAGTGGGGCATTCCGGCCGACACTGACCGGCGGTCGGGCACTCCGGCGCACGGGCAGGTTTCCTCCGAGGACACGGTCGGTCTGGGCTGGAAACTGGTCCACCCATGTAGCATGGCAGGACGTGTACGCCTTCGGCCAGCCCCGCGAGCCCAACTGGCCTCCAACCGGAGACCCGCTCGCGAAGACCGCGTCGGCAGCGGCTTGCGACCGGCGGAAGCGAACGTACCTTTTGCACGGGAACACCAGGGAGGCGTGATCGCCATGAAGCTGGGACTGATCGGACTGGGGCGCATGGGAGCCAACATGTCCCGCCGCTGGATCCGCAACGGCCACTCGGTGGTTGGCTATGCCCGCCATGCGGACACGGTTGCGGCGCTCGTCAGGGATGGCACGATCTCGGCCGGCGCCACCTCCCTGGCCGATCTCGTGGCCCAGCTCGACACGCCCCGCGTCCTCTGGCTGATGGTCCCCGCGGCCTCCGTCGACGATACCCTGGGCCAGCTGACCCCGCACCTCGCGGCGGGCGACATCGTGATCGACGGGGGCAACTCCTACTACCGGGATGACATCCGCCGCTCGAAAGCCCTGGAGCCCGCGGGGATCCGCTACCTCGACTGCGGCACCAGCGGCGGCGTCTGGGGACTCGAGCGCGGCTACTGCCTGATGATCGGCGGCCCCGACGACGCGGTGGCGCACCTCGACCCGCTCTTCGCGGCGCTTGCGCCAGGCGTGGAGGCCGCCCCCCGCACCCCGGGGCGTACCGGAGCGCCAGGGACCGCCGAGCAGGGCTACCTGCACTGCGGTCCCTCGGGCGCCGGCCACTTCGTCAAGATGGTGCACAACGGGATCGAGTACGGCCTCATGGCGGCCTACGCAGAGGGGCTCAACATCCTGCACCACGCCGATGCCGGCCTCGTCACCCGCGAGATCGATGCCGAGACAAGCCCCCTGCGCGAGCCCGAGCTGTACCAGTACCGCCTGGACCTCCCGGCCGTGACCGAGGTCTGGCGGCGCGGCAGCGTGGTCGCCTCCTGGCTCCTGGATCTCACCGCCCAGGCGCTCCACCAGAGCCCTGATCTGGCCGATTTCTCCGGGCGCGTCTCGGACTCCGGCGAGGGCCGCTGGACCAGCATTGCGGCGATCGACGTCAGCGCGCCGGCCCCGGTGCTCACCACCGCGCTGTACGAGCGCTTCACCTCGCGGGGTGAGGCCGACTTCGCCGACCAGATCCTCTCGGCCATGCGCTTCGGCTTCGGGGGGCACCTGGAGAAGAAGGGGTAGGCTCGCCGGCGGCCGCGCCGGTGGCCATCCCGGGGGCTGTCCCGCACGCGCGCCGGTGACGCGCGGATGACGCGACCGGGCCCGCACTCGTGGGCCGGTTGCCAGGGGAGGGGTCGATGTGACGGAGACGATGCTTCAGGGCGGCCGACCGGTGGTGGTGGTCACCCGGCGGGCCCTCCCCGGGTCCGGCCTCGATCGGCTGGCCGAGCACGCCGAGGTGGTCCGCTATGGGGGCGACGCGGCGCCGGCCCTCGAGGAGCTGGGGCCGCTGCTCGCGCGTGCCGACGGTCTGCTCTCGATGACCACCGACCGCGTTGACGCCCAGCTGCTGGACGCCGCACCCCGGCTGCGGGTCGTGTCGAACGCGGGAGTCGGGACGGACAATCTCGACCTGCCCGAGCTGACGGCTCGCGGCATCCCGGCCGGCAACACGCCGGGCGTGCTGGTCGAGACCACGGCCGACCTGGCGTTCGCGCTGATCCTCGCCGCGAGTCGGCGCCTGGTGGAGGCCGAGCGCTACGTCCGCGAGGGGCGCTGGCAGGGCGTCTCGTTCGACCTGTTGCTGGGCAGGGACGTGTACGGTGCCACACTTGGGATCGTGGGGTACGGCGCGATCGGCCGTGCGGTGGCCCGGCGCGCCCACGGGTTCGCCATGACCGTGATCCACCATTCGCGGACCCAGCGCGACGACGAGCTGTCGCGATGGGTCCCGCTCGACGAACTGCTGCGGACCGCCGACATCGTCTCGGTGCACACGCCGCTCACGGAGGAGACCCGCGGCCTGATTGGCGAGCGCGAGCTCGGGCTGATGAAGCCGACCGCGGTGCTGGTCAACACCTCCCGGGGGCCGGTGGTCGACCAGGTGGCGCTGGCCGCGGCGCTCTCGCAGGGGCGCATCTTCGCGGCCGGGCTTGACGTGGAGGCGATCGAGCCGGTTCCGCCCGACGAACCGCTGCTGGGGCTCCCCAACTGCATCGTGCTGCCACACATTGGGTCGGCGTCGCTGGCGACCCGGTCGCGGATGGTGGAGCTGGCGGTCGACAACATCCTGGCCGGGCTGGCGGGGGAGCGGCTCCCGGCCTGCGCGAACCCGGAAGTCTACGGGCCCCGCCCGCGCTGACGTCACCGCTCGCCGTCCCCGGGTAGCATCGCGTTGCGCACCCAGAGCCCGGAGGACCGCATGACCGAATCAGATCCCCGCGACGCGTTCGCGGCCATGACCGAGGCGCTCATCGCAGACTTCCGCGCCCACCGCAGTACCGTCACCAGCGGTCCCTTTGCCGGGCGTCCGGTGCTGCTCCTGACCACGACCGGTGCGGCGAGCGGCCAGCCGCGTCTCGTGCCGGTGGTCTACTCGCGCGAGGGCGAGCAGTACGTCATCGTCGCCTCGAAGGGCGGCGCGCCAAGCGACCCGGCATGGTACCGGAACCTGGTGGCGCACCCGATCGTGACGGTCGAGGTGGGAGGCGAGACCTTCCGGGCCAGCGCCAGGGTGACGGAGGGCGCCGAGCGCGAGCGCCTGTACGCGCAGCACGCAGCCACCCACCCGAACTTCAGGGACTATCAGCAGCGGACGAGCCGGCTGATCCCCGTAGTGCTGCTCGAGCGGCTGCCGTAGCGCGCCGCTGCGGGTGGTGAGAGGTAGGCAGCGGATGCAGCAGGGGCGAGACGTTCCGACCGTGGCCTGGGTCGGCAACGCGATCGAGATCATCGACCAGACGAAGTTGCCTGACTCGCTCGAGATCCTGCGCCTGGCGACCGTGGATGCGACGATCGATGCGATCCGACGCCTGGCGGTCCGCGGCGCCCCGGCGATCGGCGGCTGCGGCGCCCTGGGCATGGTGGTCGGGCTCGACGAGGCGCGCCCCGCATCGGTGGAACAGGCGCGCGCCGCGCTCGACGCGCTGGTGGACCGGATCGGGGCGGCACGGCCCACCGCGGTCAATCTGCCGTGGGCTGTGCGCCGGGTGCGAGACGCAGCAGGGGGGGAGGGGAGCCCGGGCGCGGTCCGGGAGCGAGCCCTGCTGGAGGCGCAGCGGATCGTTGACGAGGACCGTGAGGCATGCCGCCTGATCGGCGAGTATGGCCGGGCCGAGCTGCGTGGGGCGACGACGATCCTGACCCACTGCAACGCCGGCCGGCTGGCGACGCTCGGCTGGGGGACCGCCCTCGGCGTGGTCTATGCGAAGGCGGCCGCCGGGGAACCGGTGCGCGTCTTCGCCTGCGAGGCGCGGCCGCTGCTGCAGGGCGCCCGACTCACCACCTGGGAGCTGATGGAGGCCGGCATCGACGTCACCCTGCTGGTGGACAGCGCCGCCGCCGGGTTGCTCCACTCGGGCCGCGTGGACGCGGTGGTGGTGGGGGCCGATCGCGTCGCGGCCAACGGCGACACGGCCAATAAGGTGGGCACGTTCTCGCTGGCGCTGGCCGCGCAGCATGCGGGGGTCCCCTTCTATGTCGCGGCGCCCAGCTCGACCTTCGACCTGGCCACGCCCGGGGGCGACGCGATCGAGATCGAGGAACGCCCGGCGGACGAGGTCCGCGGCTGGGGAGGGCGCAGGACGGCGCCCGCCGGGGTCCCCGCCTGGAATCCGGCCTTCGACGTGACCCCGGCAGCGCTGATCCGCGGCTACATCACGGAACTCGGGGTGCTGCACCCGCCCTTCGCAGCTCCCCGGGGGGCCGATCGGCCGGACGCGGCGGCCGATCGGCCGGACGGGGCGGCCACCGCGGCGGCCACACGCGGGCGCGAGCAGATATCGGAAGGGCCGGGAACGTGAGCACGCCCGCCACCTGGCAGGAGGCCCGCGAGCGGGTCCTGCTGTTCAGCCGGCGCCTCCTGGCCGAGCGGCTCGTCTACTTCACGGCCGGCAACCTCAGCATGCGCATTCCGAACGAGCCGGAGCTCGCGGCGGTCACGCCGGCCAGCACGCCGTACGACACCATGCGGCCCGAGGACGTCGTGATCGTGCGCACCGACGGTCGGGTCGTGGACGGCGCGCTGCGTCCCACCAGCGAGCTGCCCCTCCACACCCTCACCTACCAGCGACGGTCGGATGTCGGCGGGATTGTGCACGCCCACAGCGCCGCGGCCATGGCCGTCTCCGCGATGGGGATCGGCATTCCGCCCATCCTGCACGGCCTCGTCTCGGCCTGCGGGGGCGGCATCGTGACGGCGCCGTACGCCAGGGGCGGCACGGCCGAGGTGGCTGAACTGACGGCCCCCGCGCTGCGCGACCGGAGTGCCTGCCTCCTGCGGAACCACGGCGTGCTCGCGATCGGGCCCACCCTGGACCACGCGTACAACGCGGTCTCGGTGGTGGAGGGGGCAGCCGACGCGTACCTGCGCGCGCTCGCCTTTGGGCCGGTGCCGCAGATCGAACCCGACGAGGTGGCGCGGATCCGGCGTGAGCAGTGGGCGCCCGCCTGGGAGCGGGCCCCGCGGGCGTCAACGCACGGCGGGTAGCGAGACGCTCTCGGGCCGCTGAGGCGGGGGCGTAACGCCGGTCCGCCGGTTGCCGGATCAGAGACGGTGCGGCTTCGTGCGGTGGGTGGCGGCGTTGCCGCCGGATCCGTCGCTCGACTGCGTTCGGCTCAACGTGGTGGCGCGCCGGCACTGAGCGGATCGCGCGCGGCCAGCGGCTGGAGGTTCGGCCCCAGCACGATCTCGCGGTCGGCGTGCAGCGGGACCCGGTCGCTGCAGGTGAGGTAGAGGACCTGATGCTGCCCACCCAGGTCCCGGATCGCCCGTCCCACCCGCTCCGCCCGCTGCGGGTCGAAGTTCACCAGGACCTCGTCCATCACAATCGGGAGCGGCTCGGCCTGGCGTGCGTAATGCTCGATGAGGCCGAAGCGAAACGCCAGGTAGAGCTGCTCGCGGGTGCCGCGGGACAGCTCGGCCGGCCGCACCAGCGATCCATCGTCAGCGCGCCGTGCCCCCGAGACGCGTTCCCCGTACGGGACCACCAGGCCGGCGTACTCCCCGCCCGTCCATTCCACGAAGAGGCGCTCCGCTGCGGCAACCACGGCGGGCCGGTGCAGCCGCTCGAACCGGCCGCGGGCGGCGGCGATCAGTTCGCTGGCCAGTCGCGCCACGAGATAGCGATCGGCCTGCTCGGCCAGGGCCGCCAGCAGGTTCATGCGGCGCTGCCGAAGGTCCGTTGTCTCCGTCTCGTGCTCGATGCCGCGCAGTTCCTGTTCTGCGGCCCCGAGCTGCGTGGTCAGCTCGTCCCGGCGCTTCGCGAGCCCTGCGAGCTGTTGGTCGAGTTGCGCGCGCCGATCCACGAGCGCCGCAGCGTCCTCGGTGGCCGAGAGCCGGGCCTCGAGCTCGGCCGGGGACTCGGCATCTCCCGCCAGCGCCGCGATGGTGGCGCGGCTCCCGTCCCGGGTCTGCTCCAGAGCCGCGTGGCGGGTGGCGCGGGCGTGGCGGGCCTGCAGGTCGGCCCGGTCGGCAAGGCCGTGCCGGTGGAGAAACGCGTCGTAATCCTCGCGCGCACCGCGCAACAGCTCCCCGGCCACGGCGGCCTCGCGGGTCGCCGTATCCAGCGCCTGTGCGGCCAGCGCGCGCGCTGCATCGAGACGAAGCGCCTGCTGCAGGTCCGACAGGGCGGCCCGGATGAGCGCCGTGCAGTCCGATCCCGCGTACCCGAGCGGCTCCAGCACCGCGCGGACGTCCTGCTCCCAGGCTCGCCGTCGGTTCGCCGCCTCGTCAGCGGCCGCGGCCAGCGCGTCCCGCTCGCGAAGGGCGACCCGTGCGGCCTCGGCACGCTCCAGCAGGCGACCCAGAGGATCCGGGTCGAGGGGTGGCAGTCCCGCGGCAGCCAGGGCACGCTCCCATGCGACCCGGGCCGCGGACGCCCGGGCCTCGGCCTGCGCCAGCTGCCTGGCTGCGTCCTCCGCCGCGCGGCGCCGGAAGCTGGCCTGGCTGCGTGCGGCGTCGTGCTGGCGCTCCAGCGCCGCGCGCTCGCGTTCGATCGCCACCAGCGTGCCCACCCGCTCGCGGAGCTCGCCGGGGACCGGCTCGCTGCCAGGAGGGAGGCCCAGGACGGCCAGGGCGCGGTCAAGCGCGCCGCGCGCAGCGTCGAGCCGGCCAGGGTCGCCCACGCGGACGGCCGGGTCGGCACCGGCAGACAGGACGATGGCGCTGCGCCCGGCAGCGGCTTCCGGCTCTTCGCGGCTGGGACCGGGAGCTTCCGCCCCCCGTCCCAGCCACCCGGCCCGGATGGCGGCTGCGGCCAGGGCGGCCAGCCCGAGGCCGGCCAGTGCACCGGCGGCGGGGCCGGCCACGGCAGCCGCACCAGCCGCCACGACCAGCACCAGCGCGATGGCCAGGACGGCCGTCACGCGCATCTCGCGCGCGCGGCGGCGCTGCGCCTCCGCCCGGGCTTCGGCCTCGCTCGCCGCCGCGCGCGCGGCCTCGCTCGCCGCGCGTGCGGTGGCCCATTCGAGCTGCGCCCGGTCGACGGCGTCCACCGCTGCCCGGAGGCTCTCGGCGCTCCACTGCGGATCGCGCGGGAGCGCCTCCAGGGCAGCGCTGAGGGCCTGCTCCTGCTCCTCCGCGATGGCCGCCTCGCGTGCCGCGCTGGCCGACGCGGCCCGGACTTCCGCGACCACGGCGGCGGGACCGCCCAGCAGCTCGCGTCCCTGCGCGAGGAGCTGGTCGCGCAGGGCAGTCAAGGAGCCCGAGGCCCGCAGTCGCGCCTCGTCCCAGCCCGGGCCCAGGTCCGCAACCAGACGCGCCGCCTGTGCGGTCAGCGCGACCAGGCGCTCCTGGTCCGCATCCAGGACACGGTCCTCCGCTTCGCGCGCGGCTGCGGACGCGGCGAGTGGCTCGATCCGTGCGCGGGCCTCGAGGAGCTCGCTGCGGGGCTTGGCCCGATCCGCGAGCGCGGATTGACGCCGCTCCAGCTCCTCGAGCGCCTGCCGGTGGCGTGTCTCGGCCGCGGCGACCGCCTCGGCGAGACGGGCCTCCTCGGTGAGCAGATCCTGCACGGCCGGCGTCGGCCCAATCGCCGCGAGCTCCGAATCGGCCGCCCGGAGCTCCGTCCAGGCGGGCCAGGCGCGGACCAGCCGATCGACGGCCGCGCGCTCAGCAGCGCGGTCGGTGGCCTCCCGCTCGAGCTTCCCAAGCTCGGCCCGCAGCGCGCTGGCCTGGTCCTGGAGGGTGGTGTACTCGCGGGGCACGTCACGTGCCGCAAGCGCCGACTCCACCGCGGCCAGTTCGGCAAGGGTCAGGTTGATCGCCTGTCGCTGGCCGCGCGGCCGGAAGAGCTGCGCGGCTTCGTCCCGCAGGGTTCGCTCCAGTTCCAGGATGGATCGCGAGGCGCCCAGGCTGGCGCCGTAGATGCGGGCACCAACTTCGCCGCCCTCGAGCCGCGCAGCATCGTTGAGTTCGTCGATCCCGAAGGCGAAGACCGACTCGAACACCTCGCGGTTTGCATCCCCCAGCAGCTCTGCCAGGCGCTGGTGCGGGTCCCCGGGGAGCGGCGTGACGCCGTCCTCCAGCAGCCGGAGGTCGCCCCGTCCACCGTGCGCACCGTGGCGCTCCACTCGAACCCGCCGACCGTCGGCCATGGCGAGGTCGAGGTGGCCCCCGCGTCGCCCGGAGCGCAGGGCCGGGTACAGGTTGGTTCCGAAGCCGAACAGGATCGCTCGAATGAACGCGTTGAGGGTGCTCTTGCCAGTTCCGTTGAGGCCGCCGATCATCGTCACCCCGGGCCCCAGGGCCAGCTCCACCTCGGCGGCGCGACCGAAGCCGTCAATCCAGACCCGCTCGATGTGCACGCGCTACTCCCGGCCCGCCAGCTCGTCCACGATCCGCTGGTGGGCCCGGCGCAAGAGATCCACCGCCGCGGGGTGATCGAGGTGGCGCAGCTGTTCCAGGCGCCCGGCCAGCGGGTTGGCCGCGGCAGCTGACCGGAGCGCGGGCCGGAACTGTGGGCTGGCCAGCAACTCGTCGGCCACGCGCACCGGGTCAACGGGTGCCTCGTCTTCGCCGCCCGGATTGCCCGCTCCATCTTCGCCGCGTTCCGCCCGTGCCAGCGCCAGGCTCGCGACCGCTTCCAGCTCGCCCAGGAAATCGCCGGCACGCTCGATCGCGCGCGCTTGCTCGGGCCGGGTCGCATCGCGCAGGTCGGCGACCCAAACGAACGGATCCTGCGTCGCGAACCGCTCGACCAGGCGTTCCCGCAGGTCCCGGATGGTATCTGGGCGCTGCAGCTCCTCGTGGAGACTTCCGAAACCCGTGAGCTCCAGCCGGGCGATCACGGCTCGTCCGGCCGCCGAACGAGCCCGCGCCAGCTCCTGCTCGAGGCGCGCCAGCAGCGCGTCGAGGTTGGGGAGGCCGGCAATGTCGATCCCGCGAACCACCCAGCGGATCTGGTCGAGCTCGCGCAGCTCCACCCGGGCTCGGCCGGCACGGTCCACGCTGACCAGCATGGCGCCGCGGGGCTCGGCTTCCCCCACGTCGCGCCCCTGTGGGTTGCCGGCATAAACCACCGCCGGGGCGTGGTCGCGCAGCACCTGCGGCCGGTGCACGTGGCCCAGGGCCCAGTAGTCGATCCCGGAGGCCGCAAGGTCTCCTACGGAACAGGGCGCGTAGTTGGCGTGACCCGGCTGCCCGCCCACGTTGGCGTGCAGCAGGCCGATGGCGAAGGGGCTCCCGGGTTCCTTCCGGAACCGCAGCGCGAGGTTGTCGCGCACGTCGCGGACGAGGTAGCTGATCCCGTAGACGCGGGCGATCTCGACGCCGTCGCGCAGCACCGGCCGGGCCTCCACCTGCTCGGCCCCGAACCGATAGGCGCTCCCGGGGATGGCGATCGACGGTTCCCAGCCGACGAGCGGGTCGTGGTTGCCGGTCACCACGAACGAAGGGATGTGCGCTGCCGCGAGCGAACGCAGGCCGTCCACGAACGCGAGCTGGCCGCGGATCGTCCGTTCCTCGCTGTCGAAGATGTCACCCGCGATCAGCACGAAGTCCACGTGCTCGCTGATCGCCAGGGCCACGATGCGTCCCCAGGCGTCGAGGGTGGCCCGCTGCACCGCGGCCGCCACGTTCGGGGGCGCGGCCTCGGCGAGCCCGCCGAAGGGGCTGTCGAGGTGGAGGTCGGCGGCATGCACGAAACGGAAGGCGCCATGCTCCGCCGCCTGACCGACTGCGATCCGCTCCGTTCTGGTTCCTCCCTTGCCGATTCCTCCGCGGGCGCCTGTTCCCGGCCCGGAGTATGCACCCGCGGCCCGACGGCCCGCGCGCACCTTGACCCCTTGTCCACTGCGTGTCCGCGGCGCCGCCGAGCGCCACGACGATGCAGACGCCCGGCCCGAAGGGCATCGCGTTCGCGCTGACGCGCAGCACCGGCGGCCGGCACGGCGGGAGCCCTTGTTCGGCGAACCTCGATGCAGCTCTCGCGGCCGGTCTCCGGCGCGCGTGTCGCCGGGCAACCCGCGCAGCCCGCGCGATCCCGGGCGCGGTCCGCGACGGCGCGTGGCAGGATAGACGGGTCACGGTCGCCCCGCGGGCGGGCGCAACGAGCTTCCGACGGGGCACAAGGAGCCTGTCATGACCATCTCGAGTGCCACGCCCTCCACCTTCACGCTGACCAGCGTCGCGTTCAGGGATGGTGGTGCGATCCCGACCGTGTTCACCTGCGATGGGCTCGACCAGTCCCCGCCGCTGGCCTGGCAGGGCGCGCCGGCCGGCACCGGGGCCTTTGCGCTGCTGGTCACCGATCCGGACGCCCACGGGTTCGTGCACTGGGTCGCGGTCGACATCCCCGGCTCGAGCAGCGGACTTGCCGAGGGAGCGTCCCGGGCCGGGGCGGCCGGACGCGAGGGCCGCAACGACTTCGGTCGGACCGGCTGGGGAGGCCCGTGTCCACCGAGGGGCGTGCACCGGTACGTCTTCCAGCTGTGGGCGCTCCGGGAGCCACTCGGTCTGGCCGGCGCACCGACCGCATCCGCCCTGCGGGCCGCGTTGCCCGGTCACATGCTGGGCGAGGCTCGCCTGACCGGGACGTATCGGCGAGGCTGATCGGCGCCTGCCGCACGGGGCGGCGCGCCGGGCGCGCACTCCGCGCCGGGCTCCGCTAGATTCACTGGCCATGAGCGGTCACCTGCAGCCCAACCGCGTGGCGGTCGTCGGCGTCGGCAACGTCGGCGCCACCTTTGCGTACACCCTCCTTCTGAGTGGTCTCGCCACCGAGATCGTGCTGATCGACGTCAACCGCAGGCGCGCCGAGGGCGAGGCGATGGACCTGGTCCACGGCGTCCCGTTTGCGCCCGCCGCCCGGGTCTGGGCCGGGGACTACGAGGACTGTGCCGGAGCCGCCGTGACCGTGATCACGGCGGGGACCAACCAGCGCCCGGGCGAGTCGCGACTCGATCTCTCCAGGCGCAACACGGCCATCTTCCGCCAGATCGTCCCGGCGGTGGCGCAGGCCAACCCCGAGGGGATCATCGTGGTCGCCACCAACCCGGTGGACGTGCTGACGTACGAGACCTGGCGGCTCTCGGGGTTGCCCCCGGAGCGGGTGATCGGCTCCGGCACCATCCTGGACACGGCCCGCTTCCGGTACCTGCTGAGCGAGCACTTCTCGGTGGATTCGCGCAGCGTGCACGCGTACGTCATCGGCGAGCACGGTGACAGCGAAGTCCCGGTCTGGTCGCTGGCCAACATCGCGGGCATGCGGCTGCCGGCGTTCTGCGCGTCACAGGGCCGCCCATACGAGCCCGCCGCAATGGAGGAGATCTTCCGCCAGACGCGGGACGCGGCGTACGAGATCATCGAGCGCAAGGGCGCCACGTACTACGCGATCGGGGCCGGGATGTTGCGGCTCGTAGAGGCGATCCTGCGCGATCAGCGCACGGTGCTCTCGGTCTCCAGCCGGGTGGAGCGCTACTACGGGATCGGCGACGTCTCGTTCAGCCTCCCCACGGTGGTCGATCGAACCGGGGTGGCTCAGCCGCTCCGCCTGGAGCTCGACGAGCACGAGCAGGAGGGGCTCCGGCGCTCGGCGAAGATCCTGCGCGCGACCATCGAGGAGGTCGAGCACTCCTAGCGCGAGGCGCTCGGTTCGGGCGACCGAGCGGCCCCCGAGGCGCCGGGCGCCGCGGATGCGCCGGCGGACGGACGCGCCGATGCGGGCGGGACGGGGCTCGGCGTGGCGACCGGCAGCCCATGCGCGAGCCGGTCGATGTCGGTCGCTAGCGTCGGCAGGGTGGGCAGGTTGCCGACGAGGATCGTCTGGCGGGGTCCCACCAGGCGCAGCGAGGGCGTCCCCGCGATCCCCAGCCGCTCGCCCTCGGTGCGGCTCTGGGTGACCGCCTGCGCGATGGCCGGGTCCTTTACGCAGGTCGCGAAGCGGGCCGCGTCGAGCTGCAGATAGGAGGCCAGCTGGGCCATGAAGGCATCGCTGAAGGTGCCCTGGTTCTCGCCGTTCTGGCTCGCGAACAGGAGGTCATGGAACCGCCAGAAGGCGCCCTGCTCCCCGGCACAGCGGGCCGCGACCGCCGCGGTGGTGGACTCGGGACCAAGGAAGGCGAAATCGCGAAAGACGAGCCGCGCCGTGCCGGGCAGGACGAACTCTCGGACCACGGTCGGCTCGAGCCCGTGCGTGAAGAGGGCGCAGAAGGGGCACTGGAAATCGGCCCAGACCTCCACCACGACCGGCGCGTCCGCTCGTCCGAGCGACTCCGGGGCAGTAGCCGGCAGGACGGCGACCGAGTCGGCCGCCGAAGGTGACCCGCCGGGGGAGGCGGGCGCAAACGATCCACCGGCCACGGCTGACGGGCCAGGCAGGCCTGACGCGCCTGGCGAGGCCGAGACCCGGGTCCCGGGCGCCGAGCCCGCGTGGGCGCTTAGCAGGCCGAGGCCCACCAGGCCCCCACCGGCCAGGGCGACCAGCAACGCCCCGGCGAACGCGGCCGCCAGGTAACCGGGGAGCCTGCTGCGATCCACGCCTGTACGCCTCCATCCTGGCCCGTGCACGGTTGCAACCGTGGGGACCGCGCCATTGTCTCCGTCTGGCCGGTCCGCACGAGGTCCGGACGCACCCCCCGGCGGGGGCCGAGTGGCGGCGCGGCCGGGTGGCTCCACCCGGCCGCGTGCCGACGCCTACGCGCGCAGCAGCCAGTTCGCCACCCACCCGACCTGCGACGCACCGGCGCGCACGTCGTCCCAGGTGCGGCCCAGGCGGTCGCGCGTCGAACGGCGCACGGTCAGGCGGGTCCCTGCCGGGAGGATCGCGAGGCGGGCACTGCTCGTGCTGGCAGAAGCGCGCAGCACGGCCGTGGTGCGAGTGTAGCGGGTCAGGGATCGCGCCACGAGCGGCTCGGTGATGCTCCGCCGAGCGGCCGCGAGCGTGATGGTGCGCCCACTGAGGCCGGTGTGGAGGAAGGCAGTGAACGGGGTGGTGAGCGCGTAGACGCCGGTGATGCGGACGCCCTGTACGAGCGCGCTGATGACCCGCCCGTCCCCGAGGTAGATACCGATGTGGGCGCCGCCGCCGTAGACGACGAGGTCGCCTGGCTCAGCGCCGGAGCGGCTGGCAAGCCCTCGGTCCCGGAAGATCGCGTACTGCTCGTATCCGCTGTGCGAGTAGTCGATCAGGGCTCCGAGGCCGTTGTCGGCGAAGACGCGATACACGAGCCCGGAGCAGTCGAAAGTCCAGGGGCCCGAGCTGCCCCACGCGTAGGGAGCGTCGAGGTGGCGCAGCGCGTCGGCGATGATCCGATCGGCCAGTGTGGGGGTGGTTGCCGCGGGCGAGGAAGGGGTTGCCGCGGCGGTGGGCGGCGGGGCGGCCGCCATGGAGAGGAAGAACATCCCGGATGCCAGGGTCGCCAGTGCTGCGACCCGAAGTCGTGAGCTCGTTCGCACGATCCCTCCGATCTACCAGGACATCGCCCCGTCATGGGCGATGGCGGTGGGACATGCCACTCACGGGCAGACCATCGGGCGCACGGCGCACGGAAGGCGGACAGGCAGGAGCCACGTGGGACCGCCGCGGGAAGCCCGGCGGCGGGAGGACGACGACACGAGGTCAGCCGTGGAAGCGGCGATCTTCGGTTGTCGGAACTCCTGCAACGGGTCCTTCCGAACAGTCCGGGACCTTACTACGGATCGGCCCGGCCTGCTGGAGAGGCCATCCCTCAGCGCAGCTCCCGGATCCGGTAGTGCCGATCGCCGGCCGGCGCGCGCACCACGACCTCGTCCCCGGCCCGCCGCCCAAGCAGGGCGAGCCCGATGGGGGACGTGTTCGAGATCCGCCCTTCGGCCGGCCGCGCCTCGCTCGTCCCCACGATGGTGTAGGTCTCCTCGCCTTCCGGAGACTCCACCACCACGGTGGAGCCGAGGACGACCTCATCACCGCCCGCGGGCGCCTCGATGATCGACGCGTGGCGGATCATGGCCTCGAGTTGTGCGATCCGCCCTTCTGCGAAGGACTGCTCTTTCCGTGCCGCCTCGTAGTCGGCGTTCTCGCTGAGGTCGCCCAGTTCGCGGGCCGCGCGCACCCGGGCGATAATCTCGGGCCGCCGCAGCGTGACCAGCTCGTCGAGCTCCTCGCGGAGCCTGGCCAGGCCCTCTGCCGTCACGTGGACCGGTTGCGGAGCCCGCGAAGATGTGGCGGTGCCTGCCGCGGCGCGGGGATGCGTGGAGACCGCGGCGCGGGGATGCGTGGAGACCGCGGCGCTGGCGGCGCCGGCCCCCCGCGTGGAGATGGCGCGCCGGGACGTCCCACCCGTGGCCCGGGCGCGCGGTGCCATGCCGGTTTCGCTGGATACCGCGTTGCCGGGCGGGAGGGTGACCACGCGGCGCGGCGCTTCCGGCGCAGGGGGCACCGGAACGTCCAGCAGGTAGTCCGTGATCCCGTGATCCTTCTGGAGCCCAGTGGGCGTTGCCATGTTCGCGAACGGCACCACCACCGTGGGATCGTAGAGGGCGGCCACGACAGCCGGATCCACGACGTCCGCGAACGCGGCGAGCAGGCCGTCCGCGTACTCCTCGGGTGCGTTGGTCTCGGCCCACCAGACGCGCGCCTGGTCCAGCCCGTGCAGCGTCTTCAGCCAGCCGCCGTCGGGGTGCGGTGCCCCGTCGCCCAGCGGCGTGTCGACCATCTCCTGGATGCGACGGCCCAGCGAGCCCGTGGTTGATCCCACGTAGAGCACGATCTGGTCGGACAGCCAGAATCCGGCCAGGCGCTGGGCGAGCTCCTTCCCCGTGGGTCGATGCCCGTCGAGTTGCAGCGTCGGCACCCGGTCGATCCAGCTTCCGACCGGTGAGAGGTCGATGGGCGCTCGCGGCAGGGGCGCGGGCAGCTCGACGAGATAGACGCCGGGGCGGGCGCTCCGGGCGGGCGAGCCCCACCGCACCGGTCCATCCGGGAGGAGCCCCACCGTGCGCACCAGGTCCACTGCGCTCGCCGTTCGCTTGCCCACATCCGCCACTGCAACACCTCACGTGCTCTCTCCGCCCGGCCGGGCGCTGACGCGGTCCCGGCCCGGTCCCGGCCCCGACTCGGCCGGCACGCCCCACCCTACGCGACCCGCGCCTCCTTGTCCTGGAGCGGCCCACGGGAAAACCCGGCCGCGTCGGTGGCGCGCCCGGCTGTGCGGCGCGCCCGGCCGCGTGGCGCCCTTCGATGCAGGGTCAGAGCCCCCGGTAGCGATCCAGCAGTCGCGTCTCGATCTCGTCGGCCAGCGCGCCGGCGCTCCGGCTCGCGAGCTGATCCATCAGGCGGCCCAGCAGCGGCTGGCGGAGGCGGACTCGGGCCGCTCTCGCCGGCACCCCGGCCAGGGCCGCGGCCACCTCGACGGCCCGCTCAAGATCGCCGATCTCGTCCACCAGCCCGAGGTCGAGCGCGCGCGTGCCCAGCCAGACCTCGCCGGTGGCAAGTTCGCGGACCCGCTCCACCGAAAGGTGCCGGGCGGTGGCGACACGCTGCACGAACGCGTCGTAGATCGCGTCGACCAGTTCCTGTTCCTTGGCTCGTTCCTCGTCGGACTCCTCGCGCCAGGGGGCGCCCATGTCCTTGAGCCGGCCGGCCTTGTTGACGGTGACGCTGACGCCGGCGCGATCCAGCAGGCGCCCCACCCGCGGCCCGGCCGAGATCACTCCGATCGAACCCACGATCGCATTCGGGTTGGCCAGGATTCGCCGGGCCGGCAGGGCGGCCAGGTATGCGCCGGAGGCGCCGGTGCCCCGGATGGCGGCCACCAGTGGCTTCGCGCGGGCCAGCCGCTCAAAGGCCAGGAAGAGGTCGTCGGAGGCGGACGCGGAGCCGCCGGGTGAGTCGATGTCCAGGACCACCGCGGGCACCCGGCGCGAGTCGCGGAGCCGTGCCGCCAGCTCCACCAGGCTCGCGCTGCGGCCGGCGCCGCTGATGGGGCCGTAGAGGCGGACCAGGGCCACTCGGCCGCGGGGAATGGGCAGATGCAGCCCGGGCACCAAGTGGGCCACGCGTTCACGCAAGGCTTCGGGGCCGCAGGTCGGATGGTCTTTGGCGGGACGGCCGCCGCCTGGGGGGGACTGAGGGTCGAAATCGAGGCGCTGAAGGGAGAACATGGCCGGAGGCTACGCCATCCAAGCGCGCCTCGCCCGCGAAGCCCCATGTATGACGACGCTGGCTGCCCAGCCCGGCCACCCGGGATCGTGGCAAGATAGGGACCCTACGCTTTCGCGGGAGCCCCGAGTGATCGAAGCGGATCGCGCCGGAGATGCGAGGCGCGAAGAGGAAGCGGCCCTGTTGCGGCGCATCCGGCGCCGCGATGAGCGTGCCCTGGAGGAGCTCTATCAGCGCTACGCCACAGCGCTCTACTCGCTTGCCTATCAGGTCACCGGGGGCGAGAGGTACGCGCAGGACGTGGTCCAGGAAGTGTTCATCGTGGCCTGGCGGGACGCGGCGCGCTTCGACCCGTCGCGCGGCAGCGTGGGCGCCTGGCTTTTTGGCCTCGCCCGGCACAAGGCAATTGACGTCCTTCGCCGTGAGTCCACGGTCAGCCGGCGCGCTGCCCCCGAGACGGACCTGGAGTTTGAGGCGGCACCCGACGACGTGGCCCGGGACGCCTGGGAGCGCCTGCGCCGCGAGCGCGTCCTGGATGCGCTGCAACAACTCCCCGACGCACAGAGGGTCTGCGTGGAGCTGGCGTTTTTCTCGGGGCTGACCCATGTGGAGGTCTCGGAGCGGCTCGGGATCCCGCTCGGGACCGCCAAGACCCGGATCCGGACCGGCCTGCTCCGGCTGCGTGACATCCTGGGCGACTCGCTCGCTGAACAGCCCGCCGGGGGCGTCGCGTGAGCCACCGGCGCTTCCTCGCGCTCGCCGCCGGAGACGTCCTCGAGGACCTCGATCCCGACGAGCGCTCCGCGCTGGAGCGCCATCTCCTCGCCTGCGCCTCCTGCAGACGGGGCGCGGACGAGCTTCGTGAGGTGGCGGGTGCGCTGGGGGCCGCCAGCCCGCGCCGGACGCCTCCGCCCGAGGTCTGGCAGGCTATCCGGGCGGCGATTTCGGAGCCGGCGCCTCCGGATAGAGCTCGGCAAGCGTGACGTTCAAGGCTGCGGCCACGGGGACTGCGAGCAGGCCGCCCAGCACCCCCCACACCGAAAGCCCCACCAGGACCGCGAAGATGGTCACCACCGGGTGCAGATGCACCGCGCGCCCGATCACCACCGGCATCACCAGCTGGTCCTCGACCTCCCGGACCACCACGTAGATCGCCAGCACCACCAGGGCGAGCTCGGTCCCGCCGTGCGAAAAGGCCACGGTGGCCGCCAGTCCGGCGGCGACCACCGGGCCCACCAGCGGCACGATCTCCAGCACCCCGCTCAGGATCGAGAGGGCCAGGGCGTAGGGAACGTGGAGCAGGGGCCCCAGCAGCAGGTAGAGGACCAGCGCCACCAGTACGATCAGGCCGAACTGCCCCCGGAGCCAGCGGCCCAGCACCAGGTGGATGTGGCCGGCGACCTGGCTCACCCGGTCGCGCTGATCGGGCTGGAAGAACCGGAGCCCGAAACGCCAGAACCGCTCTCCATCCAGCAGCAGGTAGAAGGAGACGATCACCACCAGGACCGATTGGGCCGCGAAGTCCACGATCCGGCCGGCAAGGCGAAGCGCGTCGCCGGGGCTGGCCAGCGACTGGCCGATGGCGTAGTTCAGCTGGTGGGCGATCTCGTCCACCGTGACGCGGTGCGCACCGATCTGGATCGCGTCGTGGCCCAGGATCGACCGGAGCGTCTCGGCGAGCGCCGCCGCGCCCCCGGTGGCCAGCTCCTCCAGCTCGCCGAGCAGCTGCCCCGAGACGAGCCAGGCCACCACGCCGATCGCTGCCAGGGCCACCGCGTACAGCAGCAGCACCACCAGGACGCGCGGCAGCCGGACGCGGGCCTCGATGCCGCTGACCAGCGGGCTGACGGCGTACGCGATCACGGCGGCCACCACGAAGGGCGGGAGCACGTCGCGGGCCAGCCACAGGACAAGCAGGGCGGCAAGGGCGAGCCAGAGCAAGCGGCGCCGCGGGCCCGTCCAGGGGGTGTTGCCCAGCATCTGCATGACGCGGAGAGCTTAGTGGGTTCGCGCCGGGGCTTCCGGCGGGTGGCGCAGCCGGCGCATCATCCGTGCATGCCGAGCGACGCCCCTCCGCCCCTGTTGATCGGCCTCGACCTCGGGACAGGACGGTGCAAGGCCGTGCTGGCCACGCCCGGTGGCGCCGTGGTCCACGTCGCCCGGCGGCCGACGGTCACCCGGCAGCTGCCCGGCGGCGGCGCAGTGCACCCGGTTCCGGCGTTGCTGGCGACCGCGGAGGCACTGCTCGCCGAATGTGCTGCGGCCGCCGGGAACGGGCGCGTCGTCGGCATCGGCGTGGCGAGCATGGCCGAGGCCGGAGTTCCGCTGGACCGTGGCGGCCGCCCGATCGGGGATGCGCTGGCCTGGTTCGATCGGAGACCGGCCGCCGAGGCCGCCTGGATCGGGGCGGCGGTCGGTGCCGAGCGGCTGTACGCCATCACGGGCCTTCGCGCCGAAGCGAAGGCCACGCTCTCGAAGCTGCTCTGGCTGCGCCGGCGGCGGCCGGCGACCATCCGGCGCATGCATGCCTGGGCGGGGATCGCCGAGCTCCTGGTCCACCACCTGACGGGGGTCCTGGCGACCAATGCGTCGCTGGCGTGCCGGACGCTCGCGTTCGACATCACCGCCCGGCGCTGGGACTCGTCGCTGCTGGAGCTGGCCGGGGTGGGTCCCGGCCAGATGGCGGCGGTCCTGCCGTTCGGCCGGGCTGCCGCGGGTCTGCGCGCCGACGTCGCTCGGCGGGTGGGGCTCCAGCCGGGGATCCCGGTGACGGTCGCCGGGCACGACCACGCCGTGGGTGCCTTCGGGGTGGGCGTCATGGAGCCTGGGCAGGCCGTCGACTCGATGGGCAGTGCGGAGGCGGTGCTGGTGGTGACTGCGGCTCCGCGCCTCGATGACCGGCTGCGGCAGGCCGGGATCTCCAGCGGCTGCCACGTGCTCGACGGCCGCTGGTACGTGGCAGCGGGGCTCCAGCAGTCGGGTGCGGCCGTGGATTGGTTCATCGACGCTTGTCTGGGCGGGGGCAGCGGCCCGTCCCGCTCCGTCGCGGCCACGGACGGACCCGGGGCGCCCCAGGGCGTGGGTTCGGAGGAGGGCCATGTGCCCGGCATCGCAAGCGGACCAGGGACGCCTGGCGGGCCGGGGCGGTCCGAGACGGACCGGTACGCATCGTTCCTCCGCCTGCTCGGGCAGGCCGCCAGGGGACCGAGCGGGCTCATCGTGCTGCCCTATCTCCGAGGTCGCAGCGCGCCCGAGCCTGCGCCCGGTGCCGGGCTCGAGATCCGGGGTCTGCGCCCCGAGCACGGGTCCGCGGACATCGCGCTCTCGATCCTCGAAGGGACGGCCTGTGCGACGCGCTGGATGCTGGAGGAACTGGAGCGGACGGCGCGAGTCCGCGTGCGTGACCTGGCGGTGATCGGCGGCGGGACGCGCAACCAGCGCTGGCTGGAGATCAAGGCGGCGGTGGGGCGCTGGCCCCTTCGGGTCCCCGCCGTGGAAGAGGCGACGGCCCTGGGCGCGGCCCTGGCGGCGGGGGCGGCCGCGGGGATGATGGGCCCGAGTGCCGGGGAGCCGAGCGGCGAGCCGGGCCATGGCCCCGGCGCGGCGGTCCCTGGTCGGCTCGTCGCGGCGGACGAGGGGACGCGGCGCCGGTACGAGCGTGGCTACCGCACCTGGCTGCGCGCCGCGCGGGGCGTGGCGGGCGGCAGCATCGCGCCCGGACGCGGCTGATCGCGTGGGGCGGGACCCTCCGCTACACTGACGCGACCCCACCGCATCGAGACTCTGCCATGATCTTTGCCGACCGACGCAAGCTGCGCATGCCCACCCCCGCCGAGGCTCTCCCGGGCCGCGCCACGTCCCTGCCGGTTCCGGAGCGCCACTTTGTCAACGGCGCACGACTGCAGCCCCCCTATCCCGTGGGAAGCGAACAGGCCACGTTCGGAATGGGCTGTTTCTGGGGCGCGGAACGCCTGTTCTGGGAGGCGCCCGGCGTCCTGGTGACCGCCGTGGGGTACGCGGGCGGTTTCACGCCGAACCCCACGTACCAGGAGGTGTGCACCGGCCTCACCGGCCACGCGGAGGTGGTGCGGGTCGTCTTCGACCCGCGGGTGATTTCGTACGGCGAGTTGCTCCGGCTCTTCTGGGAGAACCATGACCCGACACAGGGCAGCCGCCAGGGGAACGACGTGGGCACCCAGTACCGGTCGGTGCTCTTCACCCAGTCGCCGGAACAGCTGGCCGAGGCGATCGCTTCCCGCGATGCGTTCGCCCGCGAGCTGGCCGCGGCGGGCTACGGCGCCATCACCACCGAGATCCGCGAGGCGCCCGCTTTCTACTTCGCCGAGGAGTACCACCAGCAGTACCTCGCCAAGAACCCGGACGGCTACTGCGGCCTCGAGGGCACTGGGGTCGCCTGCCCGGTGGGGCTGTTCGGGCCAGGCCCGAGCGGCTCGGATCCGGGCGGACCGGAGGGGCTGCTGCAGATCCGCTGAGCGCGCCGGGGGAGCGGCGGCATCGCGCGAGGGCTGGACAGGTCGATCGGACAGCGCGGGATGGCAGGAGGCCAGGGGTGTCCGGGATCCGTTCGTCAATCGATCCGCTGGCGGCGACTGCATGCTGGACCGCGGCCGTGCGCGCGGCCGAGAGCGCCCGCGAGGACCGCCTGTTCCACGATCCCTGGGCGGCTGCGCTGGCTGGAGGGAACCCGCGTTTTCGAGCTGGATCGGCCGGCGGTCCTGCGGCGCAAGGAGGGAATTCTCAGGGCGGCAGGCGCGGTCCCGGCGTGCGTGCGGTGCGCCGTGGAGGCGGACCTCGCCGGGAAATGGGGCGACGCGCTGCTGCGGGCCGGGTTCGATCCCGGGGAGCCCTCTGGCTGGCTGGCTGCTCGAGGGGCTTCTCTTCTATCTCCCCGGTGAGCTGATCGCCCGCGTGCTCGACCATGTCACCGGCTTGGCCAGCCGGACGCCCATCATGGGCGTTGGACCCTCCCCGTGATCCCGACTGCCGCTCCCGACATGCCTCATAACTGGTTCGTCACGGCGCAGAAGGACGTCTGACTCCGCCGGGCCGGCACCGCCCTGCCCCGGATTGCCCGGGTCTTTCCCGCTCGAGATACGGCACTCGTGTCGCGTGCGCTGCTCGCCGGACGGCCGGGTCAGCCGCCTCGTCGCCAGAGAGGATCGCCGCTCGTTGCGGGCTCAGAACCGCACGCAGAACGCCACCAGGACGAGCGCCACCGCAGTCGCGAGCTCCACCAGGCCCACGTGGATCGGCCGGAGGTGCCGCGGTCCGCTGGCCAGGCGCGCCTGCAGCCACGGCAGCGTCGCGGCGCGGAGCAGGAACGCAGCTGCCAGCGCGGCGTACGCGGGGGCCAGGAGCCACGCTTCCAGCGCGACGGCCCCCACGTGGTAGCCCAGGGAGAGGGCGGCAAAGTCCCGATGGCCCCGCTCCCGGATCATGGAGCGGACCACCAGGATCGAGCTCACCAGGTAGAGCCCGGCGACCAGGGTGGCCCGCGCAACGGGCAGCCAGACCGGGGCGCCCGAGACGAGCGCTGCGGCGGGGACGAGGACCACCGCCTCGCTCGCCTGGCCGAGGCTTGCCAGCAGGCTTCGAGGGTGCCCCGCAACCGTGACGCCCAGGACCAGCGCCGCAGCCGCGCCGACCACGGCCGCGACCGGCAGGAGCGCTGGAAAGGCGACCAGCAGCAGGACGCCGGAAAGCGCAAACAGGGTGCCGAAGACCAATGCGGGCGGCCCGTACGCGGCGCGACGTGCCCGCGTCCAGTCGAGGACGGCGCCCGAGGCGAGGTAGCCGCTGACCGCCGTCAGCGCCAGCAGCAGCTGCCAGGCGCTGGGGCGGCTGGCAGCGATCCCGAGCAGGAACGGGACGGCCAGCATCGCCCAGGCGCCATGCTGCCTCGGCAGCCAGCGCACCTGCTCGTGCGGCGCCGGCCGTGACACCAAGGGGGCGCTCACCGGGGGGCGCCCGTCCCGCCCCACGCCTCCGGCGTACCCGGGCCGCGGCCCCGGGTCATGGCGTGCCGGTCGCGAGGCGCCGTTCCAGTTCCTCGGCGATCACGCGGGCCTGGTTGTGCTCGGTGTCGTGCGCTCCGTACACCAGGGTGACGGTCGCGGAACGGGCCCGTGCAGCAAGCGCGTCGAGGAGAGCGGCATGCGCGGGATCCGCCAGTTCGGCCCGGTAGCGCGCCTGGAACTCGGGCCAGCGCGCCGGGTCGTGCCCAAACCAGCGGCGGAGTTCGTTGCTGGGTGCGAGCTCGGGTGCCCACTGGTCGAGCTGGAGCGACTCGCGCGTCCTGCCCCGGGGCCAGACCCGATCGACCAGCACCCGGAAGCCGTCGCCGGCTGATGGCGGATCGTAGGCGCGCTGTACGTTGATGGGCATCCTCGGTTCCTCGGTTGAACCGGCCAGGCTGTGCGACGGCGGCCGCCTCGACCCGGGCACGCTCTGATTCAGACGATCGTACACGGCGTGCCGCGGCGGAGGAATGTGAGATGCAGTGGGTCACCCGCGAACACCCGAAGAGGAACCGGATCGCCTGACCGTGGCTCATCCGTACCTGCATCGACCCCGACGCTGAGATCGTGCATGTGCCCCTTGACCAGGTATTGGCCTGCGCCCAGCACGAAGGAGCCGCGACCTTCGACGCCCCCCGGGGCGACCTGCGCGCACCGCGACGGCAAGTGCTCGTTCAGGATCCCGGTCGAGGCGTTTCACGCCGACGACCCGGCCATCGCGCTGCTCGCCCGCGTGGTGCACGGCGCCGACGTCGCCGGGGATCGCGACGCGGCGCCCGAGTCGCGGGGCTGTTTGCCGCACAGGCTACGCGCGGCGGTTGATGAGCTGGTAGGTGACGGCGAACGACCCGACGCACCAGGCGGCGACCAGCAGCAGCGCGCCGCCGCTGAGCGGAAAGACGCTCCCTGCCAGGGTGCCCCGCACCAGGTCACCCATCGCCCCGATCGGCAGGACGCCGTGCACGGCTGCCAGCCATGCCGGCAGCCGGTCGGCCGGAAAGGTGAGCGGCGAGAACATCAGGATGAAGAAGACCAGGACCTGTGTCAGGAGGGTCGCCAGCATGGGGGGCAGCAGGGACGCGATCGCGTAGCCAACGGCGGTGGCGGTGAGCGCCACCAGCAACATGGCCGGCACCACCAGCGGGCTGACGGCCAGGTCGAGCCCGAATCGAACGTCGCCCACCACCACCGCGAAGATGACCCCCGGCAGGACCACCACGAGCCAGACGGTCAGGTCGGCAAGGAGGTAGAGCAGGCGGGGTACTGGCAGCGTGCGCATGTAGTCGAGCGTTCCCTGCGTCTTCGCCTGGACAACCATCTGGGGCACCAGCACCAGGCCCATGCTGATCAGGGTGATGGTGGGAGCCCCTGTGGCCAGGTAGAGCTTCGTGCCCTGATCGAGGCTGGGGAAGAGGAGCGGATACCCGATCACGATCCCTAGGGCGAGGAGCGCCTGCACCACGATCGAGAGGGGCAGGACATCCTTGAGCCGATGGGCCTGCCACGTCACCAGCAGGCGGTAGCTACGCAGCATGGACACCGACCAGCTCCTCCTGAACCGAAATGGGCGCCGCGTCGCCGGTTACGTCGGCCCGTCCGACCAGGCCGACGTCGACGTCCTCGAGGGTGGCCGGGGCGAGCGAGAACTCCTCGATCAGCCCCTGGCGCTGCAGCTGCTCGCCCCAGGCTGCAGCCTCGGACGCGAGCGAGTTGGGAACGGCGGCCAGCATGCGATGGCCGTTGCGAGCCCACCGCCGCACGAAGGGTGCCGGCACGAGCGGCCGGGCACCCGGCTCGAGCACCAGCTCCAGCCGCAGGTCGCCTGCCAGGTCCGCTTTCAGCGCGCCCGGGGTTCCCTCCACCAGCACCCGGCCGTGGTCCAGGATCGCCAGGCGGTCCACGGCCCGCTCCGCCTCCAGCACGTTGTGGGTGACCAGCAGCACGGCGGCGCCCCCGTCGGCCAGGGTCCGGACCAGGCCCCACAGCAGGCGGCGGCGGACGGGGTCCACGTCGTTGGTCGGCTCGTCGAGGATCACCACCCGGCCGGGAGTCACCGCCGCCATGCAGAACGAGACCAGGCGCTTCACCCCGCCCGAGAGGCGACCCCCGTCGACGTCAAGCCACTCCCCGATGTCGAGCGCCGCCGTGAGCGCGGACGACCGACGCCGCACCTCCGGGGTCGGTGCGCCGCGCAGCCTGCCCACGAGGTCGATGGCCTGGCGGGGCGTCAGGCCGTCGATGGGCACCTGCGCCTGGGGCTGGATGGAAGACCGGCGGCGCGCCTCGGCTGGCCGCGCCACCGCGTCCAGCCCGTCGATCCGGATCGATCCCTGGTCTGGACGTAACAGGCCCACCACCTGGCTTGCCAGCGTGGTCTTGCCGGCTCCGTTGTGCCCCAGGAGGCCATACACTTCGCCGGCGTCCACGGAAAGGGTGACGCCCTGGTTGGCCCGGGCACCTCCTCGATACGACTTGGACACGTTGTCGATCTCCAGCAGCATCCTTCTTCCTCCGGGCCATCGGGTTTGCATACCCGACAGTATGTGATACCAGGACGAATGTCAATACCTATCGGTATCTGTATACCAAGTGGTACCATGGCGCCATGAGCAGCGCGAGAATGGGCCGCCAGGCGCGCAAGGATCAGACGCGCCAGCTGCTGATCGATGCGGCGGCCAGCGTGTTTGCGCAGCGTGGCTTTGACGCGGCATCCCTGGACCAGGTGGCCGAGGCAGCCGGGTTCACGAAGGGCGCCGTCTACTCCAACTTCCGCAGCAAGACGGACCTCTTCATGGGTGTGGTGGAGCGGCGCCTGGAAGAGCAGATCTCGGCCATCACCCGCGCCGCGGCCAATGCCACGCTTGCGGAGGCCATACGGCGGCTGGAGTTTGCCTCGGAGAGTGGGGGACAGGCCAACTTCGATTGGCTTCGTTTGGTGGCCGAGTTCTGGCAGTTCGCGATGCGCGATGAGCGCGCGCGAGCGGCGATGGCGCAACAGTACGAGCGCGCGCGGATGGCCAGCGCCCGGATCCTCGCCGAGAAGTACGCCGAGGCGGGCGTGCAACCACCGATGCCGGTCCGAGACCTGGCCATTTTGGTGGAGGCGATCGGTATCGGCATCGGTTTCCAGGCGGCGCTGGATCCCGCCGCCGTGCCGTCGACGCTGCAGGGAGAGGCAACCCGGCGCCTGCTGGCGCCGTCCCCGGACCCGGGCGCCGAGGGGGGCGCAGGCTCAGGTGCTGACGCTGGCGCTGGCGGAACCTCGTCCCCGGCCCGCCGGAGTCCCCAACCGGCCGGGGACGCCGGCGCGTGACCCGCCGCTCCGGACGGCCGCCGGACGGCCCTCGGGACGGCCGGGCTAGGCTGCGCCTCCCGGCACGCGCAGCCAGAACCGAGTGCCGCCACCGTCGCGCGGCTCGACGCCGATCTCGCCGTGGTGCGCTCGGACCCCGGCCGCGGCCGTAGCCAGGCCGAGCCCGAAGCCCGGCCCGGTTGCGTTCGGGCCGCGCTGGAACGGCTCGAAGAGGTGCTGGCGGACAGCCTCGGGGAGGCCCGGGCCGCGGTCGAGCACCTCCACCAGCAGCGTGACGCCGTGTATCGGGCCGGCCTGGCCGCCCGAGCGCCGCACATTCCCCGGCCCACCCGCGCCGTCGCCGGAAGGGGCATCTTCCACATCGGCCAGGAGGTCCACCTGCGAGCCGACGGGGCTGTACAGGATGGCGTTCATGAGCAGGTTGCTGATCGACTGCTCGAGACGCACGCGGTCGACCGTCACGCTCCGATCCCCGGCGCGGACCGTGACGGTCACCTGGCGCTGCGCGGCGACGGACCCGGTGCGCGCCACCACGGACCCGATGAGTTCGTCCACGCGGACCGGCCGGCGCGCCAGGGCCCGTCCGTCGGCCTCCGCGGTGGAGAGCTCCAGCAGGGCAGTTGCAAAGTCGGCGAGCCGGACCGCGTCGCCATGCGCGGCGACCACCGCGTCCCGAAGCTCCGACGCATCGGCGCCCGGCCGGGCGGCCAGCTCCAGCTCTGCCTGAAGCGCCGCCAGCGGGCTGCGCAGGTCGTGGGATGCCGCGGCGACGAAGCGGCGCTGCTGCCGGACGCCGTGTTCGAGGCGGTCCAGCATCCCGTTCAGGGTCCGTGCGAGGCGGCTCAGCTCGTCGTTGGTCGCGGGCTCCGGGAGCCGCCGGTCGAGATCGGCAGCGCCGATGGCTGCCGCCTCCGCCGTGAGCGCGGCGACCGGGCGGAGGGCGCGCCCGGCGAGCCACCAGCCGCCCAGCAGCGAGAGGAGACCGGCCCCGATGCCGACCACGAGGAGGACCAGGGCCAGGCTGGCCTGGGCCCGTTCGATCGCCTCCAGGCTGCTGCCCGCCACCACCAGGCCACCCCCGGGGGCGGCCACGCTGCGCAGCAGGTAGAGGGTGCCGCCCTGCCGGACCTGGCGGGCCGTGCCGGCAGCGGGCAAGGACAGCCCGACGGGCGCGCCGGCGGTGGCGTCCACGAGATGGCCGGTCCCATCGACGATGATGGTGAAGACGCCGGGCGCCGTCGTGCTCCCCGGCGTGGCGGCGTTGCCCTCCTGGAGCCCGACCTGTCCCGCGTTCTCCAGCGAGGTTGCCACGTCGGCGGCGCGCGTCTGCAGGGTCTGGTCCAGGGAGGCCTGCAGCATGACGCCGAGCTGCCACCAGGTGGCCAGTCCCGCGAGTGCCAGCGTGATGGCCAGCGCGCCCGCGTAGCTGAGCGTCAGGCGGGTGCGGACGTTCACGTCGGCCCGGGTCCGGTTCTGGCAGGGGGCGCGGCTGGTGCCTGGGCCGGCAGCGCCGTGGGCGGCCTTCCTGCCCCGGTTGGTGGTCGCGCGGGCCGCGTCCGGAGCATGTACCCAACCCCGCGCACGGTGTCCAGCGTGGGGCTCTCCGGGTACTCGCGGAGCCGAACGCGCAGCGCGCGAACGTAGACGTCCACGATGTTCGAGGTCCCCTCGTAGGCCCAGTCCCAGACGCGTTCGATGATCGTGGTGCGCGAAAGGGCCTCGTCCGGGTGGCGCATGAGGAACTCGAGAAGGGCGAACTGGCGCGATGACAACGGCACCTCGCGTCCCGCCACCGTCACCCGGTGGGCAGCCGGGTCGAGCACGAGCGCGCCCACGGTCAGCAGCGTGGGCCGTTCGCTGGGACCGCGCCGGACCAGGGCCCGCAGCCGGGCCAGCAGCTCGACGAACGCGAATGGTTTCACGAGGTAGTCATCCGCCCCTACGTCCAGCCCGCGCACCCGGTCCTCGACCGCGTCCCGGGCGGTCAGCATCAGCACGGGCGTCCAGTTGCCGGCGGCGCGCAGCTCGGCACAGAACGCGAAGCCGTCACCGTCGGGGAGCATCACGTCGAGGATCAGTGCGTCGTAGGTGCCCTCGGACGCGTGCCAGCGCCCATCCTCGATGGTCGCGGCGGCATCCACCGCGTGGCCGTCGGCGCGCAGGCCGCGCTGCAGCAAGCCGCTGAGGCGCACGTCGTCTTCGAGCAGCAGCAGCTTCACGACTGGGGCTGGGCCAGGGGCTGGGCGGTCGACAGCCGACGGCCGGCGATCCTGCGGGATTTCACCACCGCTCCATTGTGGCGGTTCCGGATGAACGTCAGATGAATCCGGCACTGGTCGGGATTCACGGTCTCCTCATGGAGCGTCTGCCACTCTGCCTGCAGCGACCGGGCGTTGGGCTCGGTCCACGAACAGGAGCCATCACCATGATGCTCACACGTCTGCGCAACGCTGCGGTGGCCGGTACGGCCGTGCTGCTTCTCAGCGGCGCCGGCATCGCGTTCGCCGGCAACTCGCCAACACCCATGCCAGCTTCGGCGCCGGTGGTGGCGGCCCAGCCGGCGGCCGGCGTCTCAAGCGCCACCGCCCAGCAGGTCGACCTCCAGCAGGGTGACCAGACCGCGCCGGATGCCGCCGGCACGGCGGCGGCCGAAGCGGCCGGGGTGGAGGCACCGGAGTCGGCGGCCGAGGCGGCCAGCACGGCGGCCGAGACGGCCGGCACCGAGACGGCCGCCACCGAGACCGATGGGCCGGGCGGGCACGCCGATGCCGCCGGGGCCAACGTCGACTACCAGTTCCAGGGCGAGCAGTGACGGTTCGTCCCCGCTGAGCCGTCAGCCGGACGGCCCGCAGAGCTTCGTGGGGCCATCGGTGGCACGACCGGTGGCCCCACGTCGTGTGCAGCCGGTGCCCGGGGGCCACGCGTACCCCGGCCCGCAGGCCCGGACGTCGAGTTCCATGCATCGTCAGCGGTGTCATCTCCATCGAATCGCCGTCCTGCTCGCCGTCACGGCGCTTGTGGGCGGGTGCGCCGGCGGTCCGGCCCGGCTGCCGCTCGCCGGAGCGTCCTCGTCCGGCGGCGCCGCCGGCAACGGCGCGGCGCGCCCCGAATCGCGTGGCTCCAATCCCGGGTCGGCGACTGGGGCGCCCGGCGGGTCGGCCCTCGCTCCCGCCGCCGGCCCCGGCGGCGACATCGCTGACCAGCCCGGGGAGACCGAGGACGCCAGCCTGATCGGGGATCGCCCCACCATCACGTTCCGGGGAGACGCGACCTGGCAGCTCCAGCGGCCGTCAACCCCCGAGCATCCCACCGAGGCGTACACCGATGCGCCCTCCTACCTGCCGGGGCAGACCCTGCGCCTGGCGGTCAGCACCGACGCCGCCGGATACACGGTGGCGATCTTCCGGCTGGGTGCCACCGTGCAGGCGATGGGCGACCCGTCCCCGGTGCAGCCAGGCGTGCGCCAGGGCGGGCCGATCGTGGACCCGGTCACGAAGATGGTGCGCGCGGGCTGGCGCGTCACGTACAGCCAGCCCATCCCGTTGACCTGGCCGAGCGGCGTCTACCTCGCCAAGGTGAGCAGCATCGGCGGCACCCAGAGCTACGCGACCTTCGTGGTCCGTTCCATCCGCGCGAGCCGCTTGCTCTTCGTCAGCAACACGCTCGACTACGCGGCCTACAATCGCTGGGGCGGCAGCAGCCTCTACTGGACGAGCGTGGGCGACCCCGCCCCCGGTGTCCACGCCGCCGTCGCGGTGAGCCTCGACCGGCCCTTCGCCGACGAGTCGGGCGCGGGCCAGATCTTCATGCTGGAGGCCCCCTTCATCGCCTGGCTCGAGGGGCACGGGTACGACGTCACCTACACCACCGACTACGACCTCTCGACCCATCCAGCGGACCAGCCGCTGCCGCGGGCGGTCCTCTTCAGCGGCCACGGCGAGTACTGGGGGGCGCCCCTGCGCGACTGGCTCGACCAGCATGTGCTCCGCCAGGGCGACCTGGGCCTGGGCCTGTTTGCCGCCGACACGGGGTACTGGCAGGTCAGCTTCTCGGATCCCTCGGCGACCGGCCTCCGGACCATCGGGCTGTACAAGGACGCCCGCTTCGATCCGGCGCTGCCAGCGCGCTGCCCGGGCGGCTTCACGAGCCACGCCAACGCGTTCCGCTCCCTGCCCTGCGGGGTGGGTCACCGAACCGGCAATCGCCCCGAGCAGGCGCTCTTCGGGGTGCAGTACGGCGACGTGGTGCCCGGGTACTACGCCTATCGGCTCGCGGCCGGGGCCCCGGCAAGGCTGCTCGCGGGGACCGGGCTCGTGCCGGGCGACTCGCTGGGGCAGATCGCGGGCGGCGAGGTGGACCGGGTCTTTCCGGGGCTCGCGGGCCTGCCGGGCGACCACCTCTTCGCTGCCACCATGACCGTGACCCGCGCAGGCGCGAGCGTGGCCGCCCAGGCGGTGGTGCGCGCGTTGCCCTCGGGCGGGCGGGTCTTCGCAAGCGGCACGTTCTGGTGGGGCTGGGGACTCGAGCCGAGCTTTGCCGCGTCCCATGGCGTCCCGGCGGGGTTCGGGCAGCTGACGGACAACCTGCTCGGCTGGCTCGCGGGCGGCTGATCGGGAGCGGCTGCAAGGCGGGCCTCAGTCCCGCACCCCCGCCAGCAACTCGCCTGCCTTGCGGGCGGCTGCCTGTCCCTGCGCGATGCAATCCGGGATCCCCACGCCGCGGTAGGGCGCCCCTGCGAGGAGGAGGGCGGGGAGGTCGCCCAGGCCACCCATCACCGCCGCCACCCGGTCAAGATGCCCCACCGTGTACTGCGGCATCTGGTCGGCGAGCCGTGCCAGGTGGGCGAGGATCGGATCGCCGCGGGGGCCAAGGGTGGTGGCCACGTCGCGGGCGGCCGCGGCCACCACGTCGGCGTCGCGCATCCCGCTGGCGCGGCCGCTCCGGGAGCCGATGAACGCGCGAACGAGCACGGTTCCCTCCGGCGCGCGGTCCGGCCACTTGTTCGAGCTGATGGTGACCGCATCAATGGAGAGCGGCTCGCCGCTCGCGACCAGGAAGCCGTGCCCCTCGGGCGGGCGGTCGAACTGGTCGGCGCGGTATCCGAGCGAAACCACCGCCGTGGTCCCGTGCGGGATCCCTCGCAGCGCAGCGGCGGAGGCCGGTGCCACCTCGACCAGCAGGCGGATCGCGTCGGGCCCCGGGACCGTCAGGATCGTCGCGTCCGGGCGAAGGACGTCGCCGTCTGCCAGCCGGGCCGCCACACCGCACCCGGTTCGTTCGAGCGCCGCCACCGGCGTCCGCGTGCGGATCGTGACCCCCGGCATCTGCTCCAATGCCGCGACCAGTGCCGCCACCAGCTGGCCCGTCCCCCCTGCCAGCGTGACAAAGGGAGAGCCGTGCCCTTGCCCGGGACGGCGGGCGCGTCCGGCCGCCAGGCTGGCCAGGAACAGGCTCCGGTGATCCCGCTCCGCATCGCGCAGCTGGGGCGCCACCGCAAGCAGGCTCAGCTCATCGATGGAGGTGCCGTAGACGCCGCCCAGCAGCGGCCCCGCCAGCCGGTCCACCAGTGCCGGGCCCAGCCGCCGTCGCAGGTAGACGCCCACCCCGACGTCGTGGGCCAGCCCGTCGCGCGGCAGCAGCAGGTCCAAACCCATCCGCGCTTTCTGCAGCGGCGAGAAGAGCGGCGTGGTGATAAATGGTCGCATGCGGGTGGGCAGCACCAGCCCCATCTCCTGTGGCAGCGGGAAGAAGCGGCCACCGGTCCGGATGTGGACCACACGGGGATCGCGGGGACCCACCAGGGCATCGCCCAGGCCCAGCCAACGCGCCAGCTGCACAGCCGCCGGCCGGTAGCTGACGAACGAGTCGGGGCCCGATTCCACCAGGAACCCGTCGATCCGTTCGGTCCGGATCTTGCCGCCCAGCCGGTCCGAAGCCTCGACCAGGGTGACCGGGATCTGCGCCTGGGCGAGCGCGTGGGCCGCGGCGAGCCCCGTGATGCCGCCGCCGATCACCAGCGCCTGCACTGCCACGCCTCCGCCGGGGCTGAGCCGAACTGCGCGTTCACGCCGCTCCGGCGGCGGGCGGAACGAACGGACAGAGCGGATCGGTCTCCAGATAGTCGCCGGTCCAGGCGTACGCCCGGGCACGCGAGCCGCCGCAGATCGCCGCGTACGGGCAGTGCCCGCACCGGCCCTTCAGCTTCGAAACGTCGCGGATCGAGGTGAAGACCGGGTGTGTCCGGTACACGGTGGTGAGGCGGTCGGTGCGCACGTTGCCGGTCGCGAGCGGGAGGAACCCGGAGGGGAAGATCGCGCCGTCGTGGGCCACGAAGACAATTCCGTTCCCGTCCCGCACCCCGAACCCGCGTCCCACCGGCGTGGCGGCGATGGCCGCCTCATCCAGGCCCTCCGCCTGCAGGCGGCGCATGGCAACCCGCCGGTAGTGCATCGCCTCCGTGGTCTTGATGGCGAACGGGGCCTCCTTCGAGAGATCGTAGAGCCAGTGGTTGAGCCGCTCCGACTGGGCCGGCGAGATCTCCCGGAGGGCGGTGCCGCGGCCCACCGAGATCAGAAAGAAGAGGCTCCAGCGGATGATCCCCAGGCGTCCCATCAGCGCGTAGATGGCCGGGAGATCGTCGAGCGTCTCGTCGGTGACCAGCGTGTTGATCTGCAGCGGCAATCCCACCTGGTGCGCCCACTCCACGGCGCGCAGGGTCATCTCGAAGGTGCCGGGCACGCCGCGGAACCCGTCGTGGCGGGCCGCATCCGAGCCGTCCAGGCTGAAGGACATGGTCTGGATGCCAGCCGCCTTGAGCGCCGCGAGCCGCTCGCGTGTCATGTCCGGCGTGACCGCCGGCGCCAGCGACGACCCGATCCCCCGCGCGGTGGCCGCCCCCACCAGCGCCTCCAGGTCAGGGCGGCGCAGCGGGTCGCCACCGGTGAAGACCACGTGCGGGTAGGGCCGCCCGAATGCCGGGATGTCGTCGAGCAACCGCTCGCCCTCCGCCGTGGTCAGCTCGTCGGGGCTTCGGTCAGGCTGCGCGGTGGCGCGGCAGTGGCGGCAGGCAAGCCCGCAGGCGAGCGTGGTCTCCCAGTAGACCAGCATGGGGGCCCGGGCGAAGACGTAGCCCTCAGGGTGGACCGCGCCCACCGCCGGCGGATGGGGACGAGCGCCGGGCGGGCGGGTCGCCGAGTCCGCGGCCCCTGGGTGCGCGTGCGCCTGACGCGTGCCGTCTACAGCGGGATGGGGGTCGGTGGGGAAGTCCATGGAAACCTCGCCTCGCGGATTCTGGGTGCTCATGGGGTGCTGACGATTGGATCGGCGGAACCAGCCAGCGCGTTGGCGACCAGGTCCGCCAGCCCTGCAATGAAGGTGGGATCGGCGTTGAGCGAACGCGCCCGCTCGAGCCGGACTCCCAACTCGTCGGCCACGGCCCGGGCCTCGATGTCGATGTCGTACAGGACCTCGAGGTGATCCGTGACGAAGCCGACCGGGCAGACCACCAGCTGCGTGACGCCATCTGCGGCCGCTCGTCGCATCTCGTCGCGGAGGTCAGGTCCCAGCCATGCCTCCGCAGTGCGTCCAGCGCTCTGGTAGGCGACCCGCCAGTGCTCCAGGCCGAGCCGCCTCGCGACCAGCTGGGCCGTCCGGGCCACCTCGGCCGGATACCGATCCCCTGCGTCGACCGCGCGGGAGGGGAGGCTGTGCGCAGTGAAGATGACCAGCGCAGCGGCCGGGTTGGGCACTCCGGCGAGCGCGTCGGCCGTGGCTTGCGCGAGTGCCTCGATGAATCGGGGCTGGTCGTGCCACGATTCCACGAAGGTGACCTGGGGTGCCCGGCCGCCGAGAGCGGCCGCCGCTGCCTCCACGGCCAGCCGATAGCCCGCCCCATTGGACGAGCGCTGGGGCGCCAGCGCAATCGCCACGGCGCGGGTGACGCCGTCTGCCGCCATCCGGTGCACGGCCCGGCCGATGCGCGGCTCGCTGTGGCGCATGCCGGCATAGACGGGGATGGGGGCGCCGCGGGCCGCGAGCTGCGAGGCGAGGGCGGCCCGCTGGCCTTCGACCAGGTCTGCCAGCGGCGAGCGGCCGCCGATGGCTCGGTAGCGGTCCAGGAGCGCTTCCAGTCGGTCCGGTGGCGGCGGGACGCCGCGGCGGATATCGGTGTAGTAGGCCTCGACCTGGTCGAGCCGCTGGGGTGCGCCGTACGCCATCAAGAGCACGGCCGGACGGTCGATTTCCTGATCGGCAGGTGACACGGGACCTCCAGGGAACCGCCTGGGGGCAGGCAGAATCTGGGCAATTCTGGCAGCTCACCCCGATTCGTGCAGACGCTGCCAGGCGGGCGCATCTGCACGGGCGCATCTGCCGGGCGCAGATGCACGGGGCGGTGGAGCCGCCGGGCGGCAGGGTCAGCGGGCGAGCGACGCTGGCATCGCCTGCGGACCGCCACGTTCCAGAAGGTCCCGTGCCTCGCCGGCCAGGGCCGCTCCGACCCGCAGCACGCGTTCCACGCCGGCGGCCCTGATCATCAGCCGATCCTGGCGTGTCTCGATCGTCTGCAGTGCGCGGCGGGGGATGACGAGCCGGTCCGGGGCCGCGGGCCCGTCCTGCGCTGGGCCGAGGGGACCGGCAAGGACAAGCAGTTCGGTGGGCGTGAGCGCGATCAGGACCCGGAGGGCTGGCAGTCCGCCGGGATCCGCGGGGGCACTGCCGTGGAGGATTGCGACACGGCCCGGGGCTGCTTCGGCAAGCACAGCCTCGGCCACGGCCCGCCAGTCGGGTGGCAGATCCGCCGGCACCGCGGCCACCGAAGTGGCTGCCGGCGTCGCGGCAGGCGTCTCTCCGGCGAGCCTCCGACGGAACCACCGGAGGAGGGGCTCGAGGAGCTGGCCCGTCTCCTCGTCATACCGGATCGCCAGCCGTGCGGTGGCCGTCCGCACGGCCAGCCTTCGGTACTGCAGCACGTGGACGTCCTCAACCGCCCCGACGCGGTCCAGGGATACCGTCACAGCCGGGTCGCCCGCCCGCCACTCGACCCAGAGGCCCATCGCCCGTTCGCCGAACCCCAGGAGTTGTGGGGGCACTGCCACGAACCGGCGGCACAAGCGATCGATGGGCCGCACTCCGGGAGTCAGCAGCAGCACGCGTTCCAGGGGCAGCGACCCGCACGCGTACCGCATCGCCCGCAACATGCCGGGGGGCAGTGCCGACTCGCAGCTGGGAAGCGAGAGGCGCGCGGCCTTCCCGGCAGGATCGACCCGAAGCGCGGCGGCGGAGGAGACCGGGGATTCCCACCGTTCGGCGGGATCGACCACCTGTCGCGCCGAATGGCATGCCTCCACGTCCGGATCGCCTCCCAGCGGCTGTGCGCGCGGGCCCGGCCGCCTTCGTCCCGTTGGCCGCGGGCTGCGCGTTCGCCTCACCGGGGACTGCAGGGCGCAGGAAAAGGAGACAAGCGGACCGTGCCCCCTTCACGTTGCCACGGAGTGGAGTGGTACGGCGCGGGTCATGCGGGGGTGCGGGGCGGGCCGAGTGGCTTGACCCCGCAGGCCAAACGGCCACCCGCCATGGCTGCGGGGTCACCCCGGCTGATGCCCGGGAGCGAGGCTCCTCGCAACAGGCGCCGGCTGCTTGCCGGTCGCTCAGCTGGCTGGCGGCGTGGCGGCGGCGATCTCCGGGGACTGCCAGATGTTGGCTTTGGCTTTCTGTGCCGCGTACCAGTTCGTGAAGGCCGCGCCCTGGAGCGTGGAGAGCTGCGACGAGTCGATCGGACGCTTCTCCTTCTGGGAGATCTGGTACAGGTAGATCCCGTCGCTCTGCGTCTGCGGCGCGCTGACCTGGCCAACCTTCAGGTTGAAGAGGACGTCCTCGATCGACTGGCTGAGCTGCAGCGGCGCCACCCAGCCCATGTCGCCCCCGGAGGACGCGTCGGTCGCATCGGAGTTGGTCTTCGCAATCGCCGCGAAGTCGGCTCCCGGGGCTGCCAGTTCCTTCTGGATCTGTGCCACGCGCTGCTGGGGGGCCGGTCGGCTGGCCACGTACAGGATCACGTGGTACCCGTACTGGCTCTTGACAGGGCCGATGATCTCGTCCGGCGTGTGGGTGCCGGTGAAGAGGGGCGTGGAGAAGGCCGGCACCATGGACGCCTGCGTGAACCAGCCCAGGTCGCCGCCATTCGCGCCCGAGGTGGTGTCGTTGCTCTCTTTCTTGGCCATGGCGGCGAACGCAGCCGCGCGCTGCGTCGGGTTGGCGATGGCGCGCAGCTTGTCCGCGGCCGCCTGGGCCAGTTTCTCAGCGGCCGCCCAGGAGGGATCACTGGCCGGGATGGACGAGGCGTTGGCCGAGTCTCCCTTGGGGCTGAACAGGATATGGGATGCCCTGACCTCCGGACCGGTGATCGGGTTGCCCTGGGCGTCCACGGTGGCCACCTCGATCTCCCAGGCGTGGACCTGCTCGATGCTGCCGGTGGTGGCCTGCTTGGTGATGGCGTCCTGCAGTTTCTGCGCGAGCAGGTTGTACCGGATCGCCGTGCGGTAGGCATCGATGTTCACGCCGGCCTGCTGGATCGTCTGCTGGTAGTTCTGGTTTACCTGGCTCGGCACGATGTCGGTGACTTTGCCGATCCGGTAGGTGCCATCGGCGCCCAGCATGACCCCGGTCATCCCGTTGAGCGGCAGCTTGAAGAGTGCGCTCACCCAGGCCGGGTCAACCGTGTCCGAGGCCGTGATGTAGCCGTAGTCCCCGCCGTTGCTGGCGCTGGGATCGGTGCTGTATTCCTTGGCCACCGTGGCGAACGGTTTTCCCGCGTTGAGGGCAGCCAGGGCCGCGTCCGCGTCGGCCTTCGCCTGCGCCTTCTGGGCTTCGGTGGGCCCCGTGGATGCCGACGGCGACGGGGAGGTGGATGGGGCAGCGCTGGGCAGGGCCGATGCGGCGGGGGCGGCCGACGCACCCGCTGTCGGGGCTGCCGACGCACCCGCTGTCGGGGCGGCCGACGCGCTTGGGCTCGATGCGGGCGCTGCCGAGGCGCCGGCAGACGCGCCGGGTGACGGCGAGGCAGACGCAACCGCGGCCGGCATGGCCCCCGGCTGGACGAAGATCGCGAGCACCTTGCGCTGCTCGGGCGAGGTCGCCTCCTGGGTCAGCTCCTTGTTGACCTCGGCGTCCGTCACCGTGATCCCCATCTTGGCAGCCAGCTGGGTCTGCAGGACCCCGTCGATCAGCTCGCTGGCCGCCGTCTGGGGTAGCGTCTGGAGTTCCTGCTGCAGGTACTGCTGCTCCTGCGAGGCGGTCTGCTGGTCGACCGAGCCGGAGGCGACATCGGCCTGGAGGTTGGCCAGCACCGTGTTGATCCGGAACTCGTCCACGGCCTGCTGCTGCGCCCACTGGTCCTTGTTGATCGAGACGCCGTTGACCGTGGCCACGGCGGCCAGGTGGTCGCCGTAATAGATGGCGCCCACGCCGCCTGCCAAGATCAGAATGGCAACCACGATCAGGACCGCGAAGCCGGCGGTCACCACCACCTGCTGTCGTTGGTCGTCGGTAACCGACGGTCGATGCTTGCGCGCTGGGTCGGTACGGGGAGTGCGGAAGGTCATGGCGTATGCAAGGGTCCCTGTGATGGATTGGTCACGCTCCACGGCGGAGACGCGACACGGCAGAGAGACGCAAGAGTACCGCCTCTGGCCCGTCGAAGTGCTGGACCACCGGCACCACGCGTCGCCAGCCCTCGCTCCGGGCCACTCGTCCCATCTTCGTGCCCGGGCGGCTCGTGCGCCCCGGCGGTCTTCGGCACCTCGTTCAGGCCGGCCGGCCCCCCTCGTGGCCACGCTCGCGCAGGAAGCGCTCGATGTCGGCAATCAGGTCGTCCCCGGAGGGCGGGTGTTCCTCGTCGGCGCGTGCCTCCAGCCGTGCCACGTGCGCCCGCGTGGCTTCATCGGTGGCCATCGCGAGGTCCAGGCGGACCCGGATCTGGCGGGCCTCCTCGGGGAGCGACCCGAGGGAGATCTCGGCGCCGAGATGCGCTCCCAGGACCCGGATCAGCTCGATTGCCCCGGCAGGTGCCGGACCGCTCACGTAGTGGGGGACCTGCGCGAAATACCCCACCGACGGGATCCCGGCACTGATGGCGGCCATGTCCAGCACCGAAACCGCCGCGGCCGGGACCCGCATGGTCCCCTCGGGGCCGGGCTCCACCCCGCCGCGCAGGAGTCCGGGCCGCGAAGCGGTCCCCATGATGGGCACCGGACGCGTGTGGGCGACGGGGGCCGGGACTGACCCGAGGCTGATCCACTCGGCTACCTCGAAACGTCGCGCAAGCTCCACCGCGGCCTCGCTGAACTCGCGCCAGCGATGGTCAGGCTCGGCCCCGGAAAGAACGAGCACGTCGTGTTCGCCCACCCGGACATGGCGAACGGTGAGTTCCGGCCAGGTGAGGACGCTGGGGCGGCCGTTCTCGATCTCGAGGGTGGGCCGCCGGGCGCGGTAGTCGAAAAGCGCGTCTGCGTCAAACGTGGCAACCAGGGTGCCATCCCTGGCCAGCTGGCCCGCCGCGGTGGTGGCGGCCGCACCTGCATCAACCCAGCCGTCGAGGGCCACGAGCAGGGTGGGCGAGCGGAGTTCCGGGACGATGTGCAGCTGGTAGAGGGCCACGTCCTTAGGATAGGGCAGGCGGCCGCAGTGCTGGGCGGCGCGCGGACGCCAGCCGGAGCCAGCTGGCAGTGCATCGCCACTTGACCGCCGGCGACGGGCAAAATCGGCACCCGTCGCCGGCAGCTTCGGCTGATCTCAGCTGCAACCGCTGGTGGTGCCGCAGTTCAGGCACTTGTAGCAGCTGCCGTTGCGGACCATGATCGAGCCGCAGTCCGGGCAGCTGGGCGCGTCGGCCTGGGCCTGGAAGGCGACCTTCTGCGAGCGGCCCAGGGCGATGCCCAGGGTTTTGAGGGGCTGTCCCGGCGTTGCGCCGTGGCCGTTCGAGCCGGCGTCCAGGTTGGCCGAGGCTCCCGGCTGGCCTGCCGCGCGAGGTGCATGGTCGGGCACCGCCTCTGGAGACGCGGGCGGGCTCACGGTGGCGCGGTCTGCCACCTCGAGCGTGGAGACCGAGGCAGCGGGGGCCGCCGAGCCTTCGGCAGGGCCCGCGGCACTGGCCTGCGGCCCGGCCGGAGCGGGTGCGCTGGGCATGCCTGGTGCGAGTTCGGCCGGACCGGCGGTCTCGTCTTCCCCCGAGCGGTCCAGGATCCCCAGCGCCTCCCGTTCCTCCTTCGGCAGGAATCGCGACCCCAGCCAGCGGAAGATGTAGTCCACAATCGACTTGGCGATCGGGATCTCGGGATTGCCGGTGAACCCGCTCGGCTCGAAGCGCACGTGGGCGAACTTGTTCACCAGGTCCCGCAGCGGCACGCCGTATTGCAGGGCAACGCTGACCGCGATCGCCATCGAGTCCATGAGCCCCGCGATCGTGGAGCCCTCCTTGGCCATCCGGATGAACAGCTCGCCGGGCTGCCCGTCCGGGTAGCAGCCGACCGTGATGTATCCCTCGTGCCCCGCGATCTCGAACTTGTGGGTGATCGATTGGCGCTCGGGGGGGAGCCGGCGCCGATGGGGCTTCTGTGCCTCCGCCTGGGCCGTGGCCAGGGCCCGTTCGAGCTCGGCCACCCGCGCTGTCAGCTCCGCGGTGGCCGCCGCGATCGCCTCCTGGGCCGCCGCCTCGCTCAGCGACTCAGCGTCCTTCTTCTTGCCGGTGCTGAGCGGCTGGGAACGTTTCGAGTTGTCCCGGTAGATGGCGATTGCCTTGAGGCCGCGGCGCCACCCTTCCAGGTAGACCTGCTCGATCTCTGCCGGCGTGGCGCTCTCCGGCATGTTGACGGTCTTGCTGATGGCCCCGGAAAGGAACGGCTGAACCGCCGCCATCATCCGGATGTGCCCCATGTAATGGATGGAGCGCTGACCGTTGACCGGCTTGAACGCGCAGTCGAAGACCGAAAGGTGCTCGGGTTTGAGCGCCGGTGCCCCCTCGATGGTCTCCCGCTCGTTGACGTAGCGGACAATCTCCTCGGTCTCGCGCGAGTCGTAGCCCAGCCTGCGCAGAGCGGCCGGAACGGTCTGGTTGACGATCTTGAGGAAACCCTCGCCGACCAGCTTCTTGTACTTGACCAGCGCGATATCCGGTTCGATCCCGGTGGTGTCGCAGTCCATCATGAACGCGATGGTCCCGGTCGGGGCGAGCAGCGTGGTCTGCGCATTGCGGTAACCGAACTGCTCACCGAGCGCCAGCGCCTCGTCCCACAGCTCGCGGGCCGCAGCATGCACGTCCGCCGGCACACCCTGTTCCGGGAGGTGCTCGGCCGCCTCGCGGTGCTTTCGAATGACCCGCAGAAATGGCTCCCGGTTCTTCTCGTATTCCACAAACGGACCGCCATGGTCCCGGGCGATGACTGCCGACTGCCGATACGCTTCGGCGGTCATGATGGATGTCAGGGCGGCCGCAAACGCCTGGCCATCCGCCGAATCGTACGCGAGGCCACGGCTCATCAGCAGCGCGCCCAGGTTGGCGTACCCCAGGCCGAGGGGACGGAAGCGGTGCGAGTTCTCTTCGATCCTGGGGGTCGGGTAGCTCGCATAGTCGACCAAAATCTCCTGCGCGGTGATGGTCAGCCGACAGGCGTATCGAAATGCGTCGACGTCAAACTCGCCATCTTCGCGCGCGAATTTCATGAGGTTCAGGGACGCCAGGTTGCAGGACGTGTCGTTCAAAAACGAGAATTCGCTGCAATTGTGGACAACGAGGCCATTGGCGACGAAATGATCCGTCGCCTTCTCGGTCAGGTCGAACACGAGTTCCGTTCCGACCGGCGTGATCGAGGCAACCTCGTCCGTCATCTCGTCGCGGTATGTGCCGACCGTTGCGTTCAGTGCCGCGAGTGCCGCCGCCTTCGGGCTCTCCGGCACGAACCCGATCTCGCGCTCGAACAGCGCCCGGGATGAGCGCGTGATCCGCAGCGAGTGCATCTCCCGCACGGGATAGGACTTCCTGCCGCCCCGGCCATCCGGGAGGAGTGCGGACATGGTCCGGCCGCCGCGCCGGTTCTCGTAGAGTTTCGCCTTGATCCCGAAGGCGAGCAGCATGCGCTGGACCTGAACGAGCAGCTCCAGCGACGTCGAGTCCAGACCGACGTACTGGCCCTTGGCGCCGCTGTCGACAACAGTGCCGTCAGCCGTGAAGAGCCCTCGCAGAACCCCGGCCATCGACGCCCGGTCGAGCTCGTAGACGGCGGGCTTGAAGCGCTTGAGCCACGATCCCTCATCCAGTACCGCGTACTGCATGAACTGCTCGGCGACGGGCCGGGACGCGAATGCGAGCCGCGACCCGGTCGCCGACATCGAGACGTGGACGGCGTCGTTGCGCCCGACCGACCCGACCGCCTTCCGCAGGTGCTTCTGGGCGTTGACCTCGTCGGCCACGGCCTCCAGCACCGGCGCCTCGCTGGCATGCATGGTCAGCACGACCATCGGCTGCTCACGGGGCCCGACCCAGGCCAAGCAGCCGTCACCCACCGCAAGGCCGATCGCCTCGGCGAGCCTTGAGATCAGCTGTGTCCGGCCGAACCCGGGACCCTCCAGCCGGATCGTGTCTTCCTTCGTGAGGTCCTTCACCGCAACATCGCCGCGCGTGGTTGTCACCTTGTGATCCGCCGTGATTCGCACGCGATAGCCGGCACGCGTCCTGAGCTCGAAGACCGGCTTCCGGCCAGTGGGGAAGATGTTCGTGACGAGGTGCGGCTGCCCATCGGCTCCGATGACGCGCGCGGTCTGCCCGACGAGCGATTCGATCGTCTGCCAGCCCTCGTCCGTTGCGACGAGCGTGTCGCCGGTGACGCAGGGGTTCGTGGCAACCTGGCGGGCCGAATTCGAGACCGGATTCCAATCGTTGATGGTGGTGTCGTATTGCATCCCCGGGTCCCCACAGACCCAGGCGGCGTCGGCGATCTGGTGGAGAAGGTCCCGCGCGCGGTACGTGTCGGCTGGCTCGCCGGTGGTGACGAAATGCGTGGTCCACTCGCCGTCCTGTTCGACCGCGCGCATGAACTCATCCGTGACGCGCACCGAGTGGTTGGCGTTCTGGAAGAAGACGGAGCCATACGCCTCGCCGGTGAAGGACGGGTCATACCCGGCCTCGATGAGGGCCCAGGCCTTCTTTTCCTCGAGCATCTTGCAGTTGATGAACTCGAGGATGTCCGGGTGATCCGCGTTTAGGATCACCATCTTGGCCGCGCGGCGCGTCTTGCCGCCCGACTTGATGACGCCCGCGAACGCGTCGTAGCCCTTCATGAAACTGACCGGGCCCGACGCCATCCCGCCGCCGGCCATCTTCTCCCGGGCCGAGCGGATCGGCGAGAGGTTGGAGCCGGCACCGGACCCGTACTTGAAGAGCATCGCCTCGGTCTTGGCGAGATCCATGATCGAGGTCATCGAGTCTTCGACGGAATTGATGAAGCAGGCCGAGCACTGCGGGTGCTCCTCCACGCCCACGTTGAACCAGACCGGCGAGTTGAAGGACATCTTCTGGTGAAGGATCTGGTGGGTCAGCTCCGCGCGGAACGCCTCCAGGTCCTCGGTGGTTGCGAAATAGTGCCCCGCCGCCGCCCAGCCGCAGATGGTGTCCACGACCCGGCTGATGAGCTGCCGGACGCTGGTCTCGCGCTCGGGCGTACCCAGGTGACCACGGAAGTACTTGCTGACCACGACGTTGGTGGCCAGCTGGCTCCAGCTCTCCGGGACCTCCACGTCGGCTTGCTCGAAGACGACTTTCCCGCTCTCGTTGCCGATGCTGGCGGTGCGGGTCACCCAGGCGACCTCGTCATACGGGTGGACGCCGGGCCTCGTCCAGCGCCGTTCGAACCGGATGCCCGGCGCGCCCGGCGCGCGGCCGGCCTCCACGACGTTCGTGCTGGCGGATCCAGTCGCGCGGCCCATGGGTGGGGTTCCTCCATGCGTGTAGTGCGTTTCGGCGAGCAACCGTCCGGGCTGGCTCCCGGCAGCTGGCCGCAGTGGGGTAATCTAACGCACGCGTTGGCCCTGTCAAGGCCTGAAACACAAGATGTAGTGGTGTATGGTGGCGGGATACCGCAAGATATGGGGGTTGCCGGCGGGGAAGGCCAGCGTGGGCGCAGGCCTCGCCCGGCCCACCGTGGACCTCTCCGGCGTCGCCTGTTCGCGCGGAAGGGGACCAGCCGCCGGGCCCCGAGGGCGCTCGCCTGATGCGAACCGCGGCGGGCGATCGGCGGCCGCGGCGAGGCCGCCCGGTTGAGCCACCCGGAGTTGCGACCGGCGTCCCCCGACGATGCGCCGCTGGTCATGGCCCTGACGCTGGCCGCGTACGAGGAGTACCGCGGCGTGCTGGTGCCCGAGAGCGGCGTCTTCCACGAGACGCTCGAGGAGGTGCGCGGGCTGCTGGAGGGGCGTGCGGGCGCCACGCTGGTCCCGGGTGCGCGGAACCCGGCGCTCGCCAGCTCGGGGGCCGTCATCGCGCAGATCGGCGGGATCGCGGTGGGCTGCGCTCGCTGGTCGGTCCAGATGAAGGAGGCGCCGCCCGACACCGATCGGCCTGGACGCGAGGCGACTCCGTCGCCAGCGCCATCCACGGCGTTTCTCTACGTCGGGCGTGTCGCGGTGCTGCCGGGATATCGCGGACAGGGCGTGGCGAGCGCGCTGGTGGCGTGGTGCGAGCGGCTCGCCGTGGACCGGCGCCTGGCCGAGGCGCGGCTGGGGGTGCGCCTGGGCCTGGAACGGAACGAGCGGCTCTATCGGCGGCTCGGGTACGAGCCCACCGGCGAACTGGAGGAGCGCGAAGGGTACGGACCGATCGCGCAGTGGATGGCCAGGCGTCTGCCCGATGCGGCCGACGCCGCGGCCGGGGCGGCCGATGGATCGCGTTCCGGCTTCGCACAGGACCGGCGGCCCTTGCGGGGGCGCCTGCCAGGCGGCACGATGTAGCCATCCGGAGGCAGAGGAGTCATGGTCCGGGTCGCGATCGGGCAGGGGCGCCTGGTGGTCGAGGTGGAGGGCCTGGACCGGCTTCTGGCCATGCGCCACCGCGTGGACGTGCCGCTGGAACACGTTGTGTGGGTCCAGACTCGTCCTGACGAGGCCTACAACGGCCCCACCGGAACGCGCCTTCCCGGGACGCACCTGCCAGGGGTGATTTCTCCGGGGATCTACCGGGGGACCGATGGCGACGTCTTCTGGGACGTGCACGACCCGGGCAAGAGCATCGCGATCCGGCTGCGCGACGAACCGCTGGTGGGGCTGGTCGTGGAGGTGGACGACCCCGACAAGGTGGAACGGGCAATCGTGCGCGCGCTGCGCGGCGAGCCCCTGTAGGGGAGGCCGCCAGCCGCACCATTGGCCGGCGCCGTACGGGGCCCCACTCGCGGCCGGCCCGGATCGGCTGGCTCTCGCAGCGTCCGGTCCCACTTCCCGGGTGGGGGCCCCCTGACCCTGAGCCGTGCGGCACGGACCCGGCCGGCTTTCCCCGGACTACCATGCGGCTCGGGCGTTCCACGTGCGGAGGCGAAGATGATCGACGAGCCGGGAGACAGTGCGCGGGCCGGTGCCGGAGCTCCCGGAGCGAGCGGCTCGCCGCTCGCTCCTTCCGCCGACCGGGGGCCCGGCGCGTTCTGGATCCGACTGCGTGGTGCGGTCGAACAGGCCGTGGTGGGCGCCGAGGAACCGCTGCGCCTGCTGGCGGTGGCGCTCCTGGCCGAAGGGCACGCGCTGATCGAGGACGTGCCGGGAGTGGGCAAGACGCTCCTGGCGCATGCCTTTTCCAGGGCGCTCGGCCTGGCGTTCGCGCGGATCCAGGGGACCCCGGACCTGCTGCCCTCGGACGTGACGGGCACCTCGATTCTGCAGGACGGGGCCCTGCGTTTCGTGGCCGGCCCGGTCTTCACGAACGTGCTGCTGGTGGACGAGATCAACCGCGCGACGCCCCGGACGCAGTCGGCGCTGCTGGAGGCGATGCAGGAGCGGCAGGTGTCGATCGAGGGCGCTACGCGGCCCCTGCCCACGCCGTTTCTGCTCCTCGCCACGCAGAACCCCATCGAACTGGAGGGGACCTTTGCCCTGCCGGAGGCCCAGCTCGACCGGTTCCTGGTCCGGGTCCGTCTGGGCTATCCCGACGAGGCCGCAGAGCGGAGCATCGCGCGGCGCTACCGGGAAGGCCCGGAGCCACTGGAGCGCGTCCATCCGATCGTGCAGCCCCAGGACGTTGCCGCCCTGCAGTCCCAGGCGCGCACCGTCCGGGTGGCCGACGAGGTCGAGCGCTACGTCGTGGCGTTGGCGCGCGCCACCCGCCAGCATCCCGACGTCCAGCTGGGGGCCAGTCCCCGCGCGAGCGTGGCACTCTACCGGACCGCCCAGGCCTGGGCGCTGCTGGCGGGACGCGAGTACGCGCTCCCCGACGACGTGCAGGCGGTGGCGCGCGCGGTGCTGGGCCACCGGCTGATCCTCGACATCGACCGCGAGCTTCGCGGCGCGACAGTGGACCGGATCGTGGACGAGGTCCTGCGGTCGGTGCCGGTCCCCGTCGAACGGACGTGAGCGGGCAGGCCTGGCTCGGGGTCGGGCTCGCCGCGGTCGGTGCGCTGGCCGGGGTGCCGCCGCTCCTGCTGATCGGCGTGCTGCTGGTCCTGGTGGCACTGCTGCGCGGCCTGTGGTCCAGGGTGGGGCTCCGGGGCGTGGTCTACGAGCGCCGGCTGGGCACGGAACGCGCCGTGTGGGGCGACCAGTTTCCGCTGGATGTGGTGATCTGGAACCGGAAGCTGCTGCCGCTGCTGTGGCTCCGCGCCGAGGACTTCGTCCCCGACGAGATGACCCTTCGCGAGCGCACGCTGGTGCGCGCCGATCGCCCCGGCCTGGCGGTCTTCGACAACACCTGGTCGCTGGCCTGGTACGAGCGAGTGGTGCGGCACCTGCACGTGGTGGCTGACCGGCGGGGCGTGTATCGGCTGAATGCCGTACGCCTCCGGGTGGCTGACCTGTTCGCCCGGGAGACCGCCGAGGAAGAGCGCTCGCTGCCGGCGACCTATGTCGTCCGGCCGCGCTCGCTTCCGGTACACGAGCACCTCGCCGAGCGGGCCGCGGTGGGCGAACGGGTGGCGCCGGCGAGCCTCTTCCGGGACCCGGCGCTCTTCGCAGGCGTCCGCCCGTACCAGCCGGGCGACCCGCTTCGCCAGGTGCACTGGAAGGCCACCGCGCACACCGGGCGGCCGGTGGTGAAGCGCTTCGATCCTTCCCGCCAGCGCGAGCTGCTGCTGGCCCTCGACATCCAGACGGTGGAGGGGCTCCACTGGCTCCTGGCGTACGAAGAAGAGCTGTTGGAGGGGCTCTGCGTGGCGGCCGCCTCGCTGGCGCGCCGGACGCTGGGGGAGGGGGCTGGCTGCGGCCTGATCGCGGCAGCGTATGCGGGGACTCCCCAGCCGATCGTCTGGATCGCCCCCTCGGCGGGACCCGGCCAGCTGGGGCGGATCACGGACGCGCTGGCGCGGCTCAGCCCCGGTGCATCGGCGCCCTACGAGCGGGTGCTGGCGTCACTCCCCCGTCGGATGGGGCCGGGGAGCACCATTGTGGCGCTCTCGGCGCGCGATCCGGTCTCCTTCCTGGCCGTGCTTCGGCGGCTCACTCGGACCGGGTATGGCGTGCAGCTGGTGGCGCTCGGCCCGGAGGCGGACGCGCGCGCGGCCGCGGCCCGGCGTTCGGGCGTGGCCGCGCTCACGGCCCAGCTTCGGCCCGACTGGCGGACAAGCGATGCGCTGGTCATCGGCGCTTGACGCGCTCCCCGTCCTCCTTGACGCGGTGGTTGAGGCGGCCTGGATCGCGATCGCGTACCTCGTGCTCCAGGTGCTGGGCGCACATGGCCCGATCCTGCTCGGGCCGATCCAGTTCGCGCTGCTGGCGGCCGCCGGGCTGCTGCTCGAGCGGGACGTTCTGCCGTGGGGAGGCGGCGCCGTGGCGGCACTGGCCGTGGCCGCCGCGCTCGCCGGCTGGATGCTTTCGCCGGCGGTTCGGGACGCGCTGCTGGCCAACGACCTGAGCGGGGCTCTGGGGTTGCACGCCGGTGGCTGGCTGGCTGGCGTGGCGGTGGTTCGCGGGGCCATGCACGGTCGGTCGTCTGAAGATGACGAGGTCGTCGGGCGGCTGCTGGCGTGGGGGCTGCCGGCACTGGCGATCCCCTGGTTGCTCGCGCAGGTGGTGGCTCCCGCCACGCGTGCCGCGTTCGCAGAGCCCGCGTTCGTGGCCACCCTGACGTTCGTCGTCACGGCACTGCTCTCGCTGGCGATCGCGCGGCTGGACAGCCTCGCCAGGGGCACGGGGGTCGACTGGAGGCGGAACCGATCCTGGCTCCTGGTGCTGGCCCTGGTGGTGGTCGGCGCGGTGCTGGCCGGCCTGCCGCTGGCGGCCGTGCTGGGCGTGCCCCTGCAGGCGGCCGTGGTGGGGGCACTGGGCCCCCTCTGGATCGTCCTGGTCGCGGTGGTCGCGCTGCTGGCGATCCCGGCGGGACTCCTGGCGGCGAGCCTGGCCGCCTTCTTGCGCGCCTTTCTGCACCCCGCCGTGACGTCCACCCAGACGGGGCCCGTGGGCAGCGCGATCCAGGTTCCCCAGGGCGCGCCCGGGTCCGGGCTGGTGTTCGGCGTCGTGATTGCGGCGTTGCTGCTCGGCGCGCTGGCCATCCTCGCCCTTCGGCTGTGGCCCGGGCGCGGGTCGGGCCAGCTGCCGGTGGCGGAGGAGCGTGACATCGTGATCCCGGAAGCACCGATTCACGTCGCGTTGCCGATCCCGAAGTGGCGGCGGCCCGGCCGGGCCGCCGCGCCGGTGGATGCGGTGGGGGCGTACGTCGCGGCGCTGGATCTGCTGGCCGCGCACCCCGACCTGGCGCGCGGGGGTGACGAGACGCCGGCCGCGCACGTGCGCCGCCTGCGCCGGACGGGCCGCGGGATGCGGCCACTCGATCGGCTGGCCGCCGATTACCAGGTGGCGCGGTACGTGGGGCGCTCGCTGACGCGGGCGGAGAACCGGCGCGGCGTGGCGCGGTGGGCGTGGCTCCGAGCGGCCCTGGGCCGCTCCGGTGCAGCCACGCAGCCGCGCGATCAGCCGGCCGGCCGCGCGCGGCGACCTCGCTGAGGGTTTCCGCGCTTGCGCGTGGCGCCGCGGCCGGGCCGCCACGGCCGGCGTTCGTCCTCGTCGTCGGCGGGCCCCGGGGCGGCGCCGGGCGCTCCGTGACGTGCCGGCGGTGGTTGCGGCACTGCCCGGCGGGGCCGCGGCCCGGCGATTGACGCACCGGTGCCGGGGCCCCCGGCGGGCGCTCCGGCCTGCGGGTGGGTGGTCAGCAGCGTCTCCAGCCACGTGACGGGCCGGGAGCGTCCCCCGGCGCGCCGCACCTGCTCCTGGAGCGCCGCGTCGTTCGTCACCACCAGGACCCCGGCCCGCTCGAGGTACGGCCGCGACTCCACGATCTGGACGAGCAGTGCATCCGCCCCGACGCGGCCGGCGTGGCGCACCAGGAGCCCTGCCCGGATCTTGGTCCGAGCCGGCGCGCCGGGATCCGGGGGTCCGTCGAGCACGACCATGGCCTCCACCGCCCTCGGAACCGCGGCGCCGAGACGGGCGAGCAGGCCGCGGAGCGGGCCGGTTCCGTGACTCCCTGCGACCGCGTGGAGCAGGTTGTTGCCATCCACCAGCAGCACGGTCACGTCGCGCCAGGGGTCTCCGGGCCGCGTCATCGGCTTGCCCGCCGCCCGCTGCCCCGGGGGTTCGGGACCCAGCGGCCAGGCCCGGCGCCTGCCTGGCGTCCTACCATGCGCACATGCTCTTGCTGGTCGATCTTGACGGCGTCGTGTACCGCGGCCCTGAGCCGGTGCCCGGCATCCCGGCCCTGCTGGCCGAGCGGGTCGCGGCTGGCGACACCGTCGTCTACTGCACCAACAACTCCAGCCGCCACCGCTCCGAGTACGTGGCGCAACTGGAAGCCCTGGGAGCGCCGGTCCGCCTCGACCGGGTCTTCAGCTCCGCCTGCGCGACGGCGCAGGAACTGGCGGCATCCGACCCGCCGGTGCGGGTTGCGATGGTCATGGGCGCGCGCGCGCTGGTCCGGGAACTCCGCGAAGCCGGCGTACGAACCGTGCCACCCACCCTGCGCGGGCTCGCGCTCGACCCCGACGCCGTGGTGGTGGGTATCGACCGGCGGCTGACGTACCAGCGGCTCTCGATTGCGATGCAGGCGATCCGCGAGGGCGCCCGCTTCGTGGCGACCAACCGGGACCCGGTTTTCCCCACCCCCGAAGGGCTGCAACCGGGGGCCGGGTCCATGGTGGCGGCGCTCGAGACTGCCGCCCGGCGCTCGCCGGACCTGGTGGTCGGAAAGCCGGAGCCGACCCTGTTCCGGGCCGCGGCCCGCTCCGTCGGGCAGCGCGCCGAGGACGCGATCGTCATAGGGGATGGCGTCCTGACGGACATTGCCGCCGCCAATCGGGTGGGGGCGCGATCTGTGCTGATGCTGACCGGCGTGACCAGCCGCGCCGAGGCCGAGGCGCAGCCCCCTGAGCGCCGGCCGACGCGGATCGCGGCGGGCGCGGCGGAGCTGCGCACCGCGCTGCGGGAGATCGAGGCCGACGGCTCCGGTGGAGGCCGCCTTCTTCCGGGCGGTTAGGACGCTCACCGCGGCCGGACCCCGCTGTGTCCTCGCCATGCCGCCGGTCACGACGCCAGCTCCCGCTCGCCTGCCGCGAACCGATCGAAGCTCGCCAGCAGGTCCGCCCGGAGCGGCTCGTCGTCCGCCAGGAACGCGGCCTCCAGCCCGTGCCGGTCGATCGCCCAGAGCTCCCGGGGCGTGAGGCCGAGCACCTCGATTGCCAGCCGGTACTCGTCCACCAGGCTGACCCCGGCCACCGTACGGTCGTCGGTGGAGAGCGTGATCGGGACCCCGGCTCGCAGGAACCGGGGGAGGGGATGCTCACCCGGCCGTCGCACCAACCCCGCCTGCACGTTGCTGGTGGGGCAGAGGTCCAGGGTGATGCCCCGGTCCCGGAGCTCCGCCACCAGGGCGGGGTCGTCGATCGCCGGCGCGCCGTGGGCGATCCGGGCTGGGTTGAGCCGCAGTGCCCGCCGCACCTGCGCCGCCCCGCCCCACTCCCCGGCGTGGATCGTGATGCCGAGCCCGGCCGAACGTGCGGCCGCGAACGCCTGGGCGTGCAGCAGGGGATCCGGGCTGGCCGCCTCGGGCCCCGCCAGGTCGAAGCCGGTGAGCCCGCGGCCCGCGAACCGGCCGGCGGCCTCCGCCACCCGGACGCTGGTCTCAGGCGGATGCGTTCGCATGGCCACCGCGATCAGGCGCACGGCGAACGGCGCGACGGAGGCGGGGCTGGAGTGCCCTGCTGGCCCCGGGACACCCTGGCCGGCCCGCGCGGCCGCCTCCACGCGGGTCACTCCTTGCCGGGCGCCCGCCACGACCGCCTCCATCACGTCGTCCAGCGCGAGCCCGCCGCGAAGGTGCAGCGCGGGGGCCCAGCGGATCTCCACGTACCGGGTGCCGTCGGCGGCCACGTCCTCGACCAGTTCGGCCGTCGCGCGCTGCAGGGACTCGGTGTCCTGGAGAATCGCGATGGGCAGGTCGAAAGCACGCAGCAGCTCGGCCTGGTCGCGCAGGTGGGGGGGCGCCGTCAGCGCGGTTCGCATGGCGGCCAGGTCCGTCCCAGCATCGAGATGCCGTTCGCGGGACAGCTCGAGGGCCGTGGCGGGGCGCAGGGAGCCGTCGAGGTGCAGATGCAGCTCGGTCTTGGGCAGCCGTTGCAGGAACGCCTCGAGGTCCGCTCCCACGAGGGGTCGCTGGCGAGTGGCTGGCTCCTGCTGCCCCATGTTGGCCCCCGTGGCTGGTGCTCCCGTGCCGCGCCTTCGAGCCCGGCGAAGTGGCCGGGCCGGAGGGGGCCCGCTGATGGTACCGCCCGCCGCCCGTTCTCGCGGCCCCGCGCGATAGACTCGCCGGCGTGGACGGACGCTGGCGCCGGGCAACGGGAAGGCTGTTCCTCGGCATCGCCTGGGTGGTCGCCGCGTTGCTGATCTCGCTCGGCGCCGCGGGCCTGGCGGTCAGCGCCGATCATCTGCCCGGCGACGCGACGCGACCTGAGCGGACCTGGGTCCAGGACATGGCCTTTCAGTCCCGCATCAGGTCCCTGGGGCCGCGATACGACGCGCTGTCGGCCGACGTCGGACGGCTCGGGGACACGGCGCGGACGGCGCTGGCGGACCTGGTGGCCCGGCGCGCGGACCTGCTGGCGAGCGATCTGGCCGAAGGCGACGCGCTGGTGACGTCCATCGACAGCCAGGTGGCGCAGCTCGGCACGGCGCTCGATGCGGTGCAGGTGTCGGCCCGCCCCAGTCTGCTTGGCGACCACTCGCTGGCGATGCTGGCGTCGGCGCGCGCGGCCCTCGACACCACCCGCCCGATCCCCGGCGACTGGCGCTCGCTGGCGGACCAGGCGCTCCCCGCGATCCAGCTGGCCGGCGTCCTCCAGCGGCACGACAGCCTGGTCTTCTCGGCCACCCAGCAGGCCCGCGCCGGGCGCTATGCAACGGCGCTTGCCACCCTCAAGGACGCGGGCGCAGCGCTGGGCCAGGCGCGCCAGACCCGCGACGCGCTGCAGTCCCGCGCCGACATGTCCACCCTGACCACCTACATCGACCGGATGCGTGCCTACGACCAGGCGCTCACCGCGCTGTACACCGAGCTCGGACGGACCGGAGGCCGGTTGAACGCAACGGGCCAGCAGCTGGTGGCCCGGGTCGCGGCCGCCCAGCAGCTCCTGCCGCCCGACACGCGCGCGATCGTCGTCATCATGGGCAACGTCGCGCAGGCGGGCCTCAATCAGGCCGCCATCGCCATCGAGGAGGCCCGCGGGAACCTCGGGAACGCGGTGGCGGCGCTACACTTGGTCAACTGATCCGGCGTCCATTCGCACCGTCAGCACGCCCGCGTCACGACGTTCCTGGTCCCCGCCGTCGTGACCGAAGCACACGAGGAGCGCGTTCGCATGCAGATCCGGGTTGTCTCCGATCAGCCGTGGTCGGTCGGTGCCGATGTCCTGGCGGTTCCCATCCTCTCCGAGGCGTACGAGGAGCCGGATGCGTCGGGGCTGGCCGAGCTGGACCGTCGGCTGGATGGCGCCATCGCGGAGTACCGGCGCTTCGGCGAGGTCGATGCGGAGCGCTTCCGCCGGGTCCTGCTGCGGGGCCGGGATCTCGGAGCTGCCTGGGTGCTGGCGGTGGGCGCGGGCAGCCGGGACGCGTTCGACGCGCTGGCGGCGTACCGAGTCGCGGCATCGGTGGAGCGGCGGCTGGCGGGGCGCACCGTCTCGCGCCTGGCGTTCTGGCTGCCAACGGCACTGACGGCCCGGACCGGGCTGCCGGCAGCGGACCTGGCCATGCTGGTCGCGCGCGGTGTCGTCGAGGGCGCCTATGACCCGGCCGCGCTCTACCGGAACGGCTACCAGGCGGCGCCCCCCCAGATCCAGGAACTGATTCTGGTGGCCCCTGGCGCGGATCTCTCGGCGCTGCAGGCGGCCGCCGAGCGCGGCGCGATCATCGGGGAGGGGGCGCGGATCGCGCGCGACCTTGCCAACCGGGCCTCGAACGACGTGAGCCCGGAGGTCCTGGCGGACGCCGCCACGGACCTGGCGCGCGCGAACGGGCTCAGCATTGACGTGATCGGCCCTGACCGCGCCGCCGAGATGGGGATGGGCATGTTCCTGGCGGTGGGCCGGGGCAGCGACAACCCGCCTCGCCTGATCGTCCTCCGGAACGGCCCGGAGGGCGCCCGCGACGCGCAGGGGCGTCTCCTCGCGCTGGTCGGCAAGGGCGTCACGTTCGATTCCGGTGGTATCTCCATCAAGCCGGCCGACCGGATGGAAGAGATGAAGATGGACAAGACCGGCGCCTGCACAGTGCTGGCGGCGATCGTGACCGCCCACCGGCTGGCGCCCGATCTGCCCCTGCTCGCCGTTGCCCCGGCGGTCGAGAACATGCCGGGGCCCCATTCGGCCCGGCCCGGCGACATCGTGAAGGCGCTCAACGGCAAGGCCGTGGAGATCCAGAACACGGACGCGGAGGGGCGCCTGATTCTGGGCGACGCGCTGACCTACGCCGAGCGCCTGGGGGCCACCCACCTGGTGGACGTGGCGACCCTCACCGGGGCCGTGGAGCGGGCCTTCGGCAAGCAGATCACCGGAGCCTTCGGGACCCCGCAGCCCTGGTTCGACGCGGTGGCCAGCGCCGGGGCGCGGCAGGGGGAGCGCTACTGGCAGATCCCGCTGGTGGACGACTATGTCCCCGACATGGAGAGTTGGTACGCGGATTTCCAGAACTCCGGGCCGGCGGACGGATCGCTTGTGAAGAGTGGCCTCTTCCTGCGTGAGTTCGTCACGCGCCCCTGGGCCCACCTGGACATCGGCGGCAGCGCCTACCTGCGGCGCGACACGGCGTGGGCGCCCCGGGGTGCGACCGGCGTCACGCACGCGACCCTGGTGCAGCTGGCGCTGGACGGCGCACCCGGCGCGTAGCGGCGGCCCTCGCCGCGGGCGGCGCGAGGCTGCGCGCGGAAGGGCTTGGCTCCGGAAGCCCTGCCGGGACGACTGCAGGGGTACCTCCCGGCAGGACCAGCGGCGGGTTGCCAGCCCGGGCCGACGCGGCCACCATGCGGGAGATGAACGGCATACCAGGCGCTGAGCTGGCGGTCGCGTTCGGAGTCGGCGGCGCCCTGTACGGGTACGCGGCCGATCGTCTGTCGGCGCGGTGGCCGGCGCACGAGGACGGCCGCGTTCGCCGGGTCGACTGGCGCACGGCCGCGGTGGTCATCCTGGCCGGCGCCGCGTTCTTCGCGCTGCCGGGCCGTTTCGGCTCGCTCCGGGATCTCCTCGTCGCCGGTGCGTTCTTCGCGGCCCTGGTGCCCCTGCTGGCCACCGACCTCGACCAGCGGCTCCTCCCGGACGAGATCACGTTGCCCCTGATCCCGGCCGCGCTGGCCGTGCTGCTGATCGGCTGGAATCCGGTGCTTGCCGGCAAGGACCTGGACGTGGCCAGCGGCCTCGCGGCAGCCATCCTGGCGCCGCTGTTCCTGGCCGTCACCGGCGCGCTCTTCCGTGGCGCTCTGGGGATGGGGGACCTCAAGCTCGCGGTGAGCCTGGGCCTGGCCTGCGGGATCTCGCAGCTCGTCGCCGGTTTCATCGTCGCCTCGCTGGCTGCCGGCGTGGTGCTGGTGCTCCTCCTCCTGACGCGGCGCGTGGGGCTGCGGACCGCGATCCCGTTTGGGCCGATCCTGATCCTGGCGGCGTTCCTGGCCGTCCTGCGGCCGGTGCCATGAGGGTCGCGCGCCAGGCCGCCCCGTCGCGCGGGCGGGGTCGGATCGTCCCGGGTATCGGCCCGCTGGTTGCCGTCCACGTCGTCCCGAGGCATTGCAGGCGCCACCCGGGTGCGGCTATCATCCCGCAAGCCGGAGTCGTTCCAGCGGCGTCGTGCCCTGTCGCTCGAACGGCGCACCACCGGCGGGCCGGGACAGCGACGGCGCCCGCTAGGGCGCCCCAGGGAGTCGAAGCCTGCACGATGATGCGATGGGTCGTATAGGACACGCGTCCAGGCGGCGCGCCCTGCTGGCGCTGCTGCTGTTGATCCCGCTCCTCGCCGGCGCGTTCGGCGTGCTTGCCCCGCCGCCCTCCGTACGGGCGGATCCGCTCTCCGACGCGCTTCGGGCCCAGAAGGCGTTGGAGGCCAAGATCGGCGCCCAGCGCCAGCAGATCCAGGCGCTCCAGCGGCTCCAGGCGAACCTGCAGGGGGTGCTGTCCAACACGGCCACCCAGCTCAAGGGGATCAACGTCCAGCAGTCCAGGGTGCAGGCAAACGTCGCCACCGCCCAGCAGGCCCTGGCCGACGTCCGCGCGAAATACGCCGCGCTGGTGACCCAGGTCGGCAACCTCGACGCGGAGTTGTCGGCCCTCGACAGCAAGATCGTGGCCAGCCAGCAGCAGCTTGCCGACCAGCGAACCACGCTTGCCAGCCACATCGCAGATGCCTACGTGGTCCAGCAGACCTCGCTGCTCGAGCAGCTGCTCACCGCGAAGTCGCTCGCCGACGTGCTGGCCGATGTGGGGTACTACCTGCGGATCGGGGACCAGGACGCCCGGCTGGCCGCGCAGATCCAGCAGACGCAGCAGTCGCTGGAGGCGTTGCAGCAGGCCACGCAGGTCACGCGGACGCAGACGCAGCAGGTGCGTCTGACCACGTACCAGGCCAAGACCGAGATGACCAGCCAGCGCAATGCCCTGCTGGCGGCGCAGAAGCAGCTGGACGCCCTGGAGGCCAGGACCAAGGCTGTGCAGTCGGCGCAGCTGGCCGCTTTCAACAAGCTCAAGCTGACGCGGGCCCAAGCTGCCGCACAACTGGCGGACGAGCAGAAGTCGCTCGACGAGCTCTCGAACCAGATCGCCCGGCTGGTCGCCGCGCAGCAGAACATCCCGTCCCAGTACAACGGCACGCTGGCCTGGCCCATGGCCGGGGTGGTCAGCCAGGAGTTCGGCTGCACCGGGTTCATCGCCGAGCCGCCCCTTGGCAACTGCGCCCACTTCCACACCGGGATCGATATCGTGGCCCCGGAGTACACGCCCATCCGGGCGGCCGGCGACGGCACGGTGGTGTTCGTGGGCCCCAACCCGTACGACCCTCCCGGCCTGCGGGCCTGGATCGTGATCATCGCCCACTCGCAGAGCCTGCTCACGTGGTATGCCCACGTCGACGACGTGGCGCATCCGCCGGCGGTCTACAAGGGCGAGGTGGTGCAGCAGGGCCAGGTGATCGCGTACGAGGGCAACACGGGGAACAGCACGGGTCCGCACCTGCACTGGGCCGTGGAGCTCAACGGGACCTTCGTCAACCCGCGACTCTTCCTGTAGGCCGAGGCCCTTCCGGGCTGAGCTTCGTGGTGTAGGATCGACCGCGTGAAGGGGGTCCTCGCGGTCATCCTCGCGGGCGGAGAGGGCGAGCGGCTCTCCATCCTTTCCAGCGTGCGCGCCAAGCCGGCCGTCCCGTTCGGCGGCAAGTACCGCATCATCGACTTCACCCTCAGCAACTGCGTCAACAGCGACATTGACAACGTGGTCGTGCTGACGCAGTACAACCCCCGTTCCCTGAACGACCACATCGGCTCGGGCCGCCCCTGGGACCTGGACCGCACCACCGGAGGGATCCGGCTGCTGCAGCCCTACGTCTCGCGCGGCCGGGCCAACGATTGGTACCGGGGCACGGCGGACGCGGTCCTGCGCAACGTCGAGGTGGTCCGGCAGGCGCCCGGTGACACGGTCCTGATTCTGGCTGGCGACCACATCTACAAGATGGACTACCAGCCGTTTCTGGCCGCGCACCGCCGTCACCGGGCGGACGTGACCATCGCGGTCCGCACCGTTCCTCTGGAGGAGGCCCATCGCTTCGGGATCGTGACCCTTGACGAGGGCGATCGGGTGGTCGACTGGCAGGAGAAGCCGCGGGTCCCCCGCAGCAACCTGGTCAGCATGGGGATCTACGTCTTCTCCAAGCGCGCCCTCCTGCGCTGGCTGGACGAAGCGCGCACCGATTTCGGGGCCCACGTGATCCCCGCCATGCTGGAAGGCGGCGCCCGGGTCTTCGGGTACCGGTTCGAGGGCTACTGGCAGGACGTCGGCACGGTCGAGAGTTACTGGCAGGCCACCATGTCGCTTCTCGATGAGCGGCCCGCGCTGGACCTGTACGACACGGGGTGGCTCATCCACACGCGCTCCGAGGAACGCGCACCGGCCAGGATCGGCCCCACCGCCAGCGTGCATCGCAGCATGATCAGCCACGGCTGCGTGATCTACGGCACCGTGGAGCACTCGGTCCTGTCTCCGGGCGTCCGCGTGGATGTCGGTGCGGTGGTGCGGGACAGCATCGTGATGTTCGACTGCGTGATCCGCGCGGGGGCGCTGGTGGATCGGGCGATCCTCGACAAGCAGGTCGTGGTGGGCCCCAACGCCGTGGTGGGCGAAGGGGATGAGTTCGGCGTTGCCAACCGGCAGGAGCCCACCCGGCTCAACACGGGGATCGTCGTGATCGGCAAGCGGGCGGTCATCCCGCGCGGGGTCCGGCTGCGCCGCAACGTGAAAGTCGCGGAGGGAGTCCGGGCGAGCGATTTCCGGGGCCGCGTCGTGCGGAGCGGCCAGACGGTCGAGCGCCGCCGTGGCTCGGACGCGGAGCCACCCCTCGCGCGCGCGGCCGACCAGCGCACCGCACCGCCGGGATCGGGCGGCGGGCTGCATGCTGCCGTCCCGGGCCGCGTCAACGGCGGCGAGATCGGCATGCCGGCCCTGCAGACGGACGCGGGGACGAGCGGCTGACATCCCGGAGCCGCTTTCCTGGCCGCCGGGCCGGTCCGAGGGCGTCGCGGGCGCCCCTGCTACACTCCCCGGCGGCGACTGCCCGGCAGATCGGGGCGCCGTACGGGGAGAAGGCAGGAGGCAGGTGAAGGCCGTCATCGTCGTCGACATGCTTCGGGGATTCCTGGAGCCTGGCCACAACCTCTATGGCGGAGAGGCGTGCCGGGCGATCATCCCCGCCACGCGCGCCTTCCTCGAGCGAGAGCGCGAGCGAGGCTCGCTGCTGGTGTTCCTGGCAGACACCCACGATCCGGACGACCGCGAGTTCCGCATGTTCCCGCCGCACTGCGTGCGCGGCACCGAGGAAGTCGAGGTGATTCCCGAGCTGGCTGACCTCGCGGCCGGGGCGATCGTGGTGCCCAAGCGCCGGTACAGTGGCTTCTATGACACTCCGCTGGACGTGGTGCTCAGTGACCGAGACGTGACCGAAGTGGCCGTGGTGGGCGTGATGACCGACATCTGCGTGTTGCATACCACGGCCGACCTGCGCAACCGGGACTACGAGACCACGATCGTGACCGACTGCGTCGCATCCTTCGACCCAGCCGCCCATGCTTTTGCCCTGGATCACATGCGGCGGATCCTGGGCGCGCGGCTGGCCACCAGTGCCGAGCTGGCCGGCTCGGCAGCCACGGAGTAACCAGGGTGGAGCAGCTTCGTCCGGTCCGCCGGCGACCGTCCCGGGCCGTCCTCGAGGGCGACTCAGCGGACGTGTACTTCTATCACGCGCAGCAGGTGCTGGAGCGCGAGGGGATCAACCCGGTCGTGGTCATGGAGGTGTTCTCGCGCCAGTCTGGCGTGCTGTGCGGCATCGATGAGGCGAAGACCATGCTCGCCCACGCCCTCCAGCGCGCGGACCCGGGCGAGGTGACCCTGGAGGCCCTGTCGGACGGGGATCTCTTCGGGGATCGTGAGATCGTGCTGCGGATCCGGGCCCGGTATCGGCTGTTCGGCCTCTACGAGACCGCGATCCTCGGCATGATGGCGCAGTCGACCGGGTGGGCCACCGCGGCGCGGCGCTGCGTGGAGGCCGCGGCCCCGCAGCCCGTGATCAGCTTCGGGGCCCGGCACGTGCATCCGGACATTTCCGACACGCTCGATTACGCGGCCGTGGTGGGTGGCTGCGTGGGGGCCTCGACCCCGGCCGGCGCGCGCCTCGCCGGCCTGCGCCCAACCGGGACCATGCCACATGCGCTGGTCCTGATGTTCGGCGATACGGTGCGGGCGGCCGAGGCATTCGATCGCGACCTCCCCCCCGAGGTCCCCCGCATCGTCCTGGTGGACACCTTCAAGGACGAGGCGGAGGAGGCCCTCCGGGTCGCTGACGCCCTGGGGGACCGGCTCTACGGGATCCGCCTCGACACGCCCTCCGAGCGCGGTCGCGTGACGGCCGACCTGGTCACCGAAGTCCGGGCCCGCCTCGACCAAGCCGGCTACCGGCACGTGAAGATCATCGTCAGCGGAGGCCTGAACCCGGACCGGATCGCCTACTTCCGGGAGCGCGGGGCGCCGGTCGATTCGTTTGCCGTCGGGAGCTACATCAGCGGCGCGAGCCCGATCGAGTTCACCGGCGACCTCAAGGAGATCAGCGGCCAGCCCATCGCCAAGCGGGGCCGGATCCCGGGGATCACGCCGAGCCCTCGCCTGCAGGTGGTTCGTCTGGCTGACTGGCTGGGGGAGCAGGCCGCTCCAGAGCACTAGGGGCGCCGCGGCCGGGAGCCGGAGCCCGCTGTGGGGTCCCCCGTTTCCGGAGGTACGCCCGCCAGGTGATGGCCCAGCGGGAAGGGTCGTCCAGGGGCGCCGGGTCGTGTTGGTGTACCACGCTGGCGTGGGGCGCCGACCGTACCGGGGCCGGGTCCTCGTATGCCTCCCGCAAGATGCGCTCGAGCATCGCTGCGTGCTCGTCGAGCTCCTGCTGCGAGTACGACTCGGTGGGCTCGAGGGTGAACGGCTCCGGGACCAGCCAGGGGTGGTGGCTGGTCCAGTAGTGGGCCCCAAAGTCCGCCATGCGCCGGCCGACGTCCTCTGAGCCGACGCCGGTCTCCGCGCGCAGTGGCTCCAGGCTGTAGCGGACCTGCTCCAGGCGGCGCCGGTCCGGCCAGGGTACCGCGACCCCCCGGATCCGCCGGACGCGCTCCAGCAGGTAGTTGTTGCAGAGCACCGCCGACTCGGCGGCCGTGCGGAGCCCCTCGGCGCCCAGGCTCATGATCCAGGCATAGGCGCGCAGGTGGACCTCCGGCACCCCGTACCAGGTGCGCACCTTGCCCACGCTCTGCGGCCGGTCGGCGTCCAGGTGGTAGTGGGCGCCGTCGAAGGTGACCACGGGGGAGGGGAGGAAGGGCGCGAGGTGCGAGCGAACCCCCAGGGCGCCGCAGGCCGGACCGCCCGATCCATGCGGGGTGGAAAACGTCTTGTGCAGGTTGAAGAAGCAGGCGTCGAAGCCAGCCTCTCGGGCCCTGGTGATGCCGAGCAGCCCGTTGGCATTGGCCTGGTCGTAGACGCACAGGCCACCGGCCTCGTGGACCAGGTGGGTGAAATCGGCGATCTCCGGGTTGAAGATGCCGGTGTCCTCCGGGTTGGTGATGAAGAGCCCGGCGGTCCGCGGGCTCAGGGCCCTCCGCAGCGCCGCAAGGTCCGGGTGTCCCTTGGGCCCGGGCGGGAGGGTCACGATCCGGAACCCGGCGACGTGCGCGGCGGCTGCATCCGAGGGGTGGGAGAAGATGGTGGTCACCATCTCATCCCGGACCGGAAACTCGCCCCGGCCTCGATGCCAGGCCCGCAGCATGGTTGCCGCCGCGAAGATGGCCTGGGATCCGCTGGCCGGCTGCAGGCTGAAGGCGTCCATGCCGGAGATCTCACGCAGCAGCAGGTCGAGCCGGTACATCAGCCCCAGGATCCCCTGCACGGTCCGCTCGTCCTGGAGCGGGTGCAGTTCGGCCAGCCGCGGGTCGCGGGCCAGCTGGTCGTGGATCTTGGGGCTGTACTTCATGGTGCAGGTGCCCTGCCCGACGTCGATGTTGAGGTCGGCGCCCAGGGTCTCCTGGGAGAGCCGCAGGTAATGGCGCAGGACCGCCGCCTGCGAGAGCTCGGGGAGGGCCGGAGGGCGGCTGCGCCGAACGGCCTCTGGAACTCGCTGGGTCGCCTCGAGCTCCGGGACTTCGAGGTCCGGGCGGGGCGGCAATACGCCTCGCAGGCCGGGAACCGACAGCTCGAAAATGACCGGCTCGTTCCAGCGGGGCGCGTGGAACCCGCGCGGCGCGTTGGGGCTCACGCCAGCACCTCCCGCAGCGTCGCCGTCAGCCGGTCCACGTCGGTGCGGGTGTGCGTCTCCGTCACGCAGTAGAGGGCCGCTTGCCCGAGTTCCGGGAAGTCCGCCGAGAGATCCACCCCGCCAAAGATGCCGTGCTCCAGCAGACCCGCATTGATCTCGGCGACCGTGCGCCTGGTGCCCGAGAAGTCCGCCACGAACTCCTGGAACGGGATGCCCGTGAACCGCGGGGCGCGAACGCCGGGCAGGGTGGCGAGCTCGCCTGCCGCGTACCGGGTGAGGCGCATGCGGGTCTCGCCAAGCTGGGCCATCCCCTGCGGGCCCATCAGCGCGAGGTAGACGCCCGCGGTGATGCCCCAGAGGGCGGCCGCTGTCCCCACGTACTCCTTGCCCTCTTCCCGGCCGTGGAAGCTGGTACGTGCCCAGGCCACGTCTCCGAACCCGTACTCTCCCTCGACCGTGGTGTGCGTGAGCCCGAACAGGCGCGACGGATACTCCGCGACGAACCGCTCCTCGTCGGGTGTGGCAATGAAGCCACCCTGCCCGCCGCCGAAAAACATGTGCATGCCCAGCGGCTGCAGATCGCCGCACGCGATGTCCGCCCCGTATGCGCCCGGTGCCTCCAGCACGCCCAGTGAAGAGGGGTCCACGCAGGCGATGGCGAGCGCGCCGCTCCGGTGCGCCAGCCGGACGACCTCCCGGACCTGCGCCTCGATCAGCCCCAGGTAGGTGGGGTTCTCCACGAGAACTGCGGCCGTGGCGCCCGAGAGCTTCGAGCGCAGGTCTTCCAGGTCGAGCAGCCCGGTGCGCCGGTCGTACGCCACGGGCGCCACTTCGAGCGCACCCTCGAGGTAGTTGGCGATCACCGAGGCGCGCTGCGGGTTGGTGGTGGCCGGGACCAGCGCCACCTGGCGCCCCGTGATCCGGCCCGCCATCCGGAGCGCGGTCGCCGCCGCCTGGGCGCCGTCGAAGGTCGGGACGCTCACGACGTCCATCTCCAGGAGCTCGCCCAGCATCGAGGAGTACTCGAAGAGCGCCTGGAAGCGACCGTGATCCTCGTAGGGCTGGCCGCCGTACGCGGTCAGGAATTCCGACCGTCCGTTGACCTCGTCGCAGACGGCCGGTACGAAGTGCGGGTAGCAGCCGGCGCCCAGGAAGCTCAACGCGTCGGTCGTGCTGGTGTTGCGAGACAGCAACGCCGCTATGTGCCGACGCAGCTCGAGCTCGGAGGCCAGCGGGGCGGGCAGCTCCAGCGGCCGGTCGAGGCGCAGGTCGGCGGGGATGTCGGCATACAGTTCGTCCACCGAGCGGGCCCCGATCGTCCGGAGCATGGCCCGGCGCATCTGGGGCTCGCTGCTCGGGATGTACGGATGCATGGTGCGCCGTTCCCCGGTCATGCTGTCTCGCCTCCGCCGTCCCGCCCGCCTGCCGTCATGCCGTCTCCCTCCCACGCGCCGCTCGATAGCCGGTTCTCCGTGGCCCGCGGTTCGTCCCCGCGCTCGACCCTTGTGAAGTCAGGAGGCGGAGTCTGCATCGCGGGCCAGCCCATGCGCTGAACGCAGCATATGCCGTGGGCCGGACCGGGGCGCGGACCGGGGCGCGGACCCGGTGCCCTCCGGACGGTTTTTGCGCCGCGTGCGAGGATTCGGCCGTGGACGAGCGCGACGCGGGAGCAAGTGGGCTGCCGGACCAGGGCGGTGCCGGCGGTCCGGGCAACGGTCCGGGATCGATGGGGGCGTCGGAGGAGGCCGAGGCCCGCCTGGTCGCCGAGCTGATGGAGCGGGAGACTGCCTACGGGTTGTTCCAGCGGGGCAAGGGGCTGATGAGCCGACGCCACTTCGCCCAGGCCGCGGTGGTGCTCGAGCGCGCCGCGCGCCTGGAGCCCGGTCGGGGCTCCATCATGGAGGCGCTTGGTCGCGCGTACTTCAACAGCGGCCAGCACCTGCAGGCCGCAGACGCCTTCCGCCAGCTGCTCGCGATCGACCCATCGCTCCCCTATGCGCATTTCGCGCTGGGCCAGAGCTACAAGCGGCTGGGACGCAGGGACGAGGCGCGGACCCACCTGCGGCTGGCCGTGGCGCTGGCCCCTGACTCTCGGCTGTACCGCAACGCGCTCGCGCGGCTTGAGGGAGATCGGCCGCCCACCGTGCTATAGGCGAGGAGGGGCCTGATTGCCGAGGGGGGCGTCGAGCCGCCCCAGGTCACCGCGTTCGGCCAGGAGGCCCAGCCGGAAGAGCCCCACCAGCGTCTTCGCGTCGTGGATCTCGCCTGCCTCCGCCGCGGCCAGGGCTTCGCGCCAAGGGAGCCGCACCAGTTCGAGCCGCTCGTCAGGGTCGGGGCGCTCATCGCCGCGGGTTGGCGAGAGCCCCTGCGCAAGGTAGAGGTGCATGTACTCGTTGGTGAAGCCGGGCGCGGTCCAGAACGCGCCAAGCTGCTGCCAGCGGGCGGCCTCCAGGCCGGTCTCCTCCGCCAGCTCGCGTGCAGCGCAGGCGTCGGGGGGCTCGACTGTCCCGTCCGGCAATCGGTCGAGGGTCCCGGCGGGGATCTCCAGCAGCGGGCCGCCGGTCGCGTGGCGCCATTGCCGGACCAGCAGGATGTCGTTTCCGTCCACGGGAAGGATCGCCACCGCACCCGGGTGGTCCACCAGCTCCCGGTCGTGCTCGTGGCCGGCCGAGTTGCGAACTCGGACCACGCGAAACGACAGATACCGGCCACGGTAGATCACGTGCTCGCCAACGGCCGTCTCTCGGAGCCAACGATCGTCCCGGGGGGTCGGCAGCAGTGTCATGGACGCGAGTATACGGATGGACAGGAGCGGGTGCCCCCGCGCCGCAGCGCCAGCGGGGAGCAGCGGGCGCGCCGCCCGCGCGCCGTGGGCTTATACTCCCTCGGTTGCCGATCCGGCGTAGCTCAGTCGGTAGAGCGGGCGGCTGTTAACCGCTTGGTCGCAGGTTCGAGTCCTGCCGCCGGAGCCACTTTCCCGATCGGATTTGTCCACCGAGATCGGTGCTGACCCCCGGAGAACGATGCTCCGGGGGTATCCGTGACTCAGGCACGGCGCCGACCCCGCAGTGGCCCCGAGGCTCGGTCCGGGTGGCGGCCGAGCGCACCGCGAGCCGCGTCCGCTGGTTGACGGGTCTGCAGGTGGGGGCGGTGATGGCCTGTTTCCATTGCGCTTTTCCATTGCGCTCGCCGCACCAGGTCCGGGCGACCAGTGCTCCCAGGATCCGCCCCGGTTGACGTGCGGGATAAGGCTATTATCATGATCTCCGTGGCTGCGAAGCGGGTGATGACGCGGATTGCTGGCGTCGGATGGCAGGTGAGGGCGCCGCACGGTGCCGGGCTCACGATCGTCCGCGATGATGGGGGCCTCCTCTACGGAGGCGCTCTGGTCGGGACGGCAGAAGCCGCATCCCTGGTGGGCGTCCGGCCCCCGAACTTCGTGCGCGACTGGGCGTCGCGCGCCGACTTCCCGGCGCCGGTCGCGACCCTCTCGTCGGGACGGGTCTGGCGGGAGGCCGACGTGCGCGCGTACGCCCGCGGGCGGCGCCGGCCGCGGCCCGAACGGGCGCGGCCGGCGGAGATCGCACGCAAGGTGGCGTGGTGGGACGACCCGGAGAGGACGCTCGCTCGCCCAGAGCTCTTCGTCGCCCGCGTCCTGGGCCGCGGGTCGGCAGACGACATCGCCGACGTCGAGGCCCAGTACGGGCGCGGCGTGATGCGCCGGGCGGTCCGGCGGGCGCCGGCGAGCCTGCTCGACGATCGGGCGCGCAACTACTGGGAGTTGGTCCTCGGGATGCCCCACCAGCCGGCGCCCCCGGCACGGGAGTTGACGGCATGAGCCGCGACTCCCGCCTGGCGCGGTTCGCCCGCCTCCCGGCGCTCGACCCCGTGCACTCGATCCTGCCGGCGCCGCAGGCGCGCCTGTGGCCGAGGCTCGGTGACATCCCCGACCCCTTCGTCCTCTACGGGGGCACGGCCCTCGCCCTCCGCTTCGGACACCGGCAGTCGGCGGACTTCCATTTCTTCTCGGCCGACGGGTTCGCGCCCGCCGGGCTCCTCGACGACCTCGGATGGCTCGGGCGTCTCGACATCGTCGACATGGGCGACAACCGCCTGGTCGTCATCGAGCCGGGCGGGGTGCAGCTTGCGCTGTACGGTGGGCTTCGACTCCAGGCCGTCGCGGAGCCGTCCCTGGTGCCCGACAATGGGCTCGTGGTCGCTTCCGTGTTCGACCTCGCGGCGACCAAGGCGAAGGCGATCCTCGACCGCTCCGAGTGGCGGGACTACGTCGACATCGCGAGGCTGATCGAAGAGGGGCACCACTTGGCCGACATCATCGGCTACGCGACCACCGTCTTCGACCGCCTGTTTGCCTTTCCTGCGCCGGTCTTCCTGCGCAGCCTGGTCTGGTTCCAGGACGGCACCGCCCCCGACGTGCCCGACGGCGTGAGGCGCCTGCTCGAGTCGGCAGTCCGCGCGGTCGACCTCGCAGACATCCCGCTCGTCGAGCCCTTCCGCGAGACCATCGCGCCCTGACCGACTGAGGGATGACGCAGCGGCGCTCTGCGGCCGTTCGCGCCGCCGGGCCGCGCGTGTGCGGCACGCGGAGATGACGGACCGTCATGACACGGAGCCGTGGGGCGGGCACAGTTGATCTTGGCTGACTCGGAAGGCTGTCCAGATGGCTCGCAGATGCGAACCGGCGGCGCTGCCTGGGAGTCGGGAAGGAGCACCCCGTGGGTCGCGTGGAATACAAGGTCGAGCAGATCAAGTGGGAGGAAGAGGGGACCCATCTCGATGAGCTCGTGAAGAACCTGAACGAATGGGCCAAGGAAGGCTGGCGGTTGGCGAGCGTCGATCTGACGCCCGGTTCCTCGTTCGAGATGCGCACGCTGCCGGTGCTGCTGGAGCGTGAGGTCCCGCAGCACTAGTGGAAGACGAGCCAGCCTGCATAAGCAACGGGTGGTGGTGGCTCTGACATGGGCGCCGCCGGAAGGAGCTGGTCATGACGAGCCTCGACGTGCGCGAGCGCGACGGAGATCGCGCCGGTGGCCCGGGGATCCCGCTCGAAGGGCGGGCCCGTCGGCGTGATGATCTCGAGATGCTCGGGCTCCTGCTGGGGATTCTCCTGGTTCTGCTGGTCCTCGCGCTGACCCTCGGCGCGGGTCAGGCGTACCTGCCATGAGGCGCGCGACGGGGTCCGGGCCGCGTTCCGGCCGCCGGCCGGAACGCGGCGGTCGCTGAGGGTGCACGCCTCCACGCGGATCCTGATCGGGGCGGTGGCCGTAGTGGCGATCGTGGGCGGCTGGTGGGTGCTGTTTGCGATCAACCATGTCGTGCTCAGCACCAATGTTGTGGTCGTGATCCTCTACGGCGTGGTGTGGACGGCGGTCGTCGTCATCGCGACGCGCCTGCTCCTCGCGGTTGGCTTCGGCTTCAACCGGCTCACCGCGGGACGCGAGCGGGCTGCCACGCCGAAACCCGCAGACGCCGCAGACGCCCTCGCGGAGCTCACCAGCCTGCGCGACCGCGAGCTGATCTCGGCGGAGGAGTACGAGGCCAAGCGGGCCGCGATCCTCGAGCGCCTGTGAGCGAGGCCGCCAGTTGCCAGGGGGCGCTCCGGCCGGGAACGGCCGAACCGGCGCCCCTTCGGGGCCGCCTGAACGGCGGCCGCCGGCGTTCCAGCCTCGACCCGAACTTGCCTCAGGCCCGCCGCGTGTCGGTGCTCGCGTGGAACAGCGCGCTGTCGAGCAGTCGGGCCAACGGCACCGTGGACTCAGCGAGGCCGTTGCCCGGACCCGCGAGCAGGAGCGAGGCTCACCACCACATGACGGACCGTCATGACGAGGAGGTGTGGCGCCCACACACTGGCGCTTGTTGATCTGGCGCGAGAGATCGGTATCCGAGGTCTACGACCGATGATGCGGTTCGTTCTTGCAGTCACGGTGACGGTGTTGCTGCTGGTGCTGCTCATCCCGGTGGTCGCGCTGGCCGGCGCGTTCCTTGGCTTCATGGTGGCGGCCGGGTTGGCCTGAACTGCGCGTCTGGCGGGCACGGGCCCTGACGAGCCTCGAGGCGTCGCTCACTTGTGGCCACCGGACGCGGTGCGGGGCGGCCACCCGGCCCGTACCCCCGAAGGAGATCCACGATGCCTGAGGATCACGATCGTGAAGTCATCGTCACCAACCGTGGCGGGCCAGGGATGGGCATCCTTGTCGGCCTCATCTTGGTGCTGGCGATTGTGGCCGTTCTCTGGTTCGCGCTGGGTCCCGGCTTGGGCAAGAGCAGCTCTGGCGTCAACGTCAACATCAACGTCCCCGTCCCATCGATCAACCTCCCCATCCCGAGCAAGTGAAGGGGCTGCGCTGACCCTTCCCCAATCGCGCCAGCCCAGACTGGCGTGACGCAAAGCCTGGTCGGGCGAGGGAGGGAAACACATGGGTGACCGGCGCCCGCAGGGGCACGCTTGGACGCAACCGCAACCGGGCCGCCGGCTTGGGGGCGGCCTAGGCCACGACATGGTCACGGGCCATCCGGAACCCGCACTCCGGTTCGTGATCCGAAACCGCATGCCGGCGGCCAACGCCCGCGATGAGACCCGCGAGCACCCCGTCGCGCTGTGGCTGATCGAGACCGAGCAGATCTCGCCAGCCGAGCCGGCAGACCTCCAGCGTCCGATGCCCTGCCGCGTTGAAGGCGAGCCGCCCGCCCGGGTCCCCGGCCGCCGCGCACGGGCCGCATGACGGATCGTCATGACGCCGCGACGGGGGCAGGACACACTCCAGTCTGTCTCAAGGGCGCCTGCTGGTCGGGCAGGTAAATACCGAGGTCCGCAGATGCCCGAACCCGTCGTGATCGAGGGTCCGGGCGAACCGATCACCAGGCGGGCGTTGAGCCGGTCGAGCACGGACCGGCGAGCGCCATCGCAGGAGGGAGCAGCATGCAGATCAAGACAGGGCTCGCCAGCGTGCTGCTGGCACCGCTCGTCACCGTCACCCTGGCGCTCGGTCTGCTCGCCGCCGGCGGGACGGCCAACGCCGCGGGTCCCACACCCGTCGATCTCGGCACGGCCGCGCCGTTCGCCGTCCTCGCAGGTACCCCGGCGGTGACCAATACCGGGCCCACTCTCATCGGCGGTGATCTCGGGATCTCCCCAGCGGCTTCCGTGACGGGCTTCCCGCCCGGCACCGTCAGCGGGACCATCCACGCGGCCGACGCGGTCGCGCTCCAGGCGCAGCGCGATCTCGGCACCGCCTACACGGATGCCGCCGGACGGACCCCCGCCACCGCCCTCGCGGGCGGCGCCCTGGGTGGCAAGACCCTGGTCCCCGGCGTCTACACCGGCAGCGCGCTTGCGCTCACCGGGACCCTCACCCTCGATGGCGCGGGCGATCCCAACGCGGTCTGGATCTTCCAGGCCGGTTCGTCGCTCGTCACGGCCTCCTCGAGCGCGGTCCGCTTCATCAACGACGGCCAGCCCTGCAACGTCTTCTGGCAGGTGACGAGCTCGGCCACCCTCGGATCGGGTTCGGCCTTCGCGGGGAACATCCTCGCCCTGACCTCCATTACCCTCGGGAGTGGCGTCACGCTCGACGGTCGGGCCCTCGCGCGCAACGGCGACGTGACCCTGATCGATGACACCATCATGCCGGCCATCTGCTCGGCCGCCAGCCCCACGCCTTCGGCATCACCCACGGCGTCGGCATCGGCCACCCCAGCCGCCAGCCCCACGCCTTCGGCATCACCCACGGCGTCGGCATCGGCCACCCCAG
>JBMFSS010000010.1:70395-81597 GCA_049967415.1 Candidatus Limnocylindrales bacterium
CCGCCAGCCCCACGCCTTCGGCATCACCCACGGCATCGCCTACCCCGAGCGCTTCCTCGCGCCCTACCCCGAGGCCGACGCCATCGTCCACGGCCGGACCGACCCTCCCGCCGACCGACACTCTGGCGCCCACCGGGGGTGCCGGGCCTGGGCCGACCCCGGGTCTTTTCGTCGGGGTTTTCCTGCTGGCCGTGATCGCCCTCGCCCTCATCGGTCGACGGTCATGGCGGGCGATCCGCGAGCGAGCGGATCGATGAAGGCCGCCCGGCCAAGGGCCGCCGCCACTCTCCGGCCCCGAAGCCCGAGCGGCCGACCTGACCCCGGACCGTGGCGGGATTGGCCTTGGTCCACGGCTTGAACGGCTCTTGATGCGTCCTGCCCAAGAGGCTGCGATGAACAGAGGCAGCGGCGTCGGGATCGTCGGCGTGGTCATGGTGCCGGGTCGCGCCTTCTGGACGCATCTCAGGGCGGTGCAGCCGGTGTTGAAAGCAGCCGGCGTCGGATCCAGCGGGCGGGAGAGGAGCACATGACATGCGTGCATTCGAGGAAGCGCCGGCATGCCCGGCCTGCGGAGCGATGATGCTGGTCGGCCGTTTCTGCCGGGAACAGCATCCTGACCCGTCCGAGCTCGACATCACCGCCCAACGGGGCGATATGCCGCCGCACCTGCACCTGCAGTGCCCGGTCTGCGGCTATCAGGACCTGATGGCCACCAAGACCCCTGTGGAGTAGCTCTGCATTTTCGGTGGGGATTCGGCGTACCGGATCGTCCAAGAGAGACTAGCTTCTGACCAGCCCGCGGGGCGCGGAGTTCGCTGTTGCCAAGGAGGACGCCGAATGGGGCCGCTCGCAGTCAGGGTCGTGATCAATGCCATAGCGTTCTGGGTCGCGGTGCGGATCGTCCCGAACGTCACGTTCCCGGCCGCCCAAACCTTTCCGGCGGGCGACTGGTGGAAGCTGCTCGTCATCGCGCTGATCTTCGGGCTCATCAACGCCTATCTCAAGCCGCTCCTGGAGCTGCTCTCGCTGCCGGCGCGGATCCTGACGCTCGGACTGTTCGGACTGGTCATCAACGCCGTGCTCCTGCTCCTCCTGGCGGTCGTTTCGGATGCGCTCTCGCTCGGGTTCAAGCTGAGCACGTTCCCGGCGCACCTCAGCCTGAACGCGTTCGTGGCTGCCCTTCTCGCTTCAATCGTCATCAGCATCGTCTCGGCGGTCCTGGCCCATTTCCTGCCGGATCGCACGTCCTGGCGGTCCAGGTTGCACCTGTGATCGAGGGTCGGGTCGCACCGTCAGCCGGCGAGTACCTGTCCGCCAGCCCAGGCGGCCGCGTAGCAACCGGCTCTCGGAGGCCGCCACTCTGAGCCTTGAGGCGGTGAGGCCCGGTGGATTCGGGCCTAGCATGAGCGGCGTGGAGACAGGATCGGACGAAAGGAGCGCAGGCATGGAGCGGGACCTGGCGGGCCGGGTATGTGTCATCACGGGGGCGTCGAGCGGTATCGGTGCGGCGACCGCCCGCGCGCTCGCGTCCCGCGGGGCACACGTCGCCTTGCTGGCGCGGCGCCAGGAGCGCATCGAGGCGCTGGCCCAGGAGTTGAACGAGCTGGACCGGCCGGCTGGATCGGACGGGCGGCCCCGGGCGATCGCGTGCGCGGCCGACGTACGGGAGATCGATGCGCTGCGGCACGCGGCTGCGGAGATCCAGGGGCGCCTGGGCCGCGTGGACTGCCTGGTGAATAACGCGGGCGTCATGCTGAACTCTCCCTTTGGCGCCGGGCTGCTCGACGAGTGGCGGGCGATGGTCGAGACGAACCTGCTGGGGGTCCTCCAGGCGACGCACGTCTTTCTCCCAGACCTGCGCGCCGGGGGAGGGGACATCGTGACGATCTCGTCGGTCGCGGGCCGCAAGACGCGGGCGACCACGTCGGTCTACTCGGCCACCAAGCACGCCGTCACAGCCTGGTCCGAGGGGCTGCGCCAGGAACTCATCCCGGACCGCGTGCGGGTCATCTGCGTCGAGCCGGGGGTGGTCGACACCGAGCTCCCGCTGCACGTCACGCACCCGGAGACACGGCAGGCCACCGACCACCTGTATCACCACTCGATCGACCCCTTGCAGGCGGACGACATCGCGGGCCTGATTGTCTACGCGGTCGCCCAGCCCGAGCGGGTGGCGATCAACGAGGTGCTGATCCGCCCCACCGAGCAGGAGTACTGACCGGCAATCCCCGCCGACGGGGGCGAGGGGAGACGCACGGCGCCCTTCGGATCGGCGGCGCGGTCCAGTCCAGCCGGGGCCACTCCAGGATCCGCGCGAGGGTCGCGCTATGCGGCACCGGGGGACCTCGTCGCGGGACTGGCGCAGTTGGGACTCGAGCCCGTCGCAGCTGGGGGTCGTGAGCGGCTCATGCTTCGGCGCCCGGGCGTTCGTCGCCACCTGCGCTCCGCTTGACCGCGGCATCTGAGAGGACGTCCGCGGCCTCCCCGATCCGGAGGCCGACCACGTCGAGCCGCCGCAATACTTCGCGCACCTTCAGCACCTCCATGGTCAGCGCGCCGCTGAAGAGCTCGGCCAGGGCCGCGTCGTACGCGCGGCGCACTTCATTGGCGGCTTTGTGGGCCAGGAGGGCCTGGGTCCCGATGCGCCCCGGAGCATCTTCGAGGAGCCCGATGGCCGCCCCCAGCGCCACGATCGCCTCGCGGATCGCTTCCGCCGTGGGCAGCATCGCAGAGGCGTTTTGAAGCGCGAACAGATCGCCTTCCCGCAGGCAGTCGCGCAGGTTGTCGAGGACGTCGTCCACTGACCGCGAGACGCGGAAGAGGTCCTCGCGGTCGATGGGGGTGACGATTGCGGTGGCCAGTTCCAGGACCAGCGCGCGCCGCATCTCGTCCCCACGGTGTTCCACGTTCACCATCTCGCTGAGCGCCGCTTCCCAGGCCATCTCGCCCCGCACGGCCCGCTCCACCAACCGCGTCCCGTCCAGCGTGGCTTCGACATGCGCCGTCAGGATCTCCACGAAGCGCCGCCCCGAGCGACCCTGCAGGTCGCGGATCACGCGCACCAGGGGCATTCTCATCGCAGCACCCGAAGCACCAGGGCAGCAACCACCCCCAGCACGGCCGCGCCGGGGAGCGTCAGCACCCACGCCGTGCCGATCCGGGCGGCCTGTTCCCAGCGCACCCGCCAGACCGTCTGGCTGATCCCCGCGCCGACCACCCCGGCCGTGGCTGCCTGGGTCGTCGAGACCGGCGCCCCCAGGAGGGCACTGCCAAAGACAGCGCCTGCGGCGGCGAACTCCGAGGCGACCGAATGGAGGAGTCGCACCTGCAACACGCCCTGGTCCAGTCGACGGGCGACTCGCGCGATGCCCGAGAGCGTCCCAGCCGCGAAAGCCAGCCCCAGCAACGCCTGCGACCAGAGGGCCACCCCCACCTGCCCTCCGGGACCAAGGCCGAGCGCGATGGCAAAGATCGCGATCATCTTCTGCCCGTCGTTGGTCGCATAGGCCGCCGCCTGCAGCAGAAACGCCAGCGCCCCAAGGGTTCGCAGCTCGCCCCAGGCTCGGGGCCCGGGCGGGAGCCAGGCGAAAGCGCGCGCGATCAGGAGCCCCAGGAGCCCGCTGACGAGCGGCGCCGCCAGGCCGATGAGCAGGACCCCTCCGACGGTGCCCCAGGCTACCCCCAGCCCCCGGCCGATGCCGGTGCCGACGATGGCCCCCACCAGCGCCAGGGTCAGGCTGGTGGGCAACCCTCGGCGGGACAAAGCGCCGGTCACCCCGAGTGCCACGATGACTGCGCCCAGAAACAGAAGCTTGCCATCGCGGCCCTCGAAGGGGACCAGCCCGCGGGCGACGGTGCCGGCCACGCGGACGCCCACCACCAGCGGCACCAGGGCCACTGCCGCGGCCAGTATCGCGACGGCGCTCAGTGGCCGGAGGGCGGCGTTGGGAAGGCTCAGCGCGATCAGCGTGGCGCCGTCGTTGGCTCCCGCGACGGCCGCAAACGCAAGGGCGGCCAGTCCAAGCAGGACCGTCTCGCTCATCGGGCCATCCCGGCTCTCCGCGTCCGGGAGGCGCCCCTGTGCCCCTCGAGGGCGCCTCCATTGCGCTCATCGGCGCCCTGCGTGTGACGCCCCGATCCGGACGAGGGAAGGGGAGGCGTGGGCCATGGTCGGCACGGCGCGATCACCGGCCTAGGGTATCAGCCCCAGGTCGCCCGGCAGACTCCGCTCGGCGCGGCCGGGAGCGCCGAGCGGAGTCTGGGCTGCTCAGCCCGGCAGCACCCCCAGCGTCACCCGCACGGTGGCCGTGGTGCCGTCCTGGTGGGTCACCTTCACGGAGACTGCCTGGCCCGGCTGCAGGTTCGCGAGCATCTCGGCGAGCGCGCTGGCCGAGGTGGTGGGCTGGCCGTTGATGGCGGTGATGATGTCTCCCGCCTTCAGTCCGGCCTTCGCCGCCGGCCCGCCTACGACCGTCGAGTAGATCAGCACGCCGCCACCGCCGTAGAGATCGGCGCTCTGGATGCCAAGAAATGCCCGGTGCGAGTTCACGACCTTGCCGTACCGGATGATCTGGCTTGCCAGGTCCTTGGCGATGTTGCTCGGGATCGCAAAGCCGATCCCGGCTGCCGCGCCGCCCAGCTGCGGGTCGGAGGCCGCGAGCGTCGGGATCCCGACCACCTGCCCCTCCAGGTTTACCAGGGCTCCGCCGCTGTTCCCTGGGTTGATGGCGGCGCTGGTCTGGATGACGTCCGGAAGCGCCGATCCGTTGGGTTCGGAGACGGTCCGTCCAAGCGCGCTCACGATCCCCTCGGTGACGCTGCTCTGGAGCCCCAGCGGATTGCCCATTGCCAGCACGATGTCGCCGACCGCGAGGCTTGCAGAGTCACCGAAGGTGGCCGGATGCAGGTCCCCGGCGGAGACCCGGATGACCGCGATGTCGTTGGGGATGAACTCACCCACGAGCGTGCCGTTTACGGAGCGCCCGCTCGCCAGGGTGACGGTGAACGAGGTCGAGTTACCCGCCACGTGCGCGTTGGTGACAATGTCGCCGCGCGAGTCGAAGACCACGCCAGAACCGAGCCCGCTGCTCGTCTCGATCAGGACGACCGACGGATTGACCTTCCGGATCACGGAGACGAACTGCGACTGCAGCGCTGAGACGTCCGCCGCGCCTGACGCTTCCTGGTTGCCGGACGGGGCGGCCGATGCGATCGCCCCCGGGGCGCCGCTGGCGGAGGGCTGGGCGGACGCCGACCCTGCGGAGCCCGCGCTCCCCGACGAACCGGGCGATGTCGCTGTCGCACTGGCAGCCGAGGTGGCGGCGGGCTGGGTGGCGTTCGCGCCCGAGCCGGCCGGGGCCGTGGACGGAGTTGCGCTCGGCGATGCGGAGGCGGAGGCCCCGCACCCTGCTGCGACGAGGCTGACGATCATGGCTGCGGCGAGCAGCCCGCGGCGCCTCGCGGAGGGTCGGCCGGCTGGTCTTTCCCTGAACGGCGAACGATCATCAAACGTGTAACTGGGGGCGCCGGCTTCCCGGCCTGCTTGGGTCGTGCCTGTCATCTGTGATCCTCGACTTGCATCGTGCCGCATCCCGGTCACGGGAACGGGCCTGTCGGCGAAGGCCGCGTCGGTGGGGTCGCGCCTGCGGCCGCGCCGTAGGCCATCCTGTCCGGGCGCCCCCTGCGGCCGCGCCTTCGGCCACCTTCTCGCAAGGATACCCAGGCCCATGCTGTAAGGAGGAAACCTGCGGTGGAGATGCGGTTGCAGGGCGCTTACAAATGGACCGTCCGGCGTGGCACCATGTCCACATGCGCTTTGCCGACTGGCAGGCAACGCCGGAGGGATCCCGGTATCTCACCGACCGGCTGGTGCCACTGATTGAATCGGCCGCCCGTACGCTGGGCGCCCATGACGCGACCCCCTGTTACGTGGCATGGGGCGACCAGCCCGAGGCGCGCTTCCAGGTCATGCTGAGCACCGATGGCGGGCTCGGGATTTTCAACGTGCGAGTGAGCGTGCCGCAGGAGGGGCCGCGCCTCTCGGGCAGGCTGGTTCGCTGGGCGCGCGTACAGGCCGGGGAGGTCACGTTCGAGGCCCACAGCGGGCACATACAGGTTTCGGCCCAGTTCGAGGGGCAGGTGCTCCTGGGGCTGGACGAAGCGGGCGAGCGGATTGCCGAGTGGATGACTGAGGTGTACCGGCGCGTCGACGGTGCGGCCCGGGGCGGCTGAAGCCCGTCCGCCCCGGGCGAGGATTCGGGCGCGTTGCACCCGCCCCGGCGAACCGGGACCCGGGCTGACGTTTCATCGCCGTGGGATAATGCCGCGCGACATGCCAGGAGGAGGACCCGTGAGCGGCGCGACCGGACTTGCTCCGGATCAGGTGGAGTATCGCCGAAGGCTCGAGGCGCAACCCGACGAGCAGCTTGATGCGTGGGCCACGGAGCTGATGCGCGACGTGTCGATCCGCGTGGGTGTGCGCCGCGTGATCGGGGACTTTCTTCGTGCGGCGCGCATGGACGAAGCGGGGCTGGAACGCGTGTTCGCGGCGGGTGGCGGCGCGCCGGCGACGCTGGGCCGGACGGCGGACGGCCAGCTTGTCGTGCCCGCCATCGAACTGTGGTGCCTGGTGCCCGGGATTCGCCGGCAAACACCCGAGGGCCGGGGACGGATCATCGAGTACCTGGTCGACAACTTCGACGAGATCGTGTACATCTGAGCCGACGCCGCCAGTCAACCGACTCCGCCGGTCAACCGGATTCGCCGGGATCCCGGCCTGTGCCGCTGGCTCCCGGGCCCCCGACGTTCGCGATGTCCGATCGACTCCCGGGGCGCCCCCTGCCGGCCAGCCCGGGCGGAACGACGCGGTCGGCCCGGTCTGATCAGAGCCGGGTCTCGCCCGCCCGCAGAAGCGCAATCGCGTTCTCCAGCCGCAGCTTCGTGATGGTGAGGTACTTGGCGAGGTTCGTGCGATCCACCTCACTCATCCCCTCCATCGCGCTGGGTGCCCGCAGCACGGAGACCAGGTCCTCGACGGCTTCACTCAGGTGCGTCTTGGAGGAGAGCAGCGCATCGTCGCCCGTGGGCGCCGCGTGTGGCGTTGGGGGCAGCTGCGGCTCCGGGTCGGGGTCGGATGACGCCGACGCCGCCTCGGACGCTGCGACTCCGGCCGCGGTGAGCATCCGTCGGCCGCGGCGGGGGAGCCCATCCTGGTCATCGGCCGGCGCGCGGCCCTCGATCCGCTCCTTCAGCCGGAGCAGCGTCAGCTCGCCTCTCGCGACCTGCTCGGCCAGGCGCTTCCGTCGCCGAGGATCCTCCACCTTGAGCAGCTCGTAGGCATGCGACACCGTGTCTTTACGCAAAGACACGAGCTCGCGGATTTCCGGAGGGGCATCGGCCAGCCGTAGTCGGTTCTCGACGTACCCCTTGTCCTTGCCGAGCTTCTGGGCAAGCTTGCGGACGCTGTAGCCGTATCCTCGGGTCATCCGCTGGTACATCGCCGCCTCGTCGAGGGGTGACAGGTCCTCGCGCTGCAGGTTCTCGATGATGGCGATCTCCAGCGCCGTCGCGTCGTTGATCTCCTGGACAAGGGCCGGGATGGTTTCCAGCGCGGCCAGCTGCGCCGCGCGCCAGCGGCGCTCGCCGGCCACCAGCTGGTACCGGCCAGCGGGGAGCGGGCGAACCAGGATCGGCTGGAGCACGCCGTGCTCCTTGACCGATGCCGCAAGTTCGTTGAGCGCATCCCGGTCGAGTGCGAGACGAGGCTGCTCCGGGTTGGGATCGATGTGGTCCACCGAGAGCTGGCGCACGGTCGCGGGCAGCGCATTCTCGTCAGGGGCGAGGAGGCTCAGGATCGCCGGCGACAGTTCCTCTCGCTCCTCCGCCAAACGACGGGCCGCGGTGCTTCGGAAATCGAGCCTAGCCAAGATCGATTACCTCCCGTGCCAGTTCGCGGAATGTCCGAGCCGCATCCGATGTGCCCGCGTACGCGGTGACGGGCCGGCCAGTCAGGGGCGCCTCCCCCAGCTTCACGGTGTTCTTGATGATGCTGTGAAACACGTGGTGGTCGCCCAGCTCGCGCAGTTCCTCCAGCATCTCCCTGCCCAGCAGAGTGCGGCCGTCATAGAAGGTGGGCAGCAGACCGAGGATCCGCAGGTCCGGATTCAGTCGTTTGCCGCGAAGCTGGTTGATGACCTTCACGAGCGCGTTCAGACCCTTGAGCGCGTAGTACTGGGTCTGTACGGGGATGATGACGCTCTCTGCCGCGACCAATCCGTTGATGGTAAGGAGACCGAGCGTCGGGGGACAGTCGATCAGGACGAAGTCGTACTGGTCGCCCGCCACACCTGACAGCGCTTCGCGGAGCGCCTGTTCGCGTCCGATCGCCGTGAAGAGCTCGACCTCGGTCGATGCCAGTTCCAGCGTTGCCGGCGCAACGTCAATGCCGGCGGTCTGGGTGGGCAGGATCACGTCCTCGATGCGGGCCCGTTCATCGGCCAGCACGTCGGCCATGGATCGCTCGACCGTGCCGATGTTGATGCCGAGTCCGACCGTCAGGTTCGCCTGGGGGTCCATGTCGATGCACAGCACACGGTAACCCTGTTCGGCCAGTGCGCCCGCAAGGTTGATCGCCGTCGTCGTCTTGCCGACGCCGCCCTTCTGGTTAGCGATCGCGATCACGTTCGCCACGGACTTGTTTCCTCTCTGTGCGCCAGTCTCTACGCCAGCTGCCTGGGTCCCACCGGGCGTGTCATTCCCCGACGGGCGGGTGTGCGCGACTCGCGACAGTCTACAGCCCGCGCAATGACCCCCAAACGCGTTTGTCCACATCCCCATCGAGTTGTTCACCGAATCGGTGGATAACTCGGGCTCATCGAAGCCCCGGCCAGATCCGGCGGACTTCTGCCCGTGCGTGGGCGGCGGCGCGAATCGGCCAGGTCGCGGACGGCACTGGCGTAATCGGCCGATCACAGCGGTGCCTGCAGGCGCGTCCTGAGCTTGGCTGCCAGGTGAGGAGGCGGCCCAAGGGCGGGCGGCTTGACTGGGACCATGCGGCGACCGTCTGTGCGCAAAGACAGCGGAGGGGAGTACCCGTGCCAGGCTGCGGCGTCAAGCCGGTCGTCTCGGCGTGACCCGAGCGCACAGTTTCCTCGTCGGTGGTGTGGGGCGACCGGAGTGGCAGGATCGACAGGGGAGCCTGGCAGCCCGTGAGCGAGTGGAGTTGCGGCTCAATCCTGGGCCGTCGTTGAACTGCGTGCGCTGGTGCTACACCGGGCGCTTCGTTCCCGAACACCTGGGCGGTGGAGATCCGCGTCGTCGTGGATCTGGCACCGGCAGCAGGCCGCCCGGCAACCGGGCAATGACTCCGGCGGGGCCCGTGCCCAGACGAGCGTCCGCTCCGGTGGCGGCTGCGCGGCCACTTTCCTTCGCAGATGCCCGCGGGCCGCTGGCCCGATCGCGTCGGGAGGAAAATCGAGGCCGGCGGCCGGACGAAGGTCGTAGGGCCTTGGTGCTGCGAGCCCGGTTCTACAGATGGACCCAGAGGCGCCTCAGCGGAATCACCGTCTGTTGCCTCCCCTTGGCGGGAGAGCACGCGAGGCAGTCGCTGCGAATGAGGGGCGCCTCTCAGCCGCCAGAAGCTGGAGGCTCCAACGATGGACATCGTGCACGCAAGGTGCGCGGGGATTGACATCGGCAAGCGCTCGCTCACCGTCTGCGTGATCGCGAGCGATCCGCTCGGTGAGCCGCTCAAGGAGACGCGCACGTTCCGCACCCTGACCGCTGATCTGCTCGCGCTCGCCGACTGGCTCGACGAACGTGGCGTCACGGCCGTGGCGATGGAGGCCACCGGCAGCTACTGGAAGCCGATCTGGAACCTGCTGGAAGACCGCTTCGAGCTGCTCCTGGCCAATGCCGCCCACATCAAGGCGGTGCCCGGGCGCAAGACGGACGTCCGGGACGCGGAATGGATCGCCGAGCTCTTCCGCCACGGGCTGATCCGGCCGAGCTTCATCCCCCCCGTCCGGAGCGGGAGCTGCGCGAGCTCGTGCGCTATCGGACGAGCCTCATCCGCGAGCGGGCCTCGGAGATCAACCGCCTCGCCAAGGTGCTCGAGGGCGCCAACATCAAGCTCGGCTCGGTGAGCACCAACATCCGGGGCGTCTCGGGACGGGCGATCCTGAACGCGCTCACCGAGGGCACGGAGGATCCGGAGGCGCTCGCGCAACTCGCCAAGGGCCGCCTGCGCAACAAGCACGGGCTGCTCGTCGAGGCGCTGGCCGGCTCGGTCGGGCCGCACCAGCGCTTCCTGCTGGCCGCGCAGCTGCGCCACCTCGCCGATCTCGACGCGCTGATCGAGTCGCTCGACGCCGAGATCAAGGAGCGTCTTCGACCGGCCGGAGCGCTGATCGAGCGGATCTCCACGATCCCCGGCGTGGGTGGGCGGACCGCCGAGGTCATCCTCGTCGAGATCGGATCCGACATGGCCCGCTTCGGCTCGTCCCGCCAGCTCGCCTCGTGGGCCGGCATGTGTCCGGGCAACGACGAGAGCGCCGGCGTCCAGCGCAGCGGCACGACGCGGCGGGGCAGTCCCTGGCTCCGGACAGCCCTCGTCGGCGCGGCCCGCTCGGCCTCCCGCACGAAGACCTACCTCGGGGCCCAGTACCGAAGGCTCGCGGCGCGCCGCGGCGCCAAGCGCGCCTTCGTCGCCGTCGGCCACACGATCCTGGGCATCGTCTATGCCGTGCTCACCAGCGGCCGGCCGTTCGACGATCTCGGCACCACCTACTTCGACCGCCGCGACGCCGAGCACGTCCGGCGACGGCTCACCCGACGGCTCGAGGCGATGGGCTACGTCGTCACCCTCGAGCCACGCGCCGCGTGACGGGAGGATTTTCGAGGCAGCACCCTCACGTCGGACATGGTGCGCGAGCCTCGGCGGTTCCAAAGCCGCGTGCCGCAGGATCGGTGGACTCGCCCGCAGTCGCTCACGTGAGGACCGTGGCAGAGAGCACGAGCCATTCGTTTGCGGGCAGCCCGGAACCGGCGCGGCGCCCCGCGGAAACTGCGGATCGCGGGCCAGTGAGGCCACGGCCACGCATGCGCGGCAGAGAGGAGATGATCGCTGTGCTGACATTGACTGACGGCTTTGTCAAGGGACAGCGGGACTTCCTCGTAGGCGGTCAGCAGATCTCCATCTTCGCG
>JBMFSS010000011.1:0-78410 GCA_049967415.1 Candidatus Limnocylindrales bacterium
CATTTCGGCCCACAACCGACCCGGTCAGCCGGAGGCTCGGTGGATCCGGGCTTAGGTCCGAGGGTGTGACCCGAGACGCTGCCGAACTGGCGCCGAACTGCGCCGGAGTGCGCTGAACTGGCGCCGGAGTCCGCCGAACTGCGGCGAACTCCGCCGGAGTGCGGCCACGAAGACGACGGTGTCACCGCGGCGCGGGTGGGCGACCCGGAGTGCGACCGCGCGCGCGCTCGGGGCGCGCATGTCGCGCCGCGGCAGGCGCCTGGTTCCCGATGGCGCGACATGCTGATGGCCGCCGGTCGGGCCTGGCTGGGCCGAGGCATTCGGCTGCCGCCTTTGCGTGTGGGCTGCCTGTGGGCGGTGCGGATCGCCCGGAGCGTGCTGGTGCACCTGGGGCTGATCTTACTGGGTGTGCACCACGTAACTGGGTCGCGAGCAGGCTCTGCGAGCGGGCCCTGCCGTGCGCGGTGCTCTCGGTTCGATCGACCGATTAAACGCGTGCCGGGAGCGGCCCCAGGTTGCCGCTGATGTGGCTGCCCAAGAAGATCAGGGCGATGAGGGCGATGATCACGAGGAGCGCGAGCGCCAGCCCGAATTCTGCGGCCCCCTGGCCGGTCTCACCGGTGCGCGAACGGTTTGTCATGGTCCCTCCGTGATGATCGTCGGTCACGCGGTGGTGGCCGTCATCGAGGCACGATACGGCCTGCGGCCGCAACGGGTCGATTGCCGCTCGCGAGTGCCTGGATCTCGTCCCGTGGGGCAAGCGTGCGGCCGGCAGAGCTGGCGACCGGAGCCGCCAAGCCTCCCATTGTCCCCGCGGGCCGGGGTACGGTGCCCTCTTCAGCTTCAGCGCAGCGAGCGGACCAGCTCGCGGAGCGAGGGGTTCGAGCGGTCGCGGGGCGAGAGGATTGGGTCGGGGTCGGGCCACGGGACGCCCACCTCCGGATCGTTCCAGGCGAAGCCCAGCTCGTCGGTGCCGTCGTACTCGTTGGTGACGAAGTAGAGCAGGTCGGTGGGCTCGAGGGCGTAGAAGCCGTGGGCTACCCCCGACGGGATGGCCACCCACTCGTCGGGGCCGAGTACCCGGGTCTCGACGCGCGTCTCGGCAGCAAGGGGCTGGACCGTTGCTTCTGGCCCGGCGACTTGCCCAGAGCCCTGTCCCGCCCCGGCGGCCTCGGCCAGGAGCGGGCGCACGTCGACCAGGGCGACGAAGGCACGGCCGCGGGCGACGGTCCAGCGATCGAGCTGGCGCCGGTGGTAGTGCAGGCCGCGCAGGACACGGGCGGCGCTGGTGGACAAGTTGGCCTGCACGAACCGCTCGGGTGACGCACCGGCGCGCCAGAGCTCACGGAAGGCGCCGCGCTCGTCCGCGTGCGTGTCGAGGTGGCCCCACGCCACCCCGTCGAGGATCCCGGCTGCGCCGCCTGGCCACTCCGTCATCTCGTCACCTCGTGCATCTCGTCACCTCGTGCAGCTCGCAGCCGAACCGCAGCCGCTTCCGACTCGCCGGGCGTGCCGCCCCGAACCCGCCGCAGCCGCGAACCCGATTCGCAGCCGCTTCCTCCCCCGATTCGCAGTCGTGCCGTTGCCTCGCCTGTGCCGGAGCCGTGCCGCTAACGCTCACCAGGAGAACCTTACGCGGGCGCGGCATGGATTTGGGATCGCAACCGGGCCGCGCGCGGCCGTCCAGCCCACGATTCTGAGCACGAGATGGCTCGGTTGGCGGCGCGACAGGCTGCCGCGACTTGTGCCGAGGCCGCGTACGGACCGCGTGGTGTGCGTCAGCGGATTTCCCGGCCCGCCCCGGCCGAGCCCGCGCCGGCCGCCGTATCGGCTCCCGCACCGGCCGAGCCCGCGGCCCCGGTCGAGCCCGCGGCATCGGAAGCCGAGCCCGCGGCCCCGGTCGAGCCCGCGACAGGGCCCACCGCAGGCGGATCGTCCCCCTCTCCGTCGCGGCCCGCGTCCCCTGCGTCGCCCCGCGCACCGTCGCCCCGAGCCGCGCTTGCCCGAGCCTCGACCGCCAGCTCCAGGAGGCGCGGCACCTCGTCGAAGAGCGCCGCGCGCCAGCCGCGCAGGATGATCCCGAGCTGCGCGGCGCGGCTGGTGCCGAGCACGCCCCACGGCGGCGGAGTGGAGGGCCGCGACCAGGTGGACCCGGGCACGCGCTCCATGAGCACCTGGATCTCGGCCCCACGGAGCACCGCCTCGGCCCAGTCGGCGCGTGACGTGTGCCCGGCATTGACCAGGTGATAGATGCCGCTCTGGGGGCGCGCGCGGACCAGAGCCACGATGCCGGAAGCCAGGTCGGCGGCGCGCGTAGGACAGCCGAACTCGTCGGCGACCAGCCGCAGGATGGCGCCCCGAGCGGCGGTCCGCGCGGCGGCGGCGATGATCCGGGCTGGGAAATCGGCGCCGGGCGGCCCGTAGAGCCAGCTGGTGCGTACCACCCAGCGGCGCGGTTCGCCGCGATCGGCCGCGGGAGTGCCGCCGCGATCGGCCGCTGGAGTGCCGCCGCGCCCCGCCACCCCGCCGCGATCGGCCACCGAAGTCCCGCCGTGATCGGCCGCGCGGCCCATGGCCGGCGCGCCGTACGCGGTCGCTGCGCCCGCCTGCTCGCCGGTGCCCCCGGCCGTCCCGGGGCCCACCACGGCCAGGCTGGCCGTACCCCGTCCAGCGGCCACCGGGCCGATCCCGGCGAGCACCGCCTTCTCGCCCGCCCACTTGCTCCGGCCGTAGGCGTTGGGGGGAGACGGCCGGTCGTCCTCCGCATACGGTCGCCCGTCGGTGCGCCGCCCGTCGAAGACCTCGTTGGTCGAGACGTAGAGCAGGTCGGCGCCGAGCTCGTTGCAGGCCGCCGCCAGGGCAGCGGTGGCCTCGCCGTTGCGCCGCATCGCGAGGTCCGGCTCGGCCGCGCAACCGTCCACGTCGGTCCAGGCCGCGGCGTGGATCACGAGATCGGGGCGCCGCTCGCGCACCACGGCCGTGAGGGTCTCAGGGCGATCAAGATCGAGGCTGGGGCGCGCCCAGCTCTCCACCGAGACCGCCGGCGCGATCGGCGCTTCGCGCATGAACGCCGCGACCAGGGCGCTGCCCAGCCGGCCGCCGGTGCCGGTAATGGCGATCCTCATGGCGCGGGAGGCGCTCCACGCTCTTCGGCCGAGGCACCTTGCTTCGGTTCTTCGGGCGAGGCGCGCCCCTCCGGCTCGGAGGCGAGCGGGGACCAACCAGCGGCCGGATCGTGGGGCGTGCTGCCGGCCAGGCGAGCCCCGTACTGGCGCGCGTAGTACCCGTGCCACTCGCCCGCCTTGAGCGGCCGCCACCAGGTCTCGTGCTCCTGGTACCAGCGCACGGTGGCCGCGAGGCCCTCTTCCAGGGGCACCTGCGCGGACCAGCCGAGGGCCGCGATCCGCGACCCGTCCATCTTGTAGCGTCGGTCATGACCCGGGCGGTCCGCGACGTGCCGGATCAGATCCTCCCCGCGGCCCAGCTGCGCCAGGATTCGGCGCGTCAGGGCCAGGTTGGTGAGCTCGGCCACGCCGGGGATGTTGTACACGCCCCCCGGCTGGCCCCGGCGCAGCACCAGCTCGATCGCCGCGGCGTGGTCGTCTACGTGGAGCCAGTCGCGCCGCTGCAGGCCGTCGCCGTAGAGCGGCAGGGCCTGCCCGTCGATGGTGTTGGTCACGAAGAGCGGGATCACCTTCTCGGGGTACTGGTAGGGGCCGTAGGTGTTGGACCCGCGCGTCACCAGCGCATCGATTCCGTGCGTGACCACGTAGCTGGCGACCAGCAGGTCGCCGGCCGCCTTGGCCGCCGCATACGGGCTGCGCGGGCGGAGCGGCGCCTCCTCGGTGCTCGCCCCCTCCGGCACCTCCCCGTAGACCTCGTCGGTGGAGACCTGCAGATAGCGGACCGGGTGGTCGGCACGGCGCACGGCCTCGAGGAGGACGTGCACGCCGAGGACGCCGGTGCGCAGGAACGCGGTGGGGTCCTGGATGCTCCGATCGACGTGCGACTCGGCGGCGAAGTTGACCACGGCGTCGGCGTCGGCGACGAGCGGGGCGACCGCGAGCGGGTCGGCGATGTCCCCGACGATCAGCCGGAAGCGGCCGGCCTGCTCGGGGTCGGCCTCGCAGGGGGCCAGGTTGGCGGGGTTGCCCGCGTAGGTGAGCTTGTCGAGGACGGTGACGCTGACCTCGGGGTCAGCGCGCAGGAGGTTGCGCACGAACGCGCTGCCGATGAACCCGGCGCCGCCGGTGACAAGGATCGAGCGGAAGGGACGGTCGCCGGCACGCTCCCGATCGGGCTCGGGTTGGGGGTGTGCGGCGCGCCGGCGGGCCAAGGGCTCGGGGTCGAGGTCGGAATCGAGGTTGATCGATGCGGCCCAGAGGGTGGAAATCGCCGGCCGTTCGGGCGCGAGGATGCGCCCGCCAGCTGGATCCGGCCCCTCGGCCAGACCCCACCCGCCGGCCAGGAAGCCTGCCTCTGCCCCGAGGCCCCCCGGGGCCAGGAGGGTCTCCCGGTCCGCGAGGGCGCGCTCGACGGTCGCGCTGCGGCGCCAGGCCTCGCTCATCGCGGCCCGTCCACCCCACGCGGCGGCGGCAGCACGCCCCGCGCGGCGTCATCGGCCGCCAGCCGGGTCGCCGCCATCAGCGAGTCGACCGTCCCGGCGTCGGTCCAGCGCCCGCCGTAGCGACGCCAGAAGATCCCGCCCTGCGCCAGGTAGTGGTTGAGGACGTCGGTGATCTCGAACTCGCCGCGGGCCGAGGGGACCAGCTGCTCGATCACGTCGAAGACGTCGCGTCGGAGAAAGTAGACCCCGATCGGGATGAAGTGCGACTTGGGCTGCTCGGGCTTTTCCTCGAAGCCCACCAGCACGTCATCGTCGCGGGTCCCATCGGCGGGGGAACCATCCGGTCGGCGGAACTCGGCCACCCCGAAGCGGTGCGGGTCGGGCACCTCGTAGAGCAAGGTACCTGCGCCGTAGGGGCTCGCCTCGAAGGCGGCCGCCACCTCCGCCAGTGGCTCGCCCAGGAGCACGTTGTCGCCCAGAACGGTGCAGAAGGCGTCGGCGCCGACGAACCGGCGGGCGAGGCCGATGGCGTGCGCGATGCCGAGGGCGCCCCGTTGGAACCGGTAGGTCAGGTCGAGCCCGAAAGCGTGGCCGTCGGCGAGCAGCTCCACGATGTCGCCCACGCTCTTGCCGCCCACGATCACCAGCACGTCGCGGATCCCCATCCCTGCCAGGGTCTCGATGGGGTAGTCGATCATGGGCCGGTCGAAGACGGGCAGCAAATGCTTGTTGGTGACGAGCGTCAGGGGATAGAGGCGCGTCGCCGTCCCGCCAGCCAGCACGAGGCCCTTCATCGGACCGAAGGGTAGCAGGTGGGCAGCCGGCGCCGCGCGCGGGTCGGTCTGCCCCGCCTCGATCCGCGCGATGGTGCCCCGGGGCACTTCCGTTCGTTCCGCCAGCTGCCGCTGCGTGAGGCCCGCACGGTGTCGCTCCGTGCGCAGCAGTGGCTTCGCGTCCATCGCCTGTCTCCGCTCTGATCGCGCATTCGCTATCGGGGACGGACTCGGGCCCGTGCAGCGGCCGAACGGTGCTTGGGTGGCTCCAGGAGCCCCAGTGTCCTCCATCGCCCGAGCAGTCTCGCTGTCGTCTCCCGCGCCGAGGGCGCGCCGATGACGACGTCGGCAACCTGTTCGCGCCAGTCCTTCTCCTGCGCGTTCATCCCGATCGACTCGATCTCGGCGCCGACCCAAGAAAGGTCGTCGGCGCCGAGCATCCGACTCTCGATCTTCTCTCGCACGGAATAGCGGAGGTTCTGGTACTCGAGAAGCTCCCGGAGCGCCTCCACGGCGATGGGGCGGATGCGGTCGACTTGCAGACCGATGGCGTCCGATACCCCGAGCAAGTGCTCGATGTCGAGGATGTCCCGCAGTCGGCCGTTTCGCCGGCGGAGGAGGGCGCTGATCTTCTCGGCGATGATCTCCTCAGGGCGGGCGACCCAGACCTCGACGGGCGCCGTGGTGAAGGGGGAGTCGAACGGTCGCTTGACGGCTGGCTGCCGACGGATGACCCGGACGCCCTTGTTCAGGTCGCAGATCACCTGCATCTTGTCGTCGCCCGTCGTCGGTCTCCTGCGTGGGATCGAGGAGACGCATTCCAGCCGGCGCCACGATGAGGTCCGGCGGCTCCAGGCCCTCGACCTCGACCTCGAGGCTGGAGGGCGACAGGTCCGCATCCTTGGAGCGGCGGGGACCGCCGAAACACGCAAACACCGCGAGGCCGCCCTTCAGGACGAAGGGTGTGGGAGATTCCACGTAGAGGTTGGCGGCTGCGCAGTTGGCGGCGACGAACCGCGCCAGGGCGTAGTCGATCTCGCCCTCCGATCGTGCAGGCCCCACTGCCGCAGCCTCCTCCTCGGGCGGGGCATCCCGGTCAGACAAAGCTGGCGCGAGCCGCTTCTTGCTCACCCGCTCGCGGACCAGGTCGGCCATGTCGTCCGCGGCGAAGGCGTTCTCGAGGAGGAGCTGTCCAAGTGGCGGGAGGTCGGGCCTCACGGCTGGGCCCAATCGCGGATTTCGGCGATCCCAACGTTATCGATCACCTGCCACTCCTTGTCGACCGGTCCGTGCCGCTCCCCGTCGAGGTCAAGTCGCATCGGCTTGTTGGACCGAGAGATGCGCCGGCGCAGTGGCGCGGGGTCGCCGAGCCCCAACACGGTCATCAGGTAGCCGAGGCGTCTGCCAAGCGTGCCGGACGGGTGGCGCCCGGCGAGTTCCACGAGGTGCGCGTAGTCAAGTTGCGACCGGCTCGCGAGCGCACGCACCACGTCGTCGAGGCCCCCGGAGAGGTCCGGGCGGTCCAGTCCGTCGATGACCGCCTTCTCCGGCGACACCATCCGCACCTTGGTCCCCGACAGGGGCACATCGCGGATGTCGTATCGGCGGTCCTTCCCCTGGATCACAAACTTGACCTTGGCGCCGCCGACGCTGGCGTCCGGCCGAGTGGCAGCCACGGCAACGTAGACGACCCTGGCCATCTGCTCGGTGAGGTTGTAGTAGGCGAGGGCCGAGCGCCACGAGATGTAGGCGTCGTCGGTTGTCGACGGGATGGCGAGCGCGAGCACGTACTCGTGCGAGATCTTGACCCGCGGCGCCTCTGCGATCTCGTAGAGGCCGCGCGAAGCCCGGCGGAGGTAGCCCGAGCGGAGTAGCCGGGAGATGAGCGGACGGTCACCGAGGCCGCGACGCTCGAGGTCCCGGCGGGTGAAGGCTGGCCCGAGGGCGGCTTCGATCCGCCGCAGCGCCTTCGCGTCGCTTGGTAATGAGAGTTGGTTTTGGTCCATTTCTGAACCGAGTCCTTTTCTGATTTCCAGTGAGCATGCTCGGCGTCGTGCGCGATGTCAACAGTGCAGGCTGCTGCGGCATAGCGACCGCCCGGGCACCTGCCCCTGCGTGGCCCGCCGGCGCGCCATGGTGCGCTGCCGCTTCCGGCAGATCGGGCAGCCGACCTCGACCTTCCCCCGCGCGAAGGGTGGCATCCGAGAGGCGGGATGGTCGGGATCGTCCGGGCAGCGCCTCGAGGTGCTGCACGAGGCGGGCGTAGCGCACCCGCTCGGCCGCGCCGTTGCTGCGCGGGAAGCCGGCATGTGCCCGATGGAGCGGTCGAGGTCGGACCACTCCCGGTCGCGGTCGCAGATCTGGGGCGGCTTCGTCATGGGGCCCCGGGCCAAGGAGTCACTGTCCTTGCTGTGGCGGCACTCACGACTGTGCCAACTGTCGGACCGTGTCGGGAGTCTCCGGCCGGTCAGCAATCCCCCACGCGCGAACGGCGCAAAGCCATTGACACGGGCCGTCCGTTGGCCCGTAATGCCCAACAACAGCGCACGGTCGGGGCGGGCGAGGGCAGTAGCCCATCCCCAACGCGCACCTCCACGGAAAGGGCAACCACGTGAGCGTCCTGGCATCGCTTCTGCGTTCGGCGAGACGGTCCCCCCAGCACGGCCCCGCAGGCGACCCGTGGCGCCTGCGACCCCGCAGATCCTCGGTCCGCACGGGTGGCCGCGTCGCCTCCGTGGTGCTGGTGGTCTCCCTCGCGGCGGCTCTGGCGCCGGGGATGGTCTCGGGTTCGGGTCCGGTGACCCTGACCGCGGCCGTCACCCACCCGGCATCCCCGGTGTGCGGCCCGGCCGCTGCCGGCTTCGCCCGGTGCCACGTGCTGCTCCGCACCGACCTTGCGGCCCGCGCTCGCTCGCAGGTGAGCGCCGCAACCCCGCCCAACGGCTACGGCCCTGGCGACCTGCAGTCCGCCTACGCCCTGCCGAGCTCGAATGCCGTTGCCGGACGGACTGTGGCCATCGTCGACGCCTATGACCAGCCGTACGCCGCATCGGACCTTGCGACCTATCGCTCGCAGTACGGGCTGCCCGCGTGCACCACCGCCAACGGGTGCTTCCGCAAGGTGAATCAGAACGGTGGGACCAGCTACCCCCGGGCCAACTCGGGCTGGGGCCTCGAGATCTCGCTCGACATCGAGATGGTCTCCGCCATTTGCCCGAACTGCCACATTCTCCTCGTGGAGGCCAACTCCGCCTCGTTCACTGACCTCGGCACCGCCGTGAACGAGGCCGTGGCGCTGGGGGCCGTGGCGGTCTCCAACAGCTACGGCGGCTCCGAGTTCTCCAGCGAGACCAGCTACGACGGCGCCTACTACAACCACCCCGGCGTGGCGGTCACCGTGAGCAGCGGAGACGGGGGGTACGGCGTGGAGTACCCGGCCGCCTCGCGGGACGTGGTGGCGGTTGGCGGCACCACCCTGATCCAGGCGAGCAATACCCGCGGCTGGGCCGAGACGGCCTGGTCCGGGGCCGGGAGCGGCTGCTCGGCCTACGAGACGAAGCCGACCTGGCAGACGGACAGCGGCTGTGCCCGGCGCACGGTGGCCGACGTCTCCGCGGTGGCGGATCCCAACACCGGCGTGGCCGTGTACGACGACTATGGCTACGGCGGGTGGCTCGTGGTGGGCGGCACCAGCGTCGCCTCGCCGATCATCGCCTCGACCTATGCCCTGGCCGGGACGCCCAGCGCAGGCAGCTATCCTGCCAGCTACCTGTACGCGGATCCGTCCGCCCTCAACGACGTGACGAGCGGCAGCAACGGCAGCTGCGGTGGCTCCTACCTCTGCACGGCGGGAGTGGGATACGACGGCCCGACAGGGCTTGGCACGCCCGACGGCACGAGCGCCTTCATGCCGGCCGGCGGCTCGAGCCCCACGCCAACCCCGAGCCCCACGGCTACCCCGACGCCTACCCCGACCCCCACGCCAACGGCTACTCCGACGCCGACGCCCACGACAAGTCCGACTCCGGCGCCCCTGGTGATCACCACGACCAGCCTGCCCACCGGCCATCTCAACCGGTCCTACAGCGCAACCCTGCAGGCGAGCGGCGGTACGACGCCCTACACCTGGTCCATCACCGCTGGCGCGTTGCCGAAGGGACTGACGCTCACCCCCTCCACGGGGATCATCTCCGGGACGCCGACCGGGACCGGCACCTCCTCGTTCACCGTGCAGGTGCAAGACAACACGACGCCAACTCCGCTAACGGCCGCCCAGGCGTTGAGCCTCAAGGTGCTGCGCAAGTAGGCGCTGCGCAACTCGCCGCCGAGGCGCGCGAGACCGGCGGGAGGCACGGGACGTGGCCAGCGACCACCCGCGAACCGGCGGCCTAGCTCGACTGCCGCGCCGCCCGCCGGCCTGGATCCCGGTGGCTCTTGCGCTGGGAATCGCGTTTCTGGGCGGGTGCGCGTCCGGATCGAGCGGATCGCCGGCACCGTCCGGCGCCGCGCAGGCATCGTCTGCAACGGGGTCGAGCGGGGCAGCGAGCGCCTCCGGTGCGGCGGTTGCGTCTCCCCTCGGTACCGTCCTGCCGGCCGCGAGTGGCCACTCCAGTGCGCCGCCCCCGATCGCCGCGCCCAGCCCCTCGCCGGTGGCCACTGCCTCGTCCGCCTCCATCCCGCGCCCGACCCCGTCACCAAGGCCGACGCGATCGCCCAGCCCCTCGCCGATCCGGACGCCCACGCCGTCGCCCGTGCCATCCGCGTCGCCGGCCGTCCCGTCGCTCGTGGTGACCCTCAGCGACAACGGCACGACCCTGCACCTCGCGCTGGGCCAGCGGTTCCTGCTCGGCCTGGGCGGGAGCGCCGTCTGGGCGGTCACCATCGCCGACCCGCACGTGGTGGCGCAGGTGCCCGGCATCGCCGTGCCGCCGGGAGCCCAGGGGGTCTTCGCGGGGCTGGCATCCGGCACCACCACCTTGAGCGCGATCGGCAGCCCGCCCTGCGCTTCGGGGATCTGCCCGCTGTTCCGGATCGCGTTCCGCATCACGATCACGGTCGGGTGAGCGTCGCGCTCGTCAGACCGTCGCCTCCGGCATCGTCTGCAGGGTGCGCACCGGCGAGCAGAGGACGGCCAGGAACGGCAGGCAGGAACCGAGGGCGCCGATCCAGATCGTGGCCGGCACCCCGACCACGCTCGCGAGCACGCCGCCCAGGATCGAGCCGATGGGCATCGTCCCCCAGACCAGGAAGCGCATCGTGGCGTTCATGCGGCCCTGGATCTCGATCGGACAGATCGCCTGGCGGAAGCTGACCTGGTTGATGTTGTAGACGACGCCGGACCAGCCGCCGAGCGCGAACGCCACCACGAGCCAGGGGACGGGCGCGCCGTGCGGGGCCATCGCCAGCAGGATCCAGGCCGGGCCGTTGAGCGCGATCGAGCCCACGATGGCCGCGCCCAGACCGACCCGCCGGGCGATCTGGTTGGCGACCAGCGCGCCGAGCAGGGTCCCCACCGCGCCGATCCCGAAGATGACCCCCGCGGTGGCCGCGCTGAGCCCGAGTTCGCGGTACAGGAAGACCGGCAGGATGCCCCAGATCATGTTGCTGAACAGGTTCGACGAGGAGGTGGCGCCGGCGATCGCCCGCAGGTAGGGGTTGCCGAGCACGAACCGGAGCCCCTCGGCGACCTGGCGGCGGAGCGGCTCGCGCGCGAGCCCCGCGGCACGCCGCTCGGCCTCGGGGTGGGGCTCGGGCTGCTCGATCCGCGAGACGAAGAGCGCCGAGGCGAGGTAGCTCAGCGCGTCGGCGATCACCGCGAAGGGGGCGCCGACCAGGCTGATCAGGCCGCCGCCGAACCCCGGGCCCACCACGGCCGCCGCCGCTTCGCTCGCCTGCAGCTTCCCGTTGCCCTCCACCAGCGCCTCGCGCTCGACGAGGACCGGCAGGTAGGACTGGTAGGCGACGTCGAAGAAGACGGTGGCGACGCCGGCGAGGAAGCTGACGAGATAGAGCTGCCAGATGGTCAAGCGCCCGAGGGTCCAGGTCAAGGGGATCGTCGCCAGCGCGAGGAGGCGCACGAGATCGGCCGCGATGAGCACCGGGCGCCGGCGCATGCGATCGAGCCAGGCCCCGGCAGGCAGGGTGAAGAGCAGGAAGGGGAGGAACTGGAGGGTGGTGAGGAGGGCCACCTCGAAGGCCGTCGCCCGCAGCAGCACGGTGGCCATGAAGGGGATCGCGAGGATGCTGACCTGCGAGCCGAACTGGCTGATCGTCTCGCCGACCCAGAGGCGACGGAAGTCGGCCTGGGCGAGGAGCCCCAGGCGGCCCCGCAGGGACCCGATGGCCGCGGGCGATCCGCTCACGCTGGGATACCGGCGAGCGACACGCGGCCTCGATCTCCTCGGCTATGGGCGCCGGTCGGACCATGCGCCGGCGCGGTCCACGTCCCTGCCGTCGCGTGTCCGTCGGGGTGGGGCGCCGGCTCCGTGCCCCTCGGCGCAGGGGTGCCATCACGATACCGTGCCCCGGGCATGGTGGGGTCACGCCGGACGCGAGCCCGCAGGCGGACGACGCAATCTACGGCGGCGGCGAGGGGGCCAGCCTGCGCGACATCATGGGCGGCTGGGCGGGCGCCGCCGGCGGCGCAACAGCCGGCGGACCAGGGCCACCGCGAACAGGCTCGCCGCCACGTTCAGGAGGACTCTTGGCCACGCGGGCGGATAGCCGCCCCGCCCGCGCCGCGCCATCGCGCAGTCCCTGCTCCTCCGGCGCGCGCTCGCCATGTGGCCGCGCCTGGATCGCCGGGCCCTGGCCCGTTGTGCCCACGACCCGGTCGCCCTTGCCGCCCACGTCGCGCGGCGCATAGGGGTGCCACCCGAGACGATCCGCGCGATTCTCGACCCGCCCGTTGGCGACCTCGACGGCGAGCTCTGGTTCGGCTGAGAGTGCCGACCGGCTGATCGAGGGGATCACCCGGCGCGTTCCCGATCGAACGGCGTGGGGATGGGCATGCTGCTCGCCAGCGACGGCACGACATCGGTCGTCGTGGTGCCCGACCAGGGCCGTAGCCCCCGGGGTGACACGGCCTGCCTCCTCAGGACGACCGATCGGGTGGTGCGCGAGCTCCTGCGCGAGCGGCCGACCACCTGCCGCGCTGGCCGATGCGGCTCGACTGCCTGGGCCCTACGCCGTGAGGTGCGCGTCGAGAGGGACGAGGTCGAGCTCGGGGGCGCCCCGGGCAATCGCGCCGCGCCAGCGCGCGTCGTTGCTGACCACGACGGGGATCCGCTCACCGAGGGCGGTGGCCACGATGAGCGCGTCGGGTGTCCCGAGTCCCGTCTCGGCCCGCAGTCGGGCGGCCTCCCGGGCGATGGCGTAGTCGACGCCTGCCACCGCGAGCCCGGGGAAGTGGAGCAGGAACGCCTCGGCGATGGCAAGGGCCGCGGGACCTGCCGCCGACGGGCGCACCAGGGTCTCGGCCACCGAGACCGCGCTGATGGTGGCCCGGTTACGCCCCCCGCGCACGAACGTGTCGAGCACGAGGGCAGCCGCCCCGCTCGCCGGTTCGTCTCCTTCGAGGTATGCCAGCAGGACCGACGTATCGAGGAGGATCCCAGCACCGGCTGGGATGGCCGACTCCAGGCTGGCCCGGCTCACCGCTGCTCCCAGCCGGCACGCTCGCCGTCCAGCCAGACGCCGGTGCCCTCCTGCCAGAGGCCGCGCAGCGCACCGGCATAGCTCGTCCGCACGCGGCGCAGGCGCAGGACGTCGGGATCGTCGGGTGTCACCTCGACCACGAACGTGGTCCCGGGCTCGATTGCCGCCGCCCGGGCCACCGGGTCGGGGATGGTGAGCTGGTTGCGCGCACGGAGCCGGGCCTCGGCACTGACGGTCTGTGGCATCGCCCTGTTTCTCCTGCGCCCAGCCCCGCGGAACCGCGCTCCCACCCACCGAGCGCCCTGCGAACCGTAGACCGCACTCAGACCATTGTCAAGCTGTGCGATCCAGCACCGCTATTGTGACACCATCGGTAGAGTCAGACAGTCGGTGCCGGGCCTGCTGCCGGATGGTCGCGCTGATGGCGGCCGAGGGCGGCCCGCCGCGGTCGCGTCGCTAGTCGCCCCCGTCCTCCCAGCGGACGGCGATCCGTCCCGCGACGCCGGGGATCGGCAGGGACGCCGTCTCCGCCTCGATCGCGTCCCGCTCCGCTCGCGTGAGCCGACGCCAGGGCCGGATGCTCACCTTGGCCCCCACGCGTCGCCACGTCCCGGCAAGCTCGCCCGCCACCAGGACGGCGCCCGGCCAGACGCGGGGGGTCCAGAGCGCGCGGCGCTGTGCATCGTCGGGCACGAGCAGCTCGCGATCGGCGCCCTGGAGGAGGAAGTAGGCGTCGCCGCTCGGGAGGAGCCGGGCCGCGGCCGCCGGTCCGGCGGGGGCGCGGAAGGGGGCCTCGTCGCCGGCCAGGATCCAGGCGTCGCCGACCGGCGTCCGCACCGGGACCAGCGATCCCGCCAGCGCCTCGAACGTCTCGCGGGCGCGCGCCGGCGCGATCCCGGCCCAGTCCGCGAAGCCGCCGGGCGTCGCGGGGCCGAAGACGTGCAGGTACCGGCGCGCGAGCTCGAGGCGAGCCGCCCGCGGCTCCACCGTGGGTGCCGGGACCATCCAGACCGTGGGCTGTCCGGCGCCCTCCCAGCGGATCAGGACCCGGCCGCTCGGCGCGGCGTGGCGGAGCGCCACGGGATGGATGCCGAGCGCGTGGCCGGCTTCCGAGTACGTCGCCCGCCGGCCCTCCAGGAAGCGCTCGAGGCGGGTGGCCATCGCCTCGGCGACCCGCCGGCCCGCGTCGTCGGGGAGCCGCCCCAGCGTGAAGACGGCGCGGTCGCGGGCGGCGACGACGTAGGCGCTGAAGCGAGGGCCCCACAACTGGACGAGCGACGGATCCTCCCAGGCGGCCGGCCCGGCTCCCTCGATGCGCGCGTGGATGGAGAGGAGCGCGGCGCGGGGCATGCTGTCCTGCAGCCCGGCCCAGGCGGCGCGCCGGAGCGAGTCGGCGCCGGGCGCCAGCCGCGCGTCGAGCGCGCCGACGGCTCGGCGGTGGGCGAGGATCTGCTGCCTCGTGAGGGCGAGCGCTGGGGCAGGCACGATGTCGTCTCGGGTCTCTGCGCCGCTCGGTCCGTGTAGCCGCCCGCCGCTATGAGCGCACCGCCGCCGCGAGCTCCGCGGTGCGGTGCAGCAGCGCCCCGTGCAGGTCCGTCACGATATCCCCTCCAGTGTGCCCGCCATTGTCCCACCGGCCCGTCGGGTCACCCGGAGCGCTGCGTCGAGCTGGCGTCGGGCGACAGGAACCGGCGGTCCCTCGGGCGGGACCGCCGGTTCGCTACAGAGGACGGTCGCGGATCGCTCCGCGAAGGACGGGCGGCGGGCCGGGACGCGGCCGCCTCGCGTGACGTCGTCGTTGGCTACAGCAGGCGGATCACCACCCGGAGCGCATCGGCGCGCGCGTCCAGCAGCTGGGCCCGGGCGCGCAGGATGGCGGTCTGGCCACGGACCAGGACCGGGCGCGCGGTGTGCGCGTCGTACTCGGCGGGCGTGAGGGCCAGGACCCGGGCGGAGAGGCCCGACACGTCGGAGGCGGCGGCCGAGACCGCGCGGTTCATGGCGGCCAGCTCGGCGGACGCGGCGCTGGTCTTGCGCCCCTTGGCCGCTGCGGCCTGGATGCGGGCTTCGAGCCTGCTGTTGACCGTGGCATAGCGGCTCACGGTGGCACTCACGGCGTCGGCACTCTTGACCAGCGCGACCTGCCGAGCGACCAGCCGGTACACGCGGTAGTTCGCAACGATGGCCGTGAGATCGCCCTGCACTGCGGAGAGCGAGGTCTCCGCGTTGAGGGTGGCCTCGAGGCTGGTCAAACCGCTCGTGGCGTTCGAGAGGATCGTTGAGAGGGCCGTGCTGTCGGCGCTGGTGAGGGTCTTGTCGGCGGAGAGCTTGCTGCTCGCGCTCGAGAGATAGCTCAGCCGCTGGCCGATCATGCAGTCGCCCAGGGCCTGGCCCGTGCTCACCGACGGCGATGCCTTGTACGCGGCCTGCTCGGTTGCACAGGGACCCGCGTGCGTGGCGGTGGTGGTGCTCGCGGCCGCCACCGGGGCTACGGCGCCCACCAGGAGCGACCCGCTGAGGAGCACGGCGCCGCCGAGTGTGGCGGCGAGGATACGGAAGCGCGTTGGCATCGGTGCGATCTCCATGTATGCGGAAGGTTGCCTGCGCTGAGTCTCTCGCTCCCGGATCAAGACCGTGTCAAGATCGGCCGACGGAGCCCTGGGGTGTCCCTGGCAGTTGCCGGCCTGGCGGGGCCGCCGCGCCGGGCCAGGGTTGGCCACGGGGAGCGAGCGCCGGCCCAGGGCTGCAGGCCGGCGCCATCGCGTCGAGCGGTATACCGTTACCGGCGTGCACGCGCCATCCGACCCGCCCAGCGATCCCGACCGCGCGCGGCTCGAGGCGGCGCTCGCGGGACGGGGTGACTACGAACTCTTCGCCTGCGACCCCGCGCTCGCGGACACCGCCGCCTTCTGTGCTGCCTACGGCTTCGCGCCGGAGGATGCGGCCAACACGATCATCGTGATCGGCAAGTCGGTTCCCCCGCGCTTCGCGGCGTGCGTGGTCCTCGCCACCCACCGCCTGGACGTCAACCGCGCGGTGCGCGATCGGCTGGGGACGCGGCGGGCATCCTTCGCTTCGCCCGAGGACACGCGCGCTCTGACCGGCCAGGAGATCGGTGGGGTGACGGCGTTCGGTCTCCCCGAGGGGCTGCCGCTCTTCGTGGACGGGGACGTCCTGCGGCGCGACCGCATCGTCCTTGGCGGGGGAAGCCGGAGCTGGAAAGTGATCGCGCCCCCGGCGATCCTCCTCACCATCCCCGGCGTGGAGGTGGTGGAGGGGCTGGCGCGGCCGGCTGCCCTTGGTCAATCCGTCCCGCCCTCTGCTGCGTAAGTCTCCACGAGAGGGCGCCGCGAGGGCCCGAGCAGGGCTCCTGGGGCGCATTCGACTATGATCCACGCAGCCGCGTCGCCGGCGGGGCCGACTCCAGGCCCCGACGACCGATCCCAGAATGAGTGAAGGCTCCAGATGACCGCCTACCCGATCGAATTCCTTGACCTCGACGACGAGCCCGCGAGCCCCATCGCCGACATCGTTCGCCCCCGCGACATCAGCGCTGCGGACCGCGCTCGCTTCGAGCGCAACCTGGCCGAGATCTTCACCGCGCTCGGGCTCGACCTCAACACCCCGGGGACCACCGACACCCCCCGGCGGCACCTCCAGGCGCTGATCGACTCGACCATCGGGTACGAGGGCGATCCCAAGATCCTGACCGCCTTTCCCAAGGTCAACCGCGGCGACTCCGGCGAGGCGCTGGCGCAGGTGGTGGAGGGGCCGATCCCCTTCTTCGCGCTCTGCGAGCACCACGCGCTCCCCTTCTTCGGCGAGGCCTGGGTGGGCTACGTCGCCGACCACGACCTGATCGGGATCAGCAAGCTGACCCGCCTCGTGCACGTGGTGACCCGCCGCTTCGGGGTCCAGGAGGAGATGACCCAGGAGATCGCGAACCAGCTGACGCAGATGGTGGAACCGCAAGGGGTGGCGGTCTACCTCGAAGCGCACCACACCTGCACGCAGATGCGCGGTGTGCGCGAGGTGAACTCCAAGACCCGCACCACGGCCTTCCGCGGCTCGTACGCCGACAACCCCTCGCTGCGCAGCGAGTTCTACGACATCGCGGGGCTGCGCCGGGCGCGTTGAGGCGACGCGCGGCCTCAACGCGGCCGGACCAGCTGAACCAGGGTCGAACCAGCATGCGGATCGCGGTGGTGGCGCCGCTCTTCGCGCCCCTGCGCCCCGCCCAGCCGTACGGGCCGCACGCGTTCCTGCTCGATCTGGCCCGGGAGCTCGATGCGCGTGGGCACGCCGTGGCGGTCTACTGCGCGGCCGGCTCGGCCATCCCGGGGGTCCGCTTGCGGGAGGTCCCGGTCGATCCGATCCTGCGCCTGAGCCAGGCGGTCACCGCGGCGCCGGAAGCGGGGTCGGGCGGGAGGCAGGCGGAGCCCGCGGCCGAGGTGGTCGCCGCCGCTCGGGAGGCCTTCGGGCGCGTCTATGCGGCGATCGAGGCCGACGGGGCCGAGGTGGTGAGCCAGCACGCCTTCGATGCCGAGGCCCTCGAACTCGCCGGGAGCGTGCCCGTGCTGCACACGCTCCACCTCGCGCCCATCCTCGCGCGGGTGGTCCGCGCGGCGGCCCTGAGCCGGGCACCGCTCGCGGTGGTCTCGGAGGCGGCCCGGCGCGACTGGGAGGCGGCGGGGGTGCCGATCGCGCACGTCCTGCGCAACGGGGTGCGCGCCTGGGACCCGGGCCATCCGGCAATCGAGCCGGTGGCGCTGCTCGCCGGGCGCATCTCCCCCGAGAAGGGGACCGCGGCCGGGATCCGGGCGGCGCTGCGTGCCGGGCTGCGGCCGCGGGTGGTGGGCGAGCCCTACGATCGCGCCTACTTCGAGGCCGAGGTGGTGCCGCTCCTCGACCGGGTGGACCTGGTGCCGACACTCCCCCGGGAGGCGCTCTGGCGCGAGATGGCCCGTGCGGCGGTCACGCTGATGCCGATCGCCGGGGAGGAGCAGTTCGGGCTGGTGGCCGCGGAGGCGCAGATGGCGGGCTGTCCGCTGGTCGGGTACCGGCGGGGCGCGCTCCCCGAGGTGGTCGAGGCGGGCGTCAGCGGGTTCCTGGTCGAGCCCGGCGACGAGGACGTGCTGGTCGACGCGATCGAGCGGGCGCGAGCCCTGCCGCGCGAGGCGATCCTGGCGTCGGCGCGTCGACGACTGGGGCTGGACGCGGCGGTGGATGGGTATGAGCAGGTCCTCGGTGCGCTCGCCGTGGGACAGGGGGTGGGGGATGGCGACGGGGACCGATCGCGCTGACGAGGGGCGGCCGGCGCCGGTGGGGCGGCCGCGGGACACGCCGGTGCCCGACCGGTCCGGGGCCGGCGCGCGGGCTGTGCGAGCCCAGGGCCCGACGACGAGCATCGAACGGCTCTGGGAGGCCCCGGCGCACCGCGCGGCCCCGATCGGATCCGTTCGTGGCCGTGGGATGCCGCGCGCGCTGCAGCGCCGCTACGGGGGCCCGCTCGAGGTCCCGCTGCGTCCGGATCGCCCGGCCGTCCTCGCCAACTTCGTGGAGACGCTCGACGGGATCGTCGCCTTGGAGGTGGCGAGCCCGTCGGGGGGCGGCGAGATCAGCGGCTTCTCCGAGCCGGACCGCTTCGTGATGGGGCTGCTGCGGACGCTCGCCGACGTGGTCGTGGTCGGGTCAGGGACGGTGCGGGCGACCCCCCGCGATCGCTGGATCGCGGAGGCCGTCTACCCTGCCGGTGCCCCGCTCTTCGCGCGCTGGCGCTCGGCGCTCGGGCTCTCACCGCAGCCGGCCACCGTGGTCGTCAGCGCCTCGGGCGATCTCGATCCCAGGCACCGGGGCCTCTCGGACCCTGCGGTGCCGGTGGTCCTCGCCACCACGGAGGCGGGCGCGGCGCTGGCCCGCTCGCGCGGCTTCGGGCCGCACGTCAGCATCGCCGCGTTGGGCAGCGACACCGTCTCGCCCGACGCCCTGCTCGGCTTCCTCGCCGGGCGTGGCGTGGGGGTGGTCCTCTGCGAGGGCGGCCCGCATCTCCTCGCGCAGTTCGAGGCCGCGGGCCTCCTCGACGAGCTTTTCCTGACCGTGGCCCCCCAGCTGCTGGGCCGGGCCGCGGGGTCGCCGCGCCTCGGCCTCCTGGAGGGCCTGGCGCTCCCGCCCGGCCCCGATCGCTGGCTCACCCTCCGCTCGGTGCGCCGAGCGGGCGATCACCTCTTCCTGCGCTACGCGCGGGGGGAGGATAGCGGGCTAGTGGATCAGCTGGACCCCGACCAGGCTCGTCGTCGATGAGCCGCCCACGCCCGTGGGGGGCATGACCACTGTCGTGCTCGTGACGTAGTTCTCGAAGACACCAGCCAGGCATCCGGTCCCGCCGCCGCCCCCGGCCGCGCAGACGGTGGAGTTGTTGCCCTGGATGTACGCCCCGTAGCTGGCGAATGCTGCGTTGCCGCAGACCGAGCCGCCTGCTGCCGCCCCATTGCACAGCCGGAACGCGGCGAATTGCGACAGGTGGTACCAGAGGCTCGTGCCGCCGCTCCCGCCGCCGTTGCCGCCAGCCCCCAGGTACCCGTTGGGACAGGCGTTGAGGCCACCGCTGATGGGGTTGGGCGTGGTCGTGCAATAGTTGTCGAACATGGGGATGAGGACCACTTGCCCGTCGTAGGCCCGAATGGCGGTCTCGACGCCACCCTGCGGCCCCCCGTTGAGGTTGCCGGTCTGCGCCACCTGCACCCACGACGGGACCGGGATCGGCGGGTTGTTGGGCGTCTGGATCTCGGTGACGATGTTGTTCGCGCCATTGTTGCCGCCGGTCCCCCAGTTTAGCCACCCGACGTCGCCGGGGCCGTTCTGGCAGAGCGGCACGGTGATCGGTGTGTTCTTTGTCCAGTTGGGTGCGGAAACCGGGGGCGAGGGCGCCACGAGCTTGCCGTTCGACGCGCATTGCAGCACAAAGACCGGGATCACGATCGGCAGCAACGCGCAGCCCTGGGCCGCCGAGCACACGTTCGACACAAACCCGGAGACGGCGGTCGCCGAGGCGCGGGCGGTCATCGTGGTGATCCCGACGGCGCCCGCAAGATAGGTGTGAAACTGTCGGCTTCCGCTGGCGAGGACTCCGCTCGGCGGCCCTGGCTGGGGCGACGACGGGCAGGTCGATGGCCACGCCGCGCCGGTGTTGGGCGGCATGCCCTGCCCCACCACGTATGGATTGCCGCTCGTGTCCTTGAGCACGGTCCCGCACACGTCGGTGTAGTAGGCGGTGGGGGTTGGGAGATCGTTGGCAACGGCGAACTGCTCGATGGCGGCCGCGACCTGGCTGTCCCAGCCCGATGCCGGGTTCCAGCCGGGGCTCCCTTGCTGCGCCCACATCTTGGCGAGCACCGTCGCACCAGCCTCGGCGCTGGCGTCGGTGGCGTTTTGTACGTTTCGTTGCTGAGCCCACGCGTTGCCGCCGTCAATGACCAGGGCCACGAGCGCGAGCAACGCCACCAGCCCGCCTACCACGATGGGCAGGGTCTGCCCTTGCTGACAGCGCACCATCGGCGATGAGTAGCGCCTCATGAGGCTGATCCTCCCATAGAGCAGGTGCGTGGCCCTCGGCACCTTAAGGGTTGACATAGGTGGATTCGACGGGCATCTCGCTGGTCGCCGACATCGCAATCGTGAGGTTCCCAAGGACGGGGGTGATGGGCCGGAACGTGTACGGGACCGTGATTTCGGCGAGGCATCCGAGTTGTACCGGTGTGCACGTGGCTGCTGCGTTCTCAGGGACAAACTGCACCTGAACACTGGCCGGATCGATTCCAAGGGCGACCGCTTGGGCCGCGGCGCACTGCTCGATTGACTGCACGGCCGTACAGGAACTTGCGGTGTAGATGGTCTGATTGACGATCGCGACGCGCGCACCGGTTCGCGCAGCGTTAGCGATCGTGCTGTAGGCGTAGACGGCGCGACCGAGATGGACGAGGCCAAAGAGGATCATGATCAGCACTGGGAAGACCAGTGCGAACTCGACCAGTGCCTGCCCGACCGAGGCGCCCCGCCGCGTCGAGGTGACTCTTGTCATGGTGTCGGCGTCGCGGTCAGGGAGACTGTCATGCCGCTGGAACACGGTATCGAGGTACCCGCCTGCAGTGATTGCCCCCCGATCGTCCAGTTGGGCGGAACCACAGGTGCGTACACGAGGTTCGAGGCGAACCCCGCGCCTGGCGTGTTGCCGTGCCCGACCGGACCCCAGAGGTTCTGGGCCTGGCTGGTGTTGACCCCGACCAAGTTCGGCACCGTGCACATCGGGGTCGGGCTGGGGGTCGGCGCTGCCGTCGCCCCGGCCGACGCGGCCGCTGAGGGGAGCGGCGGCATCGACCCGACTGCGACGCCGTTTACGGTGCCGGTCCGCACCGGAAAGACCGCGCTCGCGCTGACCGCGACGTGCCCGCCTAGGATGCCGCTCACGAGGGGCGTGATGATGGGGAAACTGCACGTAAGGCGTACCTGTGCCCGGCCACCCAGCGCGTCGCCATCGGGGAATGAGGGGGCTGGGTACGGCGTCGGTGCGGTGCAGTTGATTGCCGCCGCATCGTTGGCAATGAGCGCCTGATACTGGGCCTGCTGGCCGCTGTCCCCCGGGCTGCCCCACGCGTCCGGGTACTGGGCCGCGTAATTGGCCGCGATCCGCGCCATGTTGTTGAGATCGATCCAGCCTAGAAAGACGCGACCGAAGTCAATCGTCATCAGAAGCGCCAGCATGAGGAGCGGCAGCACGAGCGCGAACTCAACAAGGCCCTGACCGGTGCGGCCCCAGTGAGATGTGCCAAGCGGCCGCCCCGGCGGGCGCCGCGTCCGAGCGTCCATGAGCTCCCCAGCTGGCTTCCTGGCTACGCAACGTCGGTCTGCATTGCGCCGCTCAGCATGCCGGCCGAACCTAACAATCCACCTTGCAATGCGGCTTCAGGCGGGGATCTTTCGGTGCCTCGCCGCACCAGAGCGGCCGGCGCGCGCCCGCTTTCGCCTCGCCCGGCCCTCCGCCCAAGCCCATCGCCACCGATCGTTGACGCGTGAACGACCTGTCCGGGCGAGCTGCGCTATGCTCAGCCGTGAGCTTGACGAGGTACTGCAATCCCCCGTGACCCAACCGATCGCCCCCTGTGCTGAGGGCACGCCCCTGTCGGCCGACGACACCGGGACCCCCGCGGTGCCCGACCGCGCCCAGGCAGCGCCGCGCGGCTCGGCCGAGGCGCCCGGTGCCGGACTCGTCCGTGCGCCCGAAACGGCCCCCGCCAGCGTCGGTTCCCGCCGCCGGCTCGTCGCCCAGCGTGTCGCCTTCGACGCCATCCCCCGCGCGGCCTGGGACCGGCTCCTCGCGCGGACGGCCTGCGCGACCCCCTTCAGCCGCTGGGCGTTCCACCGCGCCTGGTGGGACGGGTACGGCGGGTCGGCCCACGAGGACTACCTGGTCTGCCGCGCGCGGGCGACCGACCCGGCTGCCCCGACCGACCCCGCGGGCGCGCCCGAAGGGACGGCCCCGGACTCCGGCCTCGATCCCGACGCCATCGTGGCCATCGTGCCGCTCATGCATCGTCACGAAGTCGAGCCCGACGACGCGATCCTGCGCACCGCGATCCGCCATGCGCCGCGCACTGCCCTGACGCCGCTGCCCGATCGCGCCAACGCGATCTTCCTTGCCGCGAGCTACCACGCCGACTACGCCACCGTGCTCTGCGACCCGACGGACCTGCCCGCGGTCGCCGACGCCCTCGCCGACGCCCTCGCCGACGGCCCCGATCTGCTCCATGGCGCCGGCGACTGGGACGTGGTGGACCTGCGCCGGCTGCGCGCCGACGATCCCGCCCTGGCGGCCCTCGAGTCGGCCTTCCGCGCCGCAGCGGAGCGCCATGGCTGGCAGGTCTCCCGCGAGCTCGAAGAGGTCTGCCCGGTCCTGCGCGTCGAGACCGGCGACTGGGACGCGTTCCTGGAGTCGCTCTCGACCAAGAACCGGCACGAGATCCGCCGCAAGCTCCGCCGCGCCGAGGCGAGCGGGCCGGTCGTCTTCGATGAGGTCACCGATCCCGCCACCGCGGTGGACGACCTGATCGCGATCCACCAGGCGCGCTGGGGTGACCAGGGGCTCTTCCCGCAGACCGAGGGCGGCGCCCGGAGCCGGCGCTTCATCCGGCGCCTGGCGGCGATCGAGGGCCCGGACGGCACCCTGCGGATCGGCCGACTGCAGGTGGGCGGCCGCTGCATCTTCATGTGCGTCGGGTTCCACGCGGGGGACGCGGTCTACTACTACAACGCGGGGAGCGACCCCGGAGCGCGCGCCCTCTCGCCGGGCGTGATTGGGGTGGCCGCCTACCTGCGCCACGGGCTCGAGCGCGGGTACCGCGTCTTCGACTTTCTGCGCGGCAACGAGCCCTACAAGTACACCTGGGGCGCACAGGACCAGCCGATCTACCGGCTCATCGTGACCCGCGCCGCGCCCGCATGACGCTCCCCGCGACAGGCGACCCCTGCCTCGAGGCCCCGGAGCCTTCGCCGCTCCCCGGCGGCCGGCCGGTCCGGGTCGTGGAGCTGCTCGCCACCGGCACCAACGGCGGCGCCCAGGAGCACGTCTACTCGCTCCTTTCGCGCCTCGATCGGGCCCGGTACCAGCCCTTGGTCCTGGCCCTGAGCGATGGCTCCGCGGTGCACCGGATGCGCGAGGCGGGGGTGCGGGTGACGGTGCTCGACGATCCCGATGACGCGGTGGCGGTGCGCCTGGTGGCGGGCGAGCTCGCCGATTTCGAGGCCGACGTGCTCCACGCGCACATGTTCCGGGCCGAGGTGGTGGGGGCCGAGGCGGTCCGGGCGCTCGGGCGCCGCGGCGGCGCGCGCCCCTACCTCGTGAGCACGGTCCACTCGAGCCGCGTCCGCAGCCCCGCCGATCGCGCGCACCTGGCGCGCCTGACCCCCCAGATGGACCGCCTGATCGCGGTGAGCCGCTCGATCGTAGCCAAGCTCGAGCGGGAGGGGCGCACCGGGGCGCCGATCAGCCTCGTCTACAACGGGGTCGATCTCGAGCGCTACGCGGCCCAGGCCCCCTGCTGCACGCTCCCCGAGGAGTACGGGTTCGCGCCCGGGACCCCGCTGGTGGGGACGGTGGCGCGCCTGGAACCCGAGAAGGGGCATCCGACGCTCCTGGAGGCCTGGCGGCGGGTGGTGGAGCAGGTCCCCGAGGCGCGCCTCCTGATCGTGGGCGAGGGGAGCCGCCGGGCCGCCCTCGAGGCGCAGGCCGAGGCGCTCGGCCTCCTCGGCGAATCCTGCGATGGGAGCCGCTGCGTGGGGACCCGCAGCGCGCGCCCGGGGGCGAAGGTGGTCTTCACCGGACGGCGTGACGACGTGCCGGCGGTGGTCGCGGCGCTCGACGTCGCGGTCCTCCCCTCCTACCGGGAGGCGCAGGGGATCACGATCCTCGAGGCGATGGCGCTTGGACGCCCGGTGGTGGCCTCCAACGTGGGCGGGATCCCCGAGATGATCGAGGATGGCCGGACGGGCCTGCTGGTGCCTCCGCACGACCCGGCGGCCCTGGCCGACGCGATCCTGCGCCTGCTGACCGACCATCCCTTCGCCGACATCCTCGCGCGGGCAGGCCACGACCTGGTCCACGAGCGCTTCTGCCTAGAGCGGATGGTGGCCGCCATCGAGTCGATCTACGAGGAAGGCGCGCGCGTGGCCGCCGCCCGGCGGGCGATGAGCGGCGCGGCGGCCCGGTAGGAACCCGCGCTCCTACCCCGGGAACCCGTAGCGGCCCACCAGCGGCACGAAGACGCACGGGTCGAGCTCGCGCTCCTCGAGCCGGGGGCCCTGCCGCTGGACCAGGCGGAGCACCTGCGAGGCGTGCGGCCCGACCGGGACCACCAGTCGCCCGCCGTCCGCCAGCTGCGCCACCAGCGGCTCGGGAACCTGCGGCGCGCCGGCCCCCACCACGATCGCGTCGTAGGGCGCCCCGTCGGGCCAGCCGGCGCTCCCGTCGCCCACCACGCAGCGCACCTGCGCCCCGAACCCGCTCGCGGCCAGGTGCTGGGCCGCGGCCGCGGAGAGCTCCGGATCCCGTTCGATCGAGACCACCTCGGCCCCCAGCGCGGCCAGGATCGCGGCCTGGTAGCCGGAGCCGGTCCCCACGTCCAGGACCCGCACCGGCCGCGCGGGATCCCGACGCAACCGCTCGGCCACGCCGAGCAGCTCGGTCATGCGGGCCACCATGTAGGGCTGCGAGATGGTCTGGCCGTGCCCGATCCCAAGCGCCGAGTCGTCGTAGGCGAAGCGCGCCGCGCCCGGCGGTACGAACCGCTCGCGGGGGACCCGCTCGAAGGCGGCCAGGACGTCGGGGTCCGCGATGCCGGCTGCGGCCAGCTGCCGGACCATGGCCCGGCGCGGGGCAAGGAACGGGTCGGGCTGCGCCGCCGAGGCGCCCGTCGGGGGCCCGGGCGTGCCACCGGCGACCATGGCACCCGATCCGGCCCCGTGCGGCTCAGCTCGGCGACGGCGTTGGCACGACCGGCGCAGGGGACGTGCCGGTCGATGCGGCACCCGACGAGGCCGCCGGGCTCGGGGTGGCGCCCGGTCCGGCGGAGGCCGGTGCGGGGCTCGATGCGGCGCCGGAGGCCGGCGCGCCGGACGCCGGTGCGCCACTGGCGCTGACGCTCGGCGACGCCGAGACGGTCACCGATGCGCGCGGGCTCGCCAGTGGGACCGGGGTCTGCTTCGGGGTCAGGATCCCGCCGTGGCCGAGGAGCGCCGCGTAGACGAAGACCAGCGCAAAGAGCCCCACCACCACGCCGACCCAGATCTGGGAGACCGGGTCGTCGACGTAGGGGATCTCGGTCGAACCGGGCGCGGCTGCAGGGGCGCTGCCGGATGCGGCCGTCCGAGGCTTCGATTTGCCGGTGCCTGCGCCGGATGCGCCCGTGGCGGCCGCGGTCGGCGCCCTGCGGTTCGATTTTGCCGCCACCCGCCCGCTGCCTGACGTTGCCCCGGCCGGGGTTGCGCCGCCGGCCGCCCCCTCGGTGGGTTCGGACGCCGCTGCGGGTGCAGCGGCCTGGCCCGGGGGTGCAGCGACCTCCTCCGGCGATGCGGGCTGCTCGGGATTCGGTCGTGAGTCGGTCATGCCGGTGCGGTGCTCCTCGTGATCCCGCCCTGGGACGTGGGCGACGTCGAACAGTGAAGGCGCGGAGACGCCCCGCGGGAAGGCAGGTTCACGCGGAACTCGTCGTGTGGATTATGGCCGAGCCGCCACCAATCGCGCACGCCATCGCGGCAGCGGGCTCTGCAGGCGCGCTCGTGCCCCGAGCGGCACCGGGCTCTGCAGGCGCGCTCGTGCCCCGATGGGCGCGGGGTGTCGACGGTTGGGCGCGCCGTCCGATCATCGCATCGGCCTGCTAGGTCTCACGCACTGCGGGCAGCAGCAGGCCGACGGCCCCCGCCAGCGCGGTGAAGAGCCCGAACAGGATGAAGACCGCGGCCGCCCCCATCGACTGGGCGAGGATTCCGCTGAGCGCGATCCCGATCGTCATGGGCCCCAGGACCATGCTGGAGCGGATCCCCACCACTCGGCCCATCAGGTCCTGCGGCGTCCGCTCCGCGAAGAGGGTCTGCGTTGGGATGATGAAGGCCATGTTGGCAAGCCCGGCGAACAGGGTCAGGGTCAGCGCCAGGACCTCGTTGCCGGTCAGGCCCAGGCTCATGGTGGCAAGCCCCAGCACCACGTATCCGCCGATCACGAACGGGCCCTTCCGCCGCTTGGCGCCGATTGCCCCGATCGCGATCCCGCCGACCAGGTTACCCACGCCGAGGGCCAGGTCAATTGCCGCGTAGCTCTGCGGGTAGGGGATGGGCGAGCCCTGCAGCACGTCCCGTGCGTAGACCACGGGGAGGGCGACCAGCGCGCCCACCGCGAACTGCGCCAACCCGCTGATCACCGTGTTCTGGAAGAGCGCCGGCTCGGACCGGAGGAATCGCCACCCAGCCGCCACCTCGGCGAGGAACTTGCGCACGCTTCCGGCCACGACCGGGGCGGCACTGCGGACCACCGGGGGGATGGCCAGGGAGAGGACCAGGGCCGCGCTCACCACGTAGGAGGCGGCATCGAACCAGAAGGCCAGCGCAAGCGCGCTGCCCAGAAACGCCACGAAGATCCCCGCGATCGGATAGCCCACCACGTCGGCGATGGTCTCCGCGGTCCACATCGCCCCGTTGGCGGGGGTCAGATCCTCGGTCGCGACGATCCGCGGGATCACGGCGCTCCGGGCGGGGCGGAAGAAGATGCTGACGGTGGTCACGCCGAAGACGATCGGATAGCTCAGCAGCACGCTGTGCTGGGCGGCGAGCGGGATCAGCAGCACCAGCCCGGCCCGGAGCAGGTCGCTCACCACCATCACGTGCTTCTGGTTCCAGCGATCGACGAAGGTGCCGGCGAAGGGCGAGAAGAGCAGGTTCGGCAGAGTGGCAGCCATGAACGTCAAGCCCACGTCCAGCGCCGACCCGGTGAGGGAGAGCACCAGGACGCCCAGGGCGACCTGGTTGAGGCGGTCCCCCAGCAGGCTGATGGTCTGACCCACCCACAGGGTTGAGAAGCGCGCGTCCAGCGCGAGCTTCACATAGGGGTGGCCGCGGAGCCGCTCCCGGATCCCCCGGCGGCGTGCGGTCGGGATCTCGACGGCGACGGGGATCGGGCCGGGGGCCGGCAGGAGGTCCACGCCTGCCCCGGCGCCCCCGAGGAGCACCGGGCGATGCAGGACGGCCGTTTCGCCGATGCCGGCCCGGGGGCCTGGACCCGGCAGGCGCCGGAGGCGGAGGCTCCGCCTGCGGGGCGGCGGCGGGACCAGGAAACCGGCGGTCGCCGCGCTCGGGGTCAAGTTGGCCTTGGCGGCGCTGGTGGCTCCGGCGGCGCTGGCGGCCCCGGCGGCGCCAGCGGCGGCGAGGTTCCCTGGCTCGGTGCCGGCTGCCCCCGGCGTTCCACCGACAGCCTCCGTGCCGGCTCCTGGCGCATGCTCGCCGGAAAGCACGAGCGTGGCGAAGACGTACCAGCCGAGCCCGGCCGCAACAAAGGCATCGCCGATGCTGGCCACGTTGGGGATCACCGGCAGGGGGACGGGGATCAGGTCGCCGAAAGGTCCGCCCCGGAGCAGGAACTGGAGGCCGAGCTGCTCGGGAAGGAGCCGGTGAAACGCGATCGTCAGATCGGCGGGCGTCATCCCCACCAGGTCCATCGCGGGGCGCCAGACCGGCATCCAGCCGCCGTCCAGGACGATCGCCAGCCCGTTGCTGGTCACGCCGGCGGCTGCCAGGAGCAAGCCAGGCTGGTCCCGATTGGCCCACAGGGTGACGGCAATCAGCGCGAAGGCGAGGGCGTACAGCGGCAGCCGGAACTCCGCCGCGGGCGCCAGCTGGTAGCGGATGGCTGCCTCCGTGCCGTAGCGCAGCAGCACGGCCACGAACAGGAGCAGGCCCCACCGGAACCGGATCCGGGAGAGGTTCTCGGGATGTCCGCCGATCAGGATCCCGAGGATGAGCGCGACGACGACCGTGATCAGCATCGCTCAGCGCGTGGCGGAGCGTGGGGGGCGGATCTGGAACGCGCCGGTGTCAGCGGCCATCGACGGGAGACGCGTGCGGGCGGGTTCGCCCTACCGCTCGGGCCCCCGAGGCGCGGGCAACCTCAGGGCGCATCGGCGACCGGTTGATCGCCTGCCTGATCCCGGCTGCTCGTGCGACCGGCAAACCGCGCCATGAGGGGGAGCGCAGGGGTGCGCGGAACAGGCTTCCCGGGGTCGGCCACCCCTGCCACCCAGGACGTCCGGGCGAACGCGTCCAGGACCTCCGGGTCGAACTGGATGCCCGCGTACTTGCGCAGTTCGGCCAGGGCCTGTTCCCGGGAGAGCGGCCGCATGCGGTATGGGCGCTTGGCGGTCATGGCCTCGAAGGCGTCGGCCACGTGGAGGATCCGGGCCAGCTTGGGGATTTCCTCGCCCATCAGATGGTCCGGATACCCCGAGCCGTTGTACCACTCGTGGTGGTGCCGGATGATCGGCAGCTCCGGGGCCAGACGCGCGACGGGCTTGATGATCTCCTCGCCGAGCACCGGGTGCGCGTTCATCAGGATCCGTTCTTCGCGGGTCAGCTTGTCCTGCTTCAGGAGGACCTCGTCCCGGACGCCGATCTTGCCGATGTCGTGCAGCAGGCCGCCCCACTCCAGGGCCTCCATCTCGGCCTCGTTACAGCGCATGACGCGGCCGATGTCCACGGCGATGGTCTGCACGTTCTCCGAGTGCTTGGCCGTGTAGGGGTCGCGCGCGTCCACCGCCGAGGCCAGTGCTCGCACGGTCTGGGTGAACATCTCGCGGATCTGGACTGCTGCCTGATAGGCGGCCCGGTTGGCATAGAGCGGGAGGGCGAAGAGCGGCACCGCCCACCAGGCCACCGACCACACCACCGCCATCAGCCAGGCCAAGGGGGTCATCCCGAGGAGGTTGCCGGAGATCAGCCGGAGGTCTCCAGCCAACACGGCCCCAGGGGAAACCCTGTCCCGGGTCACAACCGCGAGGTAGACCAGAGTGGCGTTCGCCACGAACAACGACGCGCCGCCCAACCCTACGGCCAGGAGCGACGTCCATGTCGGTTCCAGATCTGGGCCGGTGAGGCCACGCACGGTAACAGCGGCTAGCACTGCAGCGATGACGATCGCGGCGTGGTTGTACAGGGTTCCGTACCAAGGCACTTGGCCGCGTAACTCGCGCAGCTCCGTCATCCCGATCGCGGCGACGATCGCGGCGGCCGTTGGCCCGCCAATCACAGAAGCTGCGAGTAATGGCGCGATTGCGACGCTCACGATCGTTCCCCGGGGCATCTTCACCGGGAACGCCTGAGCAAAAAGCACGAGAGCGGTCCAATAGGCCACTCCCGCCCAGCCACCGAACCCGGGAGGGAGTGTGAATAACGTGACTGCCAGAAACACAACGATGATGGCCGTCGTGATGACGGCCATCAAGAGCAGCTTCAGCGATCTAGACAACCCAGTCAGGCTCTCGTTGGTCTCGGCACTCGGAACCCTGGGACTGGGTCCGAGCCGTCCGGGAGCACCGCTCCTAGAACGGACGGACGCCCGCCCCCCCTCCGATGATGATGGCGAGCAGTGTCAATAGGGCAACTGCCCGACCCACTGACTGACGCATCTGCGACGCCTCGGCGATCGACGCGAATTGGTACCGATCCTGCGTGGCTACCAGGCCTTGATGACCATCACTCAACCCACCTACGCTCGTGTTGGCGGCCCTCGCGTCCCCAAGAGACACGAAAACCGACCTGACGTTGCCGTCGGTCGGGTGCACTACTCGCTCAGCCCCACCCAAAGTGCCCACTTCAGGCGGAGCGTCTGCGCGTCCGAGCGTCTTGACAATGCTCCCTAGTACGGAAGTACTACGAAGCTCCCGGACTATAGGAGTCCGGTCGGGCCCCGGTCAATACGCATCTTTGCCTATCTGTTCTCGTCATGGGCGCACTGGGCCGAGTCAGTGACCGCTCGCGATCTCATCCAGGCTGGGTGGCTCCACCCCGTATTCGGTACGTTGCACATCTGCATAGTGGCCGTACTGCTCCGCGGCGGCAGACCGAGCGCCGAGTGTGCTGTACAGCCAGATCAGCTCCCGCTCCAGGTGCTCGGCATCGGCATCCACGCGGAGCACGTCCACCGCCAAGTCGGCCGCTTCGAGCAGTCTTCCTTCCTGGATCAGTCGCGCGACTACTGTCTCGGCCAAGTGCAGGTACTGGCTGTGCAGCAGGTCGCGCCAGGCGGTCGCCCATTCCTCGTACTCGAACTCCGGCGCGAACCGACCGCGGTACAGGGAAAGGGCCTCCATGCTCTCCTGGAGGTCCCGGGGCGCGGCCAGCGCGCGGCTGACGCGCTCCTGAAAGTCGCGGCTCTCGGCCGAGACCAGCTCACGGTCGAGCCATACGAGATCGGATTCGAAGTGGACGTACGGGGCCGAGTAGTCATCGTCATACTCGGGTTCGATGTCGCGCCGCAGGAAGTAGAGGGTCTGGTTCAGGCTGTTCACACCGGCAGACGGATCGACATCGGGCCAAAGCGCGTCGAGGACCTGATCGCGTGTGGCGAGGTGACCGTTCCGCGTCAGAAGGAAGCACAGGAGTCCTGCCGAACGCCTTCGGATGGACGAGAGATGCACGCGCCGGGTACCGATCTCGAACGAGGAGCGTCCCAGGTCGTGCACGATCAGGGTGGGGCTGCGGCGCTTGGCCAGGCCGCGTCCAAGGTCCGACCCACGGAACGCCTTATGGCGGCTCTTCGAAAGACCACGCAGCGACCGGACATCCGAGAGTTCGCCGTACTCGTCGAGCAAGGCCGCAGCCATCGGCGCCGCGGGATCAGTCGGGTCCGCGATGACCTGGCGAAGCAAGGGCAGCCATCGCTGGGGCCACGCGGACAGGCTCTCGCGCAGCGTCGCCGGGGTGGCGCCGATCCGGTCCAGGTTGCGCACGATCGCCTCGGCCGACGACAGTAGATCCATGGGTGTGGCGCGGGCGAACGCATCCGAGAGGCCGTCGGGATCGCCGCCCAGGATGGCCCGGCTGAGGCGGAAGCGGCCTTCGAGCAGCCCTGCGCCCTGTCGCACCGCGAGGGCCTGGCCCGCCGTGATGCGACCGTCAGCCTTCTCGTAGTCTCGGCTGGTGAGGTCGACAATCGCACGGAGGTGCAACCAGGTCGCCCACGCACATGTGGCAGGTGCCTGCCACGCGTCGTAGCGCTCGCCCAACGCACGGCGCGCTGCCGAGAGGTCTCCACTTGCCATGGCCTGTCGGGCATAGGCCAAGGCCGCGACATACTGGCAGTGGGCGGGCTGCGCGGCGGGGTGGGCCGAGGCCCTTGCTAAGAGCTCTCGCGCCTCGGAGGACTCACCGAGCACAGGGAGGAGTGCGGCGGCCTCTAGCCACTGCTCGACGGCCCCCATGGTCGTTCCGGAGATGGCTCGTGTCAGGTGCTCGCGCCCCAGATCGAACTGGCCGAGCTCCATGTGGGCCCGGCCCAGCGCGAAATGTGCACCGTAGGTTTCCTCGGGGACGCCAGGGACTTGTGCGAACAAGTCGAGTGCTCGGTGCGCATCTTCGATGGCTTCCCGGAAGTCGCCGATCTCAAGCCGCGTGAAGGCGAGGTTGTAACGGCTGACCCCGGCGTAGAAGGGCAGAGATGCCGCTTCTTCATCTGCCGCCATGGTGGCGAGTACGGGTACCGCATCGCCGAGACGCATGTCGGTTGTGGTCCCACGTGTAACCTGGATTCCGCGCGCGATGGCTCTCAGGGGCTCTGGAATGTCGGAACTCGCCACGAGGTCGTTGACGTTCAGCTCGGGATCGTGTATGTGTCCCAGCCACCACCAGCCATGCACCCGGGCAAGCACCACCAGGGCACGGGTCGTGGCATCCAGGGTGGAGAGATCGAAGCGATCGAGTCGGGCCAGGCCCTCCTCGATCCGGCCCGCGTAGATGTCTTCGCGCGCGAGGATCACGGCAATCCGCGGTTCCTCGTCCGAGGCGCGCAGCGTGCGGATGAGCTCCGCGCCATCGCCCCACTGGCCCGAGCCGAGCACCCGCACGGCGTTGGCCACCAGCACCCGCAGCGCGTCACTCTCGTGGTTGGCCTTGATGTAGTGCCGGCATGCGGCGAGCCAGTCCGTCCCCTCCGCGGCCATCGCCACCCGCAGGTGCATGCCGCGCACCTCGTCTGGCGTCGCCAGCAGCGCCAGTCGGCGCTCCAGGAACTCGCGCATCAGCGGGTGGTAGCGGCGATCGCTGGTCAGGGCGGAGCGCCGCGACATGAGCCCTGCCTGCTGCCCGATGATGGCCCATGCCTGCACGGTTTCGGCCGACGGGGGTGGGTCGTCTGCGGCGAAGATGGCCTGGGCGAACTCGACCCGGACATCGTCCAGGATGGCGGTGCAGGTCAGGAATCGCTGTACTTCCGGCGAGAGGTCCCCCATCACCTCCTCGGCAAGGTAGTCGTACAGAGGACCTTCGGCCCCACTGATGGCATGCATGAACGCTCGAACGTCCCGTGCCGAGCGGCCATGGATGGACGAGTGGAGCAGCTGGAGGCTCGCGGCCCAGCCCTCGGTCCGCTCTTCAACCTGCTGCAGCACTTCCGTTTCGAGCGGCAGCCGGTAGACGTCTCGGAACAGCCGTTCGGTTTCGTCGGCCGAAAAGCGGAGGTCGTCGGCGGAGAGATGCGGCGCCTCGCCGCGCGCCGTCAGGCGCCCCAGGGAGAGTCGGATCGGCTGCCTGGACAGCAGCACGAACGTCATCCGATCCGGGGCCTCCGCAAGCAGGCGCGTCACCAGGCCCCGGGCGCGCGGGTCCTCGTCCACCAGGTGGTAATCGTCGAGGATCAGGACCGTGGACCGGTCGGCCAGCGCCGTCAGTTCGGCGATGAGGGTGGAGGTGATCAGGTCGGTGGGAGGCCGGTTCGCCAACATGTCTCTGAGCAGCGCCAGGGTGCGCGTCCCGAAGTTCGGCATGAGCTCGCGGCAGGCGGCCACCACGTAGTTCAGGAACGAGATCGGGTCACGATCGCCCGGGTCGAGGCGATACCAGAGGCAGCGGACCGGTCCGTGCTGCGTGAAGTCCGTGAGCAGGGTGGTCTTGCCGAAGCCCGTCTCCGCCACCACGGTGATGCAGCGGCGATGGATGTGCCGCTCCAGCCAGTCCAGCAGCCGGTCACGCGAGAGCGTCGCCTCGCGCAGTGGTGGTGGCGTGACCTTGGCACGGGAGACCGGGTATTGGTCCACGATGTGTTCGGCGGGCGATCGGGGGACATCGTTGCCCCGCCCGGGCCCTACCGCCACGCCTGCCAGCCGGGGCTGTGCGGGCAGAGCCAGGTCACTCCGGACGACTTGCCGGAGCCCGGAGACCGGATGGGAACTCGGCTCGCGAAGGGCATCTCGTTGGGCCATGCCGGCCAGTCTGCGGCCGGACGCTCAGCTGCGCCTTAGCTGCGCTCGTCCGTGGTCTGGTTCCCGACCGGTCACCCCTCGTACTCGAAGTGGATCTTCAGCTGGACGCGATACTCCTTGATCTGGCCGTCCTCGACGAGGGCGGTCGACTGCACGACCTCGACCATGCGGATGTTGCGTACGGTCCTGGCGGCCGTGGCCACGGCCTGGCGCGCCGCGTCACTCCAGGATTGTGCTGACGTGCCGACCATCTCGCGGACGATGAGGACGCCCATAGCTTCTGGTCCCTCCTGTGCAGCATGTGGAGGCACGTGCGTCCAGCGGCGGCCTCCGTGGAGAATCGGCGGGGCCGGCTCTTGCAGCCGGCCCCGCATGGCGATGCAAGGCGCCGCGCCACGAATCGGGCGTGACGCCGACGGTCAGGCCCTGCTTGCCGCAGCCGCTCGGACCTTGTCGTAACAGGAACTGCAGTAGACCGGCCGGTCGTTCCGCGGGGCAAACGGCACGATGGCCTGTCCCCCGCACATGGCGCAGATTGCGGCGTGGTACTCGCGCGGTCCCCCTGCCGCCCGTGCATTTCGGGCCGCCTGCCTGCAACTCGGACACCGCTGGGGGTCGTTCTGCAGCCCCTTCGCGGCGAAGAACGCCTGCTCGCCCGCGGAAAAGACGAACTCCATTCCGCAGTCCCGACAGGTAAGGATCCGATCCTGGTACACCTGCTGTGCTGGCCCTCCTCGACGGGTGACGCGTGGGCGCGATGATTCGGGCCACGGCCAATCGTCGTGACAGGCGGGGGGCGCGCACCCGGCAGGAGCGACAGCCAGTCGCTCGGATCGGCGCGACTATACGCGCGCCGTCAAGCGCGCCGCAATGGGCCGCGGTTGGCGGCTTCGCTCAGGCGTAATCGGGCGCGTAGCGCTCCGAATCGGCGTAGGAGACGAAGCGCGTCTGTCGTTTCTTGAACCAGAGCCGCACCTCTCCGGTGGGCCCATTGCGATGCTTGGCCAGTTTCAGGTTCACGACCTCCCCGTCGCCGTCCGCTTCCTCGCCGCCGCTGTGCTCCTTCTCTCGCCAGAGGAAGAGCACGAGATCCGCATCCTGCTCAATGGAACCGGACTCGCGCAGGTCGGAAAGGCGGGGCTCCTTTGACTCGCGCATCTCAGGCTGCCTGGACAGCTGGGAGAGCGCCATCACCGGGACCTCCAGTTCACGCGCCAGCGCTTTGAGCCCACGTGAGATCTCGGACACCTCCTGCACGCGATTGGCATCCCGGGATGTGACGCTGGATTGCATGAGTTGCAGGTAATCGACCACCACCAGGTCCAGGCCCGCTTCCGCCTGCAGGCGGCGGGCCTTGGTGCGCAGCTCCATGGTGCTGATGTTGGGCGTGTCGTCGATGTAAATGGCCGCCTCGGCGAGCGCGTTCATGGCCGGCGCCAGCCGTGTGAAATCCATCTCCTCCAGGAAGCCGGTGCGCAGGCGCTGTGAATCGATGTTGGCGACCGAGCTGAGCAGGCGGAGCACCAGCTGCTCCTTGCTCATCTCGAGGCTGAAAATGCCGACCGTGCGTCCGTCCCGCACCGCCGCGTGCTCGGCGATGTTCAGCGCCAGGCTGGTCTTACCGATGGAGGGGCGGGCGGCCACGATGACCAGGTCCGAGCGCTGCAGGCCGGTGGTCAGCGCATCCAGGTCCGCGAACCCGGTGCGCACGCCGCTGATCTCGCCCTTGTGCTGGTGCAGGTAATCGAGCCGGTCGTAGGCGCTGTGCAGCAGCTGCCGAAGCGGGCTGAACCCGACCTGCACCCGCCGCTGGCTGACCCCGAAGAGCTCGCTCTCGGCCCGGTCAATGGCCTCGGAGACATCCCCCGTCTCCTCGTAGCCGATCCCCGCGATCCGCCCGGCGGCTGAGATCAGGTTGCGCAGGATGGCCTTGCGCTCCACGATCCGGGCGTAGTAGGCGGCGTTGACGGCTGTGGGGGTGAGGTTGATGAGGCTGGTGAGGTAGGCGGCGCCGCCGACGCTTTCCAGGACGCCCTTCCGCTCCAGTACCTCCGAAACCGTCACCACGTCCACCGGCTCCCGCCGCTCGTAGAGCTCGATCACGGCTGCGTAGATCTCGCCATGGTGGGCCCGGTAGAAGTCCTCCGGACGCAGCACGTCCGCCACTTCGATCACGGCATCCCGGTCGATGAGGAGGGCGCCCAGGACCGATTGCTCGGCCTCGACGGATTGCGGCGGCAGGCGATCGACAGACACGGCGGCTCCGACCAGCGGTGGGGAAGGTTGGGTGCTCCTGATGGTGCCGCGCCGGGCTTCGCGGCGGAAGGGGCTTGCCCACCGAGACGGAAGCTCGCATGGGCGCGTTGGTTGATAAGCCCGGGTCCGATGTGGACGGACGGTGGACAGCCCTGCGTCCTCCGGCGATCCGGCCGTGACGACGACCGGTCAGTCCAGCCGGCGGATGACCCCGATCAGCTTTCCCTGGATGCGCACGTCTTCATAGAACTGGGGCGGGTAGTGATCGTTGGCGGGCTGGAGGCGAACCCGCCCCGGCTCGCGGTAGAACTGTTTGAGTGTCACCGCGTTCTCCTCGACCTGGGCCACCACGATGTCCCCGTCGCGGGCAGTCTGCTGCGGGCGGATGACCACGAAGTCCCCGTCCTGGATGTGGGCACCGATCATCGAATCCCCGCGCACGCGCAGCACGTAGGCGTCACCGCTGGGCGCAAGCATGTCTGGCACCGCGATGCTCTCACTGGCGTCCTGGTACGCCTCGATGGGGCCACCGGCGGCAATTTCGCCGATGACAGGCAGGAAGTGGCTGGTTTCGAAGGGCACCTGGGGCACCAGCTCCGTGCTGAGGCCCGCAACAAGTGCGGCGCGGGGTGTGAGGCGGAGCGCCCGCGACTGGGTGGCCCCGCGCTCCAGGTAGCCCTCGCGCTCGAGGACCTCCAGGTGGTGGTGCACGGCCGACGTGGAGGCCAGGTCCACCGCTCGCGCGATCTCGCGGACGGAGGGCGGATACCCTCGGGCGCGCAGGGTCGCGGCGATGTACTCGATGATCCGCTGCTTGCGCATCGCGTCATGCTTGGTCACCGGCGCCTCCTTGTGCGAAACCACAGTACAGAACACCTGTTCGCATGTCAAGCACAAGCTGCACGGCAGGGGCCGGGGTGTCAGAGCGGATACCTCGCCACCGCGGCTATACTGCTCATCCCGATGGCCCGCTCCCGACACCGTCGCTCCGGCTTGGTGCGCACACTCAACTACCTCGCGTTCCTGCCGCTCGCGTCGCGGGCTCCTCTGTATGGGCGCCTCGTGCTGGTCCTGCTCAGGGACGAACGAGTCCCGTTGGCGCGCAAGGCGATCCTCGGGGTGGCGGCGGGATACGTGGTTTCGCCCCTGGACCTGATCCCGGAGTCCATCCCGGTCATCGGTGCGATCGATGACGTGGTGGTGCTGGTCCTGGCTCTGGAGCTCTTTCTGGAGGGGCTCCCGGACCAGGTGCTCAACGAGGCCCTGGAGCATCTCGAGATCGATCGCAAGGCGTTCGAGCGCGACCGGGCGCAGGTCCGGCGACTGATCCCCGGTCCGGTCCGGCGACTGGTATCGCAGGCCCCGGGCGCGGTGCGGGCAATAGGCAGCATCGCCAGGCACGCCGGGACGGACCGGCGCGTTCGTGCCTGGCTCAGCATGGAGGACGCGTGAAGGTCATCCTGATCGGTGACGTCGACAAGATCGGCAAGAGCGGGGAGCTCAAGGACGTCGCCGAGGGGTTCGCCCGCAATTACCTGATCCCGCGGAAGCTCGCCGTACCGGCCGCCGGCGGGGCGTATCGGGCGTGGCAGCACGACATCGCCAGCCGCGAGGAGAAACGCCGCCGCGAGCGCGAGGAGGCGGAGGTGATCGCCAACCGCGTCAACAGCACCACCCTGACCATGGGGGTCAAGGTCGGTGAGGGCGGCAAGCTGTATGGCTCCATCACCGCCAAGGACATCGCGGACGCACTGGGTCGGCGGGGCATCGTGGTCGATCGCCACAAGGTGGAGCTGGAGGATCCGCTCAAGGCGCTCGGTACGTACAAGGTCGCGGTGAAGGTGTACACCGGCATGACGCCGGAGGTCACGGTGGTGGTCGAGCCCAAGGGCTGACCGGGGCCCGGGCAACCGGCTCGGCAAGCGACCGTATCCGTTTCAGGCAGACGTCGGCTTCAGGCACACGTCGGCGCTGCGCGCTTCACCCCGCAGTGGGGGCTCGTGCGAGGTTCATGCCAGCGGAGACCGCTCAGCCCACGATCCTCCACGTTGACCTCGACGCGTTCTTCGCGGCGGTTGAGCAGCGCGACCGCCCCGCATTGCGCGGGCGACCGGTCATCGTCGGCGGCGGCGGGAGCGCGGACGGGCGGGGCGTGGTGAGCGCGGCGTCCTACGAGGCGCGCGCCTTTGGCGTCCGCTCGGCGATGCCTCTCCGGACCGCCGCGGCACTCTGCCCGAGCGGCGTCTTCCTGCCGGTCGATGGCGCAAAGTACGTTGCCGCGAGCCGCCGGGTCATGGCGATCCTCCACCGCTTCACGCCGCGGGTCGAGCAAATCTCGATCGACGAGGCGTTCCTGGACGTCGCGGGATCCGAGGCGCTTTTCGGTTCTCCGGAGGCCATCGCGGTCTCCATCAAGGCCGCCATCCGCGACGAGGTCGGGCTGACTGCGTCGGTCGGGGTGGCTTCCGTCAAATTGGTCGCCAAAATCGCGTCGGACCTGCGCAAGCCCGATGGGCTGGTGGTGGTGCCGGTGGGCGAAGAGGCAGCCTTCCTTGCGCCGCTGCCGATTGGTCGATTGTGGGGCGTGGGCGAGAAGACGCGCCTGGCGTTGGCCGATTTCGGCGTGCGAACGATCGGGGACCTGGCGGCGATCCCGGCGGATGCGCTGCGCAGGCGGTTTGGGCAGCACGGGGAGCAGCTTGCGGAGCGGGCCCGCGGAATCGATCCCTCGCCTGTGGAGACCCCGCAGGAGGCCAGGTCGATCAGCCATGAACACACCTTCGATGTGGACACCAGCGACGCGGACCGGATCGACCGGACGCTGCTCGGGCTTGCCGAGGGGGTTGCTGCACGTCTGCGCGCCGCGGGGTTGCGGGCCGGCACGGTGGCGGTGAAGGTTCGGGACAGTCAATTCCGCACCAGCACCCGGCAACGAGCTCTTGCCGAACCGACCGACCTGGCCGATCCGATCTGGCGGACCTCGATGGAGCTGGCGCAGCCGCTCCTACCGGGGATCCGCGTGCGGCTGTTGGGGATTGCGGCGCGAAACCTGGTCGAACCGGCACAGATGGTCCTGTTCAGGGGCGACCAGGAGGAACGTGCGCGGCGGACGGTGGAGGCGGTCGACGCGATCCATCGCCGCTTCGGTCCGCGGGCGGTGACGCGCGCGCGGCTGCTCGAGGGGTCCGTGCCGGACCCGTTCGCACGGGACCCGGACCGCGTCCATCGCGGGCGCGGTGCCGAGAGCCCAGGCGCCCGCGGGTCCGGCGATCAGGAGCGAGGCGCCGAAGGGCCCGGCGCGGGCGACTCCGGGGGCTCGGGCGCGGAACCCTGAGGCGCGGGCGGCGCCGGCGGCGCTGGCGGCTCGGCGCGGGTGGCGCGGGCGGCCCGGAGCGGACGGGCCAAGTGCGGCCCAGCGCGGGTGGCGCGGGGGGCCGCAGTGCGGCCGGGCGGGGCGGCTGAAGTGCTGCCGGGCCGGCCAATTGCGCTTGACATCGAACATGCGTTCTGCTTTGATGGCGACGAACAGAACAGACGTTCTCTCGCCGCCGAGGTGCCCGCGGGACCGGAGAGACGACGGAGCCCCGAAAGGAGTCGAGCAGTGACCATGATTCGCGTCTCCCCGCTCGAGGTGCAGGTCCGCTGCGGATGGGTGGATGGTCGTCCACGCGCGATTCGCCTGGGCCGGGTGGATCTGCCAGTCCTGGATGTGGCCCGGGTGCGCCAGGAGTCGGCGGTCTACCCGGCGTCCTCCGGACCTCGGACGCGGTTCCAGGTTGTGACGGAGACGGCCACCTTCGACCTGGTGTATCGCCATCGTGATCGGCGCTGGATCGTGGAGGGGCTCGACCCGGCGGGTGCCGTCGGACTGCCGGCTCGTGCGATGGTGCCGAGTGCCGCCGCTCCCCGGCAGGTGCCGTTGGGCGCTCAGGAGCCTGTTTCGGGCGCCGGGGAGCAGCTTCGCAAGAGGGCCGCCGCGTTCGTCCGGGCCGCGTGATCCTTGGCCGGTGAGAGCCGGAGCGCCCCGTCTGGCCACGGCCCAGCCGGCAATACGAAACCAGGTCCCGGATGCGACAATCCCCCTGATGGGCACGCAACGGTTTGCAGAACTGCCAGTGGGGGAGTTTCTGGCCCGGCTGGCGTCAGCCGAGCCGGTTCCGGGCGGCGGCTCCGCCTCGGCCCTGGCCGCGGGGTTCGCGGCCGGCCTGGTGGCGATGGTCGCGAGGCTCTCGCTCGGGCGCCCGCGGTACGCCGCGTATGAGGCCACGCACCAGCGCGCCCTGGCGTACGCGACGGAGGTGGCGCCGGAGTTCCTGGACCTCGCCGACCGGGACGCCGAGGCGTACGCCGGGTTCGCGGCAGCCCTGAAGCTGCCACGCGCAACCCCGGACGAGCAAGCGGCCCGGGCGGCGGCCACCCAGTCCGCTGCCCGGCATGCGGCCGAGGTGCCGCTGGAGGTCGTGCGGCACTGCGCCGGGCTCGCGGCGGAGGTCGAGGCAATGGCCGGACGCAGCAACCTCAACGCTTCGAGCGACATCAACGTGGCGGCCCTGCTGGTCGAGGCAGCCGGGCGCGGCGCGGCAGCCAACGTCCTGGTGAACCTGCCCGCGGTGGGGGATGAAGCCTTCGCGGGCCAGGCCACCGATGAGGTGATGCGCCTGCTGGGCGTGATCGAGGACCTCGCGGCGCGTGCGCGCGAGCGGGTGGGGGCGGGACGGCTGCGAGACCCGGAAGGCGAGTGACCGCCGTCCTCCTGCCCGGGACCCCCATCGCTGCCGCGATCCGGGAACAGGTCCGCGCGGACGTCGAGGCATTCCGCCGCAGGCGGGGGCACGTGCCCGTCCTCGCCGTCCTGGCCCTGGGCCGCGACCCCGCCTTCGCGGTCTACGCGCGGCAGATCCTCCGGGCCTGTGCAGCCGTCGGACTCGAGGGGCGCGAGGCGCGGGTCCGGGGTCGCGTGTCGCCCGCGAGTGTGCGCCGGGCCCTGGCCGAGCTGAACGCCGACCCCCATGTCGCGGGCGTCATCGTGCAGCATCCGGTGCCGGCCTCGATTCCGCTGCGGACGATCCTGGACGAGCTCGATCCCGGCAAGGACGTGGACGGCGTGACGCCGGTAAACGCAGGCCTGGTGACGCTGGGCTATCCGGCCTTTGCGCCCGCGACGGCGGAGGCCGTGGTCGAGATTCTCGACCGGTCGGGCCCGGCGCTGGAGGGCCTCCACGCGGTGATCGTGGGGCGCAGCAGGGTCGTGGGCCGGCCGGTCGCCCAGCTGCTCCTGCAGCGCCATGCCACGGTCACGATCTGCCATAGCCGCACGCGCGACCTGGGGAGCTTCACCAGGCAGGCCGACGTGCTGGTGGTCGCGGCGGGCCGGCCGGGGCTGGTGACGGGCAGCATGGTGAAGCCGGGCGCGGTTGTGATCGACGTCGGGATCAACGTGGTCGACGGCCGGATCGTGGGCGACGTGGAGGCATCGAGCGCAGCCGAGGTCGCTGCCGCCCTCACGCCGGTGCCGGGCGGCGTGGGCCCCGTGACGAACGCGGTCCTGGTGCGGCACGTGATCCGGGCTGCCGAGCAGCTGGCAAAGATGCGGCCCGCGCTTCCCTGACCGGTCGCGGCGGGCCGTTGGGCGCCGGGTTGCCCGCCGGCGATCCCGCTGACACCGGGCCCGCGCGTGAGCCGGCCATCGTGCCCGCGCGTGAGCCGGCCATCATGCCAGCGCGTCAGCCGCCCGGCAGCAGGCTCGGGTCGACCAGCTGTTCCACCGTGATTGGTCTGGCGACCGGGTGGTCGGGCAGCGACGACATGAAGGTGACCGACGCTTGCCAGGCGGCTGGGTCGATGGCCCCCAGGCCGTGCACGTCCGTGTAGGGGCTGCGCCAGGTGGCGATGGTCGCCTGGAGGATGCGCATCTGCAGCGCCTGCTGCGACCCCAGCTCGGGCACCACCTTGAGGGTCGCGTTGAAGCCCGCCTGCGGATCCGTCCGGATGGCCTCCATGGCGCGCACGGTTGCGGCGATGAACGCGCGCAAGGCGCCCCCTTTCGCGGCGATGGTGGAGGTGCTGGCGATCAGGCCCGGGCCGGGAAGCGGCACGGCCTGGTCCACGTGCAGCTCGGTGACCTGCTGACCCTGCGACTCCAGCTGGAGCGGCTCGTTGTTCGTGTACCCCGTGGCCGCGTCCACCGCGCCCCGGTAGACCGCGGCCTCCTGGCTGTAGTCGGGGTACTCCACGATCTGCACGTCGCTGGTCGAGAGGTGCGCCGATCCCAGCAGCGCTTGCAGCATGATCCATGAGCTGCCGCACTTGCACGGCGTGCCGATCCGCTTGCCTTTCAGGTCGGCCGCAGTGGTGATCCCGGAGCTGGCTTTGGCAAACACGATGTTGGGGAACGTGCCGTAGATGGTGGCCACGTAGCGGATGGGGATCCCCTGGCTGACCGCGGGGATGACGCTGGTGCCGTCGGCGATCCCCGCGTCCAGCGCGCCCTGCGCCACCAGGACCACCAGGTCGGGGTCGACCTTGTTCTCGAACGTGACGTCCAGGCCGGCGTCCCGGTAATAGCCGGCCTGCTGGGCGAGGTAGAACTGGGCGAACTGAATGCTGGGGATGTAGCCGAGCCCGATGGTCAGGTGGGCCAGGGTGGCCGGGCCGGCCGATGCGACGGTGGCCCCGGGCGAGGCTGCCGGCGCCGATCCGGTGGCCGACGCCGCCCCAGACGGTGCAGCGGAGGACGGACCGGGCGCGCCGGTCGCAGGGGCAAGGTTGGCGCCGCCGGACGATGTGGCCGGGGACGCGCAAGCCCCCGCGAGCAGGACGAGGATCGCCGGCAGCGCGAGGAGGCGGAGCCGTTTGCGGGCGGCAGCGGCGCCTGGCAGCGCTCGGTGATGCAGGGCGGGCGCGGTGGGTTGCAACACGATGACCTCCCCAGGTGAAGCCGTCAGCCGCGAGTGCCGACCAGACGGCGCTCAACAAGCAGGACGACCAGGTACAAGGCTATCCCCAGCAGGGCGATCGTCAGCAGGGTCGCAAACAGCAAGGGTATGTCGAAGAGACTGCCACGGGCGAGGTTGATCAGCACGCCCAGGCCGCGGTCACCGCCGGCCCATTCGCCGATGATCGCCCCCACCACGGCCAGCGTCACCCCGACCCGCATCCCGCCCATGATGCCGGGCAGTGCGGCTGGCAGCTCCAGGGTCCAGAGCAACTGCCAGCGGGTGGCCCGGAACGACCGGGCCATCTCGAGGAGCCGTCGGTCCACGCCGCGCAGCCCCACCATGGTCGCCACGGCGACCGGGAAGAAGACGATCAGCGCGCAGATCAGTACCTTGCTGAGCAGGCCGCTCCCGAACCAGAGGGCCAGGAGCGGTGCCAGCGCCAGGATGGGGGTGGCCTGCGCCGCGACCAGGTAGGGCGAAAGGACGCGCTCCGCCAGGCGCGAGCGCGCCAGCGCGTACCCAACGAGCAGCGCCAGGCTTGCCCCCGATGCGAACCCCAGGACCACCTCCAGGAGCGTCTGGGCCGCGTTCGGCTCCATGGTGCCGTCGGCCCACGCCGAAATGAACCGAGCGGCCACCACCTCCGGCGCTGGCAGAATGAACACCGGGTACCCGCCGACGACCACCAGGAGCTTCCAGGCGACCACGAAGATCACCGCGGCTGCGGTCACGTCGATGAGCCGCCGCCAGCGGCTGAGCCCATGGGAGTGCTCGGCGGGACCGGGCCGCTCCACCGTGCGAGGCCAGCTCAGCAGCCGGGACCGGGTCATGCTCCGTCCTCCGGACCGAACGGGTCGAACCACGCAGGCTCCCCCAGTTCCTCGATCCGCAAGCCTTGGGTGCGCTGTCTGCGGGCCAGTTCCGCCGTCAGCTCCGCAGGAGACGGATCGTCCGTGGCGCCGGCGAGGTGCCGGCGGATGAGCGCGGCCGTGCGTCCGGCGGCCAGCATGTCGATGTTCGACTCGCGGGCGGCGCGATCAATGTCCACGGGCAGGTCTGCCACCACCCGCCCGGGGCGTGCGGAGAGGACCACCACCCGGTCAGCCAGGAAGATCGCCTCGGAGATCGAGTGGGTGACCAGCAGGATTGTGGTTTCCGTGCGGTCCCAGAGATCCACCAGCTCGGCGTTGAAACGCTCGCGGGTCAGGGCGTCGAGAGCGCTGAACGGCTCGTCGAGCAGCAACACGGACGGACCCAGGGCCAGCGCTCGGGCAATCGCAAGGCGTTGTCGCATCCCGCCCGACAGTGCGTGCGGCCGCGAGCCTGCAAACTCACGCAGGCCCACCAGGCCGAGCAGGTCCCGGACCTGGTCCTGGCGGCGAGCCCGCGACCACCCGGCCAGCTCCAACGGATACGCCACGTTGGCGGCCGCGTCCCGCCAGGGGAGCAGGCGGGGTTCCTGGAAGACGAACCCGATGCGGGGATCCGGGCCGGTCACCGGGGTCCCATCGAGCTCCACTCGCCCTGCGTTCGCGCGCAACAGGCCCGAGACGATCCGCAACAGGGTGCTCTTGCCGCACCCGTTCGGCCCGATCAGCGCGACGATCGAGCGCTCGGGAACTTCAAATGAGACCTGGTCCAGGACTGGCAGCCGGCCATCGGTGGTGCTGAAGGACCGCGAGACGCCGCGGACCGCGATGCTTGTCAGGGCGTGCACCCCCGTTGTGCAGCCTCAACCGGGGTGCGTCAAGCGGGGGCACGGGCGTCAACGTTCGATACGGCGTCAGGCGCGCGCGCCTCGCTTCTCCCATCCGGACTCTGACCGTCGGCTCCCTGCCAGGGAATCCACCGTCGCGCCGCTCGCGCGTGGCGACGGGTCGTGGGCTGGCGCCCCTCGCGGGCCGCCGACCACCGGTCGGGAATTCCACCCAACCCCGAAGCTGAGGCGTGTTGCTTTGTGCACCCAGAGGATAGCGCACGTGGCGCACACCCGTTCCGCGAGCCAGGCCGATCGGCGCCACGGCAGGTCGGCCGCCGACAGCAGAACGACTTGCGCTGGGGCACGCTACAGTGCCCCGATGCTGACGCTCGTCCTCACGCGGCACGGGTCCACCGCGCGCTCTGAGCCCGAACAGCACCTCGGGCAGCACCTGGATGTGCCACTTTCTGGCCGGGGACGCGGGGAGGCCCTGGCGCTGGGCGAGCGGCTCCAGGGACTGTCGTTCCACCGCATCTTCTCGAGTCCGCTGCTGCGTGCCCGTGAGTCGGCCGCGCTGGTCGCGCCGGGCCGCGAGGCTGAGCTGGATGCCCGCCTGTTGGAGATGGACTACGGTCGCTGGGAGGGGCTGACGTACGGGGAGATCGAGGCGGTGGATGCCGCCGTTCGCCGGCGCTGGGAGGCGGATCCGGCAAGCCTGGCCTGCCCCGGGGGCGAGTCAGGGGAGCAGGTTGCGCGGCGGGCAGGCGCGTTCCTGGACGATCTGCTGGGGTGGGCGGCGAGCCAGCCCCGTGCTTCGGACGCGACCTCGGCGGCGGAGCACCCCCGCGTGATGGTGGTCGGCCACTCGACGACGAACCGGATCCTGCTTTCGATGGCGCTCGGCCTGCCTATCCGCGACTACCGGCGCCGGTTTGCGCAGGCGCCGGCCAATCTGACCGTGCTCCAATTCACAGGGTTGCGCGAGCAGGGTGCGTGCCTCATGGTGGCCAACGATGTCGCACATGTCCGGGGCATTCGCGGCGCCACCTGGGGGTAGTGGCGGGCCTGGAATGGCCCGAGGTCCACGCGAAGACAGGGGCCCCGGCCCGCGCTGGCGCCAGCTGAACGCAGTGCCGGGCGCCGCCAGCCACTGGACCAGCAGAGCGTAGTGCCGGGCGCCGCCAGCCACTGGACCAGCCAGCGGCCCTGGTTCAGGATGCCCGCCGCAGACGCGTGAGCCAGCCCAGTCGCCAGGCCACGAACAACACCACGGCCGCGACCACCGCGGCGGCCATCAGGGTGTCGAAGGGCGCGAGCGCGCGCCGCACGTCGATCCAGTTGGCCCCCAGCACGGTCCCCACGTAGAGCAGCAGGAGCGTCCAGGGAATCGCCCCCAGGGTGGAGTACAGGATGAACCGCCCCAGGGGCATTCGCGTGACCCCGGCCGGGAAGCTGATGAACGTGCGAACCACCGGCAGGAGCCGGCTGAAGAACGCGGTCTGGGGGCCCCAGCGGGCAAAGTACCGGTCCGCCAGGTTGATCTCGTCCTGGCGAATGAGCACGTAGCGCCCATACCGCTCCAGGAACGGCCGGCCGCCCCAGGCACCGACGCCATATGCAACCAGCGACCCCACCGTGTTGCCGATGATGGCCACGATCGCCACGATCCAGAATGACCACGGCCCGCCGGTGAGCGGCTCGATGCTGGACGGAGTGGAGACGAGGAAACCGGCGAACGGGAGGACCAGCTCTGACGGGAGCGGGATCATGGCCGACTCGATGGCCATGGCAACGCCGACCCCCAGGTACCCGACGGTACCGTATAGGTGGGTGAGGAGGGGGAGCACGATCTGGTCGACGAAGGCAAGCACTGCCGGCGGAGTCTAGCAGCGGGGGCCCGTCGCGGCCCTGGCCGGCGGTGTCCCTGGCCCGGGCCCGGGCTCCGCCTCCGGCTCCGAGACGCATGGCGCGGTTTTGCTTGGTCAGCCGGTGGCCCCGCAGCGGAGCCCGTGGGTGGCCCCGTTGCCCAATGCGGGGCCGGATGGCCCCATGCCCCGTTGCCCCGTGGGTGGCCCCGTTGCCCAATGCGGGGCCGGATGGCCCCATGCTCCGTTGCCCGAGGGGTGGCCCCGTTGCCCAATGCGGGGCCGGATGGCCCCATGCTCCGTTGCCCGAGGGGTGGGCGAGCCCGATGGGTGCGCGAGCCCGCCGCGCCGCTTCGTCGCCGGAAGCGCCGTAGACTCGGTGGACGGGCCTGAATGGCCGGGACAGGGAGCACCGCGTGGCCAGGATCCGCATCATCGATGTGACCGACGAAGAGGCGTTCGCGCTCGTGCCTCCGTGCGCTGACCCCGCGTTCGACCACCGCACGTGCGACTACTGGGAAGACGCCGTGGGTGGCTCGAAGGCCCATCGCGAGGCCTGGCTGCGGCCGCGCCAGTCGGAAGGGGGCCCGGCCGGACGGCCTGCGGCGGAGGTCTATAACCCGTTCCTGGAGGGCCTGGCCGGGCCTGAGCCGGCGTTCAATCCGTTTGCACCGCCACCGCGCCGGGTCGAGGGGCCAGGGCCTGCGGCCCCCCGGAAGCTTGCGCTCTTGGCGCGCGGCCTCGGCGTCTTCGGCAGTTATGCGCGCGTGCTACTGGTGGATGAGCGGCCGGCGGCCTACTGCCAGTTTGGCCCTCTCTCGGGATATCCGCGTGCCCTGCGACTGCGGGACCTCTATCCGCAGCTCCCAACATCGCCGCTGCCCGCGGTCATTACCTGCATTGCCACGACGAGGGAGGCGCGACGCCGTGGACATGCGCTGGCGTTGGTTGCCGATGTCTGTGAGGACCTTGCCCGACGTGGGTTCGTGGCGGTGGAAACGTACCCGGAGGTCGGCGCGCCTGCTGACGCGACCAGCAGCGCGACGCCGCGTTTCTGGGAGCGCGCGGGCTTCGTCATGGCGGTTGCGGACGAGCGTTTCCCCGTGATGCGCCGGGAACTCTGAGCCGGCTCGCCCGAGCGCGGCCGCGTGACCGGAGGCGCGGGACGGGGGCATCGAACGGGAGGCGCATCGCTGCCCGATTGCGGCGGCACCGGTACCCGCCTGTTACCGCTGCCGCGTGGTGCCGAGCAGGCCGCCTGGTGCGGCGGAGGCGCGTGGTGGCGCGGAGGCGCGTGGTGGCGAGCAGGCCGCTTGGTGCCGCGGAGGCGCGTGGTGGCGCGGAGGCGCGTGGTGCCGAGCAGGCCGCCTGGTGCGGCGGAGGCGCGTGGTGCGGCGGAGGCGCGTGGTGCGGCGGAGGCGCGTGGTGCGGCGGAGGCCGCTTGGTGCGGCGAGGGCCGCCTGTTGCCGCTGCCGCTTGGTGCCGCGGACCCGCTATCGCACGCCGGGGGAGCACTACGCGGCGCGGGCGCAGTCTGAGCGGGTCGCGCGCGGCGCGTTCGCGCTTGTGCCGTGCGTGGCAGGGGGCATTACGCGGCCGTACAACGGGCCCGGGCTGTCCCGAGGCCCCGTAAGGCTCCTGGCGTGTGCGTTATCGTCAGGCATGCGGCCTGCGCTGGATACCGCCCGCGGGTTGTGCAATAGCGGTCGGTCGGCCCGATTTTGCCGATACCGCCCGCGGGCTGTGCAATAGCGGTCAACCAGTGTGTGGGCCGGCCGGCACGAGCTGGTCGCCGGACGGCAGCCGTCGAGGCTAGACTGCTCCTGCGGCGGGGTCCGACGGCGCCACGCCCAGGGCGCCTGTGACAGCCGACGCGTTGCATCGGCATCGAGCGGGCATCGACCTGGTGCCGACCCGGCATGGACCGGCCCCTACAGAGCGCGAGGAGAACGTGGCCAGGCTCATCGAGTGCGTCCCCAACTTCAGCGAGGGCCGGCGGTCGGAGGTGATCGACGCGCTGGCCGACGCCGTCGCGGCGGTGCCGGGCGTTCTGTTGCTCGACCGCACCCAGGACCCCGATCACAATCGGTCCGTGCTCACCTTCGCGGGTGAGCTCGATCCCGTCGCCCGGGCCATGGACGCGGCGGTGCGGGTGGCGCTCAGCCGGATCGACATGGAGCACCACACCGGACAGCACCCGAGACTCGGTGCGGTGGACGTGATCCCCTTCGTCCCCCTCGGCGAGACCAGCATGGACGAGGCGGTGGCCCTCGCTCGCGCGTTCGGCCGGCAGATCGCGGCCGACTATGCGCTGCCCGTCTTCTTCTACGCGCGTGCCGCGGCGCGCCCCGACCGTGAGGTCCTGGCCGACATCCGGCGCCCCGAGTACGAAGGGATGAAGGAGCTGATCGGGACCCCGGGTCACGAGCCCGACGCGGGGCCAGCGCGGATGCACCCCACGGGCGGCGCAACCGTGGTTGGCGCCCGCCCCTTCCTCATCGCGTACAACATCAACCTGGAGACGCCCGACGTGGCCCTGGCCAAGCGGATCGCGGCGCAGATCCGGGAGCGTGGCGGTGGCCTGCCGCGCGTGCAGGCCAAGGGCTTCTACCTGGAGGATCTGGGGTGCGCGCAGGTCTCGATGAACCTGCTGGACTTCACCGTTACACCTCTCTGGCGCGTCTGGGAGGAGGTCGTGCGACTGGCCGGAGCCGAGGGCATTCCGGTCCGGGAGTCGGAGCTGATCGGGCTGATGCCGCTGCGCGCGTTCACGGACGTGGCCGATCATGCCGGGGTCCCCGCGGACCTGGCGGTGGAGGAGCGCCTGCGGCGGGCGGCCGACTGGGTTCGACTCCGCGATTTCGACCCGACCATGGCGCTGGAACTGCGGATGCGCGCCGCCGAACGAGCGGCCACAGTGAGCACCCAGTCGACGGGAGCCGGGCCGGTTGACGGGGCTTCCGCGGCTGCCAGTCCGGCCACTGCGCCCGACGGAGCTTCCGCGACCGCCAGTCCCGCCAGTCCGGCCACTCCGCCCGAGCCGGATCCGTCCGGGCGATGACGCTCCAACCGCGCCCGGGCCTCCTGGTACGGGGCGCGCGCGAGGTGGTCACCATGGCCGGCGGGCTCCGACGAGGCGCCTCGCAGGGGGACGCCGCGGTCCTGGTGGATGCCGGTGCGGACCTTGCCGTCGCGTGCTGGGAAGGCCACGTGGTGGTCGCCGGGGCGCGCGAGGCGGTCCGGCGCAGGCTCGCCGCGGATGGCCTGGACCCTGACGACACGGCCCGGTTCGTCCAGCTCGACGCGGCGGCCGGCACGGTCACACCCGGGCTGATCGACCCGCACACCCACCTGGTCTTTGCCGGGAGCCGGGAGGGGGAGATCGAGCTGCGGCGGCAGGGCGCGGACTATCTGACAATCCTCGCGGCCGGCGGCGGCATCCTTTCCACGGTCGCCGCCACGCGAGCTGCGAGCCCGGATGATCTGCTGGTGGGGGGCCGCCGCTGGCTTCGCGAGATGCTCCGCCACGGGGCAACCACCGTGGAGGCCAAGTCCGGCTATGGGCTCCAGCGTGACGCCGAGCTGCGCCAGCTCGAGGCGATCGGCCGTCTCGACGCCGAGGGGCCCGTCGAGCTGGTGCCCACCTTCCTGGGGGCGCACGCGGTGGCGCCTGAGTTCCGCGGCCGACCGGACGCTGCCGACGCGTACGTGCGCGACGTGATCGAGGTCCAGCTGCCGGCCGTGGCGGCGCAGGGGATCGCCCGCTTCTGCGACGTGTTCTGCGAGGAGGGCGTCTTCACGGCGGCGCAGGCGCGGCGCGTCCTGCAGGCCGGCGCCCGGCTGGGGCTGGTGCCTCGGCTGCACGCGGACGAGCTGCGGCCTTCGGGGGGAGCGGAACTTGCCGTGGAGCTGGGAGCGGCGGCGGCAGACCACCTGGGCGCGCCGTCACCGGCCGGGGTCGACGCGCTGGCCAAGGCGGCGGAGCGCGGTGCGGCCGTGGTGGCCACGCTGCTGCCGGCCACCAGTCTCTTCCTCAAAGGCGAGGAGTATGGGCCGGCCCGCGAGCTCATCGGCCGGGGCGTGCCTCTGGCCCTCGGGACCGACTTCAACCCGGGCACCTCCCCCGCACCCAACCTCCAGCTGGTCCTCTCCCTGGCAGTCCTGCGCATGGGGCTGACGGCCGCCGAGGCGCTGGCCGCCGTGACCATCAATGCTGCCCATGCGCTGCGACTCGGCGACACGCACGGCGCGATCGAGCCGGGCCGGCAGGCCGACCTGGTGGTCTGGGGGGTGCCGACCCACGCCCAGATCCCCTATTGGCTGGGCGCCGACCTGGTGACGGCGGTGGTGAAGCGCGGCCGGGTGGTGCTGGGTCCCGCGGCGGCCTGACGACCGACCAGGGCAGCGATCAGACCCTGGCGCGTGGCTCCAGCAGCGCGACCGTGGTTTCCTCGGGTACCGACGACACGGTCACGGTCAGCTTCGCCTGAGGCGCCAGGTCCTTGACGCCCATCTCGTGCATAAACTTGGCCAGCGCCGTCTCTGCGCCCGCCTCGTCCTCGGCCACCAGCAGCGGCACGACCAGGTGCACTTCCAGCTGCGCCACCACCTCAGCCGCTTTGGCCGCCGAAAGGTGTCCGCCCACCGGAACACACGCCACGTCGACGGTTCCGATCTCCTTCAGTTGCTCTTCGGTCAGGGCGTGGCCCAGGTCCCCCAGGTGGATCACGTGCAGCCCGTCCAGCTGGACCACGTAGGCCGTGTTGAGGCCGCGCTCCGCGCCCTTGACCTCGTCCCGGGCGGTGCGAACGCCCGTGACCAGAATGTCGTGCACCTCGTACTCGCCCGGCCCGGTGAGGCGGAACGCCTGCAGCAGGCTGGTCGGCACGCCCTCATCAGGCGCGGCTTTGCGTCCGTTCCCGCGGGCCAGTGTGGGCGGATGCGGGTCCGCGTGCGAGAAGGTGACAAGGTCTGCGGTCAGGCCCCGGCCGGTGGGGCCCACCACCGAGGGAAACGCATCCGCGACAACGGTCCCCTCCTTCCCGCGCATCCGGACACAGGCGCCGCCGTACCAGGTGATCTCCATCGGGGAATTGTCCCAGAAAAGGGAACGAGGGCGCCTGCCCAATCGGCGCCCTCGTTCGGAGGGAGGGAGGTAGGAACTGGAAGGGAGGCTTCTCGGTTCCGTTCGTCATACCTTAGAGACCGAGCGTGAAGGTGAAAGCCCCCTGATGGTGAAGAAAGCGCAACGCTGGTATCGCGCGCGCTGCTACATCGAGTCGGGCGCCGAGATGCCGAGCAGCGCAAGCGTGTTGGCGAGCGCGAGCCGGGTGGCGGTCACCAGCGCCAGGCGCGCCCGGGACGTGACCGGGTCGGCCGGGTCGATCACGCGCCGGTCCCGGTAGAAAGCGTGGAAGGCGGTCGCCAGTTCGGTCGCGTACGCGGTCACGCCCTGCGTCTCGTGCAGTGCGGCCGCGTCCTCGACCACCTCCGGAAGGCGCAACAGGAGTTTCCCGAGTCCCAGGGCGATCGTGTCGTCTCCCAGGGCGCTCGCCAGCGCGCCCGCAGGCGCCAGTCCGGTCTCCCCCGCAGGCGCCAGTCCGGTCTCCCCCGCAGGTCCATCCGCCGCCGACAGCCCCGCCTCGGCCGCCTTCCGCAGGATCGAGCTGATGCGAGCGTGCGCGTATTGCACGTAGTAGACGGGGTTCTCCGAGGACTGCTTCTTGGCGAGCTCGATGTCGAAGTCGATGCCGCTGGTGTGCCCGCGCGCCGCGATGAACCAGCGTGCCGCGTCCACGCCGATCTCCTCGAGCAGCTCGTCGAGGGTGATGAACTCGCCCGAGCGCTTGGACATCGAGATCTCCTGGCCGTCGCGCACGAAGCGGACCCAGGCGATCAGCAGCATCTCCACCGCGCCCTTGTCGAAACCGAGCGCCTGGGCCGCGTTCCGCACACGCGCTACCGTCCCGTGGTGGTCGGCGCCCCACACGTAGACCAGGTGGTCAAAGCCGCGGTCGAACTTGTGCAGCAGGTAGCCGATGTCGGAACCGAAGTAGGTGTACTCGCCGTTGGAACGGCGCACGACGCGATCCTTGTCGTCGCCGAGGGCGGTGGAGCGGAACCAGAGGGCGCCATCCTGCTCGTAGAGCCAGCCGCCGTCCTGGAGGCGCTGCATGGCACGCGCCACCCAGCCGTCGCGATAGAGGGAGCCTTCGCTGGTCCAGACGTCGAAGTGGACGCCGAGCCGTGCCAGGCTCGCCTCGATCCCCTGGCGGACGCGCTCTGATGCCCAGCGGCCGACCACGGCGGCGGCGTCACGGCTGGTGTCCGGACCGATCCCCGGGGCGCTGGCGTCCGGACCGGCCCCCGCGCCGCCCATCTGGGCGTCATGGTGCGCACCAGGTTTGGGGCTGCCCATCTGGGCGTCATTTTCCGCGCCGGCCTCCGGGCCAACTTCCGTACTCGGCTCCGTGCCGACCCCGGCTCCGGCCTCCACTGCCCGGGCGAGGATCTCTTCGGGGAGCTCCCGGGCCAGGTCGTGGACGTATGCGCCGCGGTAGCCGTCCTCGGGGATCGGCCGGCCCTGGCGGATGGCCAGCACGGATGCGCCGAGCTGGCGAACTTGCGAGCCGAAGTCGTTGAAGTAGTACTCGCGGGTCACCTGCTCGCCGGCAGCCTCGAGCACGCGACAGAGGAGGTCGCCGACGAACGCGCCGCGGGCGTTGCCGATGTGAAGGGGTCCGGTGGGGTTGGCGGAGACGAACTCGACGTTGACGCGGAGGGGGCGGGTGCCGGGGGACGGGGCGGCCGCGGAGGGAACCGGACTGGGCGCGGCGGGCACCGGGGCGCCGGTTGCCGCGCGCTCGACTGCGGGAACGGGGGCAGTGCTGTTGGCGCGCACGACCGGTGGCACGTGCGGCGCTGCCACGACCGGCGCCATGCGCGGCGCTGCTACGCGCCCGAAGGCTGGACCGGCCGCGAGGGCGGCGTCCACGGCCCCGAAGACGGCCGCAGGGGCGAGGCGCAGGTTCAGGAAACCGGGCGGCGCAACTTCCACGGACCCGATCGGATTCTCGGGGCTGATGTCGCGCCGAAGCTCGTCCGCGATGGAGGCGGCGATGGCCATGGGGTTGCGGCGGAGAGGCCGGGCGAGCTTCAGGGCGAGGTTGGAGGCAAAGTCACCGTGTTCGGGGTTGTCGGGCCGAGTGATCTCGACAGGGGGCTCCGGTTGGTCCGCCGGGACTGGCGGCAGGACACCCGACGTGAGGACCCGTGCCCACGCGCGCTCCACGGCCTCGCGGGCGCGGGTGCGAAGCGACGGCGCAATGAGGGACGGCTGGGCGTCGCGGTCGGTCACGGTCTCCTCCGGGCAGTGAAGCGGCGCCGGGGGCGCCTGCAGTCTGGTGGCCGGCGGCCGCGAAGCGGCCGTCCACTGATCGTGGCAATGGTAGGACGGGTGACACACATTGCCGTTGCGGTTGGTCGCGACGGCCAAGCGGCCACACGAGTGGCCCCTTCGTTCGGCGGCGGGGTGCCCGGCCGCCACGGGGCCACCTTGCGACGGGGCCGCCTTGCCGTCCGCCGGGCCCCGCATGGGACGCTGCTCACCGGCTGGTCGCCTGGCCGCTTCCGCCTGGACGGTGCTTGGCCTTCGCCTCGCCCCCACGTGGTTCCCACCTCGCCCCTACGCGGTCCCGACCGGGCCAGATTCCTGCCGAGCGTCGCTTGTGCCAAGGCCGGCTCAACGCGCGATCGCCGGCGCATCGACGGCGGATCTGCGGTCGATCGCATGGCCTGGTGGCCTGCCGCGCAGCAATGCCGTGGCCGGCCGCGTGGCGGATGGGCCCGCGGCGGATGGGCCCGCGGCGTCCCCTCACGCCACCGCGCGCGCGCCGCCTTCCCCCTCGCGTCCCTTCGAGTGGAGCCGCTCCTGGCGCTCGCTCTTCCCGAACCAGACCCAGTAGAGCACCGTGCCCACCGTGTACAGCACGATGATGGTGAGGAAGTTGACGGTGTAGCCGGCGTTGAAGCCGAGCGTGGCTTGCAGCAGGCTGTACCACGGTCCGGCGATCACCCAGCCCAGTGCCCAGAGCAGCGAGCTCGCCGCCGAGAACGTGGCGCGCTCCTCCGGCCGCACCCGTTCCATCGCAAACGCCCCGAAGATGGGATTGCCCGCGTTCATCAGCGAGTTGCGCACCGCCATCGCGATCGCCACCGTCCAGAAGATCGGCGAGAAACCCAGCACCACGATGAACGGGATGCTCGCCGCCTGGACCAGCACCACCGACCCGATCTTGCCGTACCGGTGGGCGAGTGCGGGCTGGATCAGCGTGGCCACCAGCGTGCCCAGGCCGGTGATCGCGAAGAGGGCGTTCAGCGAGGCGAGCTGCAAGTCAAATCGGCTCTGGATGAACACGTTGAGGAACGGGATCACCTGTCCGGCGCCCAGCGAGATCAGGAAGCCCGGCAGGAGCAGTCGCGCGAAGTCGCCCCGGTCGGAGATGCGGATCCCATCGCGCAGAATCGAGGAGAGCCCCACGGGGCGCCGACTGGCGCGCGGACGAGAAGGACCGGCCACTGGACGCCTGACGCCCGACCTGTCTGACCCGCCGATGCCCACAGCGCCTCCGCTGCCAGGCCCCGCCGGCGTTTCCAGAGCGCCCGATCCATCCGATCGGCCTGGTTCAGCGGCGCAGGGGGCGCAGGGGGCGCCGGGTTCGCCCGCTTCGCCCGTTTCGCCCGCTGGCCCCGGCCCAATCGAGTCGCCCGCCCCGCCCACTGCCTGCGCGCGCCCCGGCCGGTCGTCCCGGAGCCAGGTCAGCATGACCACGGCCAGCACCCCAAGGCCCGCCATCAGCGCGATCAATACGCGGTACGCATCCGGCCCTTGCGGGTTGAAGCCGCCGGCTTGCGCTACTGCCTGCGCAATGAAGCCTCCCGCCAGGGCCGCAATCACGTTCGTCCCGTTCGAGATCGCGAACTGCACGGCGAACAGCTCGCTGCGCTCATCCGCGCGGCTGTGCTCGGCGAGGAAGGGCTGCGAGACCACGCTCATGGCGCCGCTGCCGGCCGAGAACGCCGCGGCCAGCAGGAAGAGCGCCGGCAGCCCGCTGGTGACCAGCAGCCCCACGAACGCCGCTGTCATGAGCGCCGCGCCGCCCAGCAGTACCAGCCGCCGCCCGATCCGGTCCGACAGGATGCTGGCGGGGAACGCGACCACCAGCGAGGCCGCCGACCCCGCCGTCGCGATCAGCCCGATCAGCGCCGGGTCGATCCCCAGGCTGCGCAGGTACAGGTTGAAGTCGATCCACCAGAGACTGACGGCCGAGCCGGAGGCCAAGGTGACGAACAGGAACAGTCGGGCGTCGCGCTCGAACCCGGTCAGGGAGCGCAGGTAGCGGAGGAGCACGAGGAGGAATGATGCGCCCGCCGAGAGGGTCCTCGCACGGGCTGGCCGGCACGATCCGCCGGGCCAGGTGCGGACGCCTGATGACGTCGTCGCCTGCGGGCGTGCCGCCGTCTGGCCGGCACGATCCGCCGGGCCAGGTGCGGAGGCCCTGTTGCGCTGGGGCGTCACGCGTCTGCCGCCGCACGCCGCCCGGCACGCGGTGCTCCCAGTTCAGAACGCGATCCGCAGCCCCGGTTCGGCCAGGAGCGTCTCGCCGGCGAACTTGGAGCGGGCCAGCGCGAGCGCCTCCTGGGGATCGACATCGTCGAAGAGGTGCGTGAGCACCAGGCGCCCCGCCCGACCGGCAGCCGCAGCCCGGGCCGCTTCGGCGGCGTTCAGGTGGTTCGGGCCCTCGATGATCGGGCCTGCGCCGTGCGAGGCCTCCACCAGCAGCGTATCCCCCGGTTGGATCAGCGCGAGCAGGTCGTCCGCTCGACCACAGTCGCCCGAGTAGACCAGGCCGGGGGCGCCGGTTGGGCCGTGCCGGGACGGCGCCACCCGGAACGCGAAGCTCGTCTCCTTGTGCAGGACGGGCGCGACCGACACCTCGAACCCGGCGAGCTCGAACGTGCCCGGGGCAAGCGGGTCACCCGGCAGGTCGCACAGGAAGTCCGGTTCGTTGGTCAGACCGTCGAACCGCTGCCGCAGCTCGGCCGGCCCGCGCAGCGTCACCGTGCGGGCGGGCTCGCACCCGTAGCGCAGGTACAGGCGCAGCGGCACCAGATCGACACAATGGTCGGGGTGCGCGTGCGAGATCAAAACCCCGCCGAGCGTGGCCGGGTCGCGGTAGCGGGAAAGCGCCGAGAAGCTGCCCTGCCCCATGTCGAGGAGGATGGCGGGAGCCTGAGGGTGGCCGGGAGCCGCGAGATCGCCGAGTGGGGAGGGGGGATCGCCGAGCGGGGAGGCAGCGGTGGGCGCCACAAGATCGGCCGGCCCGGCTAGCTCGACCAGGTACGACGACGACGCGCGCCCGGGGACTCTGCTCCACGCGGCCGCGCAACCCACGACCGTCAGCCGCATCGAAACTCTGTCAGGCACCGGCCACCCCCGGCCGGCTGTTCGCGCCCGCTCCGGCGTCCAGCAGCGTCCCCACCAGATCGGTCGATAGCTCGACCGCCACCCGGTCGCCTCCGCGCCGGAAGCTCAACTCGCGAAATCCCGCCCGCCCGATCGACCGGTAGGCTTCTGGCATGCCGAAGGCGAACTGGTCGACCCGGTGCGCGTCGCTGCCGGCCACCACCCGTTCGCCCCCCAGCTCCCGGAAACGCGCCACCACCACCGGGGCGGGGTACGTCTCGCCGGGCTCCTGCCGCAGGCCCGACGCGTTCACCTCAAGCGCCGTGCCGGTCTCCACCAGCGCCCGGAGCAGCCGATCGTAGATGTCGGCGTGGGGCTCGTACTCCAACGGCCCCAGGTGCCGCTGGGTGTACCGCTTGACGAAGTCGAGGTGGCCGAGGGTGTCGAAGAGGCCGCTCCGGATGGCATGCTCGACCTCGTCCCAGTAGAAGGCGGTGGCCTCGCGATGGCTCTTCCCGGCGCACCAGGCCGCCGCGGTCTCCGGGTCCCGGAAGGGTGTGCGCCGCGACATGTGCACCGACCCGATCACGTAGTCGTAGGCATGCGTGGCGAGGTAGTGGCGGATCTGGTCCTCGGCGCCTTGTTCGTACGTGACCTCCAGCCCGAGCCGAATCGCGGGCTCCCCGGCCCAGCGCTCGGCAACCTCGCGGACCACGCGGACGCGTCGGTCGTAGTCGGCGTAGTGGTGGGCGGGGTCACCGGCGACGAAGTCGATGTGGTCAGTGATGGCGAGCTCGGCCACGCCCTGCTGACGGGCCAGAGCCGCGTAGGCGTCAAGGGGCACGTCGGCGTCGGGTGAGAGATCGGTGTGGAGGTGGGCGTCGAGCGGCAGAGGGACGGGCATCGCGCGCAGGGTACAGGTTCATGGAATGGGGCGTTCATGGAATGGGGCGTGTGCCGCGCGTCCGGCGTGCGGGTCCGGAGGGTGTGGATCCCCGGTGGGCGTGCGGGTCCGGAGAGTGTCGATCCCCGGAGGGTGTGCTCGGCGAGCGCTTCGGGGCGATGTGGAGGCTTGGAGGCTGTGGGCGCCCGGACGGCGTGCGAGTCCGGAAGGTGTGGACGTCCGGAAGGTGTGCTCACCCCGACGGCGCCGGGCCAGCCCGCCGGTAGAATGACCCGGCGATGACGCCCCCCGAGCACGAGATCCCGCGTTACGACGACCTGCGCTACCGCGACGTTTTCTGGGCGGCGCGCGAATACGAGGACCGCTGCGATCGGATCGCGATCCGCGCGTTGCTGCCTCCGAGGGGAAGGGCCCTGCTTGAAGTGGGAGCGGGGTACGGCCGCTTGGCCGACGAGTACGACGGGTACCGGGAGGTGGTGCTGCTCGATGCGTCGGAGGCGCACGTGGCGGCCGCCCGCGACGAATTTCGGGGCCATCCGCGCATCCGGGTGGAGCAGGGCGACGCGTACGCGCTGCCGTTCACGGACGGGTCGTTCGACGTGGTCGTCTGCGTGCGGGTGGTCCACCACCTGGAGCACCCTGGGGCGGTCTTCGCCGAGTTTGCTCGGGTGCTGCGACCGGGGGGCGTGCTGGTGCTCGAGTTCGCGAACAAGCGGAACCTGAAGGCGATCCTGACGCACGCCCTGGGCCGCCAGGACTGGTCGCCGTTCACGACGGACCCGCACGAGTACCTTCCGCTGCACTTCGACCGGCATCCGCTGGAGGTGCGCCGGCTGCTGCGCAAGGCGGGGCTACGAGTGGAGGCGACGCGGGCCGTGTCCCTCTTTCGGCTGTCGATGCTGCGGGGTCGGGTGCCGGCGGACTGGCTCGCCGCGCTCGAGGCACCGCTGCAGGGTCCGCTGGGCTCGGTGACGCCGGGTCCCAGCGTGTACGTTCGGGCGCGGAAGCCGGAGTAGTCGGAGTAGGGAGTGCGCGCGGGGGGAGGGGGGCAAGGCGGCCGCGCGCGCGGCGGCATGGGCCGGGCCAGGCGCTGTGGGGCGAGGGCCGGGCGGCATGGGGCGAGGGCCGGGCGGCATGGGGCGAGGGCGCGGGCGGCATGGGGCGAGGGCCGGGCGGCATGGGGCGAGGGCCGGGCGGCATGGGGCGAGGGCCGGGGGCGCGCCACGCGATGTGAGGCCGGGCGGCCGATATGCCGCCGGCGCGGGAGGCGCGGCCGACGCACTTGTGCCGCGAATTGACCAATGCGCGTCCGGCGAACGCGAGACGGCCAGTGGGGCCAGGGACGCCGCGCGGGCCACTCGTTCGTGGCCTGGTTGGTCGCGCGCCGAGCACAATGCGGCGATCCGGGAAGGTCCTCGCGGGCCCCGACACGCGGCGAGGGACGGGGTTGGCCGTCTCGCGCTCGCTCGGCGGTCGATGGTCAACAGATTGGTGGTCAGCGTCCGGGCCGCATGCTGCGACATCGGGTGAGCCGGGCGCTCCACCTGGGTGCGCGCCGCCATGCGCAACGCCTGGAGCGCGCCCTGTTTCGGAACGGGCTGGATGGACGCCATGGACCCGCGGGGCTTGCCTCGCGGGGTCTGATGCGCGGCCGACGTGCCTCGCGGGGCTTGACTCGCGGCCGACGCGACGCCGGCTGGCGGAGCTGAGTGCGCCGCCGAACCTGTCGGTCGAGCCCGTAAGCAAGGCCAGTAAAGTCAACGCGAAGTGTCAGGTAAGCCCCGAGCGGGATGATCGCGGCGTGGACGACCAGCGAGTGGCGGCGGCCTTCCGCGCTCTTCGGGTCGGGCGTGGGTGGCGGCAGGAGGACGTTGCCGACGCCGCGGCCTGTTCACGGTCCGCCGTGTCGAGGCTGGAACGCGGGCAGCTGTCCGAATTGACCTTCAGCATGATCCGGCGCATCGGCGCGGCGGTCGAGGTCCAGGTGGAGCTGGATCCGAGATGGCGCCGCGGGCTGCTGGCCCACCTCCTCGACCAGCGACACGCTGCGCTGCAGAACGAGCTGGCGCGCCGTTTCGCCAGGATGCCCGGCTGGCAGTTCGACGCGGAGGTGACGTTCGCCGTGTGGGGCGAGCGCGGCTCGGTCGATCTGCTTGCATGGAACGCCGAGTGGCGTGCGCTCCTGATTGTCGAGGTCAAAAGCGAGTTGGTCGACCTGCAGGACCTGCTCAGCACGCTGAACCGAAAGCGCCGGCTGGCGCCGGACATCGTCCGCGACCGCCGATGGGAGCCGCGCGTGGTGGGCACGTGGGTGGTCCTGGAAGAGGGGCGGGGAAACCGGCGGCGAGTCGCCCTCTACCGAGAGGTGCTGCGGCACTCGTTTCCGGCCGACGCTCGAGCCATGCGTCGCTGGCTGGACCGGCCCGATCGGCCGGTGGCTGGGCTGTCATTCTTGACGGTTGCTCGTACGGCGGGCGCGAGACGGCCGCTGGGGCCAGTCCGGCGGGCGACACGCCACGGCACCCGCTGACCGCGGCCCCTCGGGGCGCGAATTGTGCTTGGCGCGTGCTCGCAGGCGTGGTCTGGCGTCACCAACCCGTTCGCGCGCACCAAGTGGGCCGGCGAGCGCCTGTCTCACGTTCGCCAGGCGACCGTTGGTCAGAAACGAGAACGTGCCGCGGCCACGGCCGCCGCCTGCGCCGCGCCGCCGCGGCAGGCCGCCCCGCCCAGCCGCCCCGCCCAGCGCCTGCCCCGCGCCGCGCCGCCGCGGCAGGCCGCCCCGCCCAGCCGCCCCGCCCAGCCGCCGCGTCCGGCCACCGTCTCGGCAAGCCGCCCCGGCCAGCGCTCAGATCACGCGCAGCTCCCGGCCCACCGTCGCAAACGCGTCCAAGCACTGCTGGAGCTCATCGCGCGAGTGCTCGCTGGTCACGATGGTGCGGATGCGTGCCTTGTCCAGCGCGACCGTCGGATAGACCACCGCCTGCGCGAAGACACCCAGCTCGAAGAGCCGGTCGCTCATGCGGCCCGCCTTCTCCGAGTCGCGCACGATCACCGGCGTGATCGGGGTCTCGCTGACCCCCGTGTCAAAGCCGAGTTGCTGCAGCCCGGACTTGAAAAAGCGGGTATTCGCCCAGAGCCGCTCGATCCGCTCCGGCTCCTGCTCCAGCACGTCGATGGCGGCCAGACACGCGGCGGCCACGGCAGGCGGATGAGAGGTGCTGAACAGGAACGGCCGTGAGCGCTGGATCAGGTAGTCGCGCAGGTGCTGACGCCCGGCCACGTACCCGCCCAGCACGCCCACCGCCTTCGAGAGGGTGCCGACCTGCACGTCGACCCGCCCGTGCAGGCCGAAGTGATCGATGGTCCCGCGCCCGTTGCGCCCCAGCACGCCCGACGCGTGTGCATCGTCGACCATCACGGCCGCCCCGTACCGCTCGGCCACCTCGCAGATGCCGGGGAGCGGCGCGATGTCGCCGTCCATGGAGAAGACGCCGTCGGTGATCACCAGGATGTGCTCGTAGCCGTTCGAGCGGGGCGATGCGCCCGACGCGCCCGATCCGCCCGACGCGCCCGACGCGCCCGATCCGGCCGGCTCGCTTGGCACCTTCCCTTTGGCCCGTGCCTCGCGCAGCACCGCCTCCAGCCCATCCACGTCGCGGTGCGGGTAGACGGCGCGTGCGGCCCGGGAGAGCCGCACCCCGTCGATGATCGACGCGTGGTTGAGTTCGTCGCTGACGATCAGGTCGCGCTCGCCCGTGATCGTCGGGATCACGCCGCTGTTGGCGGTGAACCCCGACTGGAAGGTGAGCACGGCCTCGGTGTGCTTGAACGCCGCCAGCCGCCGCTCCAGCTCCTGGTGCAGCTCCATGGTCCCGGCGATGGTGCGGACCGCGCCGCTCCCCACACCCAGGTCGCGTACCGCGTCGAGCGCCGCCTGGACCAGGTGCGGATGCGTGGCGAGGCCAAGGTAGTTGTTGGACGAGAGGCTGATGACGGGCCTCCCGTCCATGGTGGTGCGGGTGGCCTGAGCGCCCGTCATCACCCGGAGGGGCCGGTACAGGTGCTTTGCCTGCAGGTCCGCGATCTCGTCGGCCAGGTAACCGAGGGGATCCGGGCGCCCGACAGGCGTCTCGGCAGCTTGCAGCGCTGTCTTGTCGGACATGTCAGTCCTCCTGGGGCAGCAGCACCACCTTGCCCGCGTGCCCCGCCGCCACGAGGTCGAACGCCTCGCGGTAGCGCGACAGTGGCAGGCGGTGCGTGATGATGGGGGTCAGATCGAGCCCCTCCTCGAGCAGCGCGCGTGTCTGGTACCAGGTCTCGAAAAGCCGCCGACCTGTAATGCCGTAGACCCGCAGCGCCTTGAAGATGATCTCGCTGGAGACGTCGAGCGTGACCGGGTGGGCGTGGGTGCCGAGCAGCGAGACGCGGCCCCCGTTGGTGACCGCGGCGAAGCCCTGGTGGAGGGCCGCCTCCGCACCGGACATCTCGAGCACCACGTCCGCGCCGTCACCGTCGGTCTCGGCGCGGATGCGCGCCACCACCTCGTCGGGGCGGACGTTGGCGCCGTTGATCACCACGTCGGCACCCATCCGCTCCGCCAGCGCCAGTCGCTCCGCGCGGATGTCGGTGGCGATCACGCGGCGCGCACCGGCGCGCTTGGCGATGGCGATCGACATGAGCCCGATGGGCCCGCAGCCGAGGATGGCGACGCTCTGGCCGGCGATCTCCTCCACGAAGACGGAGAAGACGGCGTTGCCCATCGGCTCCTGGAGCGCCGCGATCTCGGCCGGCAGGTTATCGCTGATCCAGACGTTGGTCTCGGGCAACACCACGTAGTCGGCGAAGGCGCCGTCGGCGTGCACGCCCAGGATCCGGTAGTGCTGGCAGACGTGGGCGCGACCGGTTCGGCACTGGTAGCAGGTCCAGTCCACCAGGTGGGTTTCGGCTGCGACCCGCTGGCCGAGCGCAACACGGCTCACGCCCTCGCCCAGCTGCACCACGCGCCCCGCCATCTCGTGGCCGAAAATGCGCGGCGTCACCATGTTGGCCGCCGCCCAGGGATCCCAGCGATCGATGTGGATGTCGGTGCCGCAGAGGCTGACCGCCTCGAGCTTGACCAGCACCTCACCGGGACCGGGGCGCGGGACGGGCACCTCCATGAGGCTCTCGCCGGGACCGGGTTCCAGCTTCACGAGCGCCCGCATCTGAGTTGGGATGGGTTCCGGTCTGGTGTCCCCCTCGAGCGTGGATCCGACCATGGAAGGTCTTGCTCCTTTCGCGACGCCGTTACGCGCCGTCTCTGCCCCGAGCCGCATGCTGGCGACCCCTACCCCTGTGTCCCCCGTGTTGGCAGCCCCTCCGTCGGACTGTGTGTCGGCCGCGTTTGTGTGTCGGCCGCGTTTGTCCTCGCGGCCATCCCTGCCCAGCGCTAGCCGATATCCCCAAGGAGGTTCGCGGCGGGCGATCCGAGGGGTACCGTCCCGTCATAGGCGACGACCGGGTTGTCGATGCGTCCGATACCTGCCACCTCCACGCTTGCGACGTCGCCTGGGACCAGGTAGACGGGCGGGTCTCGGAAGACGCCGACCCCCGACGGCGTGCCGGTGACGATGAGATCGCCCGGCTCCAGGGTGATGACCGCACTGATGAAGGCGATCAGCTGCGGGACGCTGAAGATCATGGTCCGCGTGTTGCCGTCCTGCATGGGCACCTCCGTGCCCTCGCCGGTCGTGCGCCAAGAGCGCACCGCCAGTGCCGATACGTCGGGAAGCTCGTCGATGGTCACCATTACAGGGCCCATCGGCAGGAATGTGTCCGACCCCTTTGCTCGGACCCACTGACCATCGCCGTGGGCCCCCGGCTTCAGCGCCGGCTTCGAGCCCTGCAGGTCGCGGGCGGACACGTCGTTGACAGCCGTCCAGCCCGCCACGTGTGCGAGTGCCAGGGTCTCCGGCACGCGGTGTGCGCGGCTGCCGATGACCACGGCCAGCTCTGCCTCCAAGTCGAGGGCGTCCGTTGCGTCCGGCCGCACCACCGGCTCGCCGTGTCCCACCACCGCGTTCGCCCACTTGGCGAACAGGGTGGGCCGATCGGGGACCGGGAGCCCCTGTTCCTCGACGTGCTCTCGATAGTTGTGGCCCACGCAGACGATCTTGCCCGGCCGGTGGAGGGGTGCGAGCAGCCGTGCCCGGATGGCGGGCAGCAGGAAGGGCGAAGGATCCTGCAGCCGGTCGAGTCCCGCGCGCGTGGCGGCCAGCTGCGTGTCGGCAGCCAGGAACCCGGCCAGGTCGGCAGCATCGAGGGCCTGCGCACGGTCCTGGTCGTCGGCCAGGCCGGGGATGGCATCAAGCGGCAGGATCCGGCCACCGCGGCCGTTGGCTTCGGCGTCGAACTGCAGCCCCAGGCGCGGGAGCGCGGGGAAGTCCAGGCCGGAAGCTGCCGCGTTCCCGGCGGGCTGAACCTCACGGTATCGGACGAAGCGCATGCGTCAGACCTCGTTGCGGGGGGCTCGGCGGCCGGCGGGGAGGCGCGTGCCTCGCAACGGGCACCGTTCCGGGACGTGGCTGGTCACGACCGGCGCGGCGATGCCGCGGCTGTGCCCGGGGAAGCGCCACGCGCCCACCGGCATCTGGCGGAAGGTCGAGACCATCGACTCGATTCTGCCACGCACGGGGACGGTGGGCGCGCGACGGGGCGCGCGACGGGGCGATCCGGCGGCGGGGCGATCTGGCCGCGATCCGGCGGCGGGGCGCGCGACGGGGGGCGATCCGGCGGCCGGGCGATCCGGCGGCGCTCCGGCGGCGGGTCTTCGGAAGCGGCCACCTCGACCGGCAGGGTGACAGCGCGCAGGTGGCGGCGCGCCCGTGCGGGCAGAGAGATTCGCCTGCCACCTCGGGAGCACGCCTCGTCGACACGGGCTTCTTCAACAATATTGGTTTCGCAAGGGTATTGACATCTTCACCAACCCCCCTAAACTCCGTCGTAAACCGGTTCAATAAACCGGCCCAGCCACCTGCAGTGCAGTCGGGCCGAGCGTTCGTGCAACGCCCGACGTGCAGCCCGCACAACCCGGCACAGGATCAGCCGGTCCACCGGCCCGGACGGACCGCTCCAGGAGCACCAGTGACGGAAACTCGTCCCAGGCGTCCTCGCATCGCCGACGTCGCGCAGGTGGCGGGCGTCAGCAAGGCATCCGTCTCGTTTGCCTTCAATAGCCCGGAGAGGCTGCGCGCGGAGACCGCGGACCGGATTCGAAGTGTCGCGGCGGAGCTCGGCTACCGGCCGCACCCGGTGGCGCGGATGCTCTCGGCGCGCCGGACCATGACGATCGGCCTGCTGACGCCGCAATCGCTGAGCCAGGTTTTCGCGAACCCGTTCTTCGCTTATTTCGCAGAGGGGGTCACCTCGGTCACCGAAGAGCGCGGGTTCGGCCTGCTGTTGATCTCGCCGCTGCGCGGCTCCATCGCCCGCGCCCTGGATCGCGCCACGGTGGACGGCGTCGTGGCGCTGGGCCTGGACGAGACCTACCCGGAAATCGAGGCGATCCGCCACGCCAACGTGCCGATGGTCCTGGTGGACGCACCGGCCTGGCCGGAGCATTCCGCGGTCGAGGTCGACGATGAGGGAGGGGCCCGCGCAGCCGCCCAACACCTGGTCGATCTGGGGCACCGCCGGATCCTGGTGATCGCGGTGGAGGGTCCGGTGGCTGCAGAGGGACTGGCGGCCGGTGAGGGACTGGCGGCTGGCGAGGGTCGAGTAGCCGCCGAGAGGCTCACGCTGGGTGAAGCGGCGGCGCCTGAAGAGGACGCGGCTGCTGCTCGGTCGTCCACTGTGGCCGCGGAACCCGTGACAGCCGCGGAATCCGCGGACAGCGGGCGACGGGAGACGCTCGGGCACCTTGGGTCGGCCGCCCCTCGGGAGTCGGCCGCCTCGATCCTGAGTGAAGGACCACAGGACGGCGTGATGGCGCGGCGCTTGCGGGGGTACGAGGCGGTCCTTGAACGGGCGGGCATCTACCTCGGCCCCGAGAGCGTGGTGGTCGCGCCGGCCGCCTTCGAGGGCGGCGAGGCCGCATTCCTGCGCGCCTGGGAGGATGGGCTCCGGCCCACCGCCGTGCTGGCCATGAGCGACGCGATCGCGATCGGCGTCCTTCAGGCGAGCCGGCACTTGCGCCTGCGCGTGCCGCGCGATCTCAGCATCGTCGGCTTTGACGACCTTCCGGTGGGTCGTTTCTCCGATCCGCCGCTCACGACGGTTCACCAGCCCGTGCGGCGCAAGGGAGAAGAGGCGGCACGGCTGCTGCTGGACGAACTCGGGGCGGGGGCGGTTGCTCCTGCGCAGCACCGGGTTCTGCAGACGCGCCTTGTGGTGCGGCGTTCGACGGCCGCGCCGCCGGCGGCGGACGTTCGCGAGGAGGTGGCGCAGGCCCGATGACTGGCGCCTCATGGCGCGATCTCGTTCCCGGCCCCAGGAGTCGGGGGGCCCGATGGGGCCTGGGGCGAAACGACCCCGCCACGTGCGGGAGACGGTGTCGGGCCGGCCACGGTCCGACTTGACCAGCAAGGGGGCGCCGGTCATTGATCCGGCGGACCGCCTGCCACTGGGAGGAGAACCAGTTCGATGCGATCCATGAAGGCGATGGGACTGGCGATCGGCGGCGTCAAGGGGTGAGGGCCGGCGGCGTGCAGCCACGCTGGCGCGCGGGCATCGGCTGGCGGATGCGGTGCGATCGGTGCCCCCGGCGTGGCAGGGGCAGGCTTGGCGATGGGTGCCCGCGCGGCTCCCCTTCCACCGGTTGCTTGGCATGACGGATTGCTCGGGATGACGGACGGCACGCCCCACTGGGTGCAGGACGCGGTCTTCTACCAGATCTTTCCGGACCGCTTCGCGCGAAGCCTCCGGGTCGTGGCCCCCGGGCCGTTTGAGCCGTGGGACGCACCGCCCACGCGGTTCGGGTTCAAGGGTGGCAACCTGCCTGGGATCACGGAGCACCTGGGCGAGCTCAGGGACCTGGGGGTCACGGCGCTGTACCTGACGCCGGTCTTCCAGTCCGCTTCCAATCACCGGTACCAGGCCTACGACTACCTGGCGGTCGACCCGCTGCTGGGGGGCACGCCGGCGCTCCGCGAGCTCGTGGACGCGTGCCATGCCCGCGGGATGCGAGTTGTGCTGGATGGCGTCTTCAACCACGCCGGGCGCGGGTTCTGGGCGTTCCACCACGTCCTGGAAGCCGGTGCCGCTTCCCCGTATCGCGACTGGTTCGTGTTCGACCAGGCCCGGCTGGATGCCGGCCGACCGGTGCGCGCCTACCCGTCGCCCGAGGAGCAGCGCGCCCTGGAGGGGGCCGAGTCGACCGGCGCGTACCGGCTCGGTTCGGCCTCCCTGCGGATGCTCGGCTATCAGGCCTGGTGGGACCAGCCGGCGCTGCCGAAGTGGAACACCGCCAACCCCCAGGCTCGCGAGTACCTGCTGAGCGTGGCGGAGCACTGGATCCGCTTTGGCGTGGACGGCTGGCGCCTGGACGTGCCGGAGGAGATCGGCGACGCGGACTTCTGGCGCGAGCTCCGCCGGCGGGTCCGGGCCATCAACCCCGAGGCGTACCTGGTCGGCGAGATCTGGCACGAGGCGCCGGAGTGGCTGACGGGCGACCGGTTCGACGCGCTGATGAACTACCCGCTCCTGGAGGCGGTGCTGGGCTTCACGGCCGGCGCGCGTCTCGATCGAGCGGCGATCGCGGGGCAGGCCGAGCTGGCGCGCAACGTGGTACCGCTCGACGCGGCGGGGTTCGCGAGCCGCCTCGAGCGGACGCTCAGCGCCTACGTCCCCGACGTCGTGGCGGCCCAGCTGAACCTGCTGGACAGCCACGACACCCCCCGCTTCGTGACCATGGCGGGCGGCGACCGGGCAGCGCTCCGGCTCGCGGTCCTCCTGCAGATGACGCTGCCGGGCGCGCCGTGCATCTACTACGGTGACGAGGTTGGCCTGGAGGGAGGCGCGGACCCCGACTGCCGCCGAGCCTTCCCCGCCGATCCCGCGGCCTGGGACCAGTCCCTCCGGGCCTTCGTGCGGGCGGCGATCGCGTTGCGACATGCCCACCCGGCCCTGCGGGGCGCGGGATCGTTCCGGCGCGTTGCCGCCCAGGCCATGACCCACGTGCACGTCCGGGCAGGCGCCGGCGAGGTGGTGCTGGTGGCCGTGAACGCGGGCGAGGCCCCGGAGCGCGTGGAGGTGATGGTGCCGGAGGCCGCAGGGCGGAGTCTGGCCATCGAGCCATTGCCCGGCTGGTCGGACCTGAGCGCCGCAGGCGCGTCGTCGGTGGCTGCTTCGGCTGGTGGCGCATCGCCGAGGGGAGCGGGCGCGGACGGGACGATGTCCGGCGCCGGCTCTGTCCGCGCGTCCGGCGCCGGCTCCGGTGCCTCCGGGGCGGTCACCGCGGGGCCCTTCCGGGTGGGCGCCGGGCCGATCGTGCTGGACGTTCCGGCGCGTGAAGGCCTGGTGTTGCGCGCGCTTGGTTGACGCACCCCGGCGCCGGGAAGCGGGGACCGGCCAGCGCTCCTTCTATACTCCGACGGAGTGGCTGATCTCCCGTTCACGTTCACCAATCGCCTGATCGCATCCCGGCTACAGCGCGCCGTGGACATCGACGGCAAGATCCCGCGCGCCATCGCGGATCTCGGGGAGATTGCCGGGCGCGACGTGGTGGCGCTGCGTACGGACGGTCCCCGGGCGGCCGAGTTGCGCGCGCTCGATGCCCACGTCACGGCCTCCGCCGAGGACGGCGCAGAGCTCCCTCCCGGTTGCGCCGACGTGGTGGTGCGGTTCTGGGGCGAGTCGGGAGCGGTGGCCCTGCCCGATCAGCCCGCCATGTCGGCAATCGCGAGGCTCCTGCGCCCCGACGGGCGCGTCCTGCTGGTGATGGACTACGGGCGCGACGAGGTCGCCCGGCTCCGGCCCGAAGGTGAAACGCCCGAGATCTACCGTGCGCTGCGGGCACGCGACGCGGAGTACGCGGCCCGGGGTTTCAAGCTGCGCGTTCTCCACGGCTGGTGGACGTTCGAGTCGCTGGAGGATGCACGATCCTTCCTGGTCGATGCATTCGGGGAGCGAGGCGAGCGCGTAGCCGAAACGATGCGCCGGCCACGCCTGTCGCACAAGGTCGTGATCTACCACCGCCTCGGGGCCGACGGGCTGGTGCCGGCCACTGCCCGCGGCGCGGCGACCGCGGGCGCCAGCGTTCGAGGGGCGCCCGGGCGCGAGCGCACGCGGGGGGCTTGATTGTTCGGGGCGGGGCCACCGGGGCGCGCCCGGCGCGATGCGACCGGTGCCCGTGGCGTCTTTCGGGAAGCTCGGCCGTCGCGTCCAGCGCCCGCCGTCGAGGGGCGCCGGCCCCGCCTGGACACGACCCAGCGACTCTTTCTGATCGCATTCCTCGGTTCGCTGGTCTTTCTCGGGTGGGGGATCGTTGATCGGAGCAGCAACCAGGTCGCCATCCTGGTCGCTGGCCTCCTGGTCCTGGCGCTCACGCTGGCATCGCTCGCGGTGGCGGGAGCGATCGCCGCATACCGGGCCGCGCGCGAGGGAAAGAGCGCCCGGGCCTTCTGGGCGGCGCTGCTCGGCGGATTGATCGCGCTGGCGGCCTGGGGTTGCCTCGCCGCCGCCGCGGTGCTGGCACTGCTGTACGCATAGGCGGCGCCGCCGGGCCGAGGGCGGGCGTCGCGCGCGGGCAGGCGATCCACCCGGCGGTCCTGCCGGCGATCGATTCTGCGGCCGGCGGGGGCGCTCCTGCGGGCTCACGCGGAGCCACGTTGTAGACTGCGCGGCCGGGGCCCTATCGTCTAGAGGCCTAGGACGCCGCCCTTTCAAGGCGGAGATCAGGGGTTCGAATCCCCTTGGGGCCACTCCCGCTGTCTTCCTGGGGACAGGCGGGCAAAGAACGGTCGTGCTGGTGGTGTCCACTCGATCGCCTCGAGCTGGCGGTCGCGCACCACGATGCGCTCGATCACCATGTGGCAGAGCTCCTCGCGGCGCGCACCCGAGGCTGCGGCGATCGCCTCGGGCAGCGCGAGCACCTTCGCCCGGTAGGCATCGAAGGTGCGGATGCGATCGCCGTCGGGGAGCTCGGCGAGGGCGGCGCGGGTCGCATCCCGTTGGGCCTGATAGGCGGCGTCGCTCAAGTCACCCCAGGCGTGCTGCTTCTGGAGCTGCTCGAGGCGCGTCAGGAGGCGTGCCCGCTGACGGCCGGCCAGTGCGAGCTCGGGGGTCTCGAGGCGGCGGCGCAGCTCGCTGCGCGCGGCCTCGATGACCGACGCCGGGAGCATCCCCTGCCCGATCGCGCCGAGGACCTCCTGCTCGACGACATCCGCTGGGACGCGTCGGGCGTGGCAGCCCAAGGCTGGGCAGCGGTAGTAGCGCCGCTCGGTGCCGCGCTGGCGATGCGCTTCCCCGCGCATGCGCGCCCCGCAGGTGCAGTAGAGCAGCCCGCGCAGGGCGTAGCTGCGGAAGGGGCGGGGCTTGTTGCCGACCCGGGTGCGGGCGGCGATGGCGGCCAGGGTGCGCTGGAGCTCGGCCTCGCTGAGGATCGGGGGGTGGCGTCCGGGGCGTTCGTCGCGGCCACGATGCTCGACCACGAAGCCTGCGTACATGCGCCCCCGGCGCACGATGTCGCGGATCGCCTCTCTCGACCAGGGACCGCGGTCTCGGTGGGGAACCCCCTCGCGGTTCAAGATCTCGGCCACCTCCTCGTAGGAGTGGCTCACGAGCGCGTGCCAGATGCGCCGCACGACCGCGGCCTCCTCGGGGACGATGTCGAGCTGGCGGGGGTGGACGAGGTCTCCTGCGGGCGTCCGCAGGCTCCGATAGCCCAGGGGATCGTGGCCCCGATGGCGCCCATCTTCGAAGAGCCGGCGCTGGATGCCGCTCATCCGTTCGGAGTCCAAGTCGCGCTGGAGCTGCGCGGCGAGACAGAGCTGCCCGAAGAGGTAGCGCCCGGTGGCCCCGTCGAAGCGCGCGCCCGGCAAGTTCGCCACGAGCAGGGGCACCGCGTGGCGCTCGAGTCGGTCGCGCAGCTCGAGCATCAACCGGGCGTTGCGCGCGAGGCGGCTCAGGTCGTACACGGCGATCGCCGCCACCTCGCCTGCCGCCAGCGCCCGCAGCAGCGCCTGATAGCCGTCGCGCGCCGCGCTATAGCCCGACTGGTGCCCGCCCGAGTCGCTGATCACCCGCACCGCCGCACCGGGCGGGAGTAGCGCCCGGCAGGCGGCCTCCTGTTGCTCGTCGGAGAGATCGGCCGCAGTCGCTTCCTTGTAGGAGCGGCGCACGTAGATGAGGTACTGGCCCACCCCCACATGAACGCTCGGCTCGGCCGACAGTGCAAGCGCCATCAGCGCACCCGCTTCGGGGGCGACGGTGGCTCGGGTGCCCGGCCCACGCCGGTCGCGTCGGGCTCCGCTGCCCGCGCCGCCACCGCGGCCTCGGCGGCCACGTCGGCGAGCCAGAGCGCGAGCTGGAGCGCCAGCTCCTCACCGGCGCCGGCGCGCTCATCCGGCCCGCCCGCCTGGCTGCGGCCGCCGGCATCCCCGAGCGTCCCCCCATCGACCGAGATCCGCAGGCCGGCCGGACGGGCCTGGCGCAGGAGGGTCAGCCCGTCCACGTGCCCTCCTCCTCGGCCAGGTCCTGCGCCTGGGCCTCGCCCGGGCCTGGGTCGTCGGGTGGCCAGGGCGCGCCCGGGGCCTCGTCGGCCTCGGCCTCCTCGGGGAGCCAAGCGGGGCGCGCCACCTCGAGCGCGAGGAGCAGGTTCTCGGTCGAGCCCCGTTCCCGGTACAGCGCTTCGAGGAGCGTCCTGGTGGCCGGGCCGTGGATGCGATACAGGCGCATCAGGTACCCGACCTGGGCGGGCTTGGCGACCCGGCCCTGGATCCGCTCGAAGCTCGCTACCAGCTCGCCCAGCGCCGTGTCGCCCGGAGCGGCGAAGGTGAGCCGCACGCCGGCGCGCAGGGCCGCCACGTCACGACGGCTCAGCCGGCGCGTGGGCACCCTCGCGCGCGTAGGTAAGGGCTCCGCTCCGGTCGAGAGAGAAGGAGCTGTCTCGTGCTCTCTCGACAGATCGTCTCCCACCCTACCTACGCGCGCGTAGGTACGCGCGTGCGTCGCGACGAACCGCGCGAGCGCCGCGCTCGGCAGGTCGGCCGCCCCGGCCTTCGCCGGCAGCTCCGCCACGTCGAGGACCCGCACCTCGCGCGCCACGTCGCGCAGCGCGTCCGCGAGCGCCGCCATGTGCGCGGCGCCTGCCGGGTCATGGTCGGGCCAGAGGATCGCGATCCGATCGCGGAGCACCTCGAGCGCCGCCGCGCTGGGCAGCCCGCCGGCGCCGGTCAGTGTGCCCACGGCGGGCAGGCCGGCGTGCCAGCAGGCCTCGCAGTCTTTGGGACCCTCGGTGACGAGGACCGGCACCTCGAGCGGCAGGCGGCGCAGGCGCTCGGCGCCGTAGAGGGGGAGGTCGGCCGCCCGCCGCCCGCCCAGGCCCCGGGTGCCGTCGGGTGCCTCCCACCAGAGCTGCTTGTCGGCGGTGCGCACCAGGGTCGCCCGGAGCACCCCTGCCGCGTCGCGCACCGGGAAGCGGCGCGCGGGCTCCGCGAGTCCTTCGAGCCCGAGCGGCTGCGGGGCGCCGTCGGGTTCGTGCCGCTCGCTCATCCGCGCACCGCCTGGCGGCCGGTGAAGCGTTCCCATCGCTCTTTGGCGAGCTGCACGTAGCGCGGGTCGAGCTCCATGGCGTAGCAGCGCCGGCCCAGGCTCTCCGCGGCGATGATCGTGGTGCCGGAGCCCACGAACGGGTCGTAGACCGCCTCGCCGGGCGCCAGGTGGTTGCGGATGGGGATCTCGAAGAGGAGGACGGGCTTTTGCGCGGGGTGGTCCTGCTTCTCCTCCTCCGAGCCCGACATGATCATCTTGGGGCTGGGTGCCCGCCAGATCGTCGACTGGTTGTGCTCGCCGATGAAGAGGTTGGGGACGCCGGGCCGGCGCGCCACCCAGCAGGGCTCGTGCGCCCAGTGGTACCAGCTGCGTCCGATGGCGAAGAGCCCCTTATCCCAGACGATCTGGGAGACGATCTCGAAGCCGATCCGTTCGAGCCCGAGCGCCACCTCGGCCGCATGGACGCCGGCGTGCCAGATGTAGCCGACCTGGAGGCTGGGCACCAGGGCGAACGCCTCCGACCAGTCAGCCCGGACGTCGCCGCTGATCGTGGTGTGGCGGTGGCCCGCGGTGCGCCGGTGGGCGCCACCGGCCGCCCGTGTGGCGTCCTCGGACTCGGGCTGGCCAGCTGGACCAGCGCGCAGCATGTAGGGCCGCTCGGCGCGATACGCCGCCGGCCCCAGCCGACCGGCGGTGTTGTACACGGCGTCGCGCCAGGTCGGGTCGAGCGAGACCCCATAGGGTGGGTCGGTGGCCAAGAGCCTGGGTTCCTCCCCATCGAGGAGGCGGGCCACGGCCAGCGGATCGGTGGCATCCCCGCACAGGAGCCGGTGGTCCCCGAGGAGCCAGAGATCGCCAGGCTGGACGTAGAGATCTGCGTCCGCGGGCTCGGGTGGCAGCTCGTCGGCGCGCGGGTCGGGCACGCGTCCCCGCTCGGCGTAACGCAGGAGCCCGGCGCGGGTGACCTCCTCGCCCGCCGCCGAGGCCGCGGTGACGTATGCCGCGCGTTGCTCCGGGGGCACCGCACGGACCCTGGCCCAGGCGGCCGCCTCGTTGCGCGAGACCTCGAGGTCGGCGAGGGTGGGAAGCGAAACAGTTGAGCTCGTCAACTGTTTCGGGAGGCCCTGGCCCTGCGTGGCGAGCGCGCCCGCCTCCCGTGCGGCCCGGATGATCTCGTCGGCCTTCGCCTGCGCCTCGAGGCTGATCGCGGCGGCGCTGTTCTGCGCCGCGAGCCCCAAATGCGCCTTGCGCGCGTAGAGGCGGGCTGCCTCGGCGAGGTTGCGCACCTCGCGCACGTCGTCAAGCGTCCGAGCCTCGGCCAGCAGCCGGGCGGCCTCGGACACCGCGACCAGCGAGCGGGGATCGGCCGGCGCGGGCGTGGGGGCGAGCGCCGATGCCGGGGGAGCCTGACCGGCCTGCTGGTCCATACTCGGGGTGTGGAGGCGGAAAACGAAGGTCTGGCGCGCGCCCTCGCGCAGCTCGCGCGCTTTGCCGCGCGCTGGCTCCGGGGCCAGCATCCGGCACCCCTCGCCGGCTGGGACCTCGCCGCCATGCCCAGCCCCTTCGCCGTCGAGCTGCGGGACGAGGATGGGGCGCCCGTGCCACTCGCTGGTGCGGCGTATGTGGAGGTACCGATCGTGTGGCCCGCGCCCGCGGCACCGACGGTGGCGGGCTTCTGGCGTCCACCGCCGCCCGACCGCTCCGGCGTGGTGCCCGGCGGCGCGCTGTGGTGGCAGCAGTGGGGCGACGACCCGCGCTGGGTGACGCCGGGGCGGGCCCCGACCGCTCGCGCGTTCCCCCGCGCGACCGACCTCTTGGCGACCTATCGGGCGCGGCCGCGTGTGCGCCTCTGCTTCACCTTCGAGCCCCCGCAGCTGCGGGACCCCGCGGGCCACCCGATCCGGCACTGGATCTCGGCGCCGCGCGGCATGGACGCTGGGATCGAGGACTCGCCGATCGGCAACCCCTCGGCGTTGCGCCGGGTGCCTGACCTGATCGCGGGCCTCCCGAGGTTCGAGACCGACCTGCCCGCACCGCCCGAGGCGGTCCGCCTCGCCCGGCCCGGCGCCCATCGGGCACAGGAGTGGCAGCGCGCCTGGGGCGCCCCGCGCTGGAGCGCCATCGTCGTCAGCGCGCGCGGCTACCCGGAGCTGCGGGTCCTCCAGGTCGGCGTGCACGAGCGTTGGCTCAGCGAGGACGAGGCGGCACGAGCGCTGCTGGTCGCACTGCGTGCCAGGCGCTTCTGGCCCCGCTTCTCGAGCAGCGGCCGCCCGCTGCTCAGCGAAATGCAGGCGGAGCCCATCGTGCACGCCGCGGCGAGCGCGTTGCTCGAGCAGGCGCGCCAGGGCACCCACACCCCAGCCTATCCCCTCGGGTCCTCGTACCTTCGGCTCCTCACCACGGGGGCCGTCCAGGAGGCGATGGCCGAGCGGTCCCCCGCCACGGGCTCTGCGAGCTCCGAACCTGACGGGGCCGAGGATGGCGAGGAGGCGCTCGGGGAGGAGCCGGCGCTGGCCGACGCCCAGCTCTATGGCGGCGCCACCGCCGACCCGTATCTGCAGCCGGCCGAGCCCGACATCCCGCTCGCGCGCGTGCGGCGGGTCGCGGCTGCCCTCGCGGGGGGCCCGCGGGCGTTTGCCCAGCTCTCCGATGCGGAACGGCGCGCGCACGAGCATGCGGCGCTCGGCAGGCTCCGGGCGCGCAGCCGCTGGTCAGCGCGGTCCGTGCGGGCGCTCGCGCTCGAACTGGCCGGCGCCGATGGGCACGAGAGCCTGAGCCTGCTGACGCCCTCGGAGCGGGAAGCGTACGAGGAGCGCGCGGTCGATGAGCTCGCGCGGCGGCGCCGGCTGCGAGAGGTGCGCTCGGCGATCCGGGCGGCGCTCGTCGAGGCTGGGGTGCGGCGTTCCCGGCGGGCCGTCGAGCTCTTCGTGGCGCGGCACGCGCATGACACCGAGGACGCACTGTGGGCTGCGGTGCGCGCCTACCTGGAAGAGCGAGGGGCCGCCCGGGCGCCCCGGGGCCGGCGAGCGAGCGCCGCAGGCGCCCCTGGCGGGCCCCCGCGGCGCGCACACGGGGGGCCGGGATAGGCGCACGCAGCGTTACGCGCCGATGGCCGCCGCGACGTCGCGCCAGGTCCGGTCCTCGACCCCCTCGAGCCGGCGCAGGTAGGTGGTCGTGACGGCCAGGCTCGAGTGGTCGAGGAATGCCGACACCGCCTCGACGCTCTCCCCGGCGTCGCGCCGCAGCTTCGCCGCCGAGTGGCGCAAGACGTGCAAGCCCGTGGGTGCCAGGCTCGCCTGCTGCAGGTACCGGCGGAACCTGCCGTAGAAGGTGCCGGAGGAGATCCGCCAGAGCGACTCACCCGGGTCCATCGTGGCGAGGTCCTGGCCCGCATCGGCGAGCATGCGGCTGATCGCCTCGAAGGCCGGCCGCGGCAGCTCCCGTCGCCCGCGCTTGCCGCCCTTGCCCCGGTACTGGTACATGACGAGGTCGTCGCCCACGATGATGTCGCCCGCGGTCAGGTTCAGCACCTCGCTCCGGCGCCTGCCTGTGAGGACGAAGGTGAGCACGAGCGCACGGTCCCGTCGGCCGCGCGCGGTATCGGGCACCACGGCGAGCAGCCGCCGCACTTCGTCAGCGCTCAACCCTCGGGCCAGAGCCGCCACGGTCCTCGGGCGTTGCAGGGCATCGCAGGGGTTGGCCGTCACAAGGTTCATGCGGATCAAGAACTTGAAGTAGCTGCTCAAGCACGCGATCCGGGCCCCCACCGTGGTGGCCGAGGGGGTCCGCCCGGACTTCCCGACGCCGTGCGCCCAGCCGAGGACATCCCCTGGGGTCACCTGGTCGGGGGTCTTCCCGAGCTCGGCGAAGAAGGGCCACAACATGCGGCCGTACCCCTCGACCGTGCGGCGAGACCCCGAGCGGGCGCCCTTCTCGACCAGGAAGGCGTACAGGGCCTGATCCCAGGGTGAGGCGTCGCTGGTCCTGGCGGGGAGGAGTCGTGGGCTGGTCATGGCGGGTGCCCTCGTGCGGGATCGTGTCGGGCACATCACTCACTCCGCGGCGCCCAGAAGTCAACACGATGGAATGATCGTGGGGGGCCAGTTGTGCCATGCGAGCTGGCACATCGGCCGGTAAGCTGAGGCCCAGCACCAGGTAGGTCGGCAGGTGAGGGGCACACGCGGGCATGGCCGAGGTCATCGAGCACCCGATCCCGACATCGTCCCACCATGAGGCCGGCCGCCACTTCTACAGCGAGAGTGGTGGCATTCCAGAAGAGACCGTCGAAGATTTCGGAGAGGCCCGCGTGTCCCACTCCGGGTCCCGCCTGGCAGGCGATCCGCGGGGGATGTGGTAGGTGGCACTCGACCGCCGGCTCGCACGGGAGTGCCGGCGCATTCCCAGAACCCCAGCAGACCGATCTGGGGCATCGGTGATCTGCTCCCGATCGGTTACACGGGCGCCGAGTACCAGCACCTCCTTCGCCTGCTCGCCTTGCCGCACCGCCTCGCCCGCCTGGGGACGGGCGTCGGTGCGCCGGCTGATAGAAGACGCGAAGTCCCATGCAATCCATGGCGAGTGACGGAGCGAGCGCGGCCTCGAGGGGCGCCGACACCACTCGACGCGGCCCTCGACGAGAGCAGTCCTCGCCGATGCGGACCGCTCAGTCCGTCGCTTCCGACGTCTGGAGGGCGCCACTCGCCAGCCCGCTCGGCGCTACCCTCTTCGAGATGGGACTGCCCGACGTAGCGGCCTCGACCGTGCCCGCCCTCGTGCCGGAGCGGGCACTGACGGCGGGCTTGTCGAACCGCCCTATCGGCACCCACACGGGCAAGACGATGATGCTGGCCGAGCTGCGCCTGCTCCTCGCGGCCGCGCCCGGTGCGGCGTCGTTCGCCGACTACCAGCGCGCCGCGGTCAAGGAGAACGCCCTCGCGAAGTCCACGGCCGCCAACCGCGCCAACACGCTGATGTATCTGAAGCAGCTCTACGGCCTGCGTCCAGACATCCCGGTGTTCGCGGCGATGCGCGAGCTTTGGGAGGTGCGCAGCGCCGATCAGCCCTTGCTCGCGCTGTTGTGTGCCTGTGCTCGAGACATCCTCCTCCGTGCGACGGCGGAGGTAGTGCTGTCGGCCAAGCTTGGCGCGCCGGTCAGAGCGGCCGACCTCTCGGCGGCGATCGCGGGGGCCTTCCCCGACCGGTACGCCGCGGCGTCGCTGCGCAACCTCGGGCGGAACATCGCCTCGTCGTGGACCCAGGCCGGGCTGCTCGCCGGAACCCGCGACAAGCACCGCGCGACGCCGTCGGTCGATGTGGCGGCCGTGGTCTATGCGTTGTACCTTGGGCACCTGGAGGGCTACGCTGGACCGGCCCTCTTCTCCGCCCGGTGGGCCCGCTTGCTCGGCCGGACCGAGGCAGAACTGCGGGCGCTGACGGAAACAGCCGCCCGAGCAGGCTGGCTCGAGTATCGCAGCAGCGGTGGAATGACCGAGATCACGTTCCGCCATCTCGACACCGTGACCGGCTGGGTGGGTGCCTAAGCCCCGATCCACCGACCGCTGGCCGCTGACGAGCTGCTGAAACGAGGAATCAGG